>DATIZP010000089.1:0-2340 GCA_035517035.1 Streptosporangiaceae bacterium | reverse complement strand
AGATCGGTGATCTCGGGCAGGTCGTCGGCGAGCCGGGAGAGCCGCAGCAGCAGGTCGCGGAGCGCCTCCAGATCGGCCGGCGGGCTGCCGCGGTACCCCAGCAGCAGCGGCGCCGCCTTGATCGACCGGATCAGCGTGTCCGCGTCGGTGTCGGTCAGCGGCGTGAGCCGCGCCGCGTGGTCGGCAAGCACTTCGGTGGCCACCCCGCCCAGTCCGAACACCACCAGCGGGCCGAACAGGTGATCGTCGGCCACGCCCACCATCACCTCGGTGCCGTCGCCGATCATCGGCTGGGCAAGGACCGCGTGCAGTTTGCTGCCGAAGCGTTCCGTCAGCCGCTGGTAGGCGGCGCGCACGTCGGCTTCGGTACGCAGGTCGAGCTCCACCCCGCCCGCTTCGGTCTTGTGGACCAGCCCGGGCACGTCGGCTTTGAGTACCACTGGGATTCCGCCGCCCGCGGCGTAGGCGGCGACGGCGTCGTCTTCGCTGTGGACCGGAACCAGTGCGGCCAGCGGTATTCCGTAGCAGCGCAGCAGCGCTGCGGCCAGCTCCGGCGGAAGCCAGCCCCCGTGGCCGTCCGGTCCGAGGAACTCGCGCACCAGCGCGTACGCGTCCTCGGTCTTGATGTCGGCGAACTCGGGCACCACGCCGTTCGCCGCGACCCGCCATGCCCCGTACCTGGCCGCCCGGGCGACGGCGGCCGCGGCCGCCTCCGGGTAGCTGTAGACAGGTACCGGGATCCCGCCCGCCTCCGCGGTTCCCTTCGCCGGGCCGGGCAGCAGCCGCACCGTTTCGGCCTGGTCGAGCAGCACGACGGCCAGCGGGACCCGGATGTCGGCCTGCTGGATCGCCGCGATCAAGTCGCCGGTCGACCCGGTGGACAGCACGAGCACGATCATGGCGCTGACTTCCTCGTCGGCCGCCGCGAGCTCGAGGCACTCGCGGAACTGGCCGGCCGAGACCGCGGCGGTGGTGTCGATCGGGCCGTTGGCCGCTCCGCCCTTGGGGATCAGTGCGCGCAGCCGGCGGCGGATCTGCTCGGGCGGCCGGTGAACGGTCAGGCCGAGGTCGGTGCAGGCGTCGGCCGCGAGCACCCCCGCGCCGCCGATGTTGGACACGACCGCGACGGTGCTGCCCGCCGGGACGGGCTGGGTGGCCAGCAGCGCGGCGGTCTCGATCAGGTCGCCGAAGCCGGGCACGACGATGACGCCGGCCTGCTGGAACAGGGCCTCCCTGGTGACCAGTGGCGTCGCGACCGCCGCGGTGTGCGAGGCGGCCGCCCGCTGCCCGGCCGCCGAGCGCCCGGCCTCCACGGCGAGCACCGGCATGCTCGTGGCGACCCTGCGGGCTGTGCGGCCGAACTTGCGCGGGTTGCCGAACGACTCGATGTACAGCACGGCGAGCCTGGTGACGCCGTCGTGTTCCCACCACATCAGCATGTCGTTGCTGGATACGTCGAGCTTGTCGCCTACCGACGCGAACGAGGAGATGCCGATGCCGAGCCGGGACAGCTGATTGGCGGTGGCGATGCCCAGCCCGCCGGACTGCATGACCAGGCCGGCCACGCCTGCCCGCGGATGGGCGGCCGCGAACGTGGCGTCCAGGCCGATCCCTGGGACCGCGACACCGAAGCAGTTCGGGCCGATCAGCCGCATGCCGTGCCGACGGCATGTCGCGAGCAGGTCGGCGCGGATGGCGTCGTCCAGCCCGGAGGTGATCACCACCAGGGCGTGCACGCCGCGCAGCCCGCACTGCTCTGCGGTGTCGAGTACGGCGGCCGGGGGCACCGCGATCACCGCCAGGTCAACGTGCTCGGGCAGGTCGGCGGCGGACGCCAGGCAGGGCTCGCCGCCGATCTGCCCGGTGTGCGGGTTGACGGCGTACAGACGGCCGGCATACCCGCCCGTGCAGATGTTGTCCCAGATCACCCGCCCGACCGTCCCCGGCCGCTGGCTGGCGCCGATCACCGCGACCGACTCAGGTGCGAACACGTGCCGCAGGCTGGCGACGTCTGCTTGGCGCTCCCGCTCGGCCACCGCATCCAGGTAGCCGTTCAGGCCGGGGCCCACGTCATCTGCGGGTAGCGGGATGGTCATGTCGACGACTCCGTCGTCGGTGTGACGGTGCACCGGCAGGCCGGCGTCGGCGAAGACCTTGAGCATTGCCGTGTTCTCGGCCAGCGTCTGCCCGATGAACGTGGTGATCTGGTGGCTCCTGGCGTAGAAGACCAGGTGCTCGAGCAGCAAGGTCGCGACGCCCTTGTGGTGCATGTGGTCGGCGACCGCGAACGACACCTCGGCTTTGTGATCTGGCTGCCCCCGGAGCGTCACGTAGCTGACG
>DATIZP010000088.1:0-4899 GCA_035517035.1 Streptosporangiaceae bacterium | reverse complement strand
GCGGGTGAGAAGCTAGGCGGGTGAGTGAGCAGATACGTCCGGCCGTGCAGGCCGATGCCGCCGCGATGGCCACCTTGGCCGCCATCCGCCGCGAGCAGTACGCGCGCTACCAGCCTCTGTACTGGCGGCCTGCCGTCGGCGTCCAGGACAAACACCGCGCCTACCTGGCCAGCCTTGTCGCCAGCGACAGGGTCATCACCCTGGTCAGCGAAGACGCCGGCCAGGTCACTGGGTTCCTCATCGCGACCCTGACCGAAGCGCCGCCGGTCTACGACCCCGGCGGCCCCACCTGCCAGATCGACGATTTCGTAGTTACCCCGGCCACGAAATGGCCGACAGCCGGCGCCGAACTGCTCCGCGCGGGCCTGGCCGAAGCCGGGCGGCGCGGCGCCATCCAAGCCGTCGTCGTGGCAGGGCACCTCGACGAGCCCAAGCGCCAGGCACTCCGCGCCTGCGGGCTCGAAATCGCCTCAGAATGGTGGGTGACACCAGAGGCCCTCCGGCCAGACCCACGCCAAAGCGCGGGCCAACAGTAAGAGCCGTCAACGGGCGCCGAGACGCCTCGCTCACCCTCGTCCGTGAGTCAATGGCTGCGGCTGCCCTACTAGGCCGCGTAGGTGCCAGAGGCCGAGTCGGCGGCCTCGATGTCCTTGAAGAACCGGCGATGCACCCGCAGCTTCTCGTCGCCCACCGGGATGACGTGCCACAGGCCGGTCGGCGGCCCGAGCCTGGTCGAGCGCGGCAGTTCGGCCACCACGCCGCGTGCGCGGCTCATGCTGGCCTTGCCGGCGTCGAGCACGACGATCCGCTGTGGCGTGACCGCGAAGATCCGGTATCGGTTCAGGCCGAGGAACAGGAAGATCCCGCCGAGCGCGGCGACCCACTGGCTGGCCGTCTGCGCGCCGAACACCTCCTGGATGGACTCGCCGGGCTGCAAAAACTGGGCGGAGGACTCGCGCATCGTGTCGCGCAGGGCCATGGCTCTCCCTGGGGGTATCCAGAAATGTGGGAACTGACAGTACCAGACATGACCTGCCGTTTCCCGCAAACGCGGCGCGGGCCGACAGCAATCTCGGCGTTAATTCCGTTGCCCTGACCGGCTGAGCGTGGCAGCCTCGGCAGGGAATGGCTGCCGCCGGGTGACCGGCGTGCCCGAGCAGCCGGTATCCGGCCAGGCAGATCAGGCCAGGCATATCAACCGGTCGGATCTGGCCAGGCAGAAGGGAGGGCCCGACGATGACGCGCACTTCGCCATGCCCGTACCTCCTCTTCTGCCCAGGGAGATCTTCCCGTGCACGATCCCGCCTTTACCCGTCGCGGCAAGTGGCGCAGCGACGATGACGACGAGCCGGTCTTCGCCAAGCGGAACCGGCATCCACGCAGGCTGAGGCCCGCCGACGCCTTTGCCGCGACCGACGGCCTGCCCGACGGCGACCGCTGGTCCACCTGGGACCTGTCCGCCCCGACCGAGCGCGGCCCCCGGCCATACCCGCGCTGGCTGGTCACTGACGCGGCCGCGACCGACACCGAGCTCGGGATACTCAAGTCCGGCAAGGAAGCTGACGTCTTCCTGCTGCGCCGCGCCGTCCCTGGGACCGATCGTTCCTGCCTGCTCGCGGCCAAGCGGTACCGGTCCTTCGAGCACCGGATGTTCCACCGCGACGGCGAGTACCTGGAGGGACGGCGGGTCCGCCAGTCACGCGACAACCGGGCGATGGCCAGCCGGAGCCGGGTGGGCAGGGAGATGATCTCCCAGCAGTGGGCCATCGCGGAGTTCGAGGCGCTGAGCCGGCTGCACCGCGCGGGCGCCCCGGTTCCTTACCCGGTGCAGATCACCGGCACCGAGGTGCTGCTTGAGTTCATGGGCGAGCCGGACGGGACGGCGGCGCCGAGGCTCGCCGAGATCCGGCCGCAAGGAGCCGAACTTGCCACGCTGTGGGCGCAGCTTGTCGCGGCGCTGCGGACCATGGCCGGCCTCGGCCTGGCGCACGGCGACCTGTCCGCATACAACGTGCTCGTCCACCGCGGCCGGGTGGTTCTGATCGACCTGCCTCAGGTGATCGACGTGATCGCTCATCCCAGAGGCGGCGACTTCCTTGACCGCGACGCCGCCAACGTCGCGGCATGGTTCACCGCGCGCGGCCTCGACGTGAGCGGTCTCGACCGGCCCGTGCGCGACCCGCCCGTGCACGACCGGCCCGTGCGCGACCGGCCCGTGCGCGACCTGCCCGTGCGCGACCGGCCCGTGCGCGACCGGCCCGTGCCGGGGCCTTCGGACCTGGCCGGGGAGCTGCGCGCGGAGGCACGGCTGCGGTAGCGTCCGGGGCCGCGGAAGCCCGCGGACGGGAAAAGCGTTAGGCATCCGGGGCCCGGCTGACCATCCTTGTGCTGGGTTCCTTGCTCTGCCCGAAGACCCCCTGCCCGAAGACCCGCCTGCCTGGAGACTGCCGCCGTGCATCCTGCGCCCGCCGAACTGCGCGCCCGGCTGCCCGAGCTGATGCCGCTCGACCGGTACCGGCTCGGGCGGCGGCTTGAGCGCGCCGCCGCGCTGGCCGACCAGCGGCGCCGGGGGCAGGCGCTCGGCCAGATCGCGGCGGAGGTCGACGCGGCGGCCGGCCGCCTCGCGCTGCGCAGGCTCGCCGTCCCCGCGATCACCTATCCGCCGGAGCTGCCGGTCAGCCAGCGGCGGGACGAGATCGCCGCGGCGATCAGGGACCACCAGGTCGTGATCGTGGCCGGGGAGACCGGCTCGGGCAAGACCACCCAGATCCCGAAGATCTGCCTGGAACTCGGCCGCGGCGTCACCGGCCAGATCGGCCATACCCAGCCGCGGCGCCTGGCGGCCAGGACGGTCGCCGAGCGGATCGCGGCGGAACTCGGCACCGAGCTAGGCTCCGTGGTCGGCTACAAGGTCAGGTTCACCGACACATCCACCGACGGCACGCTGGTCAAGCTGATGACCGATGGCATCTTGCTGACCGAGCTGAGCCGGGACCGGCGGCTGCTCCGCTACGACACGCTGATCATCGACGAGGCGCACGAGCGCAGCCTGAACATCGACTTCATACTCGGCTACTTGCACCGGCTGCTGCCGAGCAGGCCCGACCTGAAGGTGATCATCACCTCGGCCACGATCGACCCCGAGCGGTTCAGCGAGCACTTCGGTGCGGCTGGTGCGGCTGGTGCGGTTGGCGTGGCGGGCGTGGCGGTGCTGCCGGGCGGGCCGAGGGCGCGGAGCGGGCCGAAGGAGCGCGGCCAGCCGGGGGAGCGCGGCCAGCCTGGGGAAGGCGGCCAGCCGGGGGAACGCGGCCAGCCGGGACGCGGCCATCAGGGGCGCGGCCAGCCGGGGCGCCGCCAGCCGGGGGAGCGCGGCCAGCCGGGTGCGCCGATCATCGAGGTGTCCGGGCGCACCTACCCGGTCGAGGTCAGGTATCGCCCGCTCACCGGGCCAGGCGCCGCTGACTGGCCGGACGGCGACGGCGAGGAACCGGCGGAACGCGCCAAGAGCGCTGCGAGCGACGCCGGGCCGCGCGACCAGGTGCAGGGCATCTGCGATGCCGTGGCCGAGCTCAGCGCCGAAGGCCCTGGCGACATCCTGGTATTCCTCAGCGGCGAACGGGAGATCCGCGACGCCGCCGACGCCCTGGCCGGTGAGGCGCCCGCTGACCTCGAGATCCTTCCGCTGTACGCCAGGCTCTCGGCCGCCGAGCAGCACCGCGTCTTCGAGCCGCACCGCGGCAGGCGCGTGGTGCTGGCCACCAACATCGCCGAGACCTCGCTGACCGTGCCCGGCATCAGGTATGTCGTCGATCCGGGCACTGCGCGGATCTCCAGGTACAGCAACCGGACCAAGGTGCAGCGACTGCCGATCGAGCCGATCTCCCAGGCCTCGGCGAACCAGCGGGCCGGCCGGTGCGGTCGCACCTCTGATGGCATCTGCATCCGGCTCTACTCGGCCGAGGACTTCGCCGCCCGCCCGGCCTACACCGATCCCGAGATCCTGCGCACCAGCCTGGCCTCGGTCATCTTGCAGATGGCCGCGCTCGACCTCGGCGAGGTGGCGGACTTCCCGTTCATCGACCCGCCGGACACTCGCAACGTCGCCGACGGCATCCGCCTGCTCGAGGAACTCGGTGCGGTCGGCGCCGCCACGGGCTCATCCGGCGGACGCCAGGCCAGCCACCGCGAGCGGCGCGCCGGGCCGGCGCTGACCGACCTCGGCAGGCAGCTGGCCAGGCTGCCGGCCGACCCGCGGCTCGGCCGGATGATCATCGAGGCCGGCCGCAACGGCTGCGCCCGCGAGGTGCTGGTCATCGCCGCCGCGCTGTCGATCCAGGATCCGAGGGAGCGGCCAGCCGACTACCGCGAGGCGGCCGACGCGCAGCATGCGCGCTTCGCCGAGCCTGGCTCGGACTTCCTGTCGCTGCTGAACCTGTGGGAGTACCTGCGCGAGCAGCAGCGCGAGCTGTCCGGGTCGGCGTTCCGCCGGATGTGCCGCCGCGAGTACCTGCACTACCTGCGGGTCCGCGAGTGGCAGGACGTCTACGGCCAGCTCGCCGCGGCGGCCAGGGAACTCGGCATCGAGGTGGGTCCTGACCGGCCTCTGGCCGGTCAGGACCGGGCCGCCGCGGTGCCGGGGCGGGCGGCCGGTACCGGCGTCGAGGCGCACGTCGCCCAGCTCGCCGCCAGGCCGGGCGCGCAGCCGGAGCCGCGGGTGCCCGCCGACCTGGCCGACCGGGTGCACCAGTCGCTGCTGGCCGGCCTGCTGTCGCACATCGGCATGCAGGACGTCGCCAGGCAGTCCGGGCAGCGGCGCCGCGGGCCAGCCGAATTCACCGGCGCGCGTGGTGCCCGTTTCGCCATCTTCCCCGATTCGGTGCTGGCGAGAAGGCCGCCGCC
>DATIZP010000087.1:0-4357 GCA_035517035.1 Streptosporangiaceae bacterium | reverse complement strand
GGGTCGGCCATCAGGGCGAGCCATTCGGCTGGCTCGCGGTTGGAGGTGGTGATGGTAGCCGCGGTGCGGTGCCGCTCGACGATCACCTCGTAGGTGTCGGCGGTGTCGGCTGCGTCCATCGGCTGGAGGCAGAAATCGTCGGGGATCAGCAGGTCGACGTGCAGGAGCTTGCGGATTTCGGTGTGGTGGCTGTTGTCGAGCCGGGCGGCCTTGAGGCGCTTGAACAGCTGGCCGGCCTGGCGGGCGCGCCGCTCGGCGGAGGTGCCGTCCCGGCGGGTTACCTCGTCGGACAGGACGAGCTCGAGGAACTCGGCGTGGCTGAGGTCGCGGGCCCGGGCCAGGGCGAGCCGTTCGGGGAGGGTGGCCATCAGCTGGCCAAGGACGACCCGCGGTACTTCATCCCGCAGCAGTTCGAGAACCCGGCCAACCCGGCGATCCACCGGCAGGCCACCGCCGAGGAAATCTGGCGGGACACTGACGGCACCATCGACATCTTCGTCGCCGGGGTCGGCACCGGCTGCACCATCACCGGCGTCGGCGAGGTGCTCAAGGAGCGCAGGCCGCCGGTGCAGGTGATCGCGGTCGAGCCGGCTGCCTCGCCGGTGCTGTCGGGCGGCCAAAAGGGGCCCCACCCGATCCAGGGCATCGGCGCCGGCTTCGTGCCGGCCGTCCTGGACCTCGCCGTGGTGGACGAGATCCTCACCGTGCGCAGCGACGACGCCGCCGGCACCGCGCGCCGGATGGCGACGGAGGAGGGGCTGCTGGCCGGCATCTCCGTCCCGGCCGACTCGGTCGTCGTCGGCGTCCCCGGCCAGGTCATCCACCGCAGCCAGCCCCGCGCCGCCGGCGCCGCCCCCGATCTCGACCACGCCGTGCTGCCCGACCTCGTCGGCGTCAGCCTGCACGCGCTGCTCGTCCGGATCGAGGAACTCGAAGCCAAGGTCAACGGCACCGGAACCCGGCCAGACCGGCACCCCGCCGCCGCGGAGGTCTGGTACGAGCAGGACTTCTCCATCTGACGCCGGCCCCGGCTTGTTCACCGATCAGCCGTTCAGGGTGACATATCCCGAACGGCTCGGCCGCGGTGGCACGCCTGCGAACGCTCATCCCACCACCGAACGCACCGCTGCGGGTGACGGCGACTATCGGCGATGGGACAATTATCTCCTATCTTCCCTACTTATTTAGTTGACAAATTTGCCGGCAGTGCTGGTGTAGAGGAGTGTGGACAACTGTTTTGACGCGCTGCGGCCACGTCGGATTTCTGCCGGGCCGCGACCGCGATGTGTCCGCGCTGACGACCTTCGCCCCCGCGACCGGGCGGATGGCGGATGCTTCACGGGGCGCCGCGTTGGTTGCGAGTTCCAGCCGCCGGTCCTGCGACTCTTACTCCGCGGTCACCGGCGGCCTGGCCGCCGGTGACTACCTGGCCTCAGCGCGGCAGCGGCCTGCTCCGGCCGCTCCAGCGCCACACTTCTCCCGCACGGCACGCTGCTCATGCTGTCGGCAAGCGATGTCGCAGGTGCCGCCTGCGCGCTGGCGGCGTGCTGCCAACCGGAGTGTCTGCGGCTCCCGCCAGGCTCAGCTGTGCCCGTGGTCGGCCGCCGGGCAGGGGTCCGCCCGCCGGATCCGCAGCGAGCAGGTACGGGTGACCGGTCGCTTTGGCACTGACTGGAAGGGTGTTGACCTTGGACCGCACGGATGGGCAGCTTCGTGTCCTGCTGCTGGAGAACATTCACCCCGACGCGGCCGCCCGGCTGGTCAAGGACGGCTACCAGGTTGAAACGTCTGCGCGGGCGCTGGACGAGGACGAGCTGACCGGCGCGATCGGCGGCGTCCGCCTGCTCGGGATCAGGTCGGGCACCGACGTCACGGAGCGCGTCCTGGGCGCCGCGCCCGGCCTGCTCGCCGTCGGCGCGTTCTGCATCGGCGTCAACCAGATCGACCTGGCGGCGGCGTCCCGGCAGGGCATCGCCGTGTTCAACGACCCGTTCTCGAACACGCGCAGTGTGGTCGAGCTGGCCCTGGCCGAGATCATCGCGCTGACCCGGCGGCTGACCGACAAGAACGCGCGGACGCACGCGGGCGTGTGGGACAAGGCCGCTGCGGGCAGCCACGAGGTGCGCGGCCGGCGGCTGGGGATCGTCGGCTACGGCAAGATCGGCGAGCAGCTGTCGGTCCTGGCGGAGAGCCTCGGCATGGCCGTGTTCTTCTATGACACCGCCGACAAGCTGACGCTGGGCAACGCCCGGTCCTGCGGCTCGATGGAGGAGCTGCTGGAGATATCCGACGTGGTTACCCTGCACGTAGATGGCCGGCCGGGCAACAGCGGCCTGTTCGGCGCGGAAGAGTTCGCGGCGATGCGGCCGGGCAGCCTGTTCCTCAACCTGTCCCGCGGCTTCGTCGTCGATCACGTCGCGCTGCGGCGGAACATCGAGTCCGGGCACCTCGCCGGCGCGGCCGTCGACGTGTTCCCGCAGGAGCCGCGCGGCCGCGGCGAGGAGTTCACGTCCGGGCTGCGCGGCCTGCCGAACGTCATCCTCACACCGCACATCGGCGGCTCCACCGAGGAGGCGCAGCAGGACATCGGCGACTTCGTCGCCGGGAAACTGCACGACTACATCGCGTCCGGCGCGACCTCGCTGAGCGTCAACCTGCCAGGGATCGCGCTGCCGCGCACGCCGGGCACGCACCGGCTGGTCCACCTGCACCGCAACGTCCCCGGCGTGCTGGCGACCATCAACCAGCTGCTCGCCCAGCACGGCGCCAACATCGAAGGCCAGCTGCTCGGCACGCGCGGCGACCTCGGCTACGTGCTCACCGACATCGGCACTCAGTACACCGAGGACATGCTCGCCAGCCTCCGCGAGCTCCCTGTCACCATCCGGCTGCGGACCGCGCCCCCGGCCTGACCGGGCGGGCAGCCGAGGGCGGGCGGAACCGTCAGCCCCCGGGCGGGTTGAGAACCGACCACGCCGCGCCGGCGCACGCGGCTGCCGGGCGGGCCAGCGGGTGCGGTGCCCGCCCCGAGGGGGCCTACATGCTAGCTAGCCGGCGGCGAGCCCGCTCAGGATTAGCGCCGGCGGCGGCACGGTAGCGGGGGAACGGGCCCGAGAAGGCACTATCCCTAGTAATTAGATCGATATAGCGTGCTGCTTAGCGACATGCAGTTGGAGGCAACCCGTGGCCCTGCCGGACTTCTTCATTGCTGGCGTGCCCAAGGCTGGCACGACCGCCTTACATGCCGCCCTGGCCCGGCATCCTTCGCTCTGCCTTTCGGCCGTGAAGGAGCCCAAGTTCTTTCTCACCGACGGGCCGCCGCCTCGTCGGGGCGGTCCCGGCGACGCGAAGACATACCGGCAGCACATCTGGCGACGGGAAGACTACGAGGCGCTCTTCGAGACGGTGCCGGCCGGCGCGCTGCGCGGTGAGTCAACGCCGTTCTACCTCTACAGCCGCACGGCGCACCAGCGGATCAGGGCGCTGATCCCGGCAGCCAGGCTGATCATCGTGCTGCGCGATCCGGTGGAGCGTGCCCACTCGAACTGGGCGCACCTGTGGTCCGCAGGCCTCGACCCGGTCAGCGACTTTGTCCGGGCGTGCGCCGAGGAGGATCGGCGGATTGCAGCAGGCTGGGCCGACTTCTGGCACTACACCGCGCTCGGCAGGTACGGGGAGCAGCTCCGGGACCTGTACTCGGTGTTCCCGCGTGAGCAGGTCTTCGTCTTCCGCTACCGCGCGCTGATCGACAGCCCGGCCGGGGCGCTCGACCAGATCTGCGCCTTTCTCGGAGTGCCGGAAGGAGTGCTCACCGAGATGCCGCGAGAAAACGTGACCGCCCAGCCGGACTTATCCTTGCGGCACCGGGCACTCGCCAGGGCGGCGCGGGCCGGCAGCGCTGTCTCCGAAGCCATGCCGCATCAGGCCGGGTCGGCCATGATGAAGCACCTGGAGCGTCTGCTGCAGCGTGATGCTGCGCCGAGGAAGCCGCTGACCTGGGAAGAGCGACAGGGGCTGATCCCGCGATTTGAGGAAGACATCCGGCTGCTTGAGTCCCTGACCGGGCACGATTTCAGCGACTGGCTCCTGCCGCGAAGCGACTCCGGCGGGCTGGTCGGGGCCAGGCCGACAGGCCAGCGTCAGGCACGCAACGGAGAGCCGCGCGACTTCTGACTGGCCGCGGCCGCCGCGGCGAGCCGCTCAGATCATGATGACGTCGCATCCTCCCGCTCTCCAGATCCGGCGCTGACCAACCCGTGGAGCACCCAGCTGACACATCCGTAACCAGCGACCGAGCGCAAATCTCAATCAGCAGCCAGGGCACCCCGGGGAGGGCCGGGCGGACATTCCCAGTAAG
>DATIZP010000086.1:0-38974 GCA_035517035.1 Streptosporangiaceae bacterium | reverse complement strand
CGCCGACCGGCTGCCTGATCGAGTACGAGTCGACCCCGCTGGACACGTTCTCCGAGAAGCCGCCCTTGAGCAGGTGCGGGATGCCGCAGGCGAACTCGACGACCTCCAGGCCGCGGGTCACCTCGCCCGACGCGTCCGAGGCCACCTTGCCGTGCTCCGCGGTGATCAGCTCGGCCAGCAGGAGCGAGGCCGACGGGTCCTTCTCCGACGGCTTGAGCACGAAGGTGTTCCCGGCCGCGATCGCGACCGGGAACATCCACATCGGCACCATGGCCGGGAAGTTGAACGGCGTGATCCCGGCCACCACCCCGAGCGGCTGGCGGATCGAGTAGGCGTCCACGCCGGCCGACACGTTCTCCGAGAACGCGCCCTTGAGCAGGTGCGGGATGCCGCAGGCGAACTCGACCACCTCGAGGCCGCGGGCCACCTCGCCGGCCGCGTCGGAGGCGACCTTGCCATGCTCCGAGCTGATCAGCGCGGCGAGTTCCGCCGAGTGCTCTTTGATCAGCTCGCGGAACGCGAACATCACCGAGGCGCGCTTGACCAGCGAGGTCTGCCGCCAGGCGGGGAAGGCGGCGACCGCGGCCGCGACGGCAGCGTCCACCTCGGCGGCGCCGGCGAAGTCGACCGTACCGGTGACCTGCCCGGTTGCCGGATTGTAGATGTCGCCGCGCCTGCCAGACCCGCCGGTCGAGTCCGGCCCGGTCCATGGCTTGCCGCCGATCCAGTGCGTGCAGTGCTTGTGCCTGTCGGCCTGCTGCTGCGCCATCGGTCGCCTCCGTGCTTACGTCCGCTCGCCCAGTGCCCCTGAGATCCAGTGCCCTGAGATTCAGTCTCCACCTGCGGTCCGGCCAAGCCAACTTACGGGATGTAAGCTCAGACCACCGTGGGCTGACTTACTGTCGGATCCTGGGGAAGGGATCCCTGATGCTGCCGACCGTCGCCGACGTGCTGCGGCTCGAGCCGGTGCGCCGCGGCGCGCCGCGCGTGCTGGCGGCGGCGGATCGGCTGGATCAGCCGGTCCGCTGGGTGCACGTGATCGAGCTTGCCGAGGCCGGGCACCTGCTGCGCGGCGGCGAGCTCGTGCTCTCTACCGGGATCGCGCTGCCGCCCGACGCCGACGGCCTGGCCAGGTACGTGGCCGGGCTTGCCGCGGCCGGCGCCAGCGCGCTGACCGTCGAACTCGGCTCGCGCTACGTCAGGGAGCTGCCGCGCGCGCTGGTGAGCGCCGCCGCCGCGCGGCGGCTGCCGCTGATCGTGCTGGAGCGTGAGACCCAGTTCATCGCGATCACCGAGGCCGTACATGCGCAGATACTCGACGCCCAAGTCGCCGAGCTGCGGGCCGCGCAACGACTTGACCGGGTGTTCAGCGAGCTCGCGGCGGCAGGCGCCAGCCAGGACGAGATCGTGGGCCAGGCCAGCGCGCTGGCGGGGGCGCCGGTGATTCTCGCGGACCTGGCCCACCGGGTTCTGGCCTGCGCCGCGGCCGGGCGGGAGGCAGGCTCGCTGCTCGACGGGTTCGCGGCCCGCTCGCGTGCGCTTCGTGCTCCCGGCCGGGTGGGACTCGACCAGGCGACGGGCTGGCTGGTCGCCGCGGTAGGCGCCAGGGGCCAGGACTGGGGCCGCTTGGTCTTCGTGCTGCCCGGCCCGCCCGACGCCGCCACCCCGGTGCTCGCCGAGCGAGCCGCAACCACGCTGGCGCTGGCCCGGCTGGTTGCCGACCGGGGCGCCGGACACAGCCCGGAGCGCGCCGCGCACCGCTCGGTGCTCGCCGCGATGGTCGGCTCCGGGTACGCCGACCCAGCCGACCTGCACGCCAGGGTCGTGGCGCTTGGCGTGCCGCTGGCCGGCCGGGCGCTGCTCCCGGTCGTCGCTGGCCTGCGGCCGAGGTCGCCCGGCACCCCGGGGGGCGGGCACGGACCCGTGGTAGCCGGGCCCGGGGCCGACGTCACCGCCGCCGCGGCGGCCGATGCGCTCGCCGCGGTCTGCCAGGACCTGGCCCTGCCAGCGATCTGCGGCCCGCTTGGTGACCGCCGCGCGGCGGCGCTGATTGCGCTGCCGCCCGAGGCCGACCCCGATCTGATCCTCGCCGACCTGGCCGCCCGGCTGCGGCCGGGATCCCCGCGCTGGATCGAGGCACTCGGAGCGGGCCCGCTCGTGACCGGCCTTGACCAGTTCGGCGCGGCCTTGCGCGAGGCCGACGAGGTCGCCGGCGCGGCCGCGCGTTACTGCCCGGATCTGCCGTTCGCCAGGCTCGCCGACCTCCGGCTGGCCGGCCTCCTCTACCAGCTGCGCGACGACCCGCGGGTGGCTGCGTTCGCCGAGGGTCAGATCGGCCCGCTCCTGGCGCATGACGCGCAGACCGGAGCCGGCCTCGTCGGCCTGCTGGCCTGCTACCTGAACGCCGGCGGCAGCAAGGCGAGGGCCGCCGCGCACGCCGGCATCGCCAGGCCGACGCTCTACGAGCGACTGCGCCAGATCGAGCAGGTGCTCGGCATCCGCCTGGACGACCCGGGCGCGCGGCTGGCCTTGCACGCCGCACTGCTCGCGCTCGAGCTCGACCGCGGACGGGGTGACGCGGCGTGACATGCGCGGGGGACGATGGTCCGGTGAGCGAATCCGACCTGACCACTGCCGCGTCCGCGGAGCTTTACGCGTGCGATCCCGATGAGTTCACCGAGCGCAGAAAGGCGCTGTCCGCGCGGGCCAGGGCCTCAGGCGACGCGGCCGCCGCCCGCGCGATCACCGCGCTGCGCCGGCCGACCAGGGCAGCCTGGATGGTCAATGCCCTGGTCAGAGCCGACCCGACCGTCGCCGAGCGGCTCGCCGCGCTCGGCGATCAGCTCAGGGCCGGCGAGGCCGCACTGGACGGCGCGAGCATCCGCGAGCTGTCCAGGGCCAGGCGGCGGCTCGTCGATGACCTGACCAGCCAGGCACTGGCGCTGGCGGGCGCCGAGCAGCCGACGCCGACCGCGCGGGAGGAGATCACCGCGACCTTCGGTGCCGCGCTGGCGGATCCGCAGGTGGCCGAGCAGGTCGCGGCGGGCGCGCTGGTACGCGCCGCAAGGGTCGCCGGCTTCAGCCCGGGCATCGGATCTGCCTGGCCGGGGCCGGACGTACCGGTGCAGCAGTCCGCTCTCGCCGCGCGGCCCGGCGGTGACGAGGAAGCCGCGCGGGTCCGCGAGGCCCAGCGGCAGCGCAGGGCGGCCATCGCCGCGGCCAGGCGCGCCGTGGCCGGGGCCGAGCGAGCCGCCGCCAAGGCCGCGGTGGCGCTCGCGGAGCGCGATCGGCAGATGTCAGCGATTGAGCAGCAGCTAGCCACGGCACGGCAGGGCGCGGCGCGGGCCGGCGAGCAGGCCGGTCAGGCACGGGCCGCGCTCGACGCGGCGCGCCAGGCGCTGGCCAGGCTCGAGTCGGCCGATCTGGCCGATGCCGACGGCCCGGCGCCATGACCTCTCCCGCGAGGTCAGGAGTCGAAGCCGAGCCCGACCGCGTCGAGCGCGCGGAGCCAGGCGTTCCTGCGGCCCTCGTTCCTATCGGCCCTGGCTAGCGACCAGCGGGTCAGGCCGATCCCCGCGGCGCGCAGCGGCTCGGGCGGGAAGGGCAGCGGCCTGGTCCTGACCATCTCAAGTTCGGTCAGTTCGGTCCGCTGACCGGACAGCACATCGAGCAGCACGCTCGCGCCGAACCTGGACGCGCCGACGCCGAGGCCGGTGTAGCCGGCCACGTAGGCCAGCCGGCCAGCCATGGCGGTTCCGAAGAACGCGCAGAACCGGGAGCATGTGTCGATCACCCCGCCCCAGGCATGGCTGAACTCCAGGCCGGAAAGCTGCGGGAACGTGGCGTAGAAGTGCTCGGCGAGCGCGGCGAACGTGCGCGGCCGCTGGTCGAGCCTGGCCGCGATCGTGCTGCCGTAGTAGTAGACGGCGTCGTAGCCGCCCCACAGGATCCGGTCGTCGGCCGTCAGCCGGTAGTAATGAAACAGGTTGCCGCTGTCACCGACCCCCTGACGGTCCTGCCAGCCGATGCTGGCCAGCTGCGCCGAGCTCAGCGGCCTGGTCATCAGCACGTAGTCGTAGACAGGCACCAGGTAGTACCGCAGCCTGCGAAGCAGCGGCGCGAATGCTCCGGCGGCCAGCGCGACCCGCTCGGCCAGCACGCTGCCCTGGCCAGCGGCGAGTGCCAAACGGCCGCCTGATCCGGACTCGGCACCGACGGCGCGCACCGGTGTGTGCTCGTAGATCCGCACGCCCGCGGCCAGGCATGCCCGGCGCAGCCCCCAGGCGAGCCTCGCCGGGTCCAGCGTCGCGCAGCCGTGCCTGTCCCACAGGCCGCCCAGGTAGGTCGGCGAGTTCAGCGCGCGCCGCACCTGCTCGGCGTCGAGCAGGTCCAGCCTGATGCCCAGGCCAGCGGCCGCCCTGGCCATCTCGGCCAGCCCGTCGAGCTGCCACGGCTCGGTCGCCACAGATAGCTCGCCGGTCCTCGCGAAGTCGCAGTCGATGCCGTAGCGCTCGATGGCACGCTCAATCTGGTCCAGGTTCTCCCGCCCGATCCGGTCAAGCGCCGCGATCTCGCCGGGAAACCGCTCAAGGCCGTTGAACAGTCCGTGGGTGATGCTGGCCGAGCAGAACCCGCCGTTGCGCCCGGTGCCGCCCCAGGCCACCCTGCGCCCCTCGACGAGCACCACGTCCCTGTCGGGGTCGCGCTCCTTGGCCAGCAGCGCGGCCCACAGTCCGCTGAACCCGCCGCCGATCACCGCGAGGTCGGCGTGCTCGGTCCGGTCGAGCGGCGGCAGCGGTTCGGGAGCGTGCGGCTGGTCCAGCCAGTACGGCACGTCGCTCGCGCCGACCAGGCTGCGCAGGATGGCCGGTCTCCCGCTTGCCATCGGACGGGCGCTACTTGCCGATGTAACTCATCACGTGCTTGATCCTGGTGTAGTCCTCGAACCCGTAGATCGACAGGTCCTTGCCGTAACCGGAGTGCTTGAACCCGCCGTGCGGCATCTCGGACACGAACGGTATGTGCGTGTTGATCCATACCGCGCCGAAGTCAAGCCGGCGGGCCACCCGCATGGCGCGCCCGTGATCGCGGGTCCACACGCTGGCCGCGAGACCGTACTTCACCCCGTTCGCCCAGGCCACCGCCTCGCTCTCGGAGCCGAACCGCTGCACGGTGACCACCGGGCCGAAGATCTCCTCCTGGATCATCTCGTCATCCTGGCGCAGCCCGGCCACGACGGTCGGCGCGTAGAAGTAACCGCGCTCGCCCACCTGGCGGCCTCCGGCCCTGACCTCGGCGTGCGCCGGAGCCCGGTCGACGAATCCCGCCACCCTGGCGAGCTGCGCGGAGTTGTTCAGCGGGCCGTAGTAGGCGTCGGGGTCGTCCGGGCCTGCGGTCTTGACGTCGGCGGCCAGTGCCGCGAGCGCGTCGGCGAGGCCATCGGCGACGCCGGGACCAGCGAGCACCCGGGTGGCTGCGGTGCAGTCCTGGCCGGCGTTGTAGTAGCCGGCCTCGACGATCTGCCGGGCCGCCCGGTCGGTGTCGGCGTCGTCGAACACCACCACGGGCGCCTTGCCGCCGAGCTCAAGGTGGACGCGCTTCAGGCCGGCCGCCGCCGCCTGCGCCACCTCGATCCCGGCCCGTACCGATCCGGTGATCGAGACCATCTGCGGAATGTCGTGAGCGACCAGGGCCCGGCCCGTGTCGCGGTTGCCGCAGATCACGTTGAACACCCCGGGCGGGAAGATGTCGGCGGCGATGTCGGCGAGCAGCAGGGTGGAGACCGGCGTGGTGTCCGAGGGCTTGAGCACCACGGTATTGCCTGCGGCAAGGGCGGGCGCGAACTTCCAGACCGCCATCATCATGGGGTAGTTCCACGGTGTCACCTGTGCACAGACGCCCACCGGCTCGCGCCGGATCATCGACGTGTGCTCGGCCAGGTACTCCCCCGCCGACCTGCCCTCGAGCACGCGGGCGGCGCCCGCGAAGAACCTGAGCTCGTCGGCGAGCGGCGGCACCTCGTCGGTGCGCGTCATCGCCACCGGCTTGCCGGTGTTCCTGCTCTCGGCCGCCACCAGGTCCTCAGCCCGCGCCTCGATGGCGTCGGCGAACTTCAGCAGCGCCAGGCTCCGATCCGCCGGGGTGCTGTCTCGCCAGGTCTCGAACGCCGCGGCCGCGGCGCGCAGCGCGGCGTCCACGTCCGCCCCGCTGGATACCGGCGCCTGCGCGTATGCCTCGCCCGTGCTCGGGTCGATCACGTCGCTGACGGCACCGCTGGCTGCGTCGGTGAACTGGCCGTTGACGAAGTTGCGCAGGACTGTCACGGTGCCCTCCTCTGGCTGCGGCTACGACTTTGACATTTAATCAGTCGCCTCACAAGTGATTCAGCGCCCACGAGGCACATTCGCAACGGAATCAGTTGACAACCTACCGTGGTTACGTGACAGCATGGACTGGCGAGGAGGCACATCGATGGCACACCTGCAGGCCGCCGGGCTTGCTAGCGAGCCGACGCCCGATCGGACCGGCGGGCGAGAGCGGCACCAGCCGCCGGTCGCGCTCGACGCGGTCTCCCGCCACATCATCGAGCAGCTGCAGCAGGACGGGCGGCGCTCCTACGCGGCCATCGGCAAGGCGGTTGGCCTGAGCGAAGCCGCCGTGCGACAGCGGGTCCAGCGGCTGATCGACGTCGGCGCGATGCAGATCGTCGCGGTCACCGACCCGATGTCGCTGGGCTTCCGGCGCCAGACCATGATCGGGATCAGGTGCACCGGCGACCTCGAGCGACTGGCCGATGTGCTCGCGGGCATGGACGATATCGATTACGTGGTGATCACCGCGGGCTCGTTCGACCTCCTCATCGAGGTCGTCTGCGCCGACGATGACCAGCTACTCGAGATACTCGGCCAGGTGCGCTCGCTGCCGGGCGTCACGGCCACCGAGACCTTCGTGTACCTGAAGCTGCGCAAGCAGACCTACCACTGGGGGACCAGATGAGCGGCACACCGGCCTACGACCACGCGCGACTGCAGGAGGCGGCGAAGCGGCACCTGTGGCTGCACTTCACCAGGCACTCGACGTTCGACGATGCGGACGTTCCGACGATCGTGCGCGGCGTCGGGCAGTACGTGTTCGATCAGCACGGCAAGCGGTACCTGGACGGCCTGTCCGGCCTGTTCGTCAGCCAGATCGGCCACGGCAGGACCGATGTGGCCGAGGCTGCCGCCAGGCAGGCCGCCGAGCTTGCCTACTATCCGCTGTGGTCCTACGCGCACCCGCGTGCCGTCGAGCTCGCCGAGCGGCTGGCCGGCTACGCGCCGGGCGACCTGAACCGGGTGTTCTTCACCACGAGCGGCTCAGAAGCCGTCGAGTCGGCGTGGAAGATGGCCAAGCAGTACTTCAAGCTGACCGGCGAGCCGAGCAGGTACAAGGTGCTGAGCCGGTATATCGCCTACCACGGCACCACGCACGGCGCGCTGGCGATCACCGGCCTGCCGGATATCAAGCCGCCCTTCGAGCCGCTGCCGGCGGGCGGGGTGCGCGTGCCCAACACGAACTTCTACCGTGCGCCATCGTTCGTCGCCGATGATCTCACCAGGTTCGGCGCCTGGGCCGCCGACGAGATCGAGCGGGCGATCCTGCGCGAGGGTCCTGAGACGGTCGCCGCCGTCTTCGTCGAGCCAGTGCAGAACTCCGGCGGCTGCTTCCCGCCGCCGCCGGGCTACTTCGGGCGCGTGCGCGAGATCTGCGACAGGTACGGCGTGCTGCTCGTCTCCGACGAGGTGATCTGCGCGTTCGGCCGGCTCGGCTACATGTTCGGTAGCGACCGCTACGGCTACCAGCCAGACGTGATCACCTTCGCCAAGGGCGTCACGTCGGGGTACGCGCCGCTCGGCGGCATGATCGTGAGCGACCGGCTGATGGAGCCCTATCTGAGGGACGAGACGTCGTTCCTGCACGGGGTGACGTTCGCAGGCCACCCGGTCTCCTGCGCCGTGGCACTGGCCAACCTGGACGTGTTCGAGAAGGAGGACCTGCTCGCCCACGTCAGGGCCAACGAGGGCGCGTTCCGGGCGACTTTGGAGAAGCTGCACGACCTGCCGATCGTCGGCGACATCAGGGGCGACGGCTACTTCTACGGCATCGAAATGGTCAGGGACAAGGCCACCCGTGAGACGTTCGATGACGACGAATCCGAGCGGCTGCTCCGTGGCTTCCTGTCGCCCGCGCTCTACGACGCCGGCCTGATCTGCCGCGCCGACGACCGCGGCGACCCGGTGATCCAGCTTTCCCCGCCGCTGACCTGCGGCCAGGAGCACTTCGACGAGATGGAGCAGATCCTGCGCAGCGTGCTGTCGCAGGCCTGGCAGCAGCTGTGAGCCGAGGGAGGCGAACTCAGGCAGTTCGCCACCGCCGCGCTCGGCGCCACCGCTCCGGCCGATGCACGGCTTGCCCGGACTCATTGCGAAGAGTTGCCATCTCGTTACATGCGATTTAGGTCCTGAGCCACCTCCGGAGCGTCTGTATAGGTGAGGGCGTTGGACGGCACGGAGCGCGTGCCGGGGCAAGCCCTGACGCGGTACGTCGTTGCGGGAGGCACCATGTCAGGCACCACCAAGTCGACCACGAGCGGCGCGGCGGGCAACCAGCGCTGGGCCGCTCTCGACAAGCAGAACGAGCGGCTTGTCGATGCCTCGCACCCGCTGCTCGCTGAGCTCAGGCGCCAGCCCGCCGACCTCGCCGACGAGCTGCCCGCCGCGAGCTGACGGCCCTGCCGCTAGCTGCCTGACCGGGGACCTGGCTCATCCCGCTGCGAGCAGGCTCCCGACGTGGCGCACCGCCTCGGCCACCGGCACGCGCTCCTTCGCACCGGTCGCGCGGCTGGTCACCTCGACCATCCCATCGGCGAGGTCACGGCTGCCGACACTGACACGGTACGGAATGCCGGTGAGCTCGGCATCGGCGTACTTCACGCCGGGACGCACGTCGCGGTCGTCGATCAGCGCCTCGAGGCCGGCCTCAAGCAGGCCCGTGTAGAGCATCTCGGCCGCCGTCCGTGCCTGCTCGTCCCTGACCGAGAGCAGCAGGACAGTGACACCGGCGGGCGCGACCGCGACCGGCCACGCCAGGCCGGCATCGTCGTGGTGCACCTCGGCGATCGCCGCCATCGCGCGCTCCACGCCGATGCCGTAGCTGCCCATGATCGGGATGACCGTGCCGCCATCCGGCATGCTGACCGAGACGTCGAGCGCCGTGGTGAACTTGCGGCCGAGCTTGAAGATATGGCCGACCTCGATCGCCTGCACGAACTCCAGGCCGGACGCGCACCTCGGGCACGGCTCGCCCTCGGTGACCTCCCGCAGGTCCGCCCACATGGTCACGGGGATGTCGCGTTCCACGTCGACGCCGGTCAGGTGCACGTCGTCGGTGTTGGCGCCGGTCGCCATCCCGCGCCTGCCGCGCAGGGCCAGGTCGGCGATGATCGGGAACGCCGTGACGCCGACGGCTCCGAGGCTGCCGGGCAGAGCGCCGAGCGCGTCGCTGATCTCCTCGGGCTGGGCCGGCCGGATCACGGTCGCGCCGGTCGCATCGATGAGCTTCTGGTCCGATAGCGGGTGGTCGCCGCGGAGCAGGACGAGCGTCAGCTCGCCGTCGACGACCTGCACGAGCGTCTTGATCTGCCGGTCGGCGGCCAGCCCGTACCCCTTCACCAGGTCCTCGATGGTCCGAACGCCGGGCGTGTCCAGCCGATCGGGCGCAGCCGGGGCCGCATCGGCCGCAGGGTCATCGACCGCCGCGAGCGCCGACGTGGCCTTCTCCAGGTTCGCCGCGTACCCGCAGTCGGGGCACCTGGCGACCCGGTCCTCCCCGGCCGGCGACGGGCACATGAACTCGATCGAGTCCTTGCCGCCCATGGCGCCGTTGGACGCCTCGACGGCGAACGCGGGTATCCCGAGCCGCGCGAAGATCCGCTCGTAGGCGCCCTTGTGCGCGTCGAAGGACACGTCAAGCCCGGCCTCGTCCACGTCGAAGCTGTAGGAGTCCTTCATCGTGAACTCCCTGACCCGCATCAGGCCGGACTTGGGCCTGGGCTCGTCCCTGAACTTGGTCTGGAACTGGTACCAGGACTGCGGCAGCTCCCGGTACGACGCGAGTTCCTGGGCGAGGAAGGCGAAGATCTCCTCGTGGGTCATGCCGAGCACCACCTCGGCGCCCTTACGGTCCTTGAGGCGGAACATCTCCTCACCCATCACCGCGAGCCTGCCGCTCTTCTCCCAGATCTGGACGGGCTGCATGCACGGCAGCAGGAACTCCTGGGCGCTGATCCCGTTCATCTCCTCCCTGATGATCTGAATGATCTTCGCGCGGACGGCGATGCCGAGCGGCAGCAGGCAGTAGTGGCCCGCCATCAGCTGGCGGATGAAGCCGGCGCGCAGCAGCAGCCGGTGGCTGGCCGCGTCGGCGTCGGCTGGGTCTTCGCGAAGCGTCGGGACGTGCAGCTGTGACCAGCGCATGGGTCGGTGCCTTCAGTCTGTGGGAGTGGGCGGCAGCGGAAGACCAAAGTCTAAGGTGTCCACGCGGGCGGCTGCGTTCGATTGACGGCCGCTAGCGCCCTTTCGGCGAGCGCTTCCAGAAGCCTCGGGGCTCCCGTGCCTGACGCTCCGCTCCGGCCGGGCCCGACCCCTGCACGGTGGCCAGGAACTCGCCGAGCACGGCGAACGCCTCGTCCCTAAGCCTCAGCAGCTCGGCCTCGGCGGCAGGCACGCGGGCCGCGACGGTGGCCCTGCCCGGTCCGGCTTCGACCTGGTCGCAGGCGCGCAGCCTGGTCGCAAGATCGCCGAGCCGGTCCGTGCCCGGCACGTCGATCCTGGAGCTGGCCAGCCACTCCGCCAGCGCCTCCCGCCGGCTGCCCAGGTCGGCCAGCGCGTCGCCGCTGACCGCGAGCACCTGTGGGAACTCGACGGCGAGGTGATCGGGCCGGCCAGGGTGCTGTCGGTCGAGGTGCACGCCGAACGGCTGCTTGTGCGGGTGCCTGGTACCGCCGGGGATCAGACGGCCGGGGATCAGACCCGGCGCCAGCGGGCCTCGCACAGCCCGTAGACGCCGAACACGACGAGGCCAAGCGCCACCACGCCGAGCAGGAACGGGCCGAGGGGCTGGTGCCGCAGGGTCAGCAGGGCCTTGTCGAGCCCGCCGGACTTGGCCGGGCTGAACGTGATCGCGGCGTCCACGATGAGGGCGCCGACGAGCGCGAAGACCAGGCCCCTTGCGACGGTGCCCACCACTCCGAGCCGCTCGACCACATCCCTGGTGCGCGGGCTCATCCTGCCGGTCTGCAGGTAGCGCATGAACCGCCGGCGCAGCCCCTCCGCCACCATCGTCAAGCCGCCGATCACGATGGCCAGGCCAGCCAGGCCGACCAGCCAGCGGCCGGCCGGATTGTGCATGAGCTGCGCGGTCAGGTCCTGCTGCTGGCGGGTCTGGTTGCTGCTCGCGCCGACGATCACCTTGAACGTCAGGTAGGCAAGGAAGGCGTAGACCACGGCCCGGCCGAGCGACCGCAGCCGGGGACCGGCGCGCCTGCCCTCGCCGACCACGCCGAAGGCGGCCTCGCTCAGCCGCCACAGCGCGTAGCCGACGAATCCGAGCCCGAGCAGCCACAGCGGGGACCCCGTAGGGCTGGCGCGCCAGGAGCTCGAGCGCACCCTGCTGGTTGGGCTGCTGCGAGCTGTGACCGAACGCGACCAGGATCGCCACCCAGCCGATGAGGATGTAGATGATGCCGCGCGCGGCCAGCCCCGCCCTGGCCAGCACCCTCGCCGCAGGGCTCGCCGAGGCGATCCTTGCCCTGGACCTGGCCCTGGCCGACCTGCGGGCCGACGGAGAGGTGATCGTTCGCATCCTGCCTGGCCGCCTTTCGGTCATCGGTCACTGCTGGCAGTTCCTGCTGCCCCGCCCGCCGTTCTTCATGCACCGGCGCATCGCGGCTGGGCCGGATGTGTAGCGGACCGGAATGCGGGTAGCTGCAGCGCCGCTCATCTGCCCGGCGAATGGGTCGCCGCGGCCAGGGCGAAGGGGAGAAACCACTGTGCTTGCCATCATCGCGGCTGCGCTCTTCGCGATCGCGTTCGTGCTGAACGCCGCCGGAGCCGGGGCCAGCCCGGTCTTCACCGCGTTCAGCCTGCTGCTCGCCGGGCTCGCCTGCCTGGCGCTGCACGAGGCCGGATATGGCACCGGCTGGCGCCGCCGACGCTAGCCGCTAGTGACCGGCCGCGACCGAAAGGTAGATTCTGACCGAGGTCACGGCGCAGCGCGAGAGGAGCCAGAATCGCCATGGTCGACGCGATGGCGTCCGGCTCGGAGCCCGGGTCTCCCCCCCGCCCGGTGCTCCCCTCCGGCCCGGGCGACCCCCCTGTACCGGGCCGGAGGCTCTCCCTCCCTCCCCCGGCGCCGCCGCAGGCCCGCCGCCGCTCGCTCGGGGCGCACAGCGCGAGGTCGCTGCTGCTGACCGTGCTCGGCGAGTACGTGCTGCCGGGCGGCGAGCCGGTGTGGACCGCCGGGCTGATCGCCGTCATGGCCGAGCTCGGGGTCGGCGAGAAGGCTGCCCGCCAGGCACTCGGCCGCACCGCGGCGGAAGGCTGGATCGTCTCGCGCCGGGACGGCCGCCACGCGCGGTGGCGGCTCACCGACTCGGGCCGGCGGCTGCTCGCCGACGGTGCCAGCCGGATCTACTCCTTCGGTCGGGAGCGCAGGGACTGGGACGGGCGCTGGGTCGTCCTGCTGGTCTCCGGTCCGCACGGCGGCCGCGAGCTGCGCCGCCAGCTCGGCACCAGGCTCACCTGGGCAGGGTTCGGCGAGCTGTTGTCCGGCGCGTGGGTCTGCCCCGACGCGCGGCGGGAGCCCGAGGCCGCCGCGATCCTGGCCGAACTCGGGCTGGCCAGCACCTCGATGTCGTTCCTGGCCAGCTTCGGCGCCATCGGCAGCCAGTCCGACATCATCGGCCTGGCCTGGGACCTGCCCGCGGTCGAGGCCCGCTACAAGGAGTTCATCGACTCCTTCGCCGCCCTGGAGCCGGCCACCCACGGCGAGACGCTGGTGGCTCAGACGCTGCTGGTGCACGAGTGGCGGAGTTTTCCCTTCATCGACCCGCAGCTGCCCCACGACCTGCTGCCGCCCGGCTGGCTCGGCACGCAGGCGGCCGCGCTGTTCCGCGCCAGGCATGACCGGTGGCAACCCGGAGCGCACCGGCACTTTCTACAGCTATGTACGTCTTGAACATACTGCTGTAGCACGTCAGGATGGTGAGGTGCCAGAGAGCAGCGCAGCGACCCAGGTCAGATTCAGCACCGAGCCGGCCTCCTACCGGCACTGGCGGCTCGCCGTGGACGGGACGGTGGCGACGCTGACCCTGGACGTGGACCCGGCCGGCGGCTTCGCACCCGGCTACGAGCTCAAGAAGAACAGCTACGACCTCGGCGTCTACATCGAGCTTGCCGACGCCGTGCAGCGGCTGCGGTTCAGTTACCCGCAGGTGCGCGCCGTCGTGCTGACCAGCGCCCAGGACCGGATGTTCTGCGCCGGCGCCAACATCGGGATGCTCGCCCAGGCGGCTCATGCCTTCAAGGTCAACTTCTGCAAATTCTGTAACGAAACGCTCGCCGCGATCGAGGACGCCAGCGAGTCCGGCCAGGCCTACATCGCGGCCCTGAACGGCACGGCGGCCGGCGGCGGCTACGAGCTCGCCCTGGCCTGCCAGACCATCCTGCTCGCCGACGACGGCTCGTCCACCGTGGCCCTGCCCGAGGTGCCGCTGCTCGGCGTGCTTCCCGGCACCGGCGGGCTGACCAGGCTCACCGACAAGCGCGGCGTGCGCCGCGACCTCGCCGACGTGTTCGCCACCACGGCCGAGGGCGTCAGGGGCCAGCGCGCGGTGGACTGGCGCCTGGTGGACCAGATCGCCAGGCCGAGCCAGTTCGGGGCGGCGGTGGAGCACCTGGCCGAGTGCGCGGCCGGCCAGCCTGACCCGATCGGGCGGCCGGCCGGCGCCGGGAGCGGCGGCGCGGGGATCGAGCTGCCGGCGCTGTCCTGTTATGCGGCGGAAGACAGCCTGCGGTACCGGCACCTTGCCGTCGAGCTCGACCGGGGCGCGGCCACTGCCACGCTGACCATCGCCGGGCCCGGTGCGGCGCCGACCAGCATGGCCGACCTGCACGAGGCCGGAGCGGCCGCCTGGCCGCTCGCCGCGGCCCGCGAACTCGATGACGCCATCTGCAGGCTGCGGTTCGCCGAGCCCGATCTCGGCACCTGGCTGCTGCGCACGTCCGGCGACCCCGGCGCCGTGCTGGCCACCGATGACCTGCTGCTCGCCGACGGCGGCTGGCTGGCCGCGGAGATCACCGGGCTGTGGAAGCGCATGCTGCAGCGGCTCGACGCCACCAGCCGGTCGCTGATCGCGCTGATCGAGCCTGGCAGCTGCTTCGCCGGGACGCTGCTCGAGCTGGCGCTGGCCGCCGACCGTCAGTACATGCTGGACGGCGTGCCCGACGGCGCGCCGGCTGGCCAGCAGCCGGCCGTGGTCGTGGTGGGGGCGATGAACTCCGGGCCGCTGCCGGGTGCGAGCGGCGCGACCAGGCTGGCCACCAGGTTCGGCCTGGCGGCCGACCAGCTCGACGCCGTGCTCGCGGCGGCCGGCAAGGAGCTGACCGCCGCGCAGGCCGCCGACCTCGGGCTGGTCACCGCCGCGCCGGACGAGCTTGACTGGGACGAGGAGATCCGGCTGGTCGTGGACGAGCGGGCCGGCTTCTCCCCCGACGCGCTCACCGGCCTCGAGGCCAGCCTGCGGTTCGCCGGCGCCGAGTCGCTGAGCACCAAGATCTTCGGCCGGCTCTCCGCCTGGCAGAACTGGATCTTCCTGCGGCCCAACGCGTCGGGCCCGCAGGGGGCCCTGCGCAGGTACGGCACCGGCCAGCGCGCCGACTTCGACAGGAAGCGAGTCTGAGCATGACCGACGGCGACACCGACCTGTCCGGCCCCGACCTCACCGGACCCGCGCCTGCGCCGGACGGCCCGGTCAGCGTGGTGGACTACAGCGAGCGGATACCGAACAACGTGGGCCTGGCCGCCGACCGCAGGCTGCAGCGCGCGCTCGAGGCCTGGCAGCCCAGGTTCCTCGACTGGTGGGGCGCGCTCGGCCCGTCGCTGCCGACCAGGGACGTGTACCTGCGCACCGCGGTCGCGATCGGCAGGGACGGCTGGGCGAGCTGGTCGCGGGTGCCGATGGAACAGTACCGGTGGGGCATCTTCCTGTCCGAGCGGGACGAGCCGCGGCAGATCGCGTTCGGCAAGCACAAGGGCGAGCCCGCCTGGGCGCAGGTGCCCGGCGAGTACCGCAGCGAGCTGCGCAGGCTGATCGTGGTGCAGGGCGATACCGAGCCGGCCTCGGTCGAGCAGCAGCGCCACCTCGGCGCCACTGCGCCGAGCCTGTACGACCTGCGGAACCTGTTCCAGGTCAACGTCGAGGAGGGCAGGCACCTGTGGGCGATGGTGTACCTGCTGCACGCCTACTTCGGACGGGACGGCAGGGAGGAGGCCGAGCAGCTGCTGCACCGGCACTCCGGGCACCCGGACAGCCCGCGCATCCTCGGCGCGTTCAACGAGGAGACCACCGACTGGCTGTCGTTCTTCATGTTCACCTACTTCACCGACCGTGACGGCAAGTACCAGCTCGGCACGCTCAAGGAGTCCGGCTTCGACCCGCTGTCGCGCACCTGCGAGTTCATGCTGCGCGAGGAGGCGCACCACATGTTCGTGGGCACCACGGGCGTGCAGCGGGTGGTGCAGCGCAGCGCCGCCGTGACCGCCGAGCACGGCACCGACGACATCTGGCGCCACGGCGCGATCCCGCTGCCGGTGATCCAGAAGTACCTGAACCAGCACTACTCGCTCTCGCTCGACCTGTTCGGCTCGGAGACCTCGTCGAACGCGGCCGCCTATTTCACCGCCGGGCTGAAGGGCCGCTGGATGGAGACCAGGCGGCACGACGATCACCTGCTGACCGACGCTACCGCGCGGATCCCCGTCGTCGACGACGGGCAGATCTCGACGCGCACCGTGCCTGCGCTCACCGCGCTCAACCTGGACCTGCGCGACGAATACGTGGCCGACTGCGAGCGCGGCCTGCGCAAGTGGAACGGCGACCTGGCCAAGGCCGGCCTAGACTGGCGGCTCACGCTGCCGCACGTCGGGTTCAACCGCCAGGTGGGGGCGTTCGCGGGGCACTGCATCAGCCCGGCGGGCGAGCTGATCGGCGCCGATGACTGGGCCGGCCAGGCGGCAGGCTGGCTGCCGACCGCCGACGACCGGGCCCAGGTGGCCGCGCTGATGACGCCGCACTACGAGGCTGGCGACTTCGCCGGCTGGCTGGCACCGCCGCCGACCGGGATCAACGACCTGCCGGTCGAGTACGACTACGTGCGGTTCTGAGCGGACGGGGCCAGCCCGGGCCCGGGGAGGCAGGCCCGGGCTGGCCGGCTATTCGAACCTGACGTTCTCCAGGCCCGTGATGCGCCCGAGCAGCGGCAGCGTCGCGAGGATGACAAGCAGCGAGACGGCCAGGCCCGCCCCCATCGTGAGGTAGTAGACGTGGCCGAGAACCGGCAGCGGAGTGCCAGGCCGGGCCAGCTTCTGCACGGTCAGGACCGAGATGCCGTAGGCGGCGCCCGCAGCCACCAGCGTCGCGGCCGCGAGCGGCAGCACGGCCTCAAGCAGCACGATCCGGTAGAGCGTGCCCGGCGGAGTGCCGGAGAGGCGCAGCATCGTGAACGGCCGCTTGCGCTCCACCAGCCCGCCGCCCACCGCGACCGCCAGGCTGCATCCGGCCACGATCAGCGTCAGCGCGACCGCGATGTCCACCAGCCGCTGCACCGTAGCTCCGACGCCCAGTCTGGCCTGGACCGCCTCGCCGAACGTGCGGGGCGCGCTTCCCGACACGGACTCCGCGGTATGCGTGATCAGGAAGGTACGGACCCGTTCAAGCATCGCCGGGCCATGGACCTTGATCAGGACCGCCTGGAGATACAGGCCAGAGAAGTCGGCCGGGGCGGACGGGCTGTTCGGGCCGACGATCGCCTGGCTGGTGTACAGCGGGTTATCGCCGAACAGGCTCATCGAGGTGGCCTGGACGGCCTTCCGCCCCGGCGCGCATGTCCCGAGCGCGCCGAGCCCGTCGATGGCGGCGCAGCTCACCACGCCGTTGCCCGCCCCTGGTCCGGCGGTGGCCGCCGACGCCGGGGAGTAGATCGGCACGACCAGGGCCCCGCGGAACGCCCGCAGCTCGGTGACCAGCTTGGCGCCGGCGGCGGGCGGCAGCCCGAGCAGCGACTCTCGCTGCAGCTTGGTCTTCGGCGGCCCCGGCACGACACCGGGGCCGTTGCCGCCGCCAGGGCCGTTCTGGCCCGGCGCGCTGCCGGTGCAGTTCACCGAGTTGCCGCAGGTCGGGCTGGCCATGAAGCCGTCGAGCAGCACGTTGCTCAGCGCCTTCGCGCTCGGGGTAGCCGTCGTGGCGTTGACCGCGGGGAGCAGCCCGGCCACGACGGTGCCGAGGAAGACCGCGAGCACCAGCCCGGTGACCGATCGGAACGCGGCCTTCGGGTTGTCCGACAGGCGCCGGGCCGCGACGATCGGTGCCGCCCGGCCGACGGACGGCAGCAGCGTGGCCGCACGGGAGGTGAGCCACGGGCCGGCGATCACCAGTCCGATCATGATGATCAGCAGGCCAGGCAGGGCCGGCGCCCCGATCGTCTGGTGGGTGGTGGACAGGATGCCGACCACGAACAGTACGATGCCGAGCAGGAGCGGCACGGTCCGCCAGGCGCTCGGAGCGGGCGGCGTGACCCGGCGGCTGACGCCCAGCGGCGTGATCCGGACCCGGCGAAGTGCCAGCAGCGATGCCGCCGCCGACGCCAGCGGGACCACGACGAGCACGGCCAGGTAGCCCAGGCCCGTCGGGGTGACCTCGGAGGAGAAGTAGCGCGCGCTCGTGATCGCGGTGCTGGCCAGCGGAGCCTGCAGCAGCTGGTAGATGCCGATGCCGGCCACGGCGCCGATCAGGGCGCTGACGATGGCCTCGGCCGAGGCGATCACGTTGATGTCGTGCGCCGTGGCTCCGACCAGGCGCAGCGATGCGTAGCGCTCCTCACGGCGCGCGGAGGCGAGCTTGGTCGCCGCGCCGATCAGGATCAGGATCGGGAACAAGAACGCGATCGCGCCCACGATGAACGCGTCTCTGAAGTAGTGCGACCACACCTGACGGCCGGTCGCCGTCGATATCTTGTCGACCCTGATGGTGCCCGGCAGCCCGGCCAGCCTGGAGACCGGGTCTCCGACGTAGACGACGAGCTCGGTGGGGCCGGTCAGGGCCGCGTGGCCGATGGTTCCGGCCATCGAACCAGGGAAGCGGGCGCCGAGCTCGTCACGCGGGGTGCTGCGGATGAGTGCCGCGAGCGCCGGGGACGCGTAGTACTGGCCGGCCACGGGCAGCTTCGAGATTCCCGGCGGCAGCGGGGCGCGCGGGCCGAGGGCCGCCACGTCCAGCCGCTCGATCGTCTGGCCCTTGAACACCTCGTCGGTGTAGTTCCATAGCTCCACGTTGGCCACCGATCGCTGGCCGCTGGCCATCGGCTGGGTGCCCTCCCAGAACGGCCGGTTGTCGGTCGTCACGAACGCGTGGAAGTCGGCGAGCACGCAGAGCATGATCGCGACACCGACGGCGACCGCCGCGGCCGTGACAAGCAGCCGGACGAAGGCCTCCCTGCCGCTGCGCAGGGTCAGGCGCAAGCCGAGGCGGAACATTACCGCACACCTCCGACCTGCGCCGTTATCCGGCCGTCGCTCACCGTGACCTCGCGGTCCGCGTAGGCGGCGACGGTCGCGTCGTGAGTGACCAGGATCATCGTCGCGCCCTCCTCGCGGGCGATGCCGGTCAGCAGCTCCATCACCTTGTGGCCGGTAACCGAGTCAAGCGAGCCGGTCGGCTCGTCGGCGAACAGCACCCGTGGCCGCGCCACGAGCGCCCGTGCGACGGCCACCCGCTGCGCCTGGCCGCCGGACAGCTCGCCGGTGCGCCGGTCGCCGAGGTTGTCCAGGCCGAGCCGCTCCAGCCACATGTCCGCGCGCTTGTAGGCGGGCTTGCGGCCGAGCCGGTCGAGTATCAGCGGCAGGGCGATGTTGTCAGCGGCGGTCAGCTCGGGTACGAGCTGGCCGAACTGGAACACGAAGCCGAACTCCTTGCGCCGCAGCTGCGAGCGCTTCGAGTCGCTCAGGGTGTCGATGCGCTGGCCGTCGAACCAGACCTCGCCGCGATCCGGCCGGAAGATCCCGGCCAGGCAGTGCAGCAAGGTGGACTTGCCCGAGCCGCTCGGGCCCATCACGGCGAGTATCTCGCCGGCCTCCGCGTAGACGGTGGTCCCCTGCAGGGCCGGCGTCTGGCCGAACGAGCGGTACAGGTCCCTGGCCTCGATCAGCGAGCCTGGCCGGCCACCCGGGCCGGCATCGATGACGTTCATGATGTCCTTTCGGTCTGCCTGGCGGCGCGCACGTGGCGCGCTCCCGACGCTGCCTGCTCAGGCCGCCAGCCGGGCTGGCTGCCGGTCGCGGCACCGATCCATGGGCGACGCTAGTGATTCGCCGTCCGGCCGGTAATGGGCCTAGGCGGCGAACTGAGCAGTGCACCTAGGTACACCAAGAGTGGCGGCCGGCCGACGGGCGCAGCCATCGGGAAGATCCCTGAAATGACCCTGACTAGGGTCCGGGCGAAGGGTCTGGGCGAAGGGTCTGGGCGAAGGGTCCGGGCGACGGGTCCGGGCGACGGGTCCGGGCGAAGGGTCCGGGGGAAGGGTCTGGGCGATGGGTTTAGGCGAAGCCGCCGAGGTGCGCGGTGTCGTTGTAGCAGCGCACGATCCAGCGGTCGCCGGCGACGTACAGCCGGGAGATCGACGCGTTGTCGGCACCGTTGAAGGCGAACCGCCGGGAGGAGGCGGCCAGAGCCAGGATCTGGCTGATCACGCCGCCGTGGGTGAACGCCGCGACCCGCTCGCCGGGGTGAGCGGCCGCGATCCGGCCGACGGCCGCGGTGACGCGGGCCGCGAAGGCATCGGAAGGCTCGCCGCCGGGGATCACGTCCCACCGCTCCTCCGCGAACATGCGCCGCGCGACCGGCCCGGCGTCGGCGACCATCTTGCGGTACAGGCCGCCTTCCCACTCGCCCAGATACACCTCGCGCAGGTCTGGCTCCACCAGCGGCACCACGCCGAGGTGCCCCGCCAGCGGCGCCGCGGTCTGCGCGGTCCGTCGCAGCGTGCTGACGTAGATTGCGGCGATCCCGGCCGTCGCCAGCCGGTCGCCGACGCGCCAGGCCTGCTGCTCGCCCTGCACCGACAGCGGCGGATCGCCGTGCCCGTCGACGAGCGGGAACGATCTGCCGTCCACGTACTCCTCGGACTGCCCGTGCCTGACCAGCAGCAGGTCGGTGGCGCCGTCGGGCGGCCGCAGCGGCCCTTGCCGGTAGGTCGGTGGCTGGGCGGGAAGCTGGGAGTCGGTCACAAGTTCCGTAGCGTAGGACAGTGACCTGGGCCGGTCCGGTCCGGGCTGCCCGCTGCGCCCCGGAGCGTGACATGCTGCCCACGGAGCTGACCAGCCACTGGTGGCAGCGGCCCGGCCGCCGACCGGGCCGCGAGCAGTACCACTGGCACATCCTGTTCCACGACCAGCCGGCCGTCGCCGCGCTGGCGGCGATGGCGCAGCGCAAGCTCGCCGGGCTGTCCTGCCTCGACCCGGTGCCCACGCGCTGGCTGCACCTGACCACGCTCGTGGTCGGCTTCGCCGACGAGACCGACCAGTCCGCGGTGGACGCCATGGTGGGGCAGGCGCGGGCGCTCCTCGCGGCCGTCCGTCCGGTCCGGGTCAGCCTCGGCCGGGTCTTCTACCACCCCGAGGCGGTGGTGCTTCCCGTCGAGCCGCTGCGCGCGCTCGACCCCGTGCTCGACGCGGTGACCGCGGCCTGCGCCGCCGCCGGGCTGGACGGCCAGCCCGACACCAGGCCGTGGCTGCCGCACGTGTCGGTCGCCTACGCCAACACCTGCGCCCCGGCGGCCCCGGTGATCGCCGCCCTCGGCCGCAGGCTGCCGCCCGCGCAGGTCACTGTGCGCTCGGTCAGTCTGGTGGCCCAGACACAGGTCGGCCGGAGCTGGCAGTGGCGTCCCGTCGCCGAGGTGCCGCTGGCCGGGCGCTAGTGGTGCTTGCCGGTGCGCGCGGCGGGGCGCCTGGGCAGCCAGCCTGGCACCTCGCGCAGGTAATTCTCGTACTGCGAGCCGAACCTTCGCCGCAGGCTGGGCTGCTCGTACCAGCGCACGAACGACCCGAACAGCACTGCGACAACGGCGCCGTAGCCGAATAGCACCGGCCTGCCGAGCAGCAGCCCCTGGCCGCAGATCACGGCGAGCACGGCCAGGTACATGGGGTTGCGCACGTACCGGTACATGCCGCGGACCACGAGCCTCTCGGTCGGCGCCGGCGGGGCCGGCGTGCCGCGGCCTTCCACGACGAACTGTCCGAACGCGACGAGCACCACCGCCGCCCCGGCGGCGGTCAGCAGAGCCCCGCAGGCCCTGGCCGACCCCGGGTAGCCGCTGGCGCCCGCCTGCCAGTCGGTCAGCAGCCAGGGCACCAGCCCGGCCACCACACCGGGCGCCACCACCGCGAACGCCGCGCTGCCCGCAGCGGCCGTCGTCATCCGCATCGCACCGGCCCGCCCGTCTGGCCCCTCAGCCACCACAAGCAAACCACCGGACGGCGGCCTAGTCACGCGGCGGCGTCGGGGCGTGGGCGAAGGATCGGGTGGTGCTTTCGCCCACCTATCCTTCGAGATCATGGAACCTACCGAGGTGGTGAACCTCAAGGGCCACCGCGACGACCCCGGCTACGCCGACGTGATCTATGTCGGGCGCGCGATCTACCGGGGCGGCTGGCACCTGGCTGCCTCGCCGCTGGCCAGCCCGTTTCGGATCGGTCCTGACGGCAGCCGCGCCGAAGTGCTCGCCAAGTACCGGCAGTACCTGCTCGGCAGGACTGACCTGCTCGCGATGCTGCCCGCCCTGCGCGGCCACCGGCTTGGCTGCTGGTGCGTGCCGCTGCCCTGCCACGCCCAGGTGATCGCCGAGCTTGCCGACGCCGGAGCCGACACCAGCGGAGCCGCGCCGGATCCGCGATGATGGTCAGCGGAGCCGCGCGAGCGCCTCGGCGAGCGGCGCGAGCACGGTCGGGGTGTGCGGCGGCGGCAGGTACACGATCGCGAGGTCGAGCCCCTCAGCGCCGAGCGCAGCGGCCTGCTCGGCCACCGCGGCGGCGGCGTGGTCCGCGCCCAGCCTGACGTGGCTGGACAGGGTGATCTCGGCCGGGTCCCTGCCCACGTCGGCGCAGTGCGCGCGCAGCACGTCGCGCTTGCGCGCGAATACGTCGGGCGGTCCGCCGACGAAGTTCCAGTGCTGTGCGTACTTCGCCGTAGTCAGCAGGGTGCGGCGCTCGCCGCTGCCGCCGATGCAGATCGGCGGGTGCGGCCGCTGCGGTCCCTTCGGCTCGCAGCGCGCCCCGGCGAGCTGGTAGTAGGTGCCGTCGAAGTCCGTGATCTCCTGCGACAGCAGGCCGATCAGGACCTGGCAGGCCTCCTCGAACCGGTCGCTGCGCTCCCGTGGCGTGCCGAGCTCGATGCCGTAGGCACCGGACTCCTCCTCGTTCCAGCCAGCGCCGATGCCCAGCTCAAGGCGTCCGCCGGAGATGATGTCGATGGTGGCGGCCATGTTCGCCAGCACCGCCGGGTGGCGATAGTGGATGCCCGTCACGAGGTTGCCGAGCCGCAGCCGCCGGGTCGCCTGGGCCAGCGCGGTCAGCGCCGCCCAGCCCTCCAGGCACGGGCCCGCCGAATCGCCCACGATCGGGTAGAAGTGATCGAACACCCAGCCGGACTCGAAGATCTCGATGTCGTCGGCTTCCTTCCAGACCGCCAGCATGTCGGCCCAGGTCGTATTCTGCGGCGCGGTCTTGAAGGCGAAGCGCATAAGAAGGCCTCCCGTGATCGGTTCCGGGACCCGATCGTCGCAGCTGCTGTAAAGGCGCGCAAACCGGCATTGTCGTGCGGCAGAGCCACCTGCAGCGAGACGGACTCATGGCACTGCGATGATCGTCTTCCGATCGTGCCGCGTCGCAGCCGGTGCGTAATTGAGTTGAGCGGCGCCGGCCGGCGAGTGATCCTGTCAGCATGGTCCGCCGGGTGATCGCGCGCGGCGCCGGGGGCGTGCAGTGCCCCGGCGCAACGCTCGCATGCGCGCTGTCCACCGGCGTGCGGCCGGTCGCGTTTGGCGACGGCGCCCGACGCTGACCCTCCCCCGCTCGCGAGAACCAGGGGGGAGGGTGGTCGCGGCGCCTCGCGCCGCCGGTTCGGATCCGGTCCCCTCTGACCGCGCTTCCCGCGGTCCCCGCTGAGCCCACGCGCGCTCGGCATCCTCCGGAGCTGGGTCTGTCACGCCCACGTTCGTTCCGGCGCGGACCTCGCCCGGCCCGGGCATCACCTTGCGTCCCTGACCGGGAGTCATCATGAGCAGGCAGCAGTTCGTGCGCGACATGCCGCATGTGAACATCGGCACGATAGGTCACGTCGACCACGGCAAGACCACCCTGACCGCCGCGATCACCAGGACCCTCGCGGCGGCCGACCCTGGCCGGACCAGGTTCGTGGCCTTCGACCGGATCGACAGGTCGCCGGAAGAGCGCCGACGTGGCATCACGATCAACCTGGCGCACGCGGAATACGAGACGGCCGCCAGGCACTACGCCCACGTCGACATGCCGGGCCATGCCGACTACGTGAAGAACATGATCACGGGGGCGGCGCAGGTAGACGGCGCGATCCTGGTGGTCTCCGCCGAGGACGGCGTCATGCCGCAGACCAGGGAGCACGTGCTGCTCGCCCGCCGGGTCGGCGTGCCGGCCCTGGTCGTGGCGCTGAACAAGGCCGACGTCGCCGACGCGGAGCTGCTCGAGCTGATCGAGCTCGAGGTGAGGGACCTGCTCAGCGAGTACGGCTACCCGGGCGAGGACGTACCGGTGGTGCGCGTCTCCGCGCTGCGCGCCCTGGACGGCGACCCGCAGTGGACGGCCAGGATCGCTGACCTGCTCGACGCGGTAGACCGGGCCATCCCGCTGCCCGTCAGGGTGCTCGACCGGCCGTTCCTCATGCCGGTGGAGAGCGTGCTGACCATCACCGGCCGGGGCACCGTCGTGACCGGGAAGGTTGAGCAGGGGTCGATCACCGTCGGCCAGCCGGTCGAGGTGGTGGGGCTCGTGCCGACGGTCACCTCGGTCTGCACCGGGCTCGAGATGTTCGGCCGCCAGCTGGACGCCGCGCGGGCCGGCGACAATGCCGCCATGCTGCTGCGCGGCGTGCGCCGCGGCGATGTCGCCCGCGGTCAGGTGGTCGCCGCTCCTGGCAGCGTGACCGCGTGCCTGCGGTTCACCGCCTCGGTGTACGCGCTCACCAACGAAGAGGGCGGCCGCCACACCCCCCTCTTCACCGGGTACCGGCCGCAGTTCTTCTTCCGCACCACCGACGTGTCCGGCCGGATCGACCTGCGCTCCGCCCCGATGATGCTGCCGGGAGACTCGGCCGAGATCGAGGTGCAGCTCGGCCAGCCGGTCGCCATCACGGCCGGGCAGGACTTCGCGATCCGCGAGGGCGGCAAGACGATCGGGGCGGGCACGGTCACGGCGCTGCTCGGCTGAACCCGACTCGCCGGCGGTGAGCTAGCAATGGCCAGCCCCGCCGGCGATTCAGGCCCGCACTGTCGGCGGCACCGGCTAGCGTCCCGGTATGCGGCTCGCTCAGTTGCCGGAACTTGACCTCGCCTCGCTGCGGGATGCCGTCGACCCGGGCTCCTATCGGCGCGGCGAGCGGTACGCCAGGCAGGGAGCCGTCGCTCAGCTGCGCTGGGAGTCCTCGAGGAGTGCGCTGCAGGGTCTGGTGCGCGGCTCGGGCGGCCAGTTTTACACCACGATCGCCTATTTCTCGCCCGGCGGCGCCCCCTTCGAGCACGGAGTGTGCAGCTGCCCGGTCGGCGCCGACTGCAAGCACGTGGTCGCCCTGGTGCTCACCGCGATGTCGGCCGATGACACCGACCGTGGCGATCGTGCCGCCCGGGCACCCGCGGAACCGGCCGGTGACCGGAGGCTGTATCTCGTCCCCGCGGCCGAGGCGCCGCCGCCGCAGCCTGAGTGGGAGGCCTCGCTCGGTGCGCTGCTCGGCGGGGCCGGGAACACGCAGGCGAGTGCGCCAGCCCCGACGCCGCTGGGCATCGAGCTGACCTACTCGCCGGGCCAGGCCAGGCCAGCGACCCGATGGCAGCCTGCCAGCCAGCCGGTACCCAAGCTGCTGGCCAGGCTCGTGCAGCCGGGCCGGTCCGGCGGCTGGGCAGCGGGCTCGCTCAGCTGGTCCAAGCTGGACTCGCTGAGTTACTACGGCAGCTACTGCGCCGCGCAGATACGCGCGCTGCGCGACCTGTACGCACTGCACAAGTCCGCCAGCCAGTACGGCTACTACGGCTACGGCGACGAGAAGAACATCGACCTGCTGACGTTCGAATCCGCGCAGCTCTGGCCGCTGCTCGACGAGGCCACCGGCGCCGGGCTGCGGCTGGTCCACGCCCGCGGCCTCGGCGACGTGGAGCTGGCCGAGGCCGCGGTCTGTCTCGACGTGACCAGCGCCGATGACCAGGGCGGGCTGGCGCTCGCCCCGGTGCTCCGCCTCGCGCCGGTGGCCGGGCCGGCGAGCGACGTGGTGCCGCTGCGGTTCATCGGCTCCTCAGGCCACGGCCTGGCCTACGCCCGCCCGGGCGATGGCGGGCTACGCACGGACCCTGACCTGCGGCGCGTAGGCCTGGCCAGACTGGCCAGGCCCGTCCCGCCGCCGCTGCAGCGGATGCTGCTCGGCGGCCAGCGGCTCGAGGTGCCCGCGACCGACCAGGTCAGGTTCGCTTCCGGCTACTACCCGCGGCTGCGCCGCTGGGCCGAGGTCACCTCGTCGGACGGCTCGTTCGAGCCGCCAGAGATCTCCGGACCTGCGCTCGTGCTGCAGGCCACCTACCAGCCCGGGCACGAACTCGACCTTCGGTGGGCGTGGTCGTATCAGGTGGGCGACTCGACGCTGCGGCTGCCGCCGGGCACGCAGGGCGATCCCGGCGCCGACGCCTGCCGCGATGAGGCGGCCGAACGGCGCCTGCTGGCCGAGCTCGACCTCCCGCTCGAGTCGTACGGACTCGCGGAGGCCGGCCAGCGCGGCCGCGACCTGGTTCCGCACGCCCGGCTGGCTGGGCTGGCCACGATGCGGTTCACCACCGAGCTGCTTCCCCTGCTAGCGGGCCACCTGGCCGTCGCCGCGGAGGTCTCCGGCGACCCGGCCGACTACCGGGAAACGAGCGACTCGCTGCAGATCGGTGTCGCTACCGCCGAGGTGGCCGGCGACACGGACTGGTTTGACCTCGGGATCACGATCACGGTCGACGGCCGCGAGGTGCCGTTCGCTGACATGTTCGTGGCGCTGAGCCGCGGTGAGTCGCACCTGCTGCTGGCGGACGGCGCCTACTTCTCGCTGCTCAAGCCCGAGCTGCAGGCGCTGGCCGCGCTCATCGGCGAGGCCAGGGCGCTACGCGACGCGCCGCCCGGGGAGCTGCGGATAAGCAGGTTCCAGGCCGGACTCTGGCAGGAGCTCGCCGAGCTCGGCGTGGTCAGCCGCCAGGCGCAGGCGTGGCAGGAGCAGGTCAGCGGCCTGCTGACGCTCGGCTCGATCGACCAGCCGTCGCAGCCGGCGGGCCTGCTGGCGCAGCTGCGCCCGTACCAGGCCGACGGGTTCGGGTGGCTGGCATTCCTCTGGCGGCACCGGCTGGGCGGCATACTCGCCGACGACATGGGCCTGGGCAAGACGCTGCAGTCACTGGCACTCATCAGCCACGCCAGGGACGCCGACCAGGACGGCCCGCCGTTCCTGATCGTGGCGCCGACCAGCGTGGTGCCGAACTGGGCCGCCGAGGCCGCCAGGTTCGCGCCGGGACTGCGGGTCGTCGCGATCTCGGAGACCGGCGCCAGGCGCGGCGAGAAGCTCGCTGACGTCGTCGCCGGGGCGGACGCCGTGGTGACGTCCTACACGCTGCTGCGGATCGACGTGGAGGAGTACTGCGCCCAGCGCTGGGCCGGCCTGATCCTGGATGAGGCGCAGTTCGCCAAGAACCACCAGTCGAAGATCTACCAGTGCGCCAGGCGGCTGCCCGCGCCGGTCAAGGTGGCGATCACCGGCACGCCGATGGAGAACAACCTGATGGAGCTGTGGTCGCTGCTCTCGATCACCGCACCCGGCCTGTTCCCCAGCCCAGTGCGGTTCCGCGAGTACTACGCGCGGCCGATCGAGCGCTCCTCGAGCGCTGAGCTGCTCGGCCAGCTCCGCCGCAGGATCAGGCCCCTGGTCATGCGCCGTACCAAGGAGCAGGTCGCGGCCGAGCTGCCGGCGAAGCAGGAGCAGGTACTCGAGGTCGACCTGCATCCAAGGCACCGCAAGCTGTACCAGACTCACCTGCAGCGGGAGCGGCAGAAGGTACTCGGCCTGATTGGCGACATGGATGCCAACCGGTTCGCCATCCTGCGCTCGCTCACCCTGCTGCGCCAGCTCAGCCTGCACGCCGGCCTCGTCGATGCCGAGCACGCCGACCTCGCGAGCGCCAAGCTTGACGTGCTCGCCGAGCAGCTGGCCGACGTGGTCGGCGGCGGTCACAAGGCGTTGGTGTTCAGCCAGTTCACCGGCTTCCTGCGGATGGCGGCCGATCGGCTCGACGCCGAGGGCATCGGGTACTGCTACCTGGACGGCAGCACCCGCGGCCGGGCGGCGGTGATCGACCGGTTCACCAGCGGCCTCGCCCCGGTGTTCCTGATCAGCCTCAAGGCCGGCGGGTTCGGGCTGAACCTGACCGAGGCGGACTACTGCTTCCTGCTCGATCCCTGGTGGAATCCGGCGACCGAGGCGCAGGCCGTCGACCGGGCCCACCGGATCGGGCAGACCCGGAACGTCATGGTGTACCGCCTGATCTCCAGGGACACGATCGAGCAGAAGGTCATGGCGCTCAAGGCACGCAAGGCCGAGCTGTTCTCGAGCGTGCTTGACGAGGGGAACGTCTTCGGTGCCAGCCTGAACGCTGACGACATCCGCGGCCTGTTCGGCTAGCCCTCCGGCAGGTCAGACCCTCGCCAGCGCGCGGGCAAGCAGCGCGTCAGGGTCGACGCCGCCTGGCGCCTCGCGGCCAGCGGCCATGGTGTTGACGGTCTGCCGCAGCAGCTCGTTGACCGGGCAGGGCACCCCGTGCAGCCGGCCGAGCAGCACGATCTCGCCATTCAGGTAGTCCACCTCCGCGCTGCCCGACCGGCGGTGCAGGCTCTGCCAGGTCGAGCCTCCGCCCCTGGTCCTGCCGTCCACCGGCAGCTCGGCGACGACGTCCTGCCTGGCCGCGTTCGCCGCGCCGAGCCCGAGGTGCTCGATGCCGGCGGCGCGGTAGCACTCCTCCGCCTCGGCGACAGCGAGCTCGGCGAGCCTGCGCGCCGCGCCGGACTTCATCGAGCCGCAGGCGGCGATGATCGCGTTCCGCAGGTTGCGCAGCAGCTTGGTGTACTTGATCACCATCACCTGGTCGCTCACCCTGGCGATGATGCCGGCGTCGTTAAGGTCTGCCGCCAGCCGCCCGGCGACCTCGCTGCCGCCCGCCGGGTATCGTCCGATGTCGAGCAGGCCGGCCACCGGCGACCCTGGCGCGAGCACCTGGCCCGGCCCGGTCAGCTCGGCCGGCAACTGCACGCCGACGCCGCAGACGTGCGCGAACCGGCGGGCGGCGGCCCGCTCGTTCGCCACGCCGTTCTGCAGGCAGCACACGGGCACGAGATCGGCGGCGACCTGGCCGCCCGACGCGGGCCGGCAGCTCCAGTCCGCCAGTACCGTGGCTGTGTCCTGGCTCTTCACCGCGAGCAGCAGCACGTCGCCGCCGGACAGGTGAAGCTCGCCCGGTCCGGACACGGCGGGCGGCCTGACCGTGAACGTCCCGGCTGGGGTAGCGACCGTCAGCCCCGAGGCGCGCAGCGCCTCCAGGTGCGCTCCCCTTGCGACCAGCACCACGTCGCGACCCGACCTGGCAAGCAGGCCGCCGACGGTGCCGCCGACGCCGCCTGCCCCCACCACGATGTAGCGCATGTACGCTCCAGCCCGCTTCCCCGTGCCCGCCTGCCAGTCGTTACCTTAGACGCCATGCTGGACGGCAGGCTCCTGGTCGATGCCCATACGCACGTCGCGCGGCTGCCGACGCTGTCCGGCGACTGGCAGCAGTGGGCCAGTGAGTTCGGCGCCGGCACGCCCATGGCCGACCTGTTCGACGAGCAGGGCACGCCGCGGCCCGAGCAGATCGACGCGCATTTCGCCGCCGAGGGCGCCGACCACGTGCTGCTGTTCACCGAGCACAGCCCGAAGGTGACCGGCATCCAGCCGATCGAGGACGTGCTGCCGCTCGTCGGCCAGAACCCGGCGCGGTTCCACCCGGTCGCCAACATCAACCCGCACCTGCACTACCCGGTCGCCGCCGAACTGGCCAGGCAGGTCGGCCTCGGCGCGCTCGCGGTCAAGATCCATCCGGTGCACGGCGGATTCGAGGCCAGGGACCGGATGCTGTACCCGGCCTATGCCTGGGCACAGGAGCACCGGCTCCCGGTGATCGTGCACTGCGGCACCTCCACGTTCGCCGGGTCGGTCAACGCCTACGCGGACCCGATCCTGCTCGACGAGGTGTTCAGGGACTTCCCCGACCTCACGGTGGTGCTCGCGCACGGCGGCCGCGGCTGGTGGTACGAGCAGGCCGCGTTCGTGGCGCTGATGCGGCCCACCGTCTGGCTTGAGGTGAGCGGCCTGCCACCGCAGCGGCTGGCCAGCTATTACGGGTCATCGCTGCGGCGGCTGGCCGACAAGATGATCTTCGGAACGGACTGGCCGGGGGTACCCGGGGTGGCCGCCAACGCGCGGACGCTGGAGCGCGAGCTTCTCGGCGCCGGCTGCTCGCCCGGCCAGGTCGCCGCCGCCCTGGGCGGCAACGCCGCCCGCGTTTTCGGCCTCCCGCCACGCTGAGGCACGGCAGTCCGCCAGATCGTGGCTGCGGACCCGGATCGTGCTGCGGCCCGAGATCCGCGGGGAGCTGGATCGTGCCGCGCACCTACGTGCCGCGGACCTACGTGCTGTGGATGGCGATCTGGCAGAGCTCGGGCAGCCTGGTCTCGGCGTCGCGGGCCGCGACCTGCACGCCGGCCCAGGCCAGCGCGAAACCGTATGCGGCGGAGCAGGTCAGGAGCACCGGTATCCGGACCGCGGCCGGGACTCCGCTGCTGACCGCGGCAGCGATGATCACCGGGGTGACCGCGATGGCGACGCCGACCAGGCTGGCGAGGATGCCGCCCAAGGTGTAGGACGTGTACCCGGGGGCGGCCTGGCGCAAGGGGCTGCCGGTTCGCGCGGCCATGGGGTAGGCAAGGGTGACGGTCAGGACGTTGCTCAGGCCAAGGGCTGCGCCGAGGCCGGCCAGGGCTACCGCGATGGCGGGCGCCGCCTGCATGGGGTCCCCGATCGCCAGCGCGAGGCCGAAGCTGATCGCGGTGAGCAGTGGTACCGCGATCACGCTGAGCGCGATGTTCTGGCCGGAGAAGTAGGCACGCAAAGATCGGCGGCTGGTCAGCGCGAGCGCCTCGATGACGAAGGCCGGACCGGTCAGCCCGGCCGAGTTGGCGTGCAAGTACCCGACGAGACCGGCGCCGATGACCGCGCTGGCGATCACGACGCCGGGATGCACCGGACGGTTGACGATCGAGCCGATAGAGACGACGACCATGATGATCGCGGGTATGGCCCAGTAGATCAGCGAGGTCGGCTCGCGGCGCTGGTAGATCCAGAACCTGGCAGCCACGGCACCGCGCACGCCGTACCTGGCGAGCGGCAGCGCGCCGCTCCGTACCTGCGTTGACTGGGCGGAGGTGTCGGCGGTGACCAGGGCGCGGTTCAGCGAGCGTACCCACAGCCAGCCGAGCGCGACGATGACGGCGGCGAGCATCGCGAGGCGCGCCACGGCGGCGCCGGGCCGCCCGGTCGAGGCGTCCTGGATCGCGTGCACAGCCAGGCCCGGTGGCAGCCAGCGCAGCCATGAGTCGATGCCGTTGAAGCTCGCCGCGGTGATCCCGCCCTTGGCCGCCGCCCGGGGTACCACCTGGCCAAGCAGTTCGACCAGGGCGAAGATCGGGATGAACAGCAGCGCAGCCAGGTCCTTGCCGCGGCGCGAGCGCAGCATCCTGGCCATGCTGGTGGTCACGAGCCGTGCCAGCGTGATGCAGAACAGCACCTGCAGCGGGACCGCGATGAGGGCGACGAGCACGCCGAGCACGCCGCGGGCCAGCCCCACGGTAGCCCCGAGCAGGGCGAGCAGGTTGGCCAGCGGCCAGGCACCGGCGGCCGAGGCGGCCACCAGCCCGGCGGCGAGCGGGCGGGTCCGCAGCGGGTACAACTGCAGCGCGGCCGGGTCCAGGGTGCCGTCCAAGCCGAACGACATGATCGGCGCGATCAGCCAGCCGAACGCGAACACGGTGAAGATGACCGTGGTCAGGTCCACCGACGCGCTCAGGCCGCGGAACCTGGCCAGCACGTAGAAGACGCCGACCGCGACCACCAAGGCAAAGACCGTGCTGAGGATGAACGTGGTTCCTGCTGTCGTGGATGAGCGCAGCGCGTTCAGCAGCAGCCGCAGCTTCAGCTGGACGAGGACCCGAGCCATGACAGCCCCTCCTCCTCGCTGGACCGCGGACCGATCAGGTCGATGAATGCCTGCTGCAGGGTCTTGCCGTCCCGCACCTGCGCCGTGGTGCCGGTCTTCACGATCCTGCCCTTGTCGATGATGGACACGTGATCGCAGACCTGCTCGACGAGTTCCATGACATGGCTGGAGAACAGCACCGTCGAGCCGGAGTCGGCCAGCCGCTTCAGCAGGCGGCGGATGACATCGGCGGAGACCGGATCCACGCCCTCGAGCGGCTCGTCGAGGAAGAGCACCGACGGGTTGTGGATAAGGGCGCAGCCCAGCGCGGCCTTCTTGCGCATCCCGGTGGAATAGTCAGCGACCAGCCGCTTCGCATCGGCGGCCAGGTCAAGCACGTCAAGCAGCTGCACCGCCCGTGAGCGCGCCTGCGCGGTGGGCAGGCCGCGGAGCCGCCCGGCGTACTCCAGCATCTCCGCGCCGCTCAGCCGCTCGAACAGCCTGGTCTCGGCCGGTACCACCCCGATGATCGCCTTGACCGCGACGGGGTCCGCCCAGACATCGAGCCCGTTGACGACAACCCGGCCGGCATCGGGCCGCAGCAGCCCGGTCATCATCGACAGGGACGTGGTCTTCCCGGCCCCGTTCGGCCCGACCAGCCCGGCAAGCGAGCCGACCGCGATCTTCAGGTCAATCCCGGCCACCGCCTCCTTCTCGCCGAATCTCTTGCGCAGCCCGTGCACGTCGATAGCTGGCTCGCCCATCTCCTGCCTCCTCAGCGGCCGTTCAGCTGGCCCATTTCGATGCGCGTGGACACCGGCTACGGGCCGACGGTATCCGGAAGCTTGCCGCCGGTGGCGCCGAGCTTGTAGGCGATGATCAGCGCGTGCCTGGTCTGCTTTGATAGCGACGGTACGGCGGCTCCGACGATGACGTAATCGCCGTCGACCGTGACCGGGGCGTTGGACCCGGCCGACAGCGGTGTCTTGAGCAAGATCGCGCCGGTGGCCGCGCTGAACGCGTAGAGGTAGCCGCCGTAGGTGGTGGTGAACACGACGTCGTTAGTGACGGCGGCGGCGCCGTAAGGACTCGACGGGAGCTTGTCGTCCCATTCGATCCTGCCGGTGCTCTGGTTGACGGCGATCATCTCACCGGTGGCCTTGCCGATCGAGGCATCGAAGGCCTTGGAGCTCTCCGTGACGCCCTTGACCGACATCGGCACCGCGAGGTTGTTGACGGCGGCGAAGACCGTCGAGCCGTTGGTCGCGAGCTGAGACTCGATGCCGCCGAACACGCCGGGCTCGAGCGTGAACCTGGCCGGCAGCGGCACGGGCGATGCGGGGGTGGCGTTCTCGGTGAGCAGCCCGGCGTTCTGGGGCCCGCTGTGCACCCCGACCGGAAGCCTCCAGATCAGCTTGCCGGTCTGCGCGTTCAGCTCGATCAGGATGCCGGCCTTGCCGCCGTCGATCACCACCGGCTGCCCGTTTGCCGTGGTGAGCACCGGCGAGTTCTGCAGGTCCCAGTCATACACGTCGTGCGGGGTCAGCTGGTAATACCACAGCAGCTTTCCCTGCGGGCTCAGCTTGACGACCGAGTCGGTGTACAGGTCAGGGCCCGGCCGACTGGTCCCCCACGGATAGCCCTTAGGCCACCCGCTTTGACCGATCGGGCCGGGGTTGGCCACTGCGATGTAGATGTTGCCCTCGCGGTCGAACGTCGGCGGATCCCACAGACCGCCGCCGGAGTTGCCGGCCGGGTCGCCCCACAGGTTCTGTACCTCGTCCCAGGACCACTCCGGCACGCCGGTCTTCGCGTTCAGCGCCCACAAGATCCCCTTGCCGCCGCCGAGATACTCCCCCACGGTCGGGTTGACCGGGACCGTCGACACGTACACGATGCCGTTGTTGTAGCCGGGCGCCATGTCAATGCCCTCGTGATCGTTGCCGATCAGCACCCGGCTCCACAGCTGCCTGCCCGTCGCCGCAGACAGCGCGATCGCGGCGTGGTTGGTGGCCGCGTACACAACTCCGTTGACCACGTTGACGCCGTCCGGGCCGCCGTTGACCGAGTTGTAGTTATGCGTCCACAGCACCTTGCCGGTCGCGAGCTTGATCGCCATCACGTTCGACTCGAGATCCTGCAGGTACACCACGCCGCCGACCACCACCGGCGTCGTCGCATAACCGTCGGGAAAGCCGGCGGCACCGGCCGCGCCCGTCGACTCGACCGGCACGCACCACGCCACTCCCAGCGTTGCCACGTTCGAGCCGGTGATCGCGCTCGCGACATCCCGCGTGTTCGCCAGGTTACCGCCGGGCAGCGTCCAGCCCGCCGAGACCGCCGGACTGGGCGTGCCATTCGGCGCGCTGCTTGCGGTCGCCGCCCCGATGTGCTTGACGGAACAGCCCGCAGCGGTCGAACTGCTCGTGCTGCTTGAGCATCCGCCGGCAGCCAGGCCCGCGGCAGCCAGCAGGGTCACGCCGACTGCTCCGGCCGGCATCGCGCGGTATTTCATCTGGCGGCCGCCCTTCCCGCTGCGCCCTGGCCGCCCCCCGCCTGGCCGGACCGCCGTTCCCGGTGTCTGCTGACGTTCTAAACTGATATCAGTATGCTATGCAGCTGGTATCGGGCACGTCAAGCAACGGCGGCTCAGACGCCGGAAGACCGGGACCGGTCAGCCCAGGGCGGCGTCGTCGGCGTCCGCCGCCCGGGCCGGCACCGCGTTCTGGCTGACCTTCAGCTTCCCGTCCCTGATCACGCCGATCCGCTGGGCCCGCCTGGCCACCGGGGAGTCGTGCGTGACCAGGACCAGGGTCAGGCCGCGCTCCTGCCAGAGCCGTTCGAGCAGCCCGATGATCTCGTCCCTGGTGTCTTCGTCCAGGTTGCCGGTCGGCTCGTCGGCCAGCAGCACGGCCGGCTCCTTGACCAGCGCCCTGGCGATCGCGACCCGCTGCTGCTGGCCCCCAGACAGCTCCGAGGGCAGGTGCCTGAGCCGGTCGCCGAGCCCGAGGTCAGCCAGCGCCGCGGCGGCCCGGTCGCGCCGCTCGGCCGCGTGCACGCGGAGCGGCACCAGCGCGGCCTCCACATTCTCCTGAGCGCTGAGCGTCGGGATCAGGTTGAAGGTCTGGAAGATGAAGCCGAACGAGCGGGCCCTGATCATCGTCACATCGGCCTCGCTCAGCTCGGCGAGGTCCTGCCCGTCGAACTCCACCGAGCCCGTGGTCGGCCGGTCCAGCGCGCCGAGCATCTGGAGCAGCGTGGTCTTGCCGTGCCCGGTCGGGCCCTGGATCGCGATCCACTCACCGTCGGCGATGCTCAGGTTCACGGCGCGCAGCGCCTGCACGGTGCCGCGGCCGGTCTGGTAGGTCTTGCCGACGTCGGTCAGCTTGTACATCGCGTTGCCTCCTTAGGCCAGTGCTCAGGCGACCCGGGTCAGGGCGTCAGCCGGGCGGAGCCGCGCCGCGCTCCAGCTTCCGAATCCGCCGGCGATCAGGCCCCCGACGATGGCAAGCAGCACGGCCCCGCCGATGATTCCCATCGTCACCGGTGCGATGAGGTGCACCGTCACGGTCGGGCTGGCCGCGTGCGTGAACCGGCCGGGGAAGCCGCCCGCAGGAAACCGGCCAGACCCCGACCGTCCGCCGCCGAACAGCCGGGCGCCGCCGGGCGTGGCCGAGCCGGTGAGCTGACCGACCGAGGCGGTGAGCGGCGAGGTGAACTTCCCGACCAGGGTGGCGCCCAGGTAACCGAGCCCGACCCCGACGATCCCGCCCGCCAGGCCGATGGCCAGCGCCTCCCCCATCACCTGGCCGACCACTCGCCTGCTGCGCCAGCCAAGCGCCTTCAGAGTGCCGAACTCGCGAACCCGGCGGGCCACCGCCGACATGGTCAGCAGCACGGCGAGCACGAACGCCGCGGCGAGCACCGCGATCGCCAGCCATCGCCCCAGTGTGTTCGCCAGGCTCGACGCACTCGCGATCGAGCCGGTCACCTCGCTGGCCAGCGAGCTCGCCGTGGTCACCGTGGCCTTCGGCAGCAGGCCGCTGATCTCCTTCTGCACCCCGGAAATCTCGGTGGCGCTGGAAGCGGCCACGTAAATCGTGTTGACCTTGCCAGCCATTCCGGCCAGCGCCTGGGCGCGGCCGAGCGGTACGTAGACGTTCGAACCGGTGCCGGACGGCGAGCTGACGATGCCGATGACGGAGAAACTGGTGCCCGCCCCCTTGGTGTCGCCGATCGCGATCGTCGAGCCGACCGAGAGCTTGTTCTGCCTGGCGTAGTCCGCGTCGACCACCGCGACGTCGGAGCTGGCATCCGTGGCCGTGAAGGTACGGCCAGAGGTGATCTTCCCCGACGACAGCGGACCCAGCGCTCCTGTCGACAAATCGACTCCCGCCACCGAGAAGAACACCGGCGGCTTGAAGCTGCCGCGCCCCGACGGACTGCCCGAGCCGAAGCCGCCGCTGAAGCTCGGCACCGTGAACGAGATCTTCGAGTCGTTGAGCATCAGCGCTCCGGCCGACCCCGCGACATTCTTCAGCCGGCCGATGGCGGTTACCGATGTCACCGCGATCGGCCCGTACGCGCCGGTCGACAGCCGGTTGGAATTGATCTTCGTGCCCGCCTTAGGCCTGGTACCTGATCCGCCGCCGCCACCGAATCCGAAGCCGAAGCCACCGAAGCCGCCCTCGCCAGGCGCCGCCGCCTGGGTCACCGTGATGTCCGTACCGACCCCGTACAGCGAGTGCAGCACCTCGGACTGGGCGTTCCTGACCCCCGCCGATGCGGCGGTGACCGTGATCACCAGCCCGACGCCGAGCGCGAGGCCGAGTGCGATCAGGATCGCCTGCCTCGCGCGGCGCCGAAGTTCGCGCCGCAGGTAGGTGAGAAACATTCCGGGCTCCTCTGGGATGACGGGCAGGTCGCAGGGCGGGCCGGCCGGCGCTGGACACCGATGTCGGCAGCCGGTGCGAAGACGGGCCAGGTTCACCTGCGGCCGTACCGAATCATGGACCTGCAACCTGAGCGCTCCCTGAAGGTTCGCTACGGGTTTCCGGCACGCCGCGCCACCATCCTGGCTCCCGCACGGTTGGGCGGCGATTGGACCGGAATGGAGCGGCCCGGTCCTGATATCGCCGTCGGCGCACTTTTCGTTGAAGCCGGTAAGCCAAACGACGCCACCCGGCAATTATCCGCCGAATTCCGATTTCACCAATTCGGTGTCCGGCGAATTGCCAGTGAGTAAGCTCACCAATTACTGGCCGCTCGAAGCGATAATAATAATGCTCCTTAGCCGAAAGGTGCCGCCATGGGTGTCCGTAACCGGGCCCGCTGGCCGCTGGCCGCCAGGCTCGCCGTGTCCACCGCGGGCATCGTGCTCGCCGGGCTCGCCGCCGGCCTGCTGGTGGCCGGCCTGCTGATGGCCGGGATGAACTGACTGGCCGGATGAACTGACTGGCCGGATGAACTGACTGGCCGGGATGAACTGGCTGGCCGGGATGAACTGGCCAGGCGCCCGATGGCCTAGCCTGATGCCATGCGCCACTCGGCCGACTCGACCGCCCCGGCCACTGCCGCCGCCGCCGGTGGTGCCGGCGCCGGCGCCGGCACCACCGGGACCGCCGCCGCGGTCATCGCGCTGGCGATCGACACGGTCATGGTCGCCGCGTTCGTGATCATCGGCAGGTCCGCGCACCACGCGGGAGGCGAGCTGGCGGGCCTGGCGAGCACGGCATGGCCGTTCCTGACCGGGATGGCCGTCGGCGAGGCCGTCACGTTCCCCGCGCGCCGGCCGCTGGCGGTGGTCCCGGCCGGAGTCGGGATCTGGCTCAGCACGGTCGCGCTCGGGATGGCGCTCAGGGTCATCGCCGGCCAGGGCGCCAATCTCGCGTTCATCGGGGTGGCGCTGGCATTCCTCGGACTGTTCCTGCTTGGCTGGCGGCTGGTCGCTGCCGCCGCTCGATACAGCAGAAAAGGCCGTAATTCCTCGCCTAAAATGACCTAACGAAATTCTCCCGGCAGCCGCTGAAGCCAGCCCGTAGAATCTGCTGCAACAGGCGAGATCTCGCTCCTTAAGCCTGGCCCGGACAATTGCGGTCATCAGCGTCGCGGCGCTGGGCGATTTTCGCAGACCTGCCCGGCGTTCACCAGTTAGGCAGACGGCACCGGATTATGGAAGCGCTCCTTACGACCACTAAGCCGACGGCGCGGACCAGCGTCACCGGTCACCGCATGCGGCTTTCCGCCATCATCGCGGTCACCTGTTACTGCGTCCTCGCGATGCTGGCTTACTGGCCGGCGTCGCCGTTCGACTCGCACGTCATCCCGGGAGCGGCCACCGGTGATCCCGTGCAGATGATCTGGTATCTGCGATGGCTTCCGTTCGCGCTCCTGCACGGGCATAACCCCTTCTTCACCAACTTCCTCGACTATCCCAGCGGCGCCAATCTCGCCACGAACACCCTGGCGCCGGCGCTGGGCCTCGCGGCTGCGCCCTTGACGCTGACGCTCGGCCCCGTGGCGACGTACAACTTCCTGCTGCGGCTGGCGCTCGCCTCGTCTGCGTCGTCCATGTACTTCGTGACCCGGCGCTGGACTCGGTGGACCCCGGCGGCCTTCGCCGGCGGACTGCTCTACGGGTTCGGCTCCTACATGAGCGACCAGGGCCTCTGGCATCTTCAGCTTGCCTTCACGCCGCTGCCGCCGCTGATTCTCGGGTGCCTCGCCGAACTCACAGCGCAGCGTCGGGCCGGAACAGGGCGAGCCGGAACAGGGCGATCGGCCAGAAGAAACGGCATTCTGCTTGGCCTGCTGTGCGCCGCGCAATTCCTGATCCACGCGGAGGTCCTTGCCGACTGCCTGCTGATCGGCGCGGTAGGCCTGCTGGCACTGGCGGTCACGCATCGCCGCCAGGTGCAAGACCGGGCCAGGCACGTCCTTCGGGGGCTTGGCTGGGCCGTGGCATGCTTCCTGCCCCTGTGCGCCTATCCCGCCTGGTTCCTGCTCGCGGGCCCGCGGCACCTGGACGGCCCGATCTCGCCCGTCTGGCTCATCTCCCAGGAGCA
>DATIZP010000085.1:0-20602 GCA_035517035.1 Streptosporangiaceae bacterium | reverse complement strand
GCCGGCCTCTGACGTGCACTCGCTGGCGGCGACGCTGGCGTACGCGGCGACCGGACGGCCGCCGTTCGGCACCGGGTCGTTCGAGACCATTTTCTACCGGATCGTGCACGGCAGGCCGGACCTCGACACGCTGCCGACCCCGCTGTTCCCGCTGGTGCGCGCCGCGCTCGCGCGCGACCCGGCCAGCCGGCCCTCGGCCGCGCAGATCGCCGGCCAGATCGCGGCCATCGACCCCGCCGCCCTGGTGCCGAGCCCGTCTGCGCGCGGCGCCGGGCCAGCGCTCTCGCCGGGCGCACGGGCGATGACGATCACCGACGAGCCTGGCGTGGCGCTCCGGCCGAGTCACACGAGGCCGCTGGCCGGCGCCGATCCCGGCGACCTGCGCGAGCTGCCGCCGGTGAACGGGTTCGGGACGCCGGGCGGGTTCGGGACGCCGGGCGGGCTGGCGGCTGCGGACCGGTTCGGCGGCGCGGCGGGCGCTGACGGGTTCGGCCTCGGGCCGGGCGGCACCGGGCCGGCGACGGCCGGCGCGAGCCGCGCGGGCCGTCGGCCGCCCGGCGACATTTCGACGTGGAGCCCGCTGGTGATCGCGGTCGTGGCGGTGGCGGCCAGCGCGGCCGTCCTGGCCCCGATCGTAGGGACCGCGATCGCGCTTGCCGTGCTCGTGCTGCTCCGCGCGGCCACCACGACCGGCCGGCAGATGGCCAGGCGCCGGTCAGACGGTCGGCGGGCCAGCGACCCGGTGGTGGCCACAGCGCTCTACCCGCTGGCGCTGCTGCGGTCGGTGGCCGGGCTGCTTGTGCTCTCCCCGTTGGCGCTGCTCGGCGGCTGCGTGGCCGTGGCCGCGACGATCATCGCGGTGCCCGCGCACCCGCTCAGGCTCGCCGCGGCGATAGGGGCAGGCACGCTGGTGGCGATCGTCGGCCTCGGACCAGGCTCGTCGGGCAGCAGGACCGCCCTGGCGCGGCTGTTCGGCTCGGTGGCCAGGACTCCGCCGCGTACCGTCGTCGCCTATGCCGGGGTGCTTGCGCTCGCCCTGTGGGCGGTGCTCGACGCCTCGGCTCAGGCGCACTCGCCGGCCTACTGGCCGGTGCGGAGCCTGCACGCGCAGATCGTGCATCTGCCGACCGTGCGCGCGATCCTGACCGACGTGCGGCTGAACCTGCTCAGGATCGCTCGCCAGGTCGGCCTGTGATCTCGGTCCGCGCCGTGACCTCGGTCCGCGCCGTGACCTCGGTCCGCGCTGCCCCCTGATCGCCCGGGAGTTCCGGCCTGGCCAGGCCAAGCGCCACCACCTCGTTCGCCAGCCTGATCCTGCGGTTCTGGCCCTCGGGGATCTTGAGCTTCGTGTAGAGCCGCAGCAGGTGCTGCTTGACCGCCGCTTCGGTGACCACCAGGTCGGCGGCGATCTCCCTGGCGGTGGCGGGGGTGATGAAGGCGTCCTCGGACAGCGCCGGCCGGCAGAGGGAGGCAATGACGTCCAGCTCGCGCCTGGTCAGTTCCGGTGCCGCCGATCGCGGCCGCTCGGCATCCGCGGTCTCCTCGACCGCGATGCCGCAGATCCGGCACCGCGCCGATCCGAACGTGAGGGCGTCACCGTCGCTCAGCACCCTCCGGGCAACGAGCCGGCCGTTCACCCGGGTGCCGTTCAGCGATAAACCCAGATCGGCGAGGTAGACGTAGGGCCGACGGCGGACGATCTCCGCATGCAGCAGCGAGACGCTCGGATCGGCCAGCCGCACGTCGACGTGCATGCCGCGGCCGACGGTGGTGACCTCGGGCTGGAGCGGCACGACCGCCCCGGTACTCGCGATCTGGATGTAGGGGTCTTCCATGACAGGACCTTCCGGGCTGGAGGCACCCGCTCCGCTTGCAGCATGCGTACCCGGCTGGCGCATATCCAACCGGGGCATCCCGGACGGACCAGGCTCGGCTCGCGTAGGTGTCAGATCCGGCGGGAAAGTACACTTCGCGGGGCAGTGATCGGGAGGACGACGCGATGGCGCAGCAGCCGGCGAGGGGCCGGGCAGACACCGGCGGCACGGCCGGCCGGCTCTCCCCACGATCGCGCCGCGCGGCTGGGATACTGGCCCAGTGAGGCACGCGGCATCGACGCAGCGGCGGTCGGCCGGCGCCAGGCGGGCTCCCGGCAGGCGCCGTTCCGGCCAGGCAGGCGGGGTCCGGCCGATGGCGGACCGCCCCGACGCCGCTGGTCAGGCGGATCCGGCGGCGCAGGGACTGCTCGCCAGGGTCGGCCCGCTCGCTTACTGGATCGTGCTGGCCGGCACCATCGCGGCGCTTGCCGTCATGCGCCAGGGTGTGCATCTGCTCAGGAGCGGTACGTTTGTACTCGCGGGCACCATGCTCGTCGCCGCGGCGGCCAGGATGGTGGTGCCGGAGGGGCGAGCAGGCATGCTCTCGTCGAGACGGCGGTTGCTCGATGTCGCGATCTTCAGCGCACTCGGCCTTGGCCTGCTGGTGGCCGGGATCGTGGTGCCAGGGCCGGGCTGAGCCGTCCGGACGCAGCGAGCGCATGGCCCAGCCCGATCCCGCCCCGCCGAGCGAGAGCGGCTGGCCTGCGGGTTAGCAAGGTAGCGAGACAGACATGATGAAAGGGACCCCTGGCATGTCCAAGATCAAGGTGGCCAACCCCGTCGTAGAACTCGACGGAGACGAGATGACGCGGATCATCTGGCAGTTCATCAAGGACGAGCTGATCCTGCCGTATCTCGACATCGACCTGCGGTACTACGACCTGTCGATTCAGAACCGCGACGCCACCGGCGACCAGGTGACCATCGACGCGGCCAACGCGATCAAGCGATTCGGCGTCGGTGTCAAGTGCGCGACGATTACGCCGGACGAGGCCAGGGTCAGCGAGTTCGGCCTGAAGAAGATGTGGCGCTCGCCGAACGGCACGATCCGCAACATCCTCGGCGGCGTGGTGTTCCGCGAGCCGATCGTGATCGAGAGCATTCCGCGTTTCGTTCCCGGCTGGACCAAGCCGATCGTGATCGGCCGCCACGCCCACGGCGACCAATACCGCGCCACCGACTTCGTGGTACCGGGCGCGGGGATCGTGACGATCTCCTACCAGCCCGACGCCGAGGCCGGGGTCCAGCCGATTTCGCTTGAGGTCGCCAGGTTCTCCGGCGGCGGCATCGCGATGGGGATGTACAACTACGACGACTCGATCCGCGACTTCGCCAGGGCCACCATGCGGTACGCGCTTGACCGCGGCTACCCGCTGTACCTGTCCACCAAGAACACGATCCTGAAGGCGTACGACGGCCGGTTCAAGGACATCTTCGCCGAGGTCTTCGAGTCCGAGTTCAAGGGCGACTTCGACGCGGCCGGCCTGATCTACGAGCACCGGCTGATCGACGACATGGTGGCCCAGGTGATCAAGGGTGACGGCGGCATCGTGTGGGCGTGCAAGAACTACGACGGTGACGTGGAGTCCGACATCGTGGCCCAGGGGTTCGGCTCACTGGGGTTGATGACCAGCGTGCTGATGACGCCGGACGGCTCGTGCATCGAGGCCGAGGCCGCGCACGGCACGGTCACCAGGCACTACCGCCAGCACCAGCAGGGCAAGCCGACATCGACCAACCCGATCGCCTCGATCTTCGCCTGGACCAGGGGCCTGGCCTACCGGGGCAAGCTGGACGCAACGCCCGAGGTGACCGGCTTTGCCGACACGCTGGAGCGGGTCTGCATCGAGACGGTGGTCAGCGGCATGATGACCAAGGACCTGGCGCTGCTGATCAGCCACGACGCGCCGTACCTGACCACCGAGGAGTTCCTCAGCACCCTGCACAAGAACCTGCAGGCGGCGATGGCCTGAGCAGGTGAAGACGCAGGCATGCGACGGCCCAGGCAAGCGAAGGAGAACACGTTTATGACCCGTTCAGGCAAGGTGACGGTCGTCGGCGCCGGATTCTACGGCTCCACGACCGCGCAGCGGCTCGCCGAGTACGACATCTTCGATGAGGTCGTGCTCACCGACATTGTCGAAGGCAAGCCGGAGGGGCTGGCGCTCGACATCAGCCAGTCCCGCCCCATCGAGGGCTTCGAGACCACGGTCACCGGCCAGACCACCGGTCAGGCCGGCGAGGGCTACGAGGCGATCGCCGGATCGTCGATCGTGGTGATCACCGCTGGCCTGCCGCGTAAGCCGGGCATGAGCCGGATGGACCTGATCGGCGTCAACGCCGGCATCGTCCGCTCGGTGACCGAGCAGGTGGTCAAGTACGCGCCGGACGCCGTGCTGATCGTGGTCTCCAACCCGCTCGACGAGATGACCGCGCTGGCCGCCAAGGTCTCCCAGTTCCCCGCGCACCGGGTGATCGGGCAGGCCGGCATGCTGGACACGGCCAGGTTCAGCTACTTCGTCGCCGACAAGCTCGGCGTACCGGTGGGCTCGGTCCGCACGCTCACGCTCGGCTCGCACGGCGACACCATGGTCCCCGTGCCGTCCGCCTGCGAGGTGGACGGCCGGCCACTGGCCGACCTGCTAGCGCCCGAGGACGTCGCCGCCCTGGTCGACCGGACGAGGAACGGAGGCGGCGAGATCGTGGCCATGCTCAAGACCGGCTCGGCGTATTACGCGCCGTCGGCCGCGGCGGCGCGGATGGCTAGAGCGGTGGCGCTGGACTCGGGCGCGGTGATGCCGGTCTGCACCTGGGTGGACGGCCAGTACGGCATCTCGGGTGTGTACCTGGGCGTGGAGGCCGAGATCGGCTCCGTGGGCATCCGGCGGGTGGTGGAGCGCGAGCTCATGCCCGACGAGCTGGCCAGCCTGCGGGCCGCGGCCGAGGCAGTCAGGGCCAAGCAGGCGGACGTCGCGAGCCTGTAGCCGGTCGGGCCGTCCTTGCTGGCGTCTGTCAGCACCGCGACGTGCCTGGCGTGGCGCTCCCGCAGCGGGCGGGGCGGGCTCTCCCCGGATCGGCGGCAGGCATCCGGTTAGGCGGACAGCCTGCGCAGCGCGAGCTCGGCGTACAGCGCCGTGCCGTCGGCGATCACGCCATCGTCGAAGACGGCGTTCGCCGAGTGGTTGAACGGCGCGGTGGCCGGGTCGGCTCCCGGCGCGACGGCGCCCACCATCAGCATCGCGCCGGGCACCTGCTGAAGTACGTAGGAGAAGTCCTCTGAGCCTGTCATCGGGTTCGGTACGCTGACGAAGCTAGCCTCGCCGAGGACGTCGGTGGCGATCTGCTCGGCGAAGCTGAACTCGGCCTGGTCGTTGACCGTCACCGGGTAGCCATCGACGAACGCCGCGTCGGCGTCCAGGCCGTACGCCGCAGCCAGCTGCCTGACAAGCGACGGCGCGGTCGTCCTGATCTGCTCCCGCGCCTGCGGCGAGAAGGTCCGCACGGTCGCGACGAACGCGGCGTCGTCCGGGATCACGTTGTCCGCGGTCCCGGCATGGAACGTTCCCACGGTCAGCACGACCGGGTCGAAGACGTCGAACTGCCTGGTCACCATCGTCTGCAGCGCCAGCACCATCTCGCAGGCCACGGGTATCGGATCGGCGGCAAGGTGCGGCTGCGACCCGTGGCCGCCCTGGCCGCGTACGGTCACGTGCAGGGTGTCCGCGGCCGCGAGCACCGCGCCCGGCCTGCTCGCGACCAGCCCGAGCGGCAGCAGCCCGGAGGCCACGTGCAGCGCGTAGGCGGCCACCGGCCGCTCGCCGGCCGCGTCGAGCACGCCCTCCTCGATCATCAGCTTGGCGCCGCCCCCGCCCTCCTCGCCAGGCTGGAACATGAAGATCACGTTGCCCGGCAGCTCCGCCTGCCGGGCCGACAGCAGCTTCGCGGCCCCGGCCAGCATCGCGGTGTGCAGGTCGTGGCCGCAGGCGTGCATCGCGCCGGGCAGCTGCGAGGCGTAAGGAAGCCCGGTCCGCTCGGTCACCGGCAGCGCATCCATGTCGCCGCGCAGCAGCACGGTCTTGCCGGGTCGGCCGCCGCGCAGCACGGCGGTCACCGAGCTCAGCGCGATCCCGCGGCTGACCTCGAGCGGCAGGCCGTCGAGCGCCGCGAGCACCTTGGCCTGAGTCCGCGGCAGCGAAAGCCCGATCTCGGGCTCGGCGTGCAGAGCATGGCGCAGCTCGGCGATCTCAGCGCTGAGCGCCTTGGCGTCGTCCAGGATCTCAGCCGCCATGCGTGCCTCCAGCCGCTCGAACGAGTTATCTGCCGAATGTCCGGTAGCAGCATCGCACAGGGCGGCGCCGCCGACCCAAAGCGCCCCGAACTGGCTGGTCACGACCGTCGGGAAGATTCGCCCGGCCGGGGCGCACTGTCTAGACTGAGCGGACATCGTGCGACCGCGCGATGCCTGCCAGCATGGCAGCTATCAGCCCGGCAGTCGCCGATCGTGGCTGACCGCCGAGATCAAGGATCGCGACGTGAATGGCGTCGGCTGGGACGTTCTTGTCGTCCTCGCCTTCATCCTCGTCGGCGGGTTCTTCGCCGCCGCCGAGATGGCTCTGGTGTCGCTGCGCGAGGGCCAGCTCAGGGCACTGGCCAAGCGCGGCAAGCGCGGCCAGCGTGCGGCGCGGCTGGCCCACGATCCCAACAGGTTCCTATCCGCCGTGCAGATCGGCGTGACGGTCGCGACGCTGATGTCCGGCGCCTTCGGCGCGGCGACGCTCGCGCGCGCGCTCAAGAGCGCGCTTACCCCGGCCTTGCCGTCGCACGTGGCTTCGGTGGTCGCGTTCGTCTGCGTGACGCTCGTGATCGCGTTCTTCTCCCTCGTGCTCGGCGAGCTGGCCCCCAAGCGGATCGCGCTGCAGCGGTCGGAGCGGATCTCGCTGATCGCCGCGCCAATACTCGACCGGATCGCCATGCTCGCCCGGCCCGTCGTCTGGCTGATCAGCGTCTGCGTCAACCTGGTGGTCAGGATGCTCGGCGGCGACCCGAAGGTCGGCAAGGGCGCGATCAGCAGCGAGGAGCTGCGCGACCTGGTGGCCGGTCACCAGAACCTGTCGGTGGACGAGCGGCACATCGTCAGTGAGGTCTTCGACGCAGGCACGCGGCAGATCCGCGAGGTGCTCGTGCCGCGGACCGAGGTGGACTTCCTGCCTGCGTCGATGCCGCTGGCGCAGGCCGTGGTGGTGGCGGCGCGGGCCACCCACTCGCGGTTCCCGGTCTTCGAGGACTCCTACGATGACGTGACCGGTTTCGTGCACGCACGCGACCTGCTCAACCCGGGCCGCAACGGATCGGTTCGGGTCGGCGACATCACCAGGCCGGTCAAGATGCTGCCGACCAGCAAGACCGTGATGTCCGCGCTGTCGGAGATGCGCAAGGACCGCGCCCACCTGGCGATCGTGATCGACGAGTACGGCGGCACCGCGGGCATCGTCACGCTCGAGGACTTGGTCGAGGAGCTGATCGGCGACATCCAGGACGAGTATGACGCCGAGGGGCACCCGTCCAGGCGGCTGCGCACCGGCGAGATCGAGGTCGACGGCCTGATGAACCTCGACGACTTCGCTGAGCTCACCGGGATCGAGCTGCCCGACGGGCCGTACGAGACCGTCGCCGGGTTCCTGCTCTCGGCGCTCGGCCATCTGCCGCAGACCGGCGAGCTTACGGAATTCGACGGAAGCCGGCTCACCGTGACCGAGCTCGACGGCCGCCGGATCGCCAGGGTAAAGATCAGCGAGCTGAGCGGCCCCGCCGAGTCGGCTGTTCCCGGCGGCCCGGCCGAGTCGGCTGTTCCCGGTGCCTCGGCCGGCGCAGACGCTGCCTCAGGTGCCGCCGGGCCTGCTTTCGCCAACGGCGACCAGCCGCCGGCCGACGGCGACCGGCCGGCCGAGGGCGGCGGGCCGGCCGAGGGCGACGGGCCGGCCGACGGCGACCGGTCGGCCGGGAACGGGAAGCCCTCCGTTCCCACCGGCCAAGCAGGCTAGCCGCCCATGCATCCGAACGCGGGTGACGCGGCGACTCCCGGCCCGGTCGGCGACGCAAGCCTCGTCCTGGTCGTCGACTTCGGCGCCCAGTACGCGCAGCTGATCGCCCGGCGGGTGCGCGAGTGCCAGGTCTACTCCGAGATCGTCCCGTCCACGATGCCCACGGCCGAGATCCTGCGGCGCCATCCGGCCGCGATCATCCTGTCCGGCGGCCCGGCGTCGGTCTATGCGCCGGGCGCGCCGCCCGCCCCCGCCGGTCTGCTCGATGCCGGGGTGCCTGTGCTCGGCATCTGCTACGGCTTCCAGCTGATGGTCCGCGACCTCGGCGGAGTCGTGGCGAAGACCGGCTCGGGCGAGTACGGCGCGACCACTCTGCGGCGGGCGACCCGGCCAGACCGGCCAGACCAGCCAGACCGGCCAGACCAGCCGGGGACTGCGGCGGGCGATCGCGACCGGCAAGGCGGAGGTATGCTGCTCGGCGACCTGCCCGAAGCCCAGCGGGTCTGGATGTCCCACGGCGACACCTGCGTGCAGGCACCCGACGGCTTCGTGGTCACCGCCAGCACCGAGGGCACCCCGGTCGCCGCGGCCGAGTACCCAGCCAGAGGCCTGTACGGGATGCAGTTCCACCCCGAGGTCGCGCACACCGAGCACGGCATGCAGATCATGCGCCGGTTCCTCGCCGCAGCGGGCTGCGTGGCCGACTGGACCACGCAGAACATCATTGATGAGCAGGTCAAGCTGATCAGGGCTCAGGTCGGAACCGGCCACGCGATCTGCGGCCTGTCCGGCGGCGTGGACTCCGCCGTCGCCGCCGCCCTCGTGCACCGGGCCATCGGCTCCGCACTGACCTGCGTCTTTGTCGACCACGGCCTGCTACGCAAGTACGAGGCCGAACAGGTCGAGCAGGACTTCGTCGCCGCCACGGGCGTGGACCTCGTGGTCGTGGACGTCCGCGCCGACTTCGCCGCGGCCCTGTCCGGCGTCACCGACCCCGAGGGCAAGCGCAAGATCATCGGGCGGGAGTTCATCAGGGCGTTCGAGCAGGCGGCGAGGCAGATCGCCGAGCGGGACGCCAGCGCCGTGGGCGCCCAGGCGGAGTTCCTCGTCCAGGGCACGCTCTACCCGGACGTGGTGGAGTCCGGCGGCGGGACGGGTACCGCGAACATCAAGTCGCACCACAACGTCGGCGGCCTGCCCGAGGACCTCGGCTTCACGCTCATCGAGCCGCTTCGCACGCTGTTCAAGGACGAGGTGCGGACGCTCGGCGCCGAGCTTGGGCTGCCGCCGCAGATCGTCTGGCGCCAGCCGTTCCCCGGGCCGGGCCTCGCGATCAGGATCGTCGGCGAGGTCACCCCCGAGCGGTTGCGCATCGTGCGGGACGCCGACGCCATCGCTCGTGAGGAACTCACCGCCGCCGGGCTCGACCGGCAGATCTGGCAGTGCCCGGTGGTGCTGCTCGCCGACGTCCGCTCGGTCGGGGTTCAGGGCGACGAGCGCAGCTACGGCTACCCGGTCGTGCTCCGCCCCGTGACCAGCGAGGACGCCATGACGGCTGACTGGGCCCGGGTCCCCGACGCGGTGCTGGCCAGGATCTCGGGGCGGATCACCAACGAGGTCCCCGAGGTGAACCGCGTGGTGCTCGACATCACCAGCAAGCCCCCCGCCACCATCGAGTGGGAGTAGCGCGCTGCGCCGATCTTCCGCGACATCGTGGCCCGCCGATGCTGCGAATCACGACATCAACGGGGCACGATGTCGCGCCGCCCCGGCGCATGGGCGTGCGGGACCTGGGCGGGGCAAGCGGCCCCGGTCAGGTGACGCGGGAGAACTCCGCCGGGAGGTCCTGGTGGGAGCCGTCCTCGGCGATCTGCCTGAGCCGGTCGAGCGCGTCCCAGACGTCGGTGAACCTGGTCGTGATCGGCACCGGGCCAAGCCTGAGCCGGTCGGGCGTCCGGTAGTCGCCGATCACCCCGGCCTTGATCAGCGCCTGGCTGAACCGCCACGCGTCGCGATGATGCAGCGTGACGTGGCCGCCGCGCCTGGCGTCAGCGCGCGGCGAGGCGAGCCGGAAGCCGTGCGGCTCGAGCCACTCGTCGGCCAGGTGGATCAGATAGCTGGTGAGCGCGATGCCCTTGGCGCGGAGCCGTTCGATCCCTGCCTCGGCAAGCACCCGCACACCCTCGGCCACGGCGACGGTCCCGATGATCGCCGGCGTCCCCGTGGCGAACCGCTCGATACCGGGCAGGGGTTCGTAGGCCGGCCCCATCGCGAACTGGTCCGTCTGGCCGAACCATCCCCACACCGGCTGACGCAGCCGGCCGATCAGGTCGGCGCGCACGTACAGGAAGGCCGGGGCGCCCGGCCCGGCGTTGAGGTACTTGTAGGTGCAGCCGACCGCCAGGTCGGCCCCGGCCGCGTCGAGCTCGACCGGCACCGATCCGGCCGAGTGGCACAGGTCCCACAGCACCAGCGCGCCCGCGTCGTGCACGAGCGCGGTGATCGCGGCCATGTCGGCGAGCGCGCCGCTGCGGTAGGCGACGTGCGACAGGCAGACGAGCGCGACGTCGGGCCCCAGCGCGGCGCGCAGCGCGTCCTCGCTCAGGCCGTGGTCCAGGTCGGTATGGATCATCCGGAGCTCGCATCCGCGCTGCGCGGCGACTCCGGCCAGCACGTAGCGGTCGGTTGGGAAGTTGTCGTCGTCGGTCACCAGCACGGTGCGGCCAGGCTGGGCGTCAAGAGCCGCGTTCACCAGCTTGAACAGATTGACCGTGGTCGAATCGCAGACCAGCAGCTGGCCCGCTGCGGCGCCGGCCAGGTGGGCGCCGATGAGGTCGCCGGTCTCGCGCGGCAGGTCCACCCAGCGATTCCAGGACCGCACCAGACCCCGTCCCCACTCGCCGTCCACCACCTCGGCGATCCTGGCGGCCGTGGCCAGCGGCAGCGGGCCAAGCGAGTTCCCGTCCAGGTAGATCAGCGGCTGGTCGACCGCCTGCACGTCGGTCGCTCTGGCCTGCGCCGGCAGCACGAACCGGTCCCTGAACCTGGCGAGGGGATCACCGGCGTCGAGGCGCTCGGCATATGCCCGGTTCGCTGGCAAGGACGTCACGCGCTCAACACTAGCCACGCGCCCGTCGCCTGCCCAGGTCCGCGCGGGCGCCCGGGCCGGCGCCCGCCCGTGCCGCTCACCGGCGCCGCCGATGTCGTCGGATCGAACTCTTGGCGGCTATCGCCGTTAATTGCTGCGCCCGGAGTACTTAGTGAGTACTGTCCGAATCTCCGGTTTGTACCCCCTGGCGAGAGCCGACCGTCCGGCCGGGATGCCGTCGGTTCGCGTCGAGTCCAGGGGCTCACGGCGAACCCTGCATGGAGTACCTAGGTGCGTCATTTCGGATACCTGACCCCGGGTCAGGACGGGTCCCTGTTCGCCCGCACGCCCGGGCCGTTCGGCCGGGACAGCGACCGGTCGACCCTCGCGACCGCGCTCGGGGCCACGCTGTACTCCCCGGCCACGACCGCGGACTACGCGAGGCGGCTCGGTGCCTTGATGGGCCAGGGCGTGACGTCGGCCGTGTTGTGCCTGGAGGACGCGATCAGGGACTCGGACGTGCCGGCCGCCGAGCGCAACGTGGCGATGCAGCTTGCCGCGCTGCACCGGTCGGGCAAGGAGATACCGCTGCTGTTCATCAGGGTCCGTCATCCCGACCAGGTTCGCTCGGTGGTGAAGGAGGCCGGAGAGGCCGTCGCGGTGCTGGCCGGCTTCGTGTTCCCGAAGTTCACCGCGGCGACCGGCGCCGAGTTCCTCGACGTGCTCGCGGAGGTGCGATCCGACACCGGCCTGCCGCTGTACGCGATGCCGGTGCTCGAGTCGCCGGAGACGATCTACGCCGAGACCAGGATCGCCGAGCTGCTCGCCGTCCGCACGTTGCTGACCAGGCACCTAGACGCCATCCTGGCGGTGCGGATCGGCGCGACCGACCTGTGCGGGCTGTTCGGGCTGCGCCGCAGCAACGACCAGACCATCTACGACCTGGCCGTGGTGCGCGAGGTGATCGCCGACATCGTCAACATCGTCGGCCGGGACGGTCAGTTCACGGTCTCCGGTCCGGTCTGGGAGTACTTCGCGCGCGGCGAGAGGATCTTCAAGCCGCAGCTGCGCGAGTCTCCGTTCCGCGCCCGCGACGACCTGCCCAACGCGGTCACCGTCCGCACGGAGCTGGTCAGCCACGACCTGGACGGCCTGCTCAGGGAGGTCGTGCTGGACAAGGCGACGGGGATACTCGGCAAGACAGTGATCCACCCCACCCACGTGCGCCCCGTGCACGCCATGCTGGTCGTGACCGCGGAGGAGTACAGCGACGCCCTGGCCACGCTCCGCCTCGCTGACGGCGGCGTGCGGTCGAGCGAGTACGCGAACAAGATGATCGAGAGCAGGCCGCATGCCCGATGGGCGGCCGGCATCGTGCGCCGGGCCGCGGTGTTCGGCGTCCTCCAGCCGGACCGGACGTTCGTCGACCTGCTCGACGTCGAGGACGTCGGCGCGAGGACACCGCATGACGGCTGACGGGTTCGTGGCGAGCCGGCTCGGCATCGGGCTGGACGTCAGGCCGGCCTTCCCCGGGGCCGCGCGGTTCGCTGACGCGGTGGAGATCGGCCTGCGGCGCAATCCCAGACGGGCCCAGCTGCTGGTCTCCCGGCTGCTCGGCAAGCACATCCCGGTGCCGGTCGGTCGGGTGCTGGCCGCCGCCAACGAACTCGGCGGCCAGGTACGCGAGGCCTGCGCCGGGCGCACCCCGGTGGTGATCGGCTTCGCCGAGACCGCGACCGGGCTCGGCCACGCGGTCGCGGCGGTCAGTGCGGCCGACGGCGGTCCGGCGCCGTACCTGCACACCACTAGGCGGCCTGCCCCTCCTGGTGCCCTGGCCGTCAGGTTCTCCGAGGACCACAGTCACGCCACCGACCAGGCGCTGATCCTGCTCGACGACGCCGACCTGCGCGGCGGCCGACCGCTCGTGCTGGTCGACGACGAGCTCACGACCGGCGCGACCGCGGTGAACGCGATCCGCGCCCTGCACCGGGCCTGGCCGCGCGAGAGGTACCTGCTTGCCTCGCTGATCGACTGCCGGAGCGAGCGGCGCAGGGCCGAGGTCGCGCAGGCGGTCAGTGACCTCGGCGCGAGCGTGGCCAGCGTATCCCTGCTCGACGGCGCCGTGCGACTGCCCACTGACGTGCTGGCCGCGGCGCGCGACCTGATCGACGCGCTGCCCGCGCCGCCGGGGCGCCCGCAGGTGCCGGCGGTGCCGCAGGTGCCGGTCAGCTGGCTCGACGCGCCGCTCCCGCCGTGCCTGCCAGCGACGGCCAGGCACGGCTGGGGGCCGGCGCAGGAGCGGGCGGCGGCCGGGGCGATGGCGCTGCTGGCCCGGACGCTGCCGGTCAACCGCGACCGGCGGACGTTGGTGCTCGGCGACGAGGAGCTGATGTACCTGCCGCAGCTGCTGGCTCGCGCGCTCGGTCCCGGCGTGCGCACCTCGACCACCACGCGCACCCCGGCGGTCTGCCACGACGTGCCCGGCTACCCGCTGCGGACCGCGCTGGCCTTCGCTGCCACCGAGGACGGCGCACGTCCCGCCTACGCCTACAACGTGGCGCCGAGCGGGCATCCCGAGCCGGGGAACGCGCCAGGCTTCCTCGACATCGTGCTGGTGACCGACGCCGTGGCCCGGCCGAACGTCGCCGAGGTGGCGGCCGGCCTGCGGCGCAGCGCGACCGGCAGCGTGCACGTGGTCACGCTCGGCTCCGGGAGCGGGCCGTGCTGACCGGCAGCTACCGGCCCGAGGAGGTGAGCTTCCTGCTCACCGACCTGTCCGGGCACGCGCTGGAGCGCGGCCTGCGCGAGCGCGAGCAGGCGATCGCGAACGGGCGCAACTACGCCGAGATGCTGCCGGTCGAGTTCGCGCCGAGCCCGGCCTACCTGGCGCTGTTCGATGCGCTGCTCGACCAGTCGGCCGCCGAGGTCGCCGAGCACGTCGGGGTGGTTACCGAAATGGCGTTCGCTGCCCGAGGCGGTCGCCCGGTGCTGGTCTCGCTGGCCAGGGCCGGCACTCCGGTCGGCATCCTGATGCGCCGCTGGGCCGCGTTCTCCGGCAAGGGCGAGGTGCCGCACTACTCGGTCTCGATCGTCCGGGGGCGCGGCATCGACGTGGCCGCGCTCGACCACATCGTGGGCAGGCACGATCCGGCCGAGCTGCTGTTCGTGGACGGCTGGACAGGCAAGGGCGCGATCGTGACCGAGCTGGCCGCCGCGCTCGCCGGGTACGCGGCCGACGGCGGCCCCAGGCTCAGCGCCGACCTCGCCGTGATCGCCGACCCCGGGTTCTGCGCCAGCCTGTTCGGCACGCGCCAGGACGTGCTCGTGCCGTCGGCCTGCCTGAACTCAACGGTGTCCGGCCTGGTGAGCCGCACGGTGCTGAACGACGAGCTGATCGGGCCAGGGATGTTCCACGGGGCGAAGGTCTACCGCGAGCTCGCCGACCAGGACAGGTCGGCGCGGTTCCTCGACGTGATCAGCGGCCAGTTCCCCGCGGTGGCCGCCACGGTGCGGGAGCGCTGGCCGGCCGCGTACGCGGCCGACCGGTCGGCGACGTTCGTCGGCGCCCGGGTGGTCAGCCGCGTCCAGGCCGAGTTCGGCCTGCCGAGCCAGCACCTGGTCAAGCCGGGGGCCGGCGAGGCCACCAGGGTGCTGCTTCGCCGGCTGCCCTGGCGGGTGCTCGTCCGCCCCGACCAGTGGTCCAGGCTGAGGCACCTGCTCCTGCTCGCCGCCGAACGCGGTGTCGAGGTGATCGACTACCCGGACATGCCCTACAGCTGCATCGGGCTGATCAGCCCGCGCGCGGGAAGCGAGCCGTGAGATGCCAGATCCCGTCCTGATCACGACCGACGTGGACAGAACGCTCATCTTCAGCCCGCGTGCCACCCGCCAGCTCGGCGGCGGGCTGCCCGCCGAGGCGGTCGAGATCCCGGGCGGCCAGACCGCCGGCGAGCTGTGCCGTGCCGCCAGGGACGCGATCGCCGCGCTGCCCGGCCACGTGCTGATGTGCCTGGCGACCAGCCGCAGCCTGGCCAGGCTCGCGCGGCTGGCGCTGCCGTTCGGCGTGCACTATGCGGTCGCGGCCAACGGCGGCGTGATCCTGGTCGGCGGGAAGCCCGACCTCGAGTGGGCCGGGATCATCCGCCGTGACCTGCGCGGCGTGGCCCCGGCCCGCTCGGTCAGGGCCCTGTTGGCGAGATTCGCCGGGCTGCCGTGGCTGGAGCGGCTCGACGAGCCCGACGAGCTGTGCTGCCTGGCGCTGGTCGACCGGGCCGCGCTGCCTGACGGCCAGTTCGACGAGATAGCCGAGTCCTGTGGCGAGCTCGGCTGGCGTGCCTCGCTGATCGGCCGCAAGCTCTACGCGTTCCCGGTCGGCATCGGCAAGGAGCGGGCGGCGGCGTTCGTGGCCGGCCGGATGGAGCAGGAGACCGGAGTGCCGCCCCTGCGCCTGGCGGCCGGCGACACCGAGCACGACCTCGCCATGCTCGAGGCGGCAGACCTGGCCTGGGTGCCGGCCGGCTCCGACCTCGCCGCGAGCCCCGCCGGGCGGTTCAAGGTGACGACCCTGCCCGGCCACTGCGCCGCGGCGCAGATCACCAGGGAGTGGCTTGAGGCCTCGCTGCGCTGACCCTCAGCGGTCGCGGCGCGGCTCAGCCGCCGCCCGCACCCTGGCGCCCGCGGTCCTGACCAGCGAGCCCTGGCTGTCGCGGTACTCGGCGTAGACGTGGTAGCTGAAGTTCACGCCAGGCTGCGGGCTCGGGTCGGTCCACGACGGCCCGTCGGCGATGGCCCGGCGCGGCGCGATGGTCAGCCCGGCCCTCGGGTCGGCCGAGCGCTCGATCACGACCCGGCCGAACCTGACCGGCAGCGACCAGCGCAGCGTGATGCCCGACGCGTCGGCCTGGGCGCGCAGGCCGGTCACCTCCCTGGCCATCAGGGCGGGCGCGGTCTGCGCGACGGCCGATGTCCGCCGGCCGGAGATGGCCGTGACCTCGTGGGCGACCAGCACCCCGCCGGGCACGCCGGCGTCCTCGAACTCGGCCGCCGACGTCGTGCCGAGCACGCGGAAGTCGGGCTGGCTGCCGTCCGGCGCGGTGGTGAGCCGCACCACCTTGTAGCTGACCACGCCGGCCGCTTCGGGATGCGCCCAGCGCAGCACAACCGCGTCCGGCTTGATCTCGGAGCGCAGCCCGCCGGGCGGCGCCAGCGGGCTGGCTGCCTGCCGGTCGATGACCGTGGCGGCCGGCGCCCGCTGGCCGCCGGCAGCGATCGGGTCGGCGCCGGGGGTCCCGCTTGAGCCGCCCTCGGGCCCGTCGGCGGTGCCGGCGGTGCCTGGCTGGCCGGCACGCGCGGCGTCACCGGGCCGGTCGGCGGTGCCGGTGTCGGCGGGCATCGCCGCAGTGGGAACCTCGGTCGACCGCAGCACGGCCGAGGGAACCCTGTGCCGCCCACGGTGAGACTGGACGTCGGCATCGGGCTGGTGGTCGTCGTCGGCCGAGGGCTCGCCGGGCGGGACGGGCAGGTACGGCGCAAGACCGAGTGCGCTGCGCAGTTCGTCGGCGAAGTCCAGGCAGCTCGCGTACCTGTCCTGTGGCGCCTTGGCCATCGCCTTCGCCAGCACCCGGTCGGCGGCGCGCGGCAGGCCCGCCCGGCGGGTGCTGAGCATGGGCGGCGGCTCGAGCAGGTGCGCGTAAAGAATCGCCTGGCTGTCCTCGCGCGGGAACGGCGGGGAGCCGGTGAGCATCTCCAGCGTCGAGCAGGCCAGCGCGTACTGGTCGGTCTGGCCGGTCAGCGCACGGCTGCCGTTGATCTGCTCGGGCGCGCAGTAGTCAGGGGTGCCCATCACGAAGCCGGCCATCGTCAGCCGCTGCGAGGAGACCGAGCGCAGGCTCAGCCCGAAGTCGGCCAGGTAGACGTGGTCAGGCCGGCGCGGACGCGCGTCGATCAGCATGTTGGCCGGCTTCACGTCGCGGTGGACCAGACCCTCCTCGTGCGCCGCGTCGAGCGCGGAAGCGATCGGCGACACGATCGCGGCGACGCGCGCGGTGGGCAGCGCGCCCTCCTTGCGGCACAAAGTGCCGACGTCGCCGCCGCGGGCGTACCGCATCGCGATGTACAGCACGCCGTCGGCCTCGCCGGCCTGGTAGACGGGGATGATGTGCGGGTCATCGATCGCCGAGGCGGCACGCGACTCCGTGATGAACCGCCTGCGGTACAGCTCGTCGGCGGTCAGCGCGAGCGCGAGGACCTTCAGCGCCACCTGCCGGTCCAGCTGGGTGTCGCGTGCCAGCCACACCACGGCCATCCCGCCCTGGCCGAGCGGACTCTCCAGCTCGTAGCCCGCGATCACCGAGCCGGGTTCCAGGCGCGCGTGCACGCCGTCCTGCCCCTGGCGGGCGCTTCCGCCTGGCCCCTCGGTCATACCGCCTCCAGCGGCCGCCCCGCAGCCGCGGACGGGCCGTCGCTGCGCAGATTCTCGGGTAGCCGCCTGGCTAATCTACTGCGCCTGGCGCGATGCCGGCAGCGCTGTTCGCGCACGGTTACCGCTGGCGCCGGGTGCGCTCATTTGCGGCCGGGCGTCCACTTCATGCCCCAGCCGTACGCCGCGTCGAGCGCCGACTGCGTGCCGCGCACGTAGCGGACTTCCCTGCGGATCGACAGATCCGACCCGGTGTTCTCCAGCATCGCGATCGCGCAGGTGCGGGCGCTCGGATCGGACTCGTCAAGCCGTACCTCGATCGGCGCGGCGCCGTGCGGGTAGATCGTCACGACACCGTTCGCGCCCGCCCAGTTGGGCGAGCCCTCGTAGATGTAGGTGAACACGAGAATGCGGCGGATCTCGCTCAGCCTGGACAGGTCGATCCGCAGGTTCTCGCCCTCGGTGCTCTCGCCGGTCCGGTCGTCGCCGTCCAGCGAGATGATCGGGTCGCCGTCGTTCTTGGACTGGAACGAGTTGCCCAGCGCCTGCACCACGCCCTTCTTGCCGCTGGTGAGCTCATACAGGCAGGCAAGGTCGAGGTCGATGTCCTCGCCGGGGCCTGATCGCCGCAGGAACCCGCTCGATGGCCGTGCCGTCCAGTTGAGGTTCACCCGCAGCTCGCCGCCGATGCTGCCGCCGTGCTTGGTCAGCGAGACGGTAGGAGCGCTCTTGGTCAGGGTCACCTTGCCGAGGCTCACGCCGGACCCCTGCGAGCCGCTCCTCTTGGTGTAATCGATCGGCATGGTGTGCGCTCCTGTTCAGCTCGTCCGTTCCGGCATGTATGCGGCTTTGCGCGGCGCTGTTGGTCGCTAGGCGACCCTGGCCACGGCGGCTGCCTCGACCTCGCGTCCGGTCCGGCGGTTGCGCACGATCGACGAGATCAGCGCCGCGCCGATGAAACCCACCCCGATCAGCCCGGTCACCAGGTCGGGGATGTTGTGCGTGATGGTGACGAACAGCAAGACGGCGAGCGACCCGATGGCCCAGTGCGCGCCGTGATCGAGGTAGATGTACTGCGCCAGCGTTCCCTTGCGGACGAGGTAGACGGTAAGCGCCCTGATGTAGCACGCGCCGATGCCGAGGCCGAGCGCGATCACGAAGATCATGTCGGAGATGGCGAACGCGCCGACCACGCCATCGAAGCTGAACGAGGCGTCAAGCACTTCCAGGTAAAGGAACGTGAACAGGCCGAGCCTGGCCAGGTTCTTCGGCACCCGCACCGTCGGCTCGCCGTCGCCGTCGGCCTGCCCGGCTCCGGCCACCTCGTCGGCGTCGGACTCGAAGAGCGCACTCAGGCTGGAGACGGCCAGGTAGGTGGCCAGCCCGGCGGCCCCGGCCAGCAGCACCTCGAGCGCGTGCGCCTGCGCGTACGTGGTTGCCGCGATGATCAGGAAGACCAGCGCGATGATCGCGGAGGCCTGGTCCAGCTTGCCGATCTTAGCCAGCTGCGCCTCGATCGGCCTGAGCCACTTGACCTCGTTGTCCTCGAACAGGAAATCAAGGAAGATCATCAGCAGGAAGATGCCGCCGAAGGCGCCGATCGCCGGGTGTGCCTGCGTGAGCTTGACGGCGTACTGGTGCGGGTCGTGCAGCGCCAGGTCGATCGCATGCACCGGCGAGATGTGGCCGGCGATGGTGACGACGATGAGCGGAAAGAGCAGCCGCATGCCGAACACCGCGATCAGGACACCGACAGTCAGGAAGATCCGCTGCCAGTAGGCATCCATCCGCGCCAGAACGGTGGCGTTGACGACCGCGTTGTCGAACGAGAGCGAGATCTCGAGTATGGCCAGGATGACCACGATCCCCGCCACCGAGGCCCCGCCGAGCACCGCGGCAGCGGCGATGCCCAGCACGGACACCGCGATCGGGAACCTGAACAAGGCAAGCATGAGCCCTCCTGCGCAGCGCAATGTGCCTAGCTGAGTCGGCTACCCGGGATTACCCGGATAGCCGACTGCTGTCGCGAGAGGTCCGTCTTAGCCGACGTTGACGCCGAAGTCCTGGGCGATGCCGCGCAGGCCCGACGCGTAGCCCTGGCCGACCGCGCGGAACTTCCACTCGCCGAAGCTGCGGTAAAGCTCACCGAAGACCATCGCGGTCTCGGAGGAGGCATCCTCGGTCAGGTCGTAGCGGGCGATCTCGTTGCCGTCGGCCTGGTTGACGATCCTGATGAACGCGTTGCGCACCTGGCCGAACGTCTCCTGCCGCGACTCGGCCTCGTAGATGCTGACCGGGAAGACGATCTTGCCGCACTCGGACGGCACCGCGTCGAGGCTGACCTTGATCTGCTCGTCGTCGCCGTCGCCGCCGCCGGTCAGGTTGTCGCCCATGTGCTCGACCGAGCCATCCGGGCTCTTCAGGTTGTTGAAGAACACGAAGTGGCCGTCGGACAGCACCTTGCCGCCCATGTCCAGCATGAGGGCCGAGGCATCGAGGTCGAAGTCGGCCCCGGTGGTGGTCCGCGCGTCCCAGCCGAGCCCGACAATGACAGCCGTCAGGCCGGGGGCGGCCTTCGTAAGGGAGACGTTGCCGCCCTTGCTCAGACTGACGCTCACTGTTACTCCTCTGTGATTACTAAGACTGTACGAGTATGCGCAGTCACTGCCAGTTGTCGGCGACCTCACGCATCCACGACATTATACGGGCCTGACATCTCTAGGCAGGGAAGATGAGGCCTAGGTATGCATGCACGTTACATGCCAATTTCTGCAGGTCGCGGGCCCGTCAGCGGCTGTGCTTGCCGCTCGCGATTATGGCCCGCCGACGCCGCTCTCCGCAGCATCTACGGGCCATAATGACGAGGTCAGGCCCGCTGCGACGCGGCGGGCGCGGTGCGCTAGCCGTGTCGGCGGCGCACCCGCCCGCGCAGGGGCGGCCGTGGCTGCCTGGCCGAGCACGGCCGCCCGGATCCCCGCATACCAGCCGAAACCGCACGTGATCACCTGGGAGTCCGTGGAATGGATGCCACATCCACTTCGTATTCTGGGACATCCGCCACATCCATCAAGATCATCTCCGGGCGGCACGGGGCGCCGCGGCCGCACGGGGCGCGGCGGCCGCACGGGGCGCGGCGGCCGGCGGCGGCCTTGGGGACGGGCCGGGCCGGACCGCAAGCCGA
>DATIZP010000084.1:0-6396 GCA_035517035.1 Streptosporangiaceae bacterium | reverse complement strand
CAGCAGCAGGAAGATCACGATGCCGAGCACGCTGCCGAGCAGCGCGCTGACCACTGCGTCCACCGAGGAAATGACGCCGATCTGCCGGTTCGTCGCGCCGACCAGGCGCAGCGCCGCGTACCGCTCCTCGCGGCGGGCGGCGGCCAGCCGGGTGGCGGTTCCGACCAGGATGAGGATCGGGAACACGAAGGCGATCGCGCCGACGACGAAGGAGTCACGGAAGAAGTTCGTCCAGATCGTCCGCGTCGGCGCCATGGCGATCCTGTCGACCAGGACCGTGGCGGGCAGCCTGGCCAGCGCGGCTTCCGGGTAGCCGATGTAGACCACCAGTTCGTCAGGCCCGGTCAGCGCGGCCTGGCCGATGGTGCCAGCCAGGTGGCCAGGGAACCGGTCACCGAGCTCGTCGGCGGGCACGCTCCGGATCAGCGCGGCCAGGGCAGGCGAGGCGTAGTACTGCCCGGCCGACGGCAGCCGGGAGACGCCGGGCGGCACCGGCGCACCCGAGCCCAGGGCGGCCACGTCCAGCCGCTCGATGGTCTGGCCCTGATAGATGTCGTTGCTGTAGTTCCACAGCTCCGTGCCCGGTGCCGCGGTATAGCCGCGGACGACGGACCGCCCTACGGTGGACTCCCACGACGGACGGTTGTTGGTGGTCGTGAACGCGTGGAAGTCCGCGAGCACCACCAGCATGATCGCGACGCCGACGGCGACCGCGACGGCCGTGACCAGGAGACGGACGAACGGCTCCCGGCCGCTGCGCAGGGTCAGGTGCAGGCCGAGGCGGTACATGGTCAGCCGACCTCGGCCCCGGCGTCGGTCCGATCGATGATCTTGCCGTCGCGGACCATGACCTCGCGATCCGCGTACGCCGCCACCCGCGGGTCATGCGTCACAAGCACCACGGTCGAGCCCTCCTCGCGCGCGGTGGACACCAGCAGGTCCATGACCAGCTCACCCGTGAGAGTGTCCAGCGACCCGGTCGGCTCATCGGCGAAGAGGATCTTCGGCCTGGCGACCACGGCCCTCGCCAGCGCCACCCGCTGGGCCTGGCCGCCGGATAGCTCGCCGGTACGCCTGCCGCCCAGGTCGTCCAGCCCGAGCCTGGGCAGCCAGGCGGCCGCCTTGGCGTAAGCGGCCTTCCGGCCGACCCGGTTGAGCAGCAGCGGGAGCGCGATGTTGTCCGCCACGGTCAGTTCGGGCACCAGTTGACCGAACTGAAAGACGAAGCCGAACGCGGTGCGCCTCAGTTCGGTCCTGGCATTGTCGCCGAGCGCGTCGATCCGCTGACCCTCGAACCACACTTCGCCGCGATCTGGCCGGAAGATGCCGGCCATGCAGTGCAGCAGCGTCGACTTGCCTGAACCGCTCGGGCCCATGACGGCCAGGATCTCGCCGTCCGCCACCGACAGGGTGGCGCCGGTAAGCGCCGGCGTATGACCGAACCAGTGATGCAGGTCCCTGGCCTCGATCAGGCAGCCGCGCGGGCGCGTAGCCGGGGACAGGTTCATGACAGGGTCTACCGAAGTCATGTCGGGCGCACCATTTCTGCCAGCGCGTTGAGCCTGGCTGACGTCACATCGATCCACCGGAGATCGGCTTCGAGGTGGAACATGCCGTGATCGGCGAGCAGGCCTTCCATTAGGCTGCCGGCCCGCTTGACCTGAGTAAGTTCACGCATGCGCTGCACGTGAGCGGCACGCTGGGTGTCGAGGTACGCCCGAGCCGGGCGGCCCAGCATCAGCGCCAGAACGACCTTGGAGAACAGGACGGTCTGCAGGTGCGGCACCGGCTCGATCGGCTGCCGGAGCCAGGCATCGAATTCGCGGGACCCGGACTCGGTGATCGCGTACCGCTTGCGGTCGGGACCGGCGCCAGGCTCGGCGTCCCCGCCGGCCACCTTGCCGTCCCTGGCCAGCCGCCGCAGCGTGGCGTACACCTGTCCGAACGGCAGCGGCTTCCCGCCGCCGAAGTAGGTGTCGTAGTCCCGCTTGAGCTCATACCCGTGGCTCGACTCCCTCTCGAGCAGGCCAAGCAGGGTCAGGGGCACCGTCACACGAGCACCATACACCCGAAGTACACACCGAGCGTATAGACCTGAGAATGAGATTAGATGCCTCCGGCACTCCGGCAGCGGGCAGGCAGGCCCCGGGCACACCGACGGGGTGACGTGCAGTGACGGCCTTCAGCGGACGACGTAATAGCCGGTCATATCGAAGGAGGTACTGCCCGGCGGCTGATCCCTCGCCGCCGCGACCGTAATCAGGTGCGGGCCCGGCGCGGGCCAGCGCCAGGCGAACAGCACGGTGTCAGCCAGCCCGCGCTGGCCGCTGAACTCGCCCTGCCAGATGCCGATCCGGTTGAACATCGGACGCCCGCCGATCAAGACGCGGGCGTGACCGGGCTTACGGCGCTGCTGGCCGAGGGTTCCGATGATTGCGATGGCTGAGCCGGAGAACGTGATCCGGACGGCGCCGTACGGCCCGGGCGGCAGGATCCTCTGGTCCGGCACGAACACGGCGTGCCGCCAGTACCAGGGATCCGCGGGGCGGCCGCCCGGGTCCAGCTTGGCCGCGGCGATCATCAGGGCGATCCCGCCGTTCACCTGCCAGGCCGTGACCGGGCCGAGCGGCGCCGGCCCGTTGAAGAACCGGCCGTAGCCGCCGATGGCCGTCCGGTCCGCCGCCGCGGCCGAGGCCGAGGAGAGCAGCCAGGCGCGGGCGAACGACTGGCCTTCCGTTGTGGCCAGCAGGTACATCCCCTCGACCAGTGGCTCGACGACATCGTTCTCGGTCTGCAGGTCGGTGAAGACGCCGGTGGCGTCGCACAGGTACCGGCCCACAGCCCGGGCCGTGGCTACCGCCTGAATCAGGTAGTGCCTGCTGCCGGTGATCTTCGCGAGGCTGGCCCCATCCCAGATCATGTTGCCGTTCACCGAGGCGAAGAACTGGCCGGGCACCTGAATGCAGCGCTTGCCGTTGTCGAGGACGTACGCGGTGTAGAGCGCCGACCCGCCGCTCAGGAAGTACCGGCGGATGGCGTGGTACTTCCGCTCCGCCATGACCAGATAGGACGGTTTCCCGGTGACCTGGTAAAGCAGCAGCGCGGCCTTGACATAATTGGAGTCGGTCTCCAGGGTCTTGTGCTGGTCCCTGCCGCCGTGCGGGCGCTGATAGTCGATGCTCGGGCAGGCACCGGCCGCAAAGCTCGCCGAATCCTCCGAGCCGACCACCTCGAATGCGGACTTCGCATCGATCAGCGCCGTCATATTTCCGGTCACCTGATATTCGCGGATATCGGCGATCGCGTCCCACTCCGGTATGTCGCTCCACTTGCCGTCGGCCGCCGTATACCGGCGGGCCGTCCCCGTCAATGCATTCATGATCGGTGCGACGCCCCGATCCCCGGTCAGCTTCCAGTGCAGGTACAGGGAGTAGGTCAGCGAATCAGCACCCCAGTCTGTATTCGTCTGGTTGCATATGGCCGGAACGCACATGTTCCATGTGCCCGAGCCGGTATAGTAACTCTGTTCGAGCGCCCCGACGGCACTCGCGGCCAGCCTGGCGTAGTTGAGCCGGCCATTCGCGCCTGATCGTCCATGGTCGGCGGAATAGGTAGGGGTACGTCCGAAAATTGCGGCGTCAGCCGGTGCCGCTATGCCACCGCATCCGATCAAAGCGATGACAAGAGCGCCTACGACGAATCTCGACCTCGCGATCATGTCCGGCACTCTAAGGCAGGATCCCATTTTCGTAATGCATTGACCGGCCCTCGACACGGGCGCTCATTTCATCGGGCCGGTGAACTGCCCCGCTGTGGGCCGTGGTGATGCGATCCGCGCGAGGCTCCCGGAGATCGTGGGCACCTTGCTGCTGCCCTGCTGACAGCGAAGCGCCCACGACGCTCGGCGATTGGGCTAGGTCCGTCGCGTAGATCGTAGGACCGGGTCGAGGACCCAGATCCTGACGACCGCCTTGTGGCCCGCCGCGGGCCGTCCCGAGGCCGCCGCCGACCGCCGCGCCCCGTGCCCGAGGCCGCCGCCGGCCGCCGCGCCATGTACCGCCCGGAGATGATCTTGATGGATGTGGCGGATGTCCCAGAATACGCAGTGGATGTGGCATCCATTCCACGGACACCCAGGTGATCACGTGCGGTTTCGGCTGGTATGCCGGGATCAGGGCGGGGGTGCTGCCGCGCGGTCGAGCCGTGGGTGCCGGCGGAGGTCTACGGGAAAGGCGCTAGACGGGCCGGCGTGTGCGGGAGCGGCGGGCTGGGAGCGAGGTCAGGAATGCGGAAGGGAGCCGGCCGACGGAGATGCTCCAGGCGTGCGGCGGACACCGAGGACAGCGTCAAGCTCGGCGTCGGTGAGGGGTCGGTCAGCAGCCGCCACCGCGCTCAGCACGTCCGCGTACAGGTCGATCTCGTCGAGAGCCACGGCATCGTGAAGCCGGTCGTCAAGATCGTCTCGCATCGCTTCACCTCCATCGCGCTGCCGGGTCCGATCATGCTGGATGCAAGGCTACGGGCCGGAGCAGTAGTCCCGCATGACCCATCAGGATCATTTCTCGCCTCAATTACGCTCAGCAATGGTCGCCCATCCTGGGCGAGTCCGGTCGATCGCCGCAACTCGCCCACCGCCAGCGCGGCGGCACCAGCGCAGCGGCACCGGGGCGGCGGCACCAGCGCAGCGGCACCGAGACGGCGGCACCGAGACGGCGGCACCGGGGCGGCGGCACCGGGGCGGCGGGCCGGCTCAGCCTGACCAGCGGGCATGGCGATGCCGGTCGGCCCTGGTCACGTACCGCTCCGCGGTGCGGGCGAACCCGTCGCGGTCGGCGTCCGTGAGCTCGCGCACCACCCGGCCCGGCACGCCCGCGTACAGCACGCCAGCCGGGACGACCGTGCCGGGCAGCACGACCGTGCCCGCGGCGACCAGGGATCCGGCTCCGACGCTTGCGCCGCCGAGCACGATCGCGCCGATTCCGATCAGCGAACCGGTCCCGATCAGGGCGCCGTGCACGGTCGCGTGGTGGCCGAGGCTGACCCTCGCCTCGAGCACGGCGGGCTCGCCCGCATCGACATGGATGCAGCACAGGTCCTGCACATTGCATTCCTCGCCGACCGAGATGGTGTCGTCATCGCCGCGCAGCACCGATCCGTACCAGATGCTCGAACCGCGGCCGACCGACACCTGGCCCACCACCACCGCGCCAGGCGCGATCCATGCGGCAGGATCGATCGACGGCGCGGCGTCACCCAGCGATCCGATCAGGCCGTTCGCGCTCATCTGATCCCCTCTCTGGTCACGCCCCGCCTGCGAGCAACCATGTGCCCCGATGAACCAATTCTGATTGATCAAGAACGTCAAATCGGGATAATCTAACGTTTCGGTTGCGGTGGTAGCCGCCCGGGACAAGAGTCATCACATCATCGGCTGAACGATGTCTGCGTGAGGGGTGCGCCGACCGCGGCTTCATCGGCCGTTCCACACGCAGGCCCGGCCGACCTGCGGTTCAGGACACTGCTGAGCCGATCCGCGCCGGATCTGCCCGAAGCACCTGACGGGTGACATATGAGCGAGCACAGCGAGTACCTTGCCGACTCCGGCGTGATCGAATGGGAGCGCGAGGTCCGCGGCTACAACCGCCAGCAGGTCGACGAGGTCGTCGCCCGGCAGACCGGTGCCATCCGCGACCTGAAGAACTCGCTCTCGCAGTGCCTGGCCGAGATCGAGCGGCTGCGCGGCGAGCTGACCGAGGCGCGCGAGTCGGCTGCCAGGCCCGCGCACGAAGAGATCAGCGAGCGCGTCGGCCAGATCCTGAAGCTGGCGGCCGACGAGGCCAAGTCCGAGCGGGATCGCGTGGTGTCGGAGATCAACGACCTGCGCGAGGCGGCCAAGGACGAGACCGAGAAGCTCAGGGCCGACGTCAAGCAAGAGACCGACCGGCAGCGGGCCGAGGCGCAGGACCGCGCCGAGCGCATGCTGGCCGCCGCGGCCGAGCAGTCCGAGCGCACCGTGGGCGCGGCCAAGGCCGAGGCGGACGAGATGACGTCGACCGCCCAGGCCGCGGCCGAGCAGGTGGTTGGCGACGCGAACAAGCACGCCGAGAGCACCATCGCCACTGCCATGGCCCAGGCCAAGCAGCAGCTTGATGACGCCACGGCCCGGGCGACCGCGATCCATGACGGCGCCGAGCGGCGGCTGAACCTGCTGATCTCCCGGCACACCGAGACGGTGCGCCGACTGACCGAGATCCGGGACGTGGTGACCAGCCTGGTGTCCGGTGAGACTTCCCGAGGCTCGCTTGAGGACGAGGTTGCCAGGGCGCTCACCACGCAGGCGGCCAACGGCGGCGACGGCCGGCAGGGTCAGGTCGGCCCGCACGAGCCCGGTCCGGC
>DATIZP010000083.1:0-4510 GCA_035517035.1 Streptosporangiaceae bacterium | reverse complement strand
CGTGGCCAGCGGCATCGGCGGGATCTCCTCGGTGCTGTCCGCGTACGACACGCTCAAGGAGAAGGGCTGGTCGCGGCTGTCGCCGTTCACCGTGCCGATGCTGATGCCGAACGGGTCGGCGGGCTGGATCAGCATTGAGCTCGGTGCCAGGGCGGGCGTGCACACGCCGGTGAGTGCGTGCGCGTCGGGCGCCGAGGCGATCGGCTACGGGGTCGAGATGATCAGGAACGGCCGCGCCGACGTGGTCGTCGCAGGCGGCACCGAGGCGGCGATCCTCGAGCTGAACATCGGCGCGTTCGCTGCCATGCGCGCGCTGTCGCTGCGCAACGACGAGCCCGAGCGGGCGTCCCGCCCGTTCGACCGGGGCAGGGACGGCTTCGTGCTCGGCGAGGGCGCCGGGATCCTGGTCCTGGAAGCCGAGAGCCACGCGGCGCACCGCGGCGCACGGGTGTATGCCGTTGCGGCTGGTGCTGGTTACTCCGCCGACGCGCACCACATCGCGCAGCCCGAGCCGCAAGCCATCGGCGCGGTGCTCGCGATCCGTCACGCGCTGGCCGACGCTCACGTGGACGCCGCGCAGGTCACTCACGTGAACGCGCACGCCACGTCCACCCCGGCCGGAGACGTGGTGGAGGCGCAGGCGATCGCCGCCGCGCTCGGCCCCGCGGCATCCGGCGTGGTGGTCTCGGCGACGAAGTCGATGACCGGGCACCTGCTCGGCGGCGCCGGGGCGATCGAATCGGTGGCGGCGATACTCGCGCTGCGGGACAAGACCGCGCCGCCGACGATCAACCTGGACGACCCGGAGGACGACCTCGGCGTGGAGATCGCGGTCAAGCCGACGGACCTGCACGCCAGGACCGGCGGGCCGATGGCGGTCGTGAACAACTCGTTCGGATTCGGCGGTCACAATGTCGCGGTCGTCTTCACCGAGGTCTGAAGGAGACACTCCCATCACCCCCAAGGAGCCCGAAGTGACCATTCTCGACAGCCGGCCCGCTCAGCTTGAGCGCCAGGTGTCCGGGCCCGGGCCGTCGGCGACGAGCCTTGGCGTGAGCAACGGCGGCACCCCCGTGGGCCGCGATCCGATGGCCAGGCTCGGCGCGCTGTTCGACGCGGGGACGCTCGACCTGCTCCAGCCGGCCGACGACTGCGGCGTGCTGACCGGCGAGGGCCAGATCGACGGGGTGCCTGCTGTCGCGTTCGCCAGCGATCCGCGGGTGCAGGGCGGCGCGATGGGCAGCGCGGGCTGCGCGGCGATCGTGACGGCCTACGACCGGGCGCTGGAGATCGGCGCGCCGGTGATCGGGCTGTGGCACTCGGGCGGCGCGCGGCTGCGGGAGGGCGCGGAGAGCCTGCACGCGGTCGGAACGGTCTTCGCCGCCATGACCAGGGCGTCCGGCAAAGTCCCGCAGATCTCGGTGGTGCTGGGCGCGGCGGCCGGCGGCGCCGCCTACGGGCCGGCGCTGACCGACCTGGTGATCCTCTCCGACCAGGGCAGGATCTTCGTCACCGGGCCTGACGTCGTGCGCAGCGTGACCGGCGAGGACGTGGACATGGCCAGGCTGGGCGGACCTGAACCGCACAGCAGGCGCTCGGGCGTGGTGCACGTGGTCACCCCGACCGACCGCGAGGCCATCGTGGCGGCCCGCGAGCTCGTCGTGCTGCTCGGCCGCCAGCACGAGGGCGCGGGCTCGGCCGGCCCGCAGCTAGCCGACGCCGACCTGGCCGCGCTGCTGCCTGAGTCACCCAAGCGCGCTTACGACGTGCACCCGCTGATCAGCGGAGTGCTGGACACGCCGGGGATCGAACTGCACCCGCGCTGGGCGCCGAACGTGGTGACCACGCTCGGCAGGCTCGGCGGCCGGACCGTCGGCGTGATCGCGAACAACCCGCTGCGGCTCGGCGGCTGCCTGGACGCGACGTCGGCGGAGAAGGCCGCGCGGTTCGTCCGGATGTGCGACGCGTTCGGCGTGCCGCTCGTCGTCATCGTGGACGTGCCGGGCTACCTGCCCGGCGTCGGGCAGGAGTGGGACGGCGTGGTCCGCCGCGGCGCGAAGCTGCTGCACGCCTTCGCCGAGGCCGTGGTGCCCCGGGTCACGCTGGTGACCAGGAAGTCCTACGGCGGCGCCTACATCGCGATGAACTCGCGCGCGCTCGGCGCCACCCGCGTGTACGCCTGGCCCGGCGCCGAGATCGCCGTCATGGGCGCGGTCGCCGCGGTGCGCATCCTGCACCGCAGGGCGCTGGCCGCCGCCCCGCCCGAGCAGCGGCACGAGCTCGAGGTCGAGCTTGCCGCCGAGCACGAGCGCGAGTCTGGCGGCCTGGCCAGGGCGCAGGCACTCGGCGTGATCGACGAGGTGATCGAGCCGGCCAAGACCCGGCAGGCGCTCGCAGCGGCCATCGCCACCGCCGAGCACGCGCGCGGTAGGCACGGGAACATCCCGCTCTGAGCCTGGGCACGGCGCTGCTCGCCCTCGCCAGCCCGGTGGGAGGATGGGCTCATGACGACAGAGCGGTTTGAGGTTCAGCGCGCCATTCCGGCCGAGCCGGAGGCCATCTTCGCCGTGCTCTGCGACCCGCAGGGGCACGTGGCGATCGACAGCGCCGGGATGCTGATGGACGCCACCGGCGATCCGGTGACCGCGGTCGGCGACCGGTTCGTGGTGCACATGGACCGCGAGGCGCTGAACGACTACCCGCTCGGCAGGTACGACGTGACCGTCCAGATCGTGACGTTCGAGCCTGGCCGGGAGATCGCCTGGACGATCACCGGCAACATCGACCCGCCGATCGGCCACGTGTACGGGTACCGGCTGGAGCCGGCCGATGGGGGCGGGACGCAGGTCACGTCCTATTACGACTGGTCGCGGATCGGCTCGCAGTGGCGGCAGGCCGCGATCTTCCCGGTCATCCCTGAGTCCGCCCTGCGCGCCACGCTCGGCATCCTGGACCGGACGGTCCGCCGCGGGTATCCGGGCGCGGCGCGGAGATAGCCGGAGCACAAGGGGGCAGCGGTTGACCACTGCGTTCGTGCTGGGCGGCGGGGGCCTGCTCGGCGCACACGAGGTCGGCATGCTCGGCGCGCTTGCCGAGGCTGGGGTCATGCCCGACCTTGTGGTCGGCACCTCAATCGGCGCTATGAACGGAGCCTTCGTGGCCGCCGATCCGCTCGGCGGCGCCGACCGGCTCGGCGAGTTGTGGCGCAGTGACGCGCTGCAGCAGGTATTCAGCGAGACACTGTTCGGGCGCGCGGTGCGGCTCGCCAGGTCGGGCACCCACCTGCACTCGATCGAGCCGCTGCGGCAGATGCTGACCGGCATGCTTCCCGGCAGCTTCGCTGACCTGCGGCTTCCGTTCCAGTGCGTCGCCGCCAGCATCGAGCGGGCCAGCGCCCGCTGGTTCGGCGACGGTGACCTGGTCCCCGCCGTGCTGGCGTCGTGCGCGGTGCCCGGACTGCTGCCGCCGGTGGAGATCGGCGAGGAGAACTACTTCGACGGCGGGCTGGTCGACTCGATCCCCGTGGGCCGGGCCGTGGCGCTGGGCGCGAGCACCGTGTACGTGCTTCAGGTCGGCCGGATCGAGAGCCCCCTGGCGGCGCCGACGCGGCTGTGGGAGGTCGGCCTGGTCGCCTTCGAGATCTCCCGCAGGCACCGGTTCCACGAGGAGATGTCCAGCCTGCCGGACGGCGTCGAGGTGCACGTGCTGCCCGCCGGTGCCGGGCTGCGGCCGCCTGACCTTGCCCAGTTGCGTTACCGTGACAAGACGATGGTCGAGGCGAGCATCGAGCGGTCGTACGAGGCGAGCATGACCTATCTCGCCGCGCTGGCCGGGCGCTAACGGGATCGGGGGTCGGCCTATGCTCCCGCCCAGGCTCATACGCAGGCTCGTGCTGGCGCCGCTGACCGTCGTGATCGCCGTCGCCGTCGCCGTCGTGTTCCCGCTGCTCGCCGCGGCGACCTTGCTCTTCGACCTGGTCAGCGGGCCGCGGTCGGGGCGCAGGCGGGTGCTGCGGCTAGTGTTCTTCGCCCTGGTCTGGCTGTTCGCCGACGCCGCGGCGGTGTTCATGTGCCTGGGCCTCTGGCTGGTCAGCGGCTTCGGCGGCCGGCTGCGCACCGAGCCGTACCAGGCGCGGCACTACGCGATCATGCGCTGGTTCCTCGACTCGGTGTACCGGGCAGCGACCCGATCGTTCGGCTTGCGGATCAGGGTGACCGAGCCCGATTTCACCGCGGCTGAGGAGCTGGCCAGACTGGCCAGGCCGGTGATCGTGCTCAGCAGGCACGCCGGCCCGGGCGACTCGTTCCTGCTGGTCCGCCAGCTGCTGAGCGAGTACGGGCGGCGGCCGCGGGTGGTGATGAAGGCCACGCTGCAGCTCGATCCCGGCGTGGACGTGGTGGCCAACCGGGTGCCGAACGTGTTCATCTCCCGCGGCAGGACCGGCGAGCGGTTCTACGTCGAGCAGATCGAGCGGCTGGCCCGCGGGCTGGATCACGACGGCGCGCTGGTG
>DATIZP010000082.1:0-13414 GCA_035517035.1 Streptosporangiaceae bacterium | reverse complement strand
GCAGGCACGGGTACGGCGCCGTGTCGAATCCCGAACGCTGGATGGAGCGCCCGCCGTGCTCCATGGTCGGAACCTCAGATTGAGCGTTAAGCAAGTTGACTGTCAAGTTCTTTGACTAATGCCCCCCCATCGGGCAGGCTGAGTGTATGACAACGGGGAACCAGGAGGACCGCGAGCCGCGGGCGACGGACGTCGACGAGATCGTCATCCCGGCGCTGCTGCGCGCGGCGCGCAACAGCTACGGCAACGCGATCAGGGCTGGCCTCGCCGCGGCCGGGTTCGACGACGTGCCGAGGAACGGACCGTACGTGCTCGGCGGGATGGCCAACCGCGGCGGCTCCGCGGCCGGCCTGGTTCGCGAGCTCGGGGTGAGCAAGCAGGCGGCCAGCCAGCTGATCGACACGCTGGTCCTCAGGGGCTACCTGGTACGCGACGTCGACCCGCAGGACAGGCGCAGGCAGACCCTCGAGGTCACCGAGCGGGGTAAGGCGGCGGCCGTCACGATCCGCACGGCCATCGAAGCGGTGGATGCGGAGCTAGCCGAGCTGATCTCTGCGCAGGAGCTGGCCGGCCTGCGAGCCGGCCTGATGGCCCTGATCTCGATCAAGGAGCGGATGGAGGACCACGCTAGAAGTGGGCACAGCCATGACCCCGGATAACGACCCGCCAGCCGCGACAGACTCCGGGAAGCTCCGCCGGGTACCGCTCGACCTCGGATCGTATCAACGGCGGTCCGCGGCTGGCCCTTGCCAACCTCGCATCGTCCATCCGGTGACCGGCTGAAACCGAAGTGGTCCTCAGCCTCGACGGTCCCCGGCAGGGCCAGCGCGATCCGGCGCACATCGGACTGGTCGGCCATCCAGCTGGTTCCTTCCCGCAGGTCAGCCGCGCACGCCGCGGCACCGCGGCCTCGCGTTGCTTCGAGCGTACGCCGGCAGGAAGCCGCGGCACGTGGTCTACGCGACCGCCTCGCCCGACGAGAACATCCTCGGCAGTGGCGCCCAAGCGGCTGGCCGCCGCCCATCACGCGGAACGGCGCGCACGCTATCCGCGTGGAACCCACAGCACCTGACCGACCTGGATGCTCGTGCCTGCCAGGCCGTTCTGGTTGACGATCTCCTGGATGACGACGCGGGGGTCGGCAGATGGATCGGCGGCCGTGGCGATCATCCAGAGAGTCTGCCCCTGCCGGACCACGACGCGCTCAAGACCGCCGCTCCCTGACGTTCCGGGCCGCACGTGACCAGCCGCCCGCGCCTGGCCGGCGACCAGGATCCAGATCAGCCCGGCAACGGCGATCACTCCAAGGACGGCCGCCAGGCAGACCACAATGCGCCCGCGTCTGGTCAGCCTGATCGGCGCGGCGGCCGGCGAACGCCGTCGCGGCGCCGCATGGGCTCCCTTGGCCGGCATCTTCGCCGCGCCGGCTCCTCCGGGCCGCCCGCTTGCTGCGGTCACCTGAGCTGCGATCACCTGCACCGCGGTCACCTGGACCGCGGTCACCTGCGCCGCGGACTCGCCTTCGCCCGGTCCCCCTCCGACCGTCGCCTCGGGTGCCGGGTCCGCCGATCCGTGCGTCCGCGATGTAAGCGCGGGAAACGGCGCGCCGTCCGCTCCGAGGCCATTCGCCTGGTGCGAGGCGCCTGTGTCGGGGACGACGGCGAGGCGGCGCTTCGGGTAACTGGTGCGCGACCGCATCGCCGCGATGTCCGGCCTGATCCTGGCGTTGAGCTTCGACTCAGCCGCACTCGTCATAGTCATGGCACGCCTCCTACAGAACGGCAGTTCGATCGCACCCCTGTTCTATCGTCCGAGCGTTCGATCGAACGAAGGTACGATCGAAGTTATACCGCAAGGGTCCGACACTTTTCGACAACCGTCGAACAGATGTTTGATCTCGTCGGCAGGAACCACTAGCGTCGGCCATGACATCAGACATCGAGCCGGAGGCCCGAGATGAATAGCGACACAGAAGGCGGAGGGACTACGGGCTGGCGCTCGCCGGATCAGCGAGCGCCAGCCGAGCAGGCGGCCAGGGACGGCGCCGACGCCTCCGCGGAGGCCGGGGTTGAGCATGCTGACATCGATCACGCCGGCATAGATCAATCGGCCAGCGATCTGAGCGGCGGACTGGCCGGCGGCGACCTGGCGGCGGCCGGTGAGCGGCCGCGCGGGAGGCCGGGGCGGAAGCCAAAGGGCAGCATGAGGGTGCCGGTACCGGTACCTGACCTGCCCGATCAGCCTGATCCCGACCACGTGCTCACCTGGCGGCAGCGCAAGGTGCTGCAGGTGATCCGCGACTCCGTGCAGCGACGTGGCTACCCACCTTCGATGCGCGAGATCGGCGAGGCCGTCGGGCTGACCAGCACCTCAAGCGTCAGCTACCAGCTATCGACCCTGCAGAACAAGGGCTACCTGCGCCGCGACGCCGGCCGCCCGCGCACCGTGGAGGTCAGGCTGCCCGGGCATCCGGCGGTCAGGCCTGACATCGGCATCGACGACGACATGGCGATGGACATCACCTCGCAGGAGGCTGCCTACGTTCCAGTGGTCGGCAGGATCGCCGCTGGCGGACCGATACTCGCCGAGGAGGCAATCGAGGACATCTTCCCGCTGCCTCGGCAGCTTGTCGGCGAGGGAACGCTGTTCCTGCTCAAGGTCGTCGGCGACTCGATGATGAATGCCGGAATCGTGGACGGTGACTGGGTCGTCGTCCGGCAGCAGCCCGTCGCGGAGAATGGCGACATCATCGCCGCCATGATCGACGGCGAGGCCACGGTCAAGACCTTCAAGCGCTCAGGCGACCACATCTGGCTGATGCCGCACAACCCCGCCTACACGCCGATACCCGGCGACGAGGCTGAGGTCCTCGGCAAGGTCGTGGCCGTGCTGCGCCGCGTCTGATCAGCCGGGAGGGGATCAGTCAGGCGTGGGGACGATGTTCACCAGCTTGGGCGCGCGGACGATGACGGTCTTGATCCCGCGCCCGCCCAGGGCGCGGATGATGCCGGGAGCTGCCAGCGCTAGCTCGCGCAGCGCGTCCTGGCCGATCTCGGGCGGGACCTCAAGCCGGTCCCGCACCTTACCGTTGACCTGGACGACGCAGGTGACCTGGTCCTGGACCAGCAGCGCAGGGTCGGCTGAAGGCCAGCCGGCCATCGCAACCGACGGCTCGTGGCCGAGCAGCTCCCACGACTCCTCCGCCGTGTAGGGGGCGAACAGAGACAGCAGGACGGCCAGCGTCTCCGCCGCCTCGCGCACGGCCGGGTCGGCCGCACCGGGGCCCGAGTCGATCGCTCGGCGGGCCGCGCTTGCCAGCTCCATCAGCCTGGCCACGGCGACGTTCAGCCGCGCTCCCTCGACCAGCCTGGTGACCTCGTCGATGGTCCGGTGGGTGGCCCGGCGCAATGCGACGTCACCGGCGGCGGCAGCAGCAGCCGCTCGCTCTTGCGAGCCCGTCGCAGCGGCTGGGCTCGCGGCCCCGGCCTCCGCGGCGATCCTGGCCACCCGGCCGAGGAACTTGACCGCCGCCTCGGGGCGCACGTCGGCCCAGTCGATATCGTCCTCAGGCGGGCTGGCGAACAGCATCGTCAGCCTGATCGCGTCCACGCCGTGCGCCGCCAGCTGCTCGCCCAGGTCCACACCGTTGCCCAGCGACATGGACATGGCCTTGCCCTGGTTGATCACCTGTCCCTGGTTGACCAGCCTGGTGAATGGCTCGGCGAAGTCCAGCATCCCCATGTCATAGAGGACCTTGGTGAAGAACCTGCTGTACAGCAGGTGCAGGATTGCGTGCTCGACGCCCCCGACGTACAGGTCGATGGGGCACCACATGCGGACCGCGTCGACGTCGAACGGCGCGTTCTCGTCCTGCGGCGAGCAGTACCGCAGGAAGTACCACGACGAGTCCACGAACGTGTCCATCGTGTCGGTGTCCCGCCGTGCCGGACCCGAGCACTTGGGGCACTGGGTGTTCACCCAGTCCTCAGCGCCGGCCAGGGGCGAGATTCCCTTGGGGGCCAGGTCCTGGCCGCGCAGATCGGGCAGCCTGACCGGCAGCTGGTCATCGGGAACCGGCATCTCACCGCACGACTCGCAGTACACGATCGGGATCGGCGCGCCCCAGAACCGCTGCCGCGAGACCAGCCAGTCGCGCAGTCGGTAGCCGACGGCAGCCCGCCCGAGCCCTTTGTTCTCCAGGATTGCGGTGATGGCAGCGATCGCGTCGGCCTTGCGCATCCCGTCCAGCGGGCCGGAGTTGACCAGCTCGCCATCGCCGGGCGTCGCCTGCCAGGTCTGGCCGGGATCGGGCAGGTCGGTCTGCACAACCACCCGGACTGGCAAGCCGAAGACCCTGGCGAAGTCCAGGTCGCGCTGGTCGTGCGCGGGGACGGCCATGATCGCGCCAGTGCCGTAGTCCGGCAGCACATAGTCCGCCGCCCAGACCGAGATCCGCTCGCCCTTCACCGGGTTGATCGCGTAGCGGCCAAGGAACACCCCGGTCTTGGGGCGATCAGCCGACTGGCGCTCGATGTCGGTCAGCTTGCGCACCTGGGCCAGGTAGGCCTCGAGTTCCTGCCTACGATCGGGAACACAGAGCTCGGCGGCCAGCGGCGAGTCCGCAGCGACCACGAAGAACATGGCGCCGTACAGCGTGTCTGGCCTAGTCGTGAACACGGTCACCGGCTCGGGCCGACCCTCGATCGCGAAGTCGACCTCGGCACCCTCGCTACGGCCGATCCAGTTCCGCTGCATCAGCAGGACCCGGTCTGGCCAGCTGCCCTCGAGCGGCTCCATGTCGGCAAGCAGGCGGTCCGCGTACTCGGTGATCTTGAAGTACCACTGGGTCAGGACGCGGCGCACCACCTCGGCACCGCACCGCTCACACCGGCCGTTGATGACCTGCTCGTTGGCCAGCACGGTCTGGTCGCGCGGGCACCAGTTGACGTGCCCGTCGCCGCGGTAAGCCAGGTCGCGCTCGTACAACCGCAGGAACAGCCACTGCGTCCAGCGGTAGTACTCGGGGTCGCAGGTGTGCAGGCGACGGGTCCAGTCGAACGAGAGCGCGTACCGGCGGAACGAGTTCGCCTGGGTCTCGATGTTCTTGTAAGTCCAGTCCGCGGGGTGAGTGTTGCCCCTGATCGCCGCGTTCTCGGCGGGCAGGCCGAAGGCGTCCCAGCCGATCGGGTGCAGCACGTTGCGGCCGCGCTGGAAGTAGTAGCGCGCGATCGCGTCGGCGACGGCGTACGCCTCGGCGTGCCCCATGTGCAGGTCGCCCGACGGGTAGGGGAACATGTCGAGCACGTAGCTGCGCGGCCGCGTGTCCGCCGGGTCGTCACTGGCCAGGAACAGGTTCATGGCCGGCCACCTGGCCAGCCACTTGTCCTGGATCGCGCGCGGATCCCACCTGTCAGGCGACTGGTCAGACGCCTCCGCCTGCGAGTGGTCGGCGCCAGCCAACCCCTCCTGCTCTACGGCTGTCATTGCTTCCTCGCGATGCTCGTACGGGTGGGCACCTGGTTTGCCTGTGGCTCCAACGAAAAAGCCCCCCGATCCACGAGGGGCAGCCGCGCCAACGTCAGGAGGTCGGCGCGGCTAGGTAAGGAGCAGCACGGTGCTACGCACGGCGCAAGAATATCGCACCCGTAAGTGCCGACGCCATCTGACCGCGCGCGCCGGCCCGCCGCCAGCCGGGCAAGGTTGACTTTGCACCCTCTAGCGCCTCACAAATCAGCCCAAAAGCCTCGTGATCATGACGCTAGCGGATGCAAAGTGGCGCCAGCGGACGGCGGGCTATTGCGTCGCAGACCACCTTGAGCCGGTCCAGCGCAGGATGATCGGCCCGACCCCGGACTCGTACCCGATCGCCCAGGTGGGCCCGCCGGGGATGGCCACGACCCTGGTCAGGGTGTCCGACTTCGTGCCGGGATCCGGGCTCGGGACCTGGGTCCACGAGGTGCCGTTCCAGCGCAGTACAAATGTCCGGCCCGGGTTCGCCAGCTCGGTGCCGACCGCCCACGCGCCCTTCGTGCCGGAGGCGGTGACGCCTTCGAGCGCGGCGCCGCTGGCCGGGGTCGGGCTCGGCACCTGCGTCCACACGGTCCCGTTCCACCGCAAGATGAAGGTACGGCCCGGTGCGGCGAAGGATGTGCCGACGGCCCACGCGGTACCGTCCTGCGCCGCGGTGACGTCTTCAAGGGTGCCGCCGCCCGCTGGGCTCGGAACCGGGGCCTTGCTCCACGCGGTGCCGTTCCAGTGCAGGATCAGCGGCTTGGTGTCGCTGACACCGACCGCCCAGGCATTGCTCGGCGAGGTCGCGACCACGGACTCGAGCACCGTACTTGGCAGGTCCGGCGCGGTGACGTTCTGCCACTTCCCACCGACCAGGCGCAGGATCAGCGGCCAGCCGTTGATGGTCTGGCCGACCGCCCACGCGACGCCCGACGGGCCGACGGCCACGCCGGTCAGCACGCCGCCGGTCGGGCTCGCGACCTCCTGCCATGAGCTTCCGGCCCAGTGCAGGATCAGCGTCCTGGTGTTGTAATAGCTGCCCACCGCCCAGGCGTCGGTCGCGGACGTCGCGGCCACGCCGGTCAGGGCCTCGACGCTGCCCGCTTCGGGGACTGCCACCTGGCTCCACGTCGTGCCGTTCCAGTGCACGATCAGCGCGGCCGACCTGCTGTCGGCCGTCGACCCATCGCGTGCCGTCGGTATGGACCCGACGGCCCAGGCGTCGCTGGCAGAGGTCTCGGTCATGCCGGACAGAATGCTGCCGCGCAGGAACAAGGTCCCGTGGGGAAGCCGGGACAGCGTAGGCGACGGAGAGGTGCTCGGCCGCGGCGATGTGGCCGCGGTCGGTGACACCGACGCCGAGCAGCCTGCCGTCGCGAGCAGCAGCACCGCTCCCGCAGGCAGCAGAGCAGCCCAGATCCGCTGGCCGCGCCTGGACGGATGCATGCCGCGCACGCCGTACCCCTCTTCTCTCCGCAGGCCTCTTGGAAACGCGCGTTTACCGCACTCTGTGAGCTGCGGGCCGCGTGCTCGCGAGCGCGGTGCCGGTGGTCCCGCCGCCTCGGCGGCCTGGCGACTCGGCTTCCGCAACTCGCACGAGTCATGCCATGAAAGCGTGACGCGTGCAAATCATAGCTAAATGTGGTACATGCTCGGAATCAATCCGCCGGGACTTAGCCGCGACCCTGTCCGCCGGTGCCGGCCTGCGGACAGGCAGCGCGAACCGGCGGAACAACGGACTGGCCGACCGGCAGAGCGCGATCCCGGCGCAATGACCGCAAGGCCGACGTCCTCGCTCCGGGTCCGAGAATGCACCTTGACCGCCTCTTGACGCGCGTCGATAATGGCGTTTCGATCGAGCCGCGACGGGGTGCGCTGCCTGCGGATACTCAGATCGTCGGCCGAGCCGGGCCGCGGTGCGGGCCTATCGGGCCAGCAGGCGAGCGGCGGGCAGGCCACATTCGGGGGAATGGTGGGAATGCGACTTTCCGAGCAGTGGTCGGCGCGCGCGTGCCCGGGCTGTACTTCGGGCGCGGCCCTTGCCCGCGGTGCGACCCGAACTCGCGGCGCTGGCCGAACTGGTGGCGCTGGCCGAACTCGCGATGCGGGCCGACGGCATGACCGCTGAGCCCGGCGCGACAGGTCAGGCTGACGCTGTCGCTGGCGGTCAGCCTTCGGTCGCCGTGGTGGGGCTGGCTTGCCGGTATCCCGACGCCGACGACAGCGCGGCGATGCTGGACCTGGTGACCACCGGGCGACGTGCCTTTCGGCGCATCCCGCCAGGGCAGCGCTCCCCCGCCGGACTGGATCCCGCACGCCGGCCGCGGGCCGCGCTGATCGGCCATTGGGAATCCCGCACGACCGCGCCGCACGTCGGCAGAGATCCTGCGAGACCAGAGAGCCCTCCGGAAAAAGAGACCCCGGCGGACCCGGCCAGCCCGGCGGTCACCCTGGCGCTTGAGACATCGGCGCGAGCGCTCGCCGCCGCAGGGCTCGATGACGGGCGAGATCTGCCGGCCGGCCGGTCCGCTGTGGTCCTCGGCTGCCGGTCAGCGGCCGCCGTGGCGCGGCGTGCCCAGGCCACCCGTGCCGATCAGGCCCAGCGAGCCGCGGCACGCTGCCTGGCGCCGTTCGCCGCGGTCGCCGCGGGCCCGCCGGATGACGGCGCGCCGGGAACGGTCGCCGCCCGCCTGGCCAGGCGCCTCGGGCTCGCCGGCATCGGGCTTGACGTCACCGCGGGCGGCGCGTCCTCGCTGGCCGCCGTCGCCGCGGCGTGCGCCGAACTGGCCAGCGGCGACATCGACCTGGCGGTTGCGGGCGGCGTTGAGGTCGGCATCGACGGACTGGATCTCGCCGTCCTGGCCGGCCCGGGCCTGCTGGCCGCCGGTGACATGCGGATCTATGACAAGAACCCGACCGGCTTCCTGCCCGGCGAGGGCTGCGGGATGGTGCTGCTGATGCGCTCCGCCGACGCGGCGGCCGCTGGCCTGCCCGTCTACGCCGAGATACTCGGCTGGGGACTGGCATCGGCCGCCGTGCCAGGTCAGGGTCCGGCCCGCCAGCACCAGACCCCGCACCGGAGCCCGCACCAGAGCCAGCACCCGCCGGCGGCGGGTGCCACGGTCACGGCCAGTCATCTCGCCGCGATGCGGGCGGCCTACGAGATGGCCCGGCTCGACCCGGCCGAGATCGAGCTGTTCGAGGGCTGCGGCACGGCCGTTCCGGTCACGGACGAGGCCGAGCTTGCCGCACTCGGTTCCCTGCGGACGAGCACCGGCCGCCCTGCAGCGCTCGGAGCGGTGAGCGCGAACATCGGCTCCGCGGGAGCCGCCGCGGGGGCGGCCGGACTGATCAAGGCCGTGCTCGCGGTCGCGAACGGTGTGCTACCGCCATCTACCGGCATCCGGACGCCTCATCCGCTGCTCGCCGATCCGAGCTCCGGCCTGCGGACGCTCCCGGCCGCCGAGCCCTGGTCCGCCGGAACCCGGCACGCCGGGGTCAGTGCTTCCGGCCCCGGCGACCTCGCCGTGCACCTGGTCCTGCGCGGCGGTTCCTGGCGCTCGCCGACCGAGAGGGCCGCACGCGGCCGGGTGCTGGTCCGGGTCCCCGGCAAGACGAGGACAAGGACCAGAACCGGCGCCAGGGCCAGGGCTAGGACCAGGCCGGCGCCCGAGCCTGGTGCCTGGGCCGCGCGCACCCCGCCGGCCGGCACGTACCCGGCCGCGTCGCACTACCCGTTCTGCTACCTGATCCGGGCGGCGGACCGGGCCGAGGCAGGCACGGTGCTGGCCAGGATCGCCCAGATCGCGCCGTGGCTGTCCGACGGCCAGATGCAGGACCTGGCCGTGCACCTGGCAGGCGCCGCGGCGCAGGCGCCCGAATCCGCGCCAGGGCACCAGGTGAGGGTCGCCATCGTCGCGGCGGGCCAGGACCGGCTCGCCGAGGCGGCGAGCGAGGCCGCCGCCCTGCTGCCCGAGCTCTCGGCCGGAACGCTGACCACCAGGCCGGGCATCGCCGCCATGGACGACGCCGAAGGAGACGAACGCAACCCAAACGCGCCGGTCGCGCTGCTGCTGGCGAGCCAGCCGGGCAACGCCGACCTTCCGCAGCGCGAGCTGAGCAGGATCCTGGCGGTGCTCGGCCGGCTCGACGAACTCGGCGTCCAGGCCGCGGCGGCCGCCGGGCACGGAATCGGCGAGCTGGCCAGCCTGGTGTGGGCCGACTGCGCAAGCCCGGCTGATGCGCGGGCGCTGCTCGCGCTGCGCTCCGCAGCGCTGGCCGCCCCGGCAAGCACCTGGCCGGGGCAGCTGAGCATGGTGATGGACGAGATCGCGCAGTTCCCGTTCGGGCAGCCGCGCCGTCGGCTGCTGTCCGGCAGCCTCGGCACCGAGGTGAGCGAGCCAGGCGCGATCGCCGACATGCTCAGCGCCGAGATGCTCGGCGCGAGGCTGGGCGCCGCGGCGCCGCCGGGCGGGCGGTTGTCCGCCGCCGTACGAGCCGCGGTGGCCGGCGCCGGCCTGCTGCTGCAGACCGGCATCGACCGGCAGCTCGCCGCAGCGGTCGGGACGGTCGGCCCGATTCCCGTGATCAGCATCGACGCAGACCCGGCCGATGACCGTCAGGTGGTGCTCGCCGCCGCCACACTGTTCGCTGCCGGAGCCCTGACCAGGCCTGGCGCGCTGTACGCCGGCCGACCGAGCCGGCCGATCGACATCTGGGGTGAACAGATCTCACCGCCGGATGCCGGCCGGGCACGCCGCGGCGAACCGGCGGACTCCGCCAAGCCCGAGCAGGCCAGCGCCGGGCTGGCCGACGCCGGGCAGGCCCACGCCGGGCAGGCCGACGCCGTACAGGCCGGGGCCGCACCGGCCGCCGCGCCGACGGCGACCAGCAAGCCCTTCCCCGCCAGCCCGAGCCCTCGGAGCGAGCCGGCCAGGCTCGCGGCGGGAACCGCGCGGTGGGCCCGGTGCTATGCCGAGCGGGTCAGGCCGCTGGCGGATCGGCTGCCCGTCGAGGTCGACCGGCCCTGGCGGGTGCAGACCGGCGGGTGCGAGCCGTTGCGAATGGAAGTCGGTGAGCTGTTCATCGACGACCCTGAGGCCGACCGCACGCTCGCCGTGCTCGGCACCCTCGACGACACCGCCACCCGCGCCGCAGCGCTGATGGCGGCCCAGGACGCGATCGGGACGGGGCGGCTCGTCGCGATCAGTCCCGGTCCCGAGCTTGCCGGGTTCTGGGCCACGCTGCATGCCGAGCATCGCGACCTCGGCATCACTGTCGTGCGCGCACCGCTGACCAGCGAGGGGCTCCGGGCCGCTCGGGCGGTGGCCGCGGCCGTACCCGGCGAGCTCCGCGAGCTTGTCATCGGCGCCGACGGCGCCGTCGGCGAGCCCGTGATGGCGCCGGCCGCGCTGACGGGCGGCGCCGAGTTCCCGTTCGGTCCCAAGGACGTGGTCCTGATCAGCCGCGGCTCGGGCGCGGCCGGACTGGCGCTGGCCCAGGTCCTCGCCTGCTCGGGCGCGGCCGTCGCGCTGATCGGCCGCCGTCACCGGCTCGGGGACGCCGGGATCATCGCCGAGCTCGAGCGGCTGCGCGCGGCCGGAGCGCGGGTCAGTTACGAGGTAGTCGACATGACCGACCACGGGGCCATGGTCGGGGCGGTGACCAGGATCGAGTCCAGGCTCGGTCGCGTTACTGCCCTCAGCCACGCAACGGACCCGACGACGCACCTCGCCATCGCCGAGCTGACCCACGCCGACGTGCATGAGGTCCTCCGGCGGCAGGTGGCGGCGCTTGACCAGATGGCAGCTGCCGTCCGCGCGGCAGAACGCACCACCCTGCGCCGGCCGAACAAGCTGCGGCTGATCGTGACGTTCGGCTCGGTGATCGGCCGGTACGGGCTTGCAGGCGAGGGCATGCTGGCGCTCGCGACCGGCGCGCTCGCCGAGCACGGGCGGCAGTTGGCGCGGGCCAGTGCTGGCTGCCGGGCGCTGCACGTGGACTGGCCAGTCTGGGCGGGCGCCGGTCTCGGCGAGCGAGCCGACCTCGCCGCGGCCTGCCGGGCGGCCGGCTTCGCCGCCCTGCCTCTGTCCGAGGGGACCAGGTTGCTGCTCAAGCTGCTGGCCACCGACGGTCTGCCGGACCGGCTGGCCGTGCACGGGCGGGTCGGCGTACCGGCGCCCACCGCGGTCGCGGCGCGGCAGGCAGACGGCGGGCTCGCCGCCGGGCGGTTTGTCGAGCGCGTGCTCGTGCACTACCCGGACGCCGAGCTGATCGTCGAGGCGACGCTCTCCCTGCGCACCGACCCTTACCTGGCTGACTATTGCCCCGATGGCGTGCCGGTGCTTGCGCCGACCATGGCGCTGGAGGCGATGGCGCAGGCCGCGGCCGTGCTGGCCGGCCGACCCTTGCGCACGGCGAGCGGGCTGACGACGGCCGCGCCCGTCGTGCTGCCGTCCGGAGGCGCCGCGACGGTGCTCAGGATCCGCGCGCTGAGGGACGCCGACGCGGTCACCGTCACGCTGCGCAGTGACAACAGCGACTTCGCCGTCGATCACTGCACGGCCAGGTTCAGCGCGGAGCCGTTCAGTGCGGAGCCGTTCAGTGCCGAGCCGCTGATTCCGCGCCAGCAGTCGGCCGACCTGGTGCCCGGCGGGTTGCTGGCCGGCCTCGGCGATCCGGCGGCGATCGGCTCGCGGCCGCCAGGCTCGGAACGGCACGGCTCGGTACGGCACGGCTCGGAACTGCGCGGCTCGGAACTGTACGGAGCGGACCTCTACGGGGCTGACCTCTATAGCGGTGAGATGGGCGGACCTGAACCAGTCTGCTTCCAGGCTGGGCGATTCCGGCGGCTGACGCTGGTGCACCAGGTCGGCTCACGCTCGGCGAGCGCGCTCGCCGACGGGCGGGACCATCTCGCCTGGTTCGGCGCCGGAGCCGCCGACGATCAGTCGGCCGCCGGTCTCGTGCTCGGCAGTCCTGGCCTTAGCGACGCGACCTTGCAGCTGGTGCAGGCGTGCGTCCCGCACCGCAGGCTCGCGCTGGCCGGCTGCGAGTCGGTCGCGTGGAGCGGCCGGGTCCCGGTCGGACCGGTCACGATCCGCGCGGCGCAAGCCGAGCCACCCGTCGAGGCGGGCACGCCCGGGCGGCCAATCGTCGCGCGCGCCTTGGTTCCGCGACAGGCGGGACCCGCGTCAGCAGAAGCCGAGACAGCGCGCACCGAGACAGCGGGCACCGAGACAGCCGGCACCGAGACAGCCAGCATCGAGACGGCAGCGGGCGAGACGGTCTGGGACGTGCAGGCCACCGACTCGACCGGGCAGCCGCTGGTTACCTGGCGCGGGCTGCGGATGCGCGACGCAGGGCCGCTGCCGCACGCGGGGCCATGGCCGGTACCGCTACTCGGCAGCTACCTTGAGCGTGCCGCTACCGACCTCGGCCTCGGTCCCGGCCTGCGGGTGCAGGTCGGCCGGGATGCTGCGGCCGGGACCGAGCCGACCGCCGGACTGACGCTCCGAGTGTGGGCGCGCGGCCCGGCCGCGGCGGCCTGGCACCAGGCCAGCCTGGCCGACGTGGAACTGGCCGCGGCAGGTGCGGGCCACGGCCAGGGCTGGCTGACGCTGCTCGCCGCCCTGCCGACCAGGGCGGCCCAGCTGAGCGCCGCCCGGCCGGCATCGGCGGCCGACCAGCAGGCCGCATCGATGGTCACCATGCAGGCCAGGGCTGCCCAGGCCGCCGCCCTGGCGGCATGTCTGCGGCGGGATGACCCGCCGCCCGACCTCGCGGTCAGCGTGCGGTATGTCGTGGATGTCGAGTGGCTCGTGCTGCGGACCGCGGGCGCTGTCGTTGCCTGCACCGTGCTGGACGCCGCGGGCATCGGGCAGGTGGCGTTCGCGCTCATGAC
>DATIZP010000081.1:0-27915 GCA_035517035.1 Streptosporangiaceae bacterium | reverse complement strand
TCACGCAGCCGTCGGTCCAGGTCGCCCGGGGGCAGTCCGGCTACGACCGCGGCGGCGCGCCGGAACGCCCGCACCCGGTAGGTTGGCGCGCCGGCCCGCTCGAGCTGGAAGGCGATCTGTCGCAGTGCCCTGACGGGGTCCATGCGCCACCCTAACCGCGAACGGCGAGCACGGCCGGGAGGAGTACGGGGCGGCGGAGAGCACGAGGCCGCGGCCCCATCGGGCACCGCGGCCTCAGAGCCTCACCGGCCCGGACCTGGCCGGGCCTGGGCAGGACCGGCCAGGGCGGAGCATGCCGCCCCGCCCTGGCCAGCCTGCATTACTTGATCATGTACCGGTACGGGATCGCGGCCAGTTCGTCAGCGCCCTCCTGGCCGTAGGGCGGCACGTTGGTCAGGAGGTCATCGACGTACAGGTCGCCGGTGACGATCGTGCCCGAGGTGCCGGACGGGGTGATGGTGATATCGATGGTGGCGGTCTGGCCCGGCCCGATGACGAGCGGGCTGAAGGTCGCCTTCGGGTTGATCGCTGCCAGCATGACGTCGCCGGTGGAGGAGGTGATCGCCGGGTCGAACGTCTGCGTCGTCACCTGGGCCGTCGTGCTCACCGTGCCGGCCGGCGCGGCCGACGGGTACGGTCCGATCTCGCTCGGCGCTGCGAACCAGACTCCGTCGGTGACGTTCTCGCCTGGCGTGTAGCTGCCGCTCGCCGTCGTCCCTGTGGTGCTGACCAGGTCGGGGTCGCCCTGGTTCGGGCCGAAGTCGAACATGATCGGCAGCGACGCGGTGGCCGCCACGGAGACGCTGGTGGTCTCCGACGGCACGAACCAGAACGGCGGGTTGCCGGTGAGCGGCAGGGCCAGGCCAGTGGCCTGGTCAAGTGCCCCCAGCGTGACCGTCGAGGTGCTGTCCAGCCTCGGGTCGACGAAGAAGTCCTCGGCCTGAGCGCCGTTGTTGGTGATCGAGACCGGGACGGTGACCGGGGTGCCGGCCGCGAGGCTGGTCGACGAGCTGTGCGGAAGAGCCGGCGCGCTGACGGAGATGTCGTTGAACTGAATGTTCCCTGTGAACGGCTGGGACACCTCGTCGCCGACGATCGGCTCGGCGAAGTCGATGATCAGCGTCCATGTCCCGGGTGTCGGGTTGAGCGTGTAGGCAGTCAGCGCGTTCGTCTGGCTGCCGTTGACGCTGTTCTGCCCGTAGCCGACGGCGTCGCCGTCCGGGCTGACCAGGTAAGCGCCCACCGGGTCGGCGGTGTCGTTGGTGAGCGACACGTTGGCGGTGATGCTCTGCACGCCGCGGCCGACCTGGAACTCGTAGAAGTTCTCCTGACCCTGGCCGGGAGGACGTCCGTTGCCGCCGGTCAGCACTCCGCTGAAGTGACCGGTGTTGTTGGTGACCTCGATCTCGCTGCGCAGCGTCACGGCGATGGACGTGACCTGCCCGTCGGTGATGTCGCTGGCGACAGCAGCGCGCAGGTGGGTGTGATGCAGCGCTGCGGGTGTGCTGAACGACGTCACGCCGATCGACCCGGCCGCGTCCCCAGGGGAGGACGGCGTGGTCGCGCGGACGTGGACCGTCCTGCTCTGGCCTGGCGCCAGCCTGAAGTGGTCCGGCCACACCGAGCCGAACGAGGTGAACCGCTGGGTGGCGACGCGCCACGGGACGGTGCCGTTGGTGCCGCCGTCCGCCGCGACGTCGCTGAAGACGACGCCGGTCCAGGTGCCCGCGGCCGGGAACCTGACGTCGACGTTGCCGTAGTTGCCCACGCCCTGCGGCAGCGAGTGCGCGGCGAACTTGCCGGTCGGGTCGATCAGGATCAGCCTGACGCGCGCGTTGTTGCCGTTCGCCGGGTTGCCCGGGTAGGCGATGGACGTGTCAAGCCGCTGCTGGTTGGCCGGGACGTTGAAGGTGAAGGTCGCGTAGTTGTTCGTCAGGCCCTGGAAGTTCACGAACTGCGGGCTGGTCGCATCGCTGAGAGTAACGCTTCCGGTCTGCACGTTCTGGTCGGGGCCGAACGTCCGGCCGGCCAAGTCGACGAACTGGGCGCCGGCGCCGGTGTTGGTAATCGTCACCGGCCAGCTCTCCGACCTGCCAGGGGCATCGACGGCGTTGAGCTGGCTGGTGCTCAGCAGCAGCGTGTCGCCGGTCGGCGCCGGGGAGCCATCTGAGGTGCGGATCGACTTGGCGAGCTGGACGGCCTTGTAGGTGTTCAGCAGGCCGGCGCCCTGCTCCTGCGCCGGGAGGCCGAGATCGGTGGCGGTGCTGACCAGAATCTGCTTGACCAGGGCGGGCGTCGGGGTGGCGCCACCGTGGGTCTGCCGGTAGGCCTGGATGACCAGCGCGGCGGCGCCGGCCACGAAGGGCGACGACTCGCTGGTGCCGCCGGCCTCCTCGACGTCAGAGGACTGGCCCTTGAAGTTGACGCAGCCCTCGAACTCCGAGCTCGCGTCACAGGACGCGGCGCTGATGTCACCGGGGGCGACCAGGTCGACGGTGCCGCCGGTCTCATTGAAGCCGCCCGAGCTGAGCGAGCTGAGGTTGTCGCTCAGCCAGCCGCTGGTCGCGAAGTAGTCGGCGGCCGCGTAGTTGGTCTGCGCGTAGAACTGGAACTGCGTCGTGGCGCCTACCGAGATGAGCTTGGGGTCGGTCGCCGGCGAGCCGATGGTGTTGGTGGTACCGGCGTCGCCGCTCGAGACGGCGACCACGACGCCGGCCGCGACCGCGGCATCGTCGAACTGCTTGGTGGCGTCGAGCGCGGTCACGTCGGGGAACGGGTTGGAGCCGAACGACTCGTTGATCACGTTGACGTGGTCGGTCTCCACGGCGTAGTTGATCGCCTGCAGGAAGTTCGACTCGGTGGTGTCCTCGAACGACCCGAACACGTCGAGCCCGACCAGGCTGGCGCCCGGGGCCACGCCCTCGATCCTGATGTTGCACGCGGTCGGGTCGGCCTGGGCGCCGAAGTTCTGCACGTTGTAGGTGTGCAGGCCCTGGCCGGCGATCGTGTTGGCGTCGAGGAACGCCTCGTCGCCGCTGGTCACCTGGCCCGGCCCGTCCCCGGTGAAGTCCTGGTAGTCGACGAAGGCCGAGGTGTTGTTCGGCCGGATGAAGTTGATGTTGTTCGGGTCGATGCCGTCAGCGATCCAGGCCACCTTGACGCCCGCGCCGGTGATGCCGAGCGAGCGCGCCGTCTTGGCACTGGGGTTGTCTGAGTCGGTGTTGGTCAGCGCGAGGCCCTCGGGGGCAAGCTGCGGCGTGGTGGCCGAGCAGGCGCCGGGGAGCACGTGCGGCGTCAGGCTGGGCGACTGGCGCCCTCGCCCCGACTTGGTGACCTTCGCCGACTTGGCGGCGGCCTGCGCCGTCGTCGGCGCCGCGCCGTGGATGACGACGTCGGGGATCACCTCAGCCACCGACGGGTTGGCCTTCAGGCGCGCGGCCTCGCCCTTGGAGACGGTGGCCGCCACCGCGTTCACCAGCGTGAAGCTTTTCACATGCGTGGCGTGCACGCTCGCAAGCTCGCTGCGCAGCGCCGCCTGGCTGGCGGCGACCGCGCCGGCGCGCACCGCCTGGGCGTGGGTGCCGACGTGCGCGGCCCTCGGCTGGCTCCGCATGATGATGATCACATGCTGGCTGACGTTCGTGGACAGCCGTGCGGCGAGCGCCGGAGTCAGCGGCTGCTGGACGCTGGTCCTCGCCGCCGACGCCGCCGGGCTGGCCTGCGCGGCCGTCGCGGAGGCTGACTGCGCCAGTGCTATGGCCGGGAGGGATCCTGCCGCCGCGACGAGCGCTAGAGCCCTCGTGGTGGACCGTGCACGTAGCGAACTTCGTGCCTTCATCGCTCGCATCCTCCGCCTCACCGTTGGAGTCGAACCGGGTCTATCGCACCGGGATAGAAGACAGGCAGGCCGGACGTCAGCAGAAATGCTGAAGCGTAATAAAATCGTCATCAATATCAGTGGCATAACTCCATCCCACGGGGTGGCTGCCGCCCGCTGGCTGGCCCCGCCTCGCGGTGCGCGACCGTCGGCCGGGCTGGTGCGGCCCGGCGGCGCGCTGCGACAATGCGAGGATGCGACCAGAGCGACGCGCGCGGCGTCCCGCCCGCCGGCCACGTCAGACGGCGGCACCGCGATCGATCCTGAGCATTGGCTCGACGGGGTCGATCCTTTCGGTCGGCTCGGCGGGGTCGATCCTTTCGGTCGGCTCGGCGGGTTCGATCCTGAGCATCGGCTCGGTCGGCTCCATCCTGTCGGCGGGCTCGGTCGGGTCGGCGGGGTCGGTGTTTTCTGTGCTCTCCGCGCTGAGCCTCGCCTCGGTTCTTTCCGCGCTGTCCCGGTGGTCGCTGCTTGCCTGGCGCTCGACGGCCCGACCAGGTCGGCCCGCGGTGCCGGCCGCCGCACCCGCCGACGGCCGGCGCCTCCGAGTGGTGCGCCCGTGATGCCGGCCGTTCCCGCCGCCGGGTCCAGCGGCGAGGAGATCGCGCGGCGGCTTGCCGAGGATGGCTACGTGATCGTCTCCGGCATGATGCCCGCTGCCGACGTCGCGGCGGCCAGGGCCGACCTCGGCCGGATACTCGAGGCGACCCGCACCGGCCGCAACGCCTTCGAGGGCTACTCCACCCAGCGGGTGTACGCGCTGTTCGCCAAGACCAGGACCTTCGACGCCGCCGCCGTGCACCCGCTGCTGCTCGGCGCGCTCGACCGGGTGCTCGGCCACTACCAGCTCAGTGCCCCGGTCGGGATCAGGATCGGGCCGGGGGAGAAGGCCCAAGTACTGCACTGCGACGACGCCATCTACCCGCTGCCGCAGCCCCATCCGCCCGTCGTGGTGAACACGATGTGGCCGCTCGACGACTTCACCGAGGAGAACGGCGCCACCAGGTTCGTGCCTGGCTCCCACCGGTGGGAGCCGGGCAGGCAGCCCACCGGCGATGACCCGGTGCTTGCCGCGACGATGGCGCCGGGCTCGGCCATGTTCTACCTGGGCAGCCTGTGGCACGGCGGCGGCGCCAACCAGACCGGGCAGCCCAGGCTCGGCGTGATCCTCGAGTACGCGGCCGCCTGGCTGCGCCCGCAGGAGAACCACTGCCTGGCCGTTCCGCGCGGCACCGTGGCGCGGCTGCCCGAGCGGCTGCAGGAGCTGCTCGGCTACAACATCTACCCGCCGTTCCTCGGCTATGTCGATGGCAGCCACCCGCGCAAGGTCCTCGCGTCCCCGAAATGAGTCCCGGGCCGGCGATCGAGCGAGTCAGCCTCGCCGACCTGATGCTGCTCGACTGCGACGTCGGACCCGCGCCCATGCAGGCCGGCGCCGTGCTCCTGCTCGACGGCGGCCCGCGGTTCGATATCGGCGCGGCCACCGCGATGATCGCCGAGCGCATTACCGCGGTGCCGAGGCTGCGGCAGGTCCTGGCGCGTACCCCGCCGGGTTGCGGGCGGCCGGTCTGGCTGGACGACCCGGACTTCGACATCGCCGCGCACGTCAGGTCGGTGCCCTGCGAACCGCCCGGCGACGCCGCCGCGCTGCGGCGGGCATGGACCGCGATTGCGACCCAGCGTCTGCCGTGGTCAAGGCCGCTGTGGTCGGCGACGTTCGTCACCGGCCTGGCCGACGGGCAGACGGGCCTGGTGCTGATGTTCCATCATGTCATGGCCGACGGGATCGGCGGGCTCGCGGTGCTCGCCAGCCTGGTCGACGGCGCGGTCAGGTCAGCTCCGGTCTGGTCAGCTCCGGTCTGGTCTGCTCAGGCCGGGCAGGCTCAGGACGATGATGCACGCGCCAGGTTCCCGCGCCCGCTGCCATCGCGTGGCCGGCTGGCCGCCGAGGCGGCCGGATCGGCGGCCGCGGTCGCGGGGCGTGCGCTGCGCCGCGCGGCCAGCCTGCGCGAGGCGCTGACCGAACTCGACCCTGCCGCGGTGGCCTGGTCGGCCGGCTCGTCGCTGAACGGCCGTACCGGCGCGCGACGGAGCTACGACATCGCGCGGGCTGGCCTGGCTCCCATCCACGCCTACGCCAGGGCGCACGGAGCGACGGTCAACGACGTGATGCTGCTCGCCGTGACCAGGGCGCTCGCCAGCCTGGTCACGGCGCGCGGCGAGGTACCCGGCGACCTGGTCGCCTCGGTGATCGTGGCGGCGCGGCCCGCTGCCGACCCGTCGTCGCTCGGCAACCTTGTCGGGACCATGCCCGTGCGGCTGCCGGTCGGCGGCGCGCGGGCGGATCAGCTCGGACTGATCGCGGCGAGCACCAGGGCCCACAAGACCAGGCGCCGCGGCGCCTCGGGCGAGCTGCTCGCGCCCGCGTTCCGGGTGCTGGCCGCCACCGGCGCGCTCGCGTGGTTCATCAACCACCAGCCGTTCGTGAACGTCTTCGTCACGAACCTGCGCGGCCCGCAGGACCGGCAGCGGTTCGCGGGCGCCGAGATCACCGACCTGCTGCCGGTCACCATGGTGGCCGGCAACGTGGCCCTGAGCTTCGCCGTGCTGTCCTATGCCGGCGTGATCAGCGTGGTGGTCACGGCCGACCCTGAGCGCATCACTGACCATGGCGCGCTGGCCGCTCTGCTCCAGCGCGAGCTCGACGAGCTCTGCGAGGGCGCGTGGCCGGACCCGACGCTGGGCCAGCCAGGCGGCTAGGCGGCGGCAAGCTCAGCGCGGACGATCGCGGTCCCGGCGACCAGGGCCCGCAACTTGGCCCTGGCGACCTCGGCGGGCAGGTGGCGCAGGCCGCAGTCGGGGTTGAGCGTCAGCCGGCCGGCTGGCACGACCTCGAGCGCGCGCCGGACCCTCGAAGCGACAAGTTCGGCGGCCTCCACCTGGGTCGACTTCACGTCGATGACGCCGACGCCGACGCCACGGTCCCAGCCGTACTGGCGGAACAGCCGCAGGTCGCCCGGCCCTTTCCTGGCGAACTCGAGCACCAGCTGATCGACCCGCGCCTCGAGCACGGCGGGGAACAGGAAGTCGTAGTGCCCCTCCCACAGCGGCCTGGCGTAACGGTTGCCGTAGCAGACGTGCAGCGCCCAGGTCGCGCTCACCCCGGCGGTGACGATGTTCACCGCCTCCACCGCGAGCTCGGCCGCATCCGGGTAGCCGGCCAGGAACGGCTCGTCGATCTGGAGCAGGTCGGCTCCGGCGTCGGCGAGCTCGCGTGCCTGGCAGTTCAGCCACCTGGCCAGGGCCCGCACCAGGTCGGCCGGGTCGGCGTAGGCGCTGTCGCGGATCCGCCGCGACAGGGAGAACGGCCCCGTGAACGAGAACTTGACCGGCTTGTGCGTGTGCGCCTTGGTGAACGTGAAGTCGGCGGCCAGGCCGGCCGCGGTCTCGCCGGGCTCGGGCAGCGGCCTGGTCACCTCGGCGTCGTAGTAGTCGTAGTAGTCGGTCTTCGCGCGGTGCGGAATCTCCACCCCGGGGATCCTGGCCAGCAGGTAGTCGATGTCGTTGTCGCGCCGCAGCTCGCCGTCGGAGACGATGTCAAGCCCGGCAAGCTCCTGGTCCACCAGTGCCGCCTTGATCGCGACCTCATGGATCTCGTTCAGATGCTGCGCGCTGATCCGCCGGTGGTAATAATCGGTCTTCAGCCGCTCCAGCCACTCGGGTACGGAGTACGAGCCGACGACCGTGGTGGGCAGCAGCATCGGTCAGTCCCTGACCTGCGCGACCAGCGTCTTGACGTTCGCCTCCGGCCTGCCGCTGAACGGAAGGATCTGCACCTGGAAGCCGCGCCGGTTGCCGGCCAGCTGCAGCAGGGGGCCGTTCACCCAGTTCATCACCGACCCGTCGTACTTGCCCGGCCCGTAGAACCCGCCGTGATACGCCAGCGTCTGGGTCACGAACAAATCGTGGCAGAGCAGCCGCCCGTAGGGGTGCAGCAGCGGCAGCGTCTCGGTGAAGCTGGCCAGCGCCCCGTTGCTGACGTGCATCCTGACGTCCCCGCTGCCGTCGAGCGCCGGCCGCAGGATCTCCCCGGTCAGCGAGGGCGCGACCTGGTAGGCGTCGAGGCCGTCCAGCGGCACGTAGCGTTCCTGCAGGTACAGCGCCGACCAGACCTGCTCCCAGAGCGCGACCGCGGCCGCCGGGTCGGGGAACTGGCCGGGCGCGGTCTCGGCGAGCAGGTCGGGACCGAGCCGCAGCAGCCTGCCGATCACCGTGCCGAGCTCGGACCTGCGGACTCGCGCCTTCCTCGCGATCCTCATCGCGTCCTCGTCCCGCAGGAACGCGCGCACCTCGACCAGGTAGGGCCGTCCGGCGATGCTGGCCACCTCGTCGGTGGGCAGGTTGTCATAGACGTTGGAGATGTAGACGCAGAACGCCTTGCCGCGCAGGAAGCCGAGCGTCCGCGCCGGGCGGCTCGCGTCCAGTACCAGCGCGCTGACGTGCTCGCCGTGGTCGGCCACCACCTGCCAGGCGCGCTCGAGCACGTGCCCTGAGTAATCGCCCATCAGGTAGTGCAGCCTGGCGTAGTAGTCGCGGCCGTGCCTGCGGTCCAGGTCGACGAAGGCGTCCAGCCAGGTCCTGGCCTGGCCGCCGTTGCCGACGCCGAGCTCGACCACGTAGAGCTGGTCGGGCAGCGCGTGGCGGGCCTCCAGCGAGTCCCACACCCGGAACAGCTCGCCGATCAGCTCGCGCGCCGCCTCGGCGTTGCGCGCGTCGCTCTGGCCGCCGGGCAGCGCCTGCTCGTACTCGCGCCCGGTGGCCTCCTCCCACCGGGACAGCGACTGCCAGTACATGGTGTTGAACCGCCAGATGCAGCTGGCGCTGGCCGGCGTCCAGTCCTCGAGGAACGTCCGGCCCTGGCCGTCACCGCCCGGGTGCTCGGCCAGCGCCTGCTTGACGCTGGTGGCCAGGTCAAGGTCCCCGCACCGGCGCAGGTCGATGGCCAGCTCGAGCGCGCTGGCCGGGCCGGGCACGGCCGGGCTCGGCGCCGCGCCGGGATCGCCGCCGGCCTCGAGCCCGGCGCTGCGGTGCAGCTCGCGCGGCCGCTCGGCAAGCACCGGGCGGCACCTGACCGGCTCGGCGAAGTTGCTGCGGTACTGGATCCAGTCGCAGGTCACCTTGAGCGTGGACAGGTCCACCGACGACGTGGTGAGCGCGTCGAAGGCCGGCCCGAGCGCCGGGCCGAGGCGGAGCGGTGCGGGACCGCGCAGCCTGGCAACCGGCCTGATGTCGATCTGCACGTTGGCTCCATCGTCAGGTCAGCCCACATCCAGGCTAGGGCCGTGACGCCGGTCCGGAAAGGTGGCCGGTCCGTCCGGCCGGCGCCCGCGGTCAGTAGCTGGTCCCCATCGCGTCCCTGACCTCGGCCAGCGTGCGGCCGGCGATCGCCGCGGCCCTGGCGTTCCCTGACCTGAGCACGCCGAGCAGGTATCCAGGATCGGCGGCCAGCTCGGCCCGCCTGGCCCGCAGCGGCCGCAGGAACTCGTTGACCGACTCGGTGACCACGCGCTTGAGCCGCTCGCCCCCGCCCGCGCCGATCTCGGCGGCCACCTCGCCGGGATCGCGGTCCTGGCAGAGAGCGGCAAGCAGCACCAGGCTGGACACCTCGGGCCTGGCATCGGGCTCGTAGCTGATGTCGCGCCGCGTGTCGGTCCTCGCCCGCCGGATCAGGCGCGCGGTCTCGTCGGCCGAGGCGGACAGGCTGATCGCGTTCCCGCGGCTCTTGCTCATCTTCCCGCCGTCGATGCCCAGCAGGTTCGGCGCCGCGGACAGCAGCGCATCGGGCAGCGGGAAGAACGCGGACCCGTCCGCGTACCTGTCGTTGAAACGGCGGGCGATCGCCCTGGTGACCTGGACATGCGGCAGCTGGTCCTTGCCGACCGGCACCAGGTTGGCCTTGCAGAACAAGATGTCGGCGGCCTGGTGCACGGGATAGGTGAACATCAGCCCGCTGACCGAGGCCTGCCTGGACTGGGCAATGTCCTCCTTCACGGTGGGGTTGCGGCCGAGCTCGGTCACCGAGACCAGCGACAGGAACGGCAGCATCATCTGGTTCAGCGCCGGGACGGCGCTGTGCGCGAAGATCGTCGCCGCCGCCGGGTCGATCCCGGCCGCCAGGTAGTCGGCCACCAGGCCGGTCACGTGCTCGCCGAGCCGGTCGGCGACATCCCGGTCGGTGAGTACCTGGTAGTCGGCCACCAGCACGAAAAGCTCGGCGCCCGCCCGCTGCAGCCTGACCCGGCTGCCCAGGGTGCCGAAGTAGTGGCCCAGGTGCAGCGGGCCAGTCGGACGGTCCCCGGTGAGGATCCTGAACCGGGACGCGTCGGCGGCGATCAGCGCCTCGAGCTGGGTGCTGCGCCGCTGTGCGGCCGCCAGCGAGGCTGACCCGGCGGACCCTGCGGGTCCGCCGGCCCCGGCCGGAGCCGGGAACGTCATCAGGGGTGCGGTCACGTCAGATTCCTTCCGTCAGGAGTGGGGTCAGTCGGCCGCACGGCCCGTTATGGAAAAAGAAAAGGGCCGTCCGGCCGGACGACCCCTGTGGGTGCGCAACTTCCAGGCGGTCGTCCTAGGACGGCCACCAGGTCAGCGTTGCGCAGCGATGCATTCCGCCATGATACGGCGGATCAGCGGGCGCGTGCCAGAACCTGCCGCGCTGTTGATATCGCTTGGCTACCCGACCGACCGGCCGCTCGCCCCGATCCAAAGTACTGACCGCCGCCCGTTCGATGAGGTGGTACATCGCGGCCGGTGGTAGGCAGCCGGTGGTAGGCGGCCGGCGGCGCGGACCGGGTGGGATGCTGGGTGAGTGACGATCACCGCGCGAGTGGAGCACGTCGGCAGCCTGCTGCGCCCGCCGTTCTTGCTGCAGGCGCGCGCCGCCTACGCGCGGGGCGAGCTCGCGCCGGCCGCGTTCAAAGCGGCCGAGGACCGGGCGGTGCGCGAGGTCGTCGCCCTGCAGCAGGACGTGGACCTGCCGGTCGTCAACGACGGCGAGATGCGCCGCGAGTCGTTCCAGGCCGAGCTGACCGCGGCCTGCGACGGATTCGCCGGGGTGAGCCTGGACGCCTGGCTCTGGGGCCAGTGGCACTCCGACGAGGTGGGCGACGCCACGATCGAGCGCCCGGCGGACCTGGCGGTCGTCGGGCGGCTGCGCAGGCGCCGCAACCTGGCCGCCGAGGAGTTCACGTTCGTGCGCGGCTGCACCACCCGGCCGGTCAAGGTGACGCTGCCGAGTCCCTCGCTGCTGGCGAACCTCTGGTCGCCGGAGAAGTCGGCCGCCGCCTACCCGACCCTGGACGCCTTCCTTACCGACGTGGTGCAGGTGCTGCGGGACGAGGTCGCCGAGCTGGTCAGGCTGGGCTGCGGCTACATCCAGCTGGACGCCCCGCACTACCCGCTGCTGATCGACCCGGCCTGGCGTGCGTTCTACGAGGCACGCGGCTGGCCCGTGCAGCGCTGGCTCAGCTACGGCATCGAGCTCGACAACGCGGTGATCGAGGCCGGGCGGCCTGCCACGTTCGGCTTCCACCTGTGCCGCGGCAACCAGCTCAGCCGCTGGCTCGTGGCGGGCGACTACGAGCCCATCGCAGGGCCGATCTTCGGCGGCGTGCGCGCGGACCGGCTGCTGCTCGAGTATGACGACGAGCGGTCTGGCTCGTTCGACCCGCTGCGGCTGGTACCTGCCGACAAGGTGGTGGTGCTCGGCCTGGTAAGCACCAAGACCTCCCGGCTTGAGCCGCGCGACCTGCTCGCCGCCAGAGTCGCGCAGGCCAGTCAGCTGATCGACCGCGAGCGGCTGGCGGTCAGCCCGCAGTGCGGCTTCGCGACGTCATCCGCCGGCAACGCCATTACGCCCGAGGCCGAGCGCGCTAAGCTCGCGCTGCTCGTCCAGATCGCCCGGGATCTCCTGCCGTCCTGACGGCGCAGGCCGGCGCGAGCGGACAGCACCGGAACACCGGCCCTGCGCAGGGTCGGCCGCGCCAGGAAGGGGCCACCATGCCAACCGTGCAGGCAAACGGCATCGAGATCTACTACGAGGTCCAGGGCGAGGGCGAGCCGATGGTCCTCATCCCTTACCTGGCGGCCGACCAGGCGTGCTACGCCTTCCAGGTGGCCGAGTATGCCAAGCACTACACCTGCTACTCGGTCGACCTGCGCGGCGCGGGACTCACCAGCAAGCCGGGGGGCAGCTACACCACCGAGCTGCTGGCGCAGGACGTCGCCGCGTTCATGCAGGCGGCGGAGATCGGGCAGGCGCACGTGTTCGGCCTGTCGCTCGGCGCGGCCGTCGGCATGTGGCTCGCGGCCGAGCACCCGGACCTGGTGAAGTCGCTGTCCCTGCACAGCGCCTGGCATCACACCGACCCCTACCTGCGCGTCGTCGTGGAGACCTGGCGGATTATGGCGCAGGCCCTGGACAGCGTGACCGACATGGTGATCAAGGGGATCCTGCCCTGGTGCCTGACCCCGGAGCTGTACGCGGCGCGGCCCGAGTACGTCGACTCCCTGGCCGACTTCGTCCGGAGCCGACCGATGCCGCCGGTGGACGCGTTCCTGCGCCAGTCAGAGGCGGTCCTGGCGCACGACGCGCGCGAGGCGCTCGGTGCGATCAACGCGCCGACGCTGATCACGTTCGGCCGCCACGACGCCTGCACGTCCACGCGGTTCGCCGAGCCGCTGACGGCCGGCATCGTCGGCTCGGAGCTGATCGTGTTCGAGGACTGCGCGCACGCCCCGATCTACGAGAACGTCGAGGCGTTCAACGAGCGCACGCTGGAGTTCCTGGGTCGCCATTCCGGCTGAAACCGGGGCGTGCCTCCCGTCCGCACTCGGCGGCCTCGCCGCACTCGGCCGGCCGCCGTTAGCCGCCGTTCGCCGTGCCGATACCGAGCTGATCGGCCCATTCGGCTACGCATCGGGCAAAGAACGCGTCGCGGTCACCTGGACCCTCGGCGATGACGTTGGTGAACTGGCCGAACAACTCGAAGGACACGATCCCGAACAGGCCCACCCAGGCCATCAGGCTGGCCTGCACGACGGAGTCGGGCACCGGCCGGGGGAGCGCCGCGCGCAGCGGCGCCAGCGCGGCCTGCCACCCGGCCACTGCCCCGCCGCCCGGCGCCGCCCCGCCGCCCGCGGCCCGGCCGTTCGCCGCCCCGCCGCCCCCGGCTCCTCCGTCTCCGGCACCGGCGATGCCGCGGTCGGTCGCATCCAGCATGATCTGGACCAGCAGGTTGGAGACGCGGCTAGCCGGGCCGATGGTGTCGGCGGGGGCTACGTAGCCAGGCACGGGCGACCCGTAGACGAGCGCGTACTCGTTCGGGTTCCGCAACGCCCACGACCGCACTGCCTGGCACACCGCCGCCCAGCGCCCGGCGAGGTCGTCCCGCGCCGACCTGGCCTCGGCCGCCTCGGCCGCAGCTCCAAGGGAGTTGTAGGCGTCGATGATCAGCCTGGTCAGCAGGTCGTCCCGGCTGGCAACGTAACGGTAGACGGCCGAGGACGCCATGCCGAGTTCGCGCGCGATCGCACGCAGGCTGAGCCCGGCGGCACCGTCGGTCGCGAGATGCCTGCGGCCCGCCTGGAGGATCTCAGCCGTGATCTCGGCCCGCGCTCGCTCCCTGGCGGTTCTCGGCACTGATGGCATTCCCGCATCATGCCACGAGACAAGAGCATTGGCAACAAAACAGAGCGGTGCTCTTGACAGGAGGCGAGATGTCGGCGACGCTGGTTGTGAGAGCGCCGCTCTTGAATGAGAGCGCTAGTTGCCTAAAGGAGCCAGCATGACCACCCAGAACCCAGCAGAGCAGGTGGCGGCGAAGGCGGCCGGGTCCGGGCAGCAGGGCTCGGGTGAGCTGCATGTCGTCGTGGGTGCCGGGCCGATCGGCAGCGGGGTGGCTCGGCTGCTGGCTGCCCGAGGCCACCGGGTCCGTCTCGTGACCAGGTCAGGCTCGGGCCCGGCCCGCATCGCCGGCGAGTCGGCCGCAGCCGGTCCGAGCGCCGCGAGGTCCGGTGCCCGGGGGTCCGGTGCTGCAGGGGCCGGTGTCGCGGGGCCCGGTGCCGCCGAGCCCGGTGCGATCGACGCGCTCGCCGCCGACGCCTCGGACGCGCCGGCCATGGCGCGGCTGACCGACGGTGCGACGGCGATCTACAACTGCGCGAACCCGCCCTACCATCGCTGGCCTGAGCTGTGGCCGCCGATCGCCGACGCCCTGCTCGGGGCCGCCGAGCGCAACGGCCCCGTACTGGTCACTATCTCCAATCTGTACGGCTACGGACCGGCGAGCCGGTCGCTCGGCACCCCGGGCTACGACGCCGAGCACCCGATGACCGAGTCCACCCCGCTGGCCGCGACCGGCAGGAAGGGAATGGTTCGGGCTCGGATGTGGGAGCAGGCGCTGGCGGCTCATCAAGCCGGGCAGGTCCGGGCCGTCGAGGTCAGAGCGTCGGATTACGTCGGGCCAGGCGCGGGGAGCGCCCTTGGCGACCGGGTCGTGCCGCGCGTCCTGCAGGGCAAGGCGGTGACGGTGCTCGGCAGGGCCGACCGGCCGCACACCTGGACCTACACCGGCGACGTGGCGCGGCTGGCCGTGGCCGCCGCCGCGGAGCCCGCGGCCTGGGGCCGCGCCTGGCATACGCCGTCGGGTCCGGCGCTGACCCAGCGGGACGCGGTCGCCGACATCGCGCGGGCGGCCGGCCGGGCGCCGGTGCCGGTGCGCACGGTGCCCTCTTCCGTGCTCTGGCTGGCCGGGCTCACCTCGACGCTGATGCGCGAGCTTCGCGAGACGCAGTACCAGTTCAGCCAGGACTTCGTGATGGACTCCGCCGCCGCGCGGCGCGCATTCGGGCTCGAGCCGACGCCGTGGAGCGAGGTGCTCGACGCCCTGCTGCGCTCGTTCGGCTGGTCAGGTCCCGAGCGCAAGTAGCCTCGTCCGGGAGGTGATGCTGATGACTGGCAAGGTCGAGGCCCGAATGATCTCGTCCCGCACGCTGCACGCGACCGCGGCCGCGCTGGCGGCCGGGCTGGCCGTGCTCGCTGTCACGGCGGGAACGTCCGCGGCGAGCGCTGCTCCGGCGGCTGCGGCCCGCCCCGCGGCCCCCTCGGGCGACACGCCGGCCGGGTTCTGGTACGGGACCGACAGCCGGCCGATGCCGGTCACCGGCTCGGGGCCGTACTTCGAGCCTGCCATAGGCGGCTCCTACGGCGGGTACGTCGGCATGGTCGGGAACTGGGCGCGCTGGCAGGGCTGCCGCAGCAGCGGCCTGCTGGCCTGGTCGTCGACGAACTTCTCGCAGGCCGCCGCCAACTACTCCAGGTACCACAAGGGCGTGGGCACGGCTGGCTACTGGTTCATGGCGGGGCCGGGAGTCGATCCGCACTACAACGGGACCGTTTCCGAGGCGACCACGTGGGGCCAGCAGCAGGCGGCGCGGGCACTGCTCGACATGCACGGCACCGAGAACTACCCGGTGGTGTGGATGGACGTCGAGCTGCCGGGGAGCGCGCCGGACTACACGCCCGCGCCCGACAACGGGTGGAACGCCATCTACACCGCACCGTGCAGCGGCGTGGTCAAGACCCGGCACATCGCGGCCGCCGTGGACCGCGCCGTGCTTGACGGCTTCGCTAGCTACGTGACCGCCCACTCCACGTACCGGACCGGCGTCTACTCGGCGCCGTCGATCTGGGCCGACATCTTCGGCACCGGGTCCTCGTCGAAGATCCCCGACCTGTACGAGTGGACCTACACGGCGAACACGAGCAGCCTGTCCGACCCGGCGTCCGGGTGGTGCCTGCGCGGCACGTCCACGTGCGCGCAGTTCTTCGGCGGTCAGAGCAGCTCAAGCAGCACGGCGCTGATGTGGCAGTGGTCTGGTGGTGGCGGGACGGACAACGGCATCGGCGACTTCGACCAGATCGACGGGCTGCGGACGCCATAGGGCCCCGCTGCTGCCCTCCGGCCCACGCTGCCGGGCGCGCCGGTCAAGCCGTGGCTCTTAGCTCGGGTTCAGGCTCGCGCGGTCCAGAGGCGGTAGGCGGCCATGGCCAGGACCACGAGCCTGCTGTGCCCGGGTTGCAGGCTCAGTTCCGCGCGGCGATCAGCCGGTCGGTGGCCGGGTCGGCCTCGCCGCCGAAGTACTGGTCAAGCACCTGGCCGAACACCCGCTCATCCGGCGCTGCCCGATGGAACAGCGTCATCGACGACCGCAGCTTCATCGCGTCCAGGCCGCCGAGTATCTTCTCCGCGGTGCGGTCGCGGGTCGCGACAAGGATTCCGGTGCACTCGGCCAGCCGGGCCCCGAGCACGGGGTGGCGCAGGTAGGCCTGCGCCTCGCCGAGCGAGGAGATGGAGTAGCGGACCGAGGTGGGGCTCTGCCCGAGCCCTGCGATCTGCGGGAACACGTACCAGATCCAGTGGCCGGTCTTGCGGCCCCGGCGAAGCTCGTCAACCGCGTGCCGGTAGCTGTCCCCGGCGTCCTGTGCGGCGACGAACCTGTCGAGGTCGTACTGCGCGCCGGTCATGGGCGGACCGCCCAGCCGCGGGCGGCGTGCTCGTCGGGGAGCCGGTCTCCCGGTGCCAGCACCGGCACGTCGGTCACCGCGTCGACCGGGATGGTGCCCGGGTACTTCAGTCCGGTGCCGGTGTTGAGCACGACTACCTCCTCGTTTCCCGACAGCCAGCCGGACTGGCGGAGCATGCGGACCGCGGCGAAGCAGGCGGCACCCTCGGGGCAGACGAAGCTGCCCTCGAGCCGCGCCACCTCGCGCTGGCCGGAGAGCAGCGTCTCGTCGTCGACCGCGATGGCCGTGCCGCCGGTCTGGTACACGGCGTCAAGCACCAGGAAGTCGCCGAGCGCCTTGGGCACGTTGATGCCGAACGCCACGGTCCTCGCGTCCGGCCACGGCTCGCTCTCCCGCGCGCCGCTGGCGAATGCCTTGACGATCGGCGCGCAGCCGGTGGCCTGGACCGCAACCAGCCTGGGCAGGTCGCCGCCCGCCCAGCCGAGCTGGCGTAGCTCGAGCAGGGCCTTGTAGATGCCGATGATCCCGACCCCGCCGCCGGTCGGGTACACGATCACGTCGGGGAGCCGCCAGCCGAGCTGCTCGGCGATCTCCAGGCCCATGGTCTTCTTGCCCTCAAGCCGGTAGGGCTCCTTCAGGGTGGAGACGTCCTGGTAGCCGGCCCGGCCGGGCAGCGCCGCGGCGGCCAGCTTGCCGGCGTCGCCGATCAGCCCGTCCACCAGGTACAGCTCGGCGCCGGCCGCGGCGCACTCGGCGCGGGTGATGACCGGGGCGCCGGTCGGCATCACGATCAGGCTGCACAACCCCGCCCGCGCCGCGTAGGTCGCCCAGGCCGCCCCCGCGTTGCCGTTGGTGGGCATCGCGACCCCGGCGACGCCGAGTTCGGCGGCGCGCGAGACGCCGACCGCCGCGCCCCGCGCCTTGAACGTGCCGGTCGGGATCAGCCCCTCGTCCTTCATCAGCAGCCGCGGCACGCCGAGCGCGCGGCCGAGCCTGGGCATCGCGAGCAGCGGCGTCATGCCCTCGCCGAGGCTGACGATGTGGCCGGGTTCAGCCACGGGCAGCAGCTCGTGGTACCGCCACAGGTCGGGCGCCCGGGTCGCGAAGTCGGCGGGGCTGACCTGGAGGGCGACCCGGTCGAGGTCATAGCGCGCGAGCAGCGGCGAGCCGCAGGCACAGGTGCCCTGGACCAGCGCGGCGTCGTAGCGAGAGCCGCACCTGCCGCAGTCCAGGTGGGTCAGGAACGAGAACGGCGTGCCCACGGAAGCGATTCTCTCGCGCCTGGGACGGGTGCGGGCGGGGTGCGGGCGAGGCTTAGTTGGGCGAGGGCGAGGCGCGGGCCGTTATTGATAAGTTGAGGTTTAACTATTCGATGTGAACTGTCAGTGCAGGGCTCGGGTGTGACGCTCAATCAGCTGCGGACCTTCCTGGCGGTGGCGGAGACCGGCTCGGTCCGCGCCGCGGCGGAGGAGCTCGTGGTCACCCAGGCCGCCGTGTCCGCTTCGCTAGCCGGGCTGCGGAAGTCGCTGGGCATCGCGCTGGTCGAGCCGGACGGGCGCGGGCTGAAGCTCACCCCGGCCGGGATCGCCTACGCCGGCTATGCCAGGCGGATACTCGGGCTGGTCGACGAGGCGCGCAACGCCGCCGCGGCGGCCGCCGACCCCGAGCGCGGAGAGCTGCGGATCGCCGCGGTCACGACCGCGGCCGAGCAGATCGCGCCTGCCCTGCTCGGCGGGTTCCGCCAACGGTACCCGCAGGCCGGGGTGCGGCTGGAGGTCGGCAACAGGGATCGGGTGCACGCGCTGCTCGACCGGCACCAGGTGGACCTGATTCTCGGCGGCCGGCCAGAGCCCGGCTGGAACGTCACCGTGCACGCGGTGCGCCCGCACGAGCTCGTGGTCGTGGCGGCTCCCGAACTTGCCGGGCAGGCCGTGGCCGCCAAAGGCGAGCTGCTGCCGTGGCTGGCCCGCCAGACCTGGCTGCTGCGCGAGCCTGGGTCGGGGACCCGCGCGAGCACCCACGCGCTGCTCGCCGACCTCGACATCGCGCCGTCGACGGTGGTGGTGGGTTCCAACGGCGCGATCCGCGAGTCAGCTCGGGTGGGACTCGGGATCACCCTGCTATCCAGGGACGGCGTGGCGGCCGAGCTGGCCGACGGCAGGCTCGCGGCGATCGACGTGCCCGGCACGCCGCTGCACCGGGACTGGTACCTGGTCGCCCACGCGGGGACCCTGGTCAGCCCCGCCGGGCGGCTGGTCGGCTACGCCGTCAGCGACGGCGGGTTCCGTCGGCTAGACACATAAGTATTCACTTATCAATATTTGCAAAACTCTCAATAGACTTTATGGCAATCCGCTGGCATGGTGAAACTGGATCGCGGCGACGGATCACGACGACGAGATCATCACACGCAACTGCGAGCCGGTCGGGTCTCCCGGTGGCGAGCGGGAGATCGGAGGAACCATGGCGGCGGATGAGGAACGCTGGAGCGCGGGGGTCATCCCCTACGCCCAGATGGGCTACTGGCAGCCGGACTACGAGCCAGCCGCGACCGACGTGCTCGCCGCGTTCCGGATCACGCCGCAGCCCGGCGTCCCGCCCGAGGAGGCGGGTGCCGCGGTGGCCGGGGAGTCGTCGACGGCGACCTGGACCGTGGTCTGGACGGACCGGCTGACGGCCTACGACCACTACCAGGCCAAGTGCTACCGGGTGGACCCGGTGCCCGGCCGCGAGGGCGAGTACATCGCGTACATCGCCTACGACATCGACCTGTTCGAGGAGGGATCGGTGCCGAACCTGACCTCCTCGATCATCGGGAACGTGTTCGGCTTCAAGGCCCTGCGGGCGCTGCGCCTGGAGGACATGCGGATCCCGCTGCACTACGTCAAGACCTTCCAGGGCCCGCCGCACGGGATCGTGATGGAGCGCGAGTACCTGAACAAGTACGGCCGCCCGCTGCTCGGTGCCACCACCAAGCCCAAGCTCGGCCTGTCCGCCCGCAACTACGGCCGGGTGGTCTACGAGGGCCTGCGCGGCGGCCTGGACTTCACCAAGGACGACGAGAACATCAACTCCCAGCCGTTCATGCGCTGGCGCGACAGGTTCCTGTTCACGATGGAGGCGGTCAACCGGGCGCAGGAGCGGACCGGCGAGATCAAGGGCCACTACCTCAACGTCACCGCCGCGAGCATGGAGGACATCTACGAGCGGGCCGACTTCGCCAAGGAACTCGGCAGCGTCGTGATCATGGCGGACCTGACCGTCGGCTATACGGCGCTGCACTCGCTGTCGAAGTGGGCTAGGAGGAACGGCGTCCTGCTGCACCTGCACCGGGCCGGGCACAGCACGTTCACCAGGCAGAAGACACACGGCGTGAGCTTTCGGGTGCTGGCCAAGTGGTGCCGTCTGATCGGGGTGGACCACATCCACGCCGGCACCGTGGTCGGCAAGCTGGAGGGCGACCCTGCGAACACCCGCGGTTACTACGACACACTGCGCCTGGCACAGGTGCCGATGAACCCGGCCAACGGGATCTACTTCGATCAGGACTGGGGCTCGATGCCCGGCACCATGCCGGTCGCCTCGGGCGGTATCCACGCAGGGCAGATGCACCAGCTGCTCGATTACCTCGGCGAGGACGTGGTGCTTCAGTTCGGCGGCGGCACGATCGGCCACCCGATGGGCATAGCCGCCGGAGCCACCGCCAACCGCGTCGCGACCGAGGCGATGATCAAGGCGAGAAACGAGGGCCGCGACTTCGCCAGCGAGGGCGAGGACATCCTGCGCGAGGCCGCCAGGCAATGCGAGCCGCTGCGAGTCGCTCTCGACGTGTGGGGCGACATCACGTTCAACTACGAGTCCACCGACACGCCCGATGTCGTGCTGACGCCGACTCCGTGACCGCGGCCTGCCGTCATATTTCGCAACGGAGAGGAGCCCGCCAGTGCGGCTCATGCAAGGAACGTTCTCGGCGTTGCCCGACCTGACCGATCCCGAGATACTCGCTCAGATCCAGTACGCGATCGACCAGGGGTGGGCCGTCGCGGTCGAGTTCACCGACGACCCGCATCCGCGCAACGTGCTGTGGGAGATGTGGGGGCTGCCGATGTTCGAGATCGCGGACGCGGCCGCCGCCATGGGCGAGGTGACCGCCTGCCGGGAGGCGTACCCCGAGCACTACATCAAGGTGTCCGCCTACGACGCCAGCCTCGGCAGGCAGACGACCGCGCTGAGCTTCATCGTGAGTCGGCCGGCGCAGGAGCCTGGCTTCCGGCTTGACCGGCAGGAAACCTCGGACCGGCGGGTGCGCTACTCGCTGCACGCCTACGCCGCCGACCGGCCCGCCGGCCAGCGTTACGCCAGCGAGCCGTAATGACGGAAACCAGCCCGAATGAGCACGGCCCGGGTGAGCACAGCCCGAATGAGCACAGCCCGAATGAGCCCGGACTGGTCGACCTCGACGCCGAGCAGCAGGGGCTGCGGATCGGGGAGATACTCGACCGGCTCGACGCGGAGTTCGTGGGGCTGGCGCCGGTCAAGACCAAGGTGCGCGAGATCGCGGCGCTGCTGCTGATCGACCGGATCAGGCAGCGGCACGGGCTCAGCTCGTCCAGGCCCAGCCTGCACATGTGCTTCACCGGCAGCCCGGGCACCGGCAAGACCACGATCGCCATGCACATGGGGGAGCTGCTTGCCGAGCTTGGCTACCTGCGCAAGGGCCAGCTGGTCTGCGTCACCCGCGACGACCTGGTCGGCCAGTACGTCGGGCACACCGCGCCCAAGACCAAGGAGGTGCTCAAGCGGGCGATGGGCGGGGTGCTGTTCATCGACGAGGCGTATTACCTGTACCGGCCGGAGAACGAGCGGGACTACGGGCAGGAGGCGATCGAGATCCTGCTGCAGTTCATGGAGTCGCACCGGGAGGATCTCGTCGTGATCCTGGCCGGCTACGCCGACCGGATGGACACGTTCTTCCGGTCCAACCCGGGAATGGCCTCCCGCGTGGCGCACCACCTGGCCTTCCCCGACTTCACCCTCGACGAGCTGCTGCGGATCGCGGACAAGATGCTCGAGCGCGAGGAGTACGTGATGTCGGCGGCGGCGCGGGAGGCGTTCGCCGAGTACGTGGCGGCGCGGATGACCCAGCCGCGGTTCGCCAACGCCAGGAGCATCCGCAACGCGATCGACCGGCTGCGGCTGCGCCAGGCCGGCCGCCTGGTCGCGGCCGGCGGCGAGGTCAGGCTTGAGGACCTAGTCGAGATCAGCGCCGCCGACGTCCGCGCCAGCAGGGTGTTCGGCACCGCGGCCGGGTCGGTCGACTAGCCCTGCCTCCGCCGGTAAGGCCGCGGGCACCGGCAGCGTCAGGCGTACCGTCGTGCCCCGTCCGGGCGCGCTGACCAGGTCGAGCTTGCCGCCCAGGAGCTCGGCGCGCTCGCGCATGCCGGAGAGCCCGAACCCGCTCGGCGCGCTCGGCCCCGGCAGTCGGCCGGGCTGGTCGCCGAGCGTGGCAGCGGCCGGGTCGAAGCCGGCTCCGTCGTCGCTGACCTCGAGCACCACCCGGCCGCCCGGCGCGGCCAGGCGGACGTTTACGTTCTGTGCGTTCGCATGCTTGGCGACGTTCTGCAGCGCCTCCTGCGCCGTCCGGTAGACGGCTGTCTCCAGGTGCTCGGACATCCGCACATCGGCGGCGTCCACCCGCACGTCGAACTGCGGAAAGGAATGGCCCAGGCTGACCAGGCTGGGGGCGAGCCCGAGGTCGTCGAGTACGGGCGGCCGCAGGCCAGCGATGGCCAGCCTGGTCTCGTCGAGTGCCGCGGCGGCAAGCTCCTGTGCCCGCGCGACCTGCTCGGCGGCCAGTTCCGGGGCGGACCCGATCGTGTCGGCCGCCGCGGACAGGTGGAAGAAGAGGCTGACGATCCGCTGGCTGATGCCGTCATGGATCTCGCCGGCCAGCCGGCGCCGCTCGTTCTCCTGCCACTCCATGGTCTGCTCGGCGAACCGCTCCAGCGCCTCCTCGCGCTCGGCCAGCCGCTGGTGCAGCCTGGCATTCTCGATCGCCCCGGCGACCAGCCCGGCCACCGAGCGGAGCAGGTCCACGTCGGCCGCGGTGAACTCGCGGCGCAGCAGGGTGTGCACGTTGAGCACGCCCACCAGGTGACCGTGCGGGGTGACCACGGGTACCGACACCATCGAGGTGTAGTCCTCGCCGCGCAGGGCCGGGATGTAGCGGTACCGCGGGTCGTTGTTCTTGTCGCCGACGATCACGGCGGGCTCGCCGTGATTGGCCACCCAGCCGGACACGCCCTCGCCCACGGCCAGCTCGATCTTGCCGACGAGCTGGTCGAACGGCGGCGTGGCGCCGCGCAGCCGCAGCTTCCTGCCGTCCTCGTCGAGCAGGTGCACGAAGCACACGTCGGTCTCGGTCGTGTCGGTGACCAGGGTGGCCACGCCCTGCAGCATCCGGTCCAGGTCAAGGCCGGCCGAGATCGTGTCGATCACGCGGGAGAGCAGGAGCGCCTCGCGCTCCGCGTCGCCGCCCATGAGCTCGGTCAGTGGAACACTCCTTCCCGCAGCGCCACGGCCACCGCCCCGGCCCGGTCTGAGGTGCCGAGCTTGCGGTAGATCGCGCGGGAGTGGGTCTTCACGGTCTCCTCGCTGACCACAAGCCGGGCGGCGATGGCGCGATTGGACAGCCCGGCCACCAGCAGAGCGAGCACCTCGCTCTCCCGCTGGGTGAGGCCAAGGCTGGCACCCGGCCAGAACTCGCCGCTCTGCACCCGGGCGGCGGACAGCGCGACGCGTCCGGCCAGCGCCGGGTCGATGAGCACCTCGCCGTCGCTGATTCTGCGCAGGTAGTCGACGAGCTCGGCGCCGCGGATCCGCTTGAGCAGGAAGCCGGCCGCCCCGGCGCGCAGCGCCTGGTACAGGTACTGCTCGTCGTCGTAGACGGTGAGGAACACGACCTTGCACGCGGGCAGCACCGCCAGGATCTCGCGGCACAAGTCAAGCCCGGACGCGCCGCGCAGGCGGATATCGAGCAGCACGGCGTCCGGCCCGACCTCGGTGACTACCCGCAAGGCGTCGGCGGGCTCGCTGCTCTCGGCGATCACGTCGACCTGCTCGCGGTAGGGGCCGAGCATGGCACGCAGCCCGTCGAGCACCATCTGGTGATCGTCGATGATCACGAGCCGAAGCGGCTCGGTCCGCGCACCCATGGCACGAACGGTACCCACCCGCCGGGCTGGCGTCTGCTCGTCGTCGTCCGCCGGCCCTGCGCTCACCCGCGGGCCTCGAGCAGGTGCCAGAGCAGCAGCAGCTGAGCGATCGCCAGCGACTCGCTGCGGGTGCCTGGGGCGACCTCGCCGAGGCTGTCCGGTGGCATGGTGGCCTGGTCGATCGACAGCTGCTCCCAGATTGCCTTCTCCACGATGTAGCTGTCCTCGCGCGGCGCGTACCCGTGTACGTGCAGGGCGTCCACGGGCCGGCCGTCGCTGTCCCTGATCAGCTTGAGGTGGACGGTCCTGTGGTCCTCGTCGGTCAGCACGTGGGACAGGTCAGGGTGCACGACTGTGGGCCGCAGCAGGATCTCCGCCGACAGCGAGGTGTCGAGCACGGTCCCGTGCCCGGCCACCGGCGCGAACCTGATCGCGATGTCGGCCCACTGCCGCTGTGGCCTGATGAACTTGGCCGACTCGGGCTCGCGCCGCTTGAGTTCGGCAAGCACCTGGTCGGGGGTGTAGCCCCGCTCGCGGCAGTCCCGGCGCAGCTTCCACTCGTGGCGGATCTCCTCGGGCGGGTCGAGGTAGACGGTGATGTCGAAGCAGGCCCGTGCCAGCTTGGTATGCAACGGCAGCAGGCCCTCGACGATGACAAACTCGCGCGGCTCGACCAGCACCGGCCGGACGAGCTTGCCGGTCGCATGGTCGTAGACCGGCTTGAGTATCGGCCTGCCCATCGCCAGCAGCTGCAGGTGCTGCTCCATGATGTCGATGTAGTTGCAGTCCGGGTTCAGGACCGTGTACGGGAGGCTGCGGCGTTCGTCGCGGTCGTACCTGTGGTAGTCGTCGGCGCAGACCGCGGTGGCGCGGTCCCGGCCGAGTGCCTCGGCGATGCCGCGAGTGAGGGTGGTCTTGCCGGCCGCGCTGTCGCCGGCGATCCCGATCATGACGGGGCGGCGGCTGCCATCGGGCTCCTGATAGCGGCTGAGGCGCATCAGCTTGTCGGGCATGACCGCCTCCTTCCCCCGGGTCGGCCACCGCGGCGGGCTGGCCAGAACTGGACCGGCGCCCGCGGGTAAGCGTGGACTCCCACCACCGTATGCCGCGCCCGCGGCGACGCCATCCCCCGGCCGGGTGACCGGGCGGGTGAGATCGCCCGGAAGGGGTGACGTTCCTCCTCCCGGTGCGGGGAAGCATGGCGCAATGAGCAACAAGCAGCTTCGCGGTGCTGGATGGAAGGTCGCGGCTCTGGCATTCGGCAGCGCCGCGTTGATCGCCGCCTGCAGCTCGGCCAGCACGTCGAGCAGTCCGAGCGCCACGCCGACCTCGTCCATGCCGGCCGCGACGAGCCCGTCGGTGTCGGCCGCTGCCTGCAAGCACGTCGACTCACTGCGTGGCTCTCTCACCAGCCTCACGCACGTGCAGCTGAACGCCAGCTCGGCCAGCCAGATCAGGACTGACGTGACGAACATCAACACGCAGCTGACCGCGCTGAAGGACGAGCCAGGGTTCTCGGCGCAGGCCAGCCAGCTCAGGAGCTCGGTCGACCAGGTCACCAATGCCGCAAAGAAGATGTCGAGCCCGCCGACGTCGGCCCAGGTGCAGGCCGTCATCACCGCGCTATCTCAGCTGAAGGCGAAGTCGTCGGGCATGATCGCGGGGATGAAGGCCGCCTGCCCGTAACCGCCGGCGGCAAGCTGGCGGCTCAGCCCAGGCCAGCGGCTCAGCCCGGCACTGACCGCGGCTGCTCGATGATCTCGGCGGCGTCGAACTCCCAGTACGCGCGCAGCGCGGCGAGCCGCCCTGCCCCGTCTGCCCGGTAGGTGTAGACGCCGCGCACGACCACCACGTGGCTCCCGCCGGGCAGCGCGGTCCTGATGATGCCCACGTCGGCGACTTCGTCGCCGCACAGGTAGGACCGCTCGATCTCGAAGCTGATCTGGTCGTTCGGCGCGATCACGGTGTCGTAGAACGCGGCGATGGCGGCGAGGCCGCGGTGGCCGTTGCCCGCCGGGTCGAGTGGGGAAAGGCCGATCGGGTCGGCGACCACGGCGTCCGGCGCGAAGAGGTCGAGCCACGCCTGCCGGTCCTTGGCATGCACCGCGGCCTGGGACGCGCGGGCGAGGTCACGGGCGGTGCGCTGGCCCTCCACCGTGGTCAGCCCGTCGCCTTCGCGATGACTTTCTCGGCGAAGGTTTCCAGCGCGCCGATCTTGTCCGCCAGCGGCTGGGTGTCGGGCGCGGTGGCGTAGGGCCACCGGAAGCCCACGATCAGATCGGTGACGCCGAGGTCCTCCAGCCGCCGCACCCCGTCCACGCTGAACGCGTCCATCGAGATCACGTGTACCTCGAATGGGCGGCCGTCGGTCCCCTCCTCGCACCGGAGCTCGGCCAGCCTCGCCAGCAGGCCGGGCAGGTGGGCAGGGTCGCCCCCGCCGTGCATCCAGCCGTCGCCGGTGCGGGCGGCCCGGCGCAGCATCGCGTCGCCGTGCCCGCCGAACAGGATCGGGATCGGCTCGGTCGGCACTGGCGAGATCTTGACCGGCGGGATCTGGATGAGCTCGCCGTCGTAGCCGAAGTAACCGCCGGACATCAGCCCCCTGATGACGGCGACGTCCTCGTCCATCCGCCTGCCGCGCCGCTCCCACGGTACGCCGAGGATGTCGTAGTCCTCACGCCACGGGCTGGTCCCGACCCCGAGCAACAGCCGGTTGCCGGTGAGCACCGCGGTGGACGTGGCCTGCTTGGCCACCAGCACCGGGTGGCGCACCGGCAGCTTCAGCACGAACGTGACGAACCTCAGCCGCTCCGTCACCGCGCCGAGCGCCGGGATCAGCGAGAACGGTTCGATGAAGGGCTTGCCGTCGAGGAACGCGCGGGTACCGTCCGGGCTGTACGGGTAGGTGCTTGTCGCGTGCTCGGGGTAGCAGATGCTGTCCGGGATGACCATGGTGTCGTACCCGGCCGCCTCGGCGGCCCTGGCCAGCGGGGCATAGTACGACGGGTCGGTCATCGACTCGGCATAGGAGAATCGCACGGGTCCGATCCTGCCAGGCTCGTTGGCGAAAAGGTAGAACAGGTTCTAGTGCGGGAGCGACAGGTCGGCTAGGTCGGCGCGGATGTAGTCGGCCATCGCCGCCGGCAGCGCGGCGCGAAGTTCGGCCGGAAGGAGCTCGCCGACCTCGGTCAGTTCGTCGGCCAGCCTCCGAGCCGCCCGCAGCAAGCCGCCGTGATCCAGCTGGCTCACCGTCCGCGCCAGATCCGCCGGCACCGCGTCCGGCGCGAAGTCAAGCAGGCTGGTGATCCCGAACTGCGGGTTCGCGACCTCCGCCGCGGTGGCGAGCAGCCGCCAGTACTCGGCCCTGGCCTGGTGCAGCCGTTCCAGCGCCTCCCAGGCCGAGCCGCGGCGCAGGTACTTGCCGACGTCGGCCAGGCAATTCCAGCCGTTGAACGCCCACTCGCGTGCCTGCGCCGGGGTGACCGGGCTCGGCTCGAACCTGACCGTCCTCCGGCGGTCCGGATCGTAGAGCACGACCTCGTCCTTAACGCCGCCCCAGGTCTCGGTGACCGGGATCATCACCAGGTCGACCTGGCACCGGTTGGCGTACTGGGCGAAGATCCGCTCGTGCGTGGTCGTGATGCCGGCGAGCTTGTGGTGATAGCTCTCCACCAGGCCAGGCAGCTCGTCGATGGCCCGGCCGACCTCGGTCACCGCCGCATCGAAGTCCTCGGAGGCGACGCCCATGCCCATATCGAGGTCGGACAGCCGGTCACCGGCGCCGCGCCCGACCGAGCACGCCACCACGAGGAACCGCACCAGCTCGCCATGCTGCGACCAGTCAAGCAGCCTGAGCATGATCTCGCGCTGCCCGGCCATCTCATCGGGCAGGCCCTCGATCCACTGCCTTCCGTCTTGGGTCATGTCCCGATTCTCGCCGAGCCCAGTGCCGCGCCCGCCGTCCGCCCGCCGCCCGGCGGCCGGACTGCCTTGCTCGCTGCGCTCTTTGCGAGGTAGAACATGTTCTAGTATCGGGCGGGTCGCCGGGAGTGGCGTCGCCGGGACGGCTGGTCGCCGGGAGGGCTGGGCAGATGGACCTTGTCGAGATCGAGAAGATCCGCCGGCTGAAGTACCGCTACCTGCGCTGCGTCGACCTGAAGCTGTGGGACGAGATCGAGGACGTGTTCACCCCCGATGCGACGGCCGACTACGGCACGCCCTCGGCCGGCCGGCCGCTGAAC
>DATIZP010000080.1:0-3574 GCA_035517035.1 Streptosporangiaceae bacterium | reverse complement strand
CGCCCGTACCGCCCGGAGATGATCTTGATGGATGTGGCGGATGTCCCAGAATACGCAGTGGATGTGGCATCCATTCCACGGACACCCAGGTGATCATGTGCGGTTTCTGATGGTATAAGGGGATCCGGGCTGGCGTGCTCGACCGGGCGGCCGCGGCCGGCGGCGCGGAGGCCGGCCGCGCTGCTCCGGGTTGTCCGTGGCCGGTGTTGCCCGCGCGGTAGCGCCGTCGGTGCCAGCGGAGATCTACGGGACAGGTGCTAGAGGCCCGGACCGGGCTGGGCTTCAGTCGTCGGTGGACCGGCGCAGTCGCTTGGTCTCGCCGCGGCGCTGCTTGTCCGCCAGCCGCCGCTCTTTGGCGGCGCGGCTCGGCCTGGTCGGCCGCCTTGGCCGTGGCGGCGGCGCGGTGGCCTCGGTCAGCAACTCGGCCATCCTGACCGCCGCGGCTTCGCGGTTGCGCAGCTGCGAGCGGTGCTCGGAGGCGGTGACGGTGATCGTGCCGCCGGTCAGCTTCCCGTCGAGCGCGCTCAGGGCGCGCTCCTTCAGCGCGGGCGGCAGCGCCTGGGATGCTGCGAGATCAAAGACGAGCTCGACCCTGGTGTCTGCGGTGTTGACATATTGCCCGCCTGGTCCGCCTGACCTGGAGAACCGCCAGTTGAGCTCCTCGGCGGGGATCACGGTGCCGCGCACCACCACGTCAACGCTCACGGCCGGCCCACCATGGCTCGACGGGTCTCTCTGGGCACGAGAGCTAGAACGGGTGCGCCGCGACCGTTGTTCCGCCGGGTGCTGGGTCCCCGGGTGGGCGCCGCGGGCTGGGTGCTGAGGGCTGGGCGTAGAGGGCTGGGCGTAGAGGGCTGGGCGTAGGGGACTCGGCGCTGAGGGCTGGGCGTAGCATTCCGGGCACTGGCAGGCCGCGCGAGATCGGAGCAGCATGAGCGAGGCAGCGAGAACCGTGCTGGTCACCGGGGCGTCGGCGGGAATCGGCCGGGCGTGCGCCGACCAGCTTGCCGCGGCCGGCTGGCTAGTGACCGGGGCCAGCCGCCGCGGCACTGCGTCGCCAGCATGGACCGGCCTGGTCATGGACGTCGACGATGACGCCTCGGTGCAGCTCGGCGTCGCCGGACTGCTCGCCGAGCACGGACGGATCGATGCGCTGGTCGCGGCCGCGGGCTGGGGCCTCGCCGGCCCGGCCGAACTGTGCACGATCGAGGAAGCCAAGGCTCAGATGGAGACGAACTTCTGGGGCTGCGCGCGGGTGACGCAGCAGGTACTCCCCGCGATGCGCGCGCAGGGCGCCGGCCGGATCGTGCTGATCAGCTCGATCGGTGGCGTGATCGGCATCCCCTTCCAGGCCTTCTACAGCGCGAGCAAGTTCGCGCTCGAGGGATACGGCGAGGCGCTCGGCTACGAGGTCGCACCGTTCGGCGTGCACGTGACGCTGGTCCAGCCCGGCAACATCAAGACGGACTTCACAGCCAGCCGCCGGACCGCACACGCCGCCCAGGACGACGAGGTCTACCGGGGCGCGATGGACAAGGCGGTCGGCCTGATGGAACGGGACGAGCGCAACGGCGCGCCGGCCGCCGACGTGGCCGCGGTAGTGCGCCGGGTACTCGGCGCGGCGAGGCCGCCGCGGCGGATCTCGGTCGGCAAGGCCGGGGAGCGGGTCGGCCTGGTCGCCAAGCGGGCGCTGCCGTTCCGCGTCTTCGAGGCCGCCGCGAAGAGCAGCCTGGGGGTGTGAGCGGCCCGGCAGGCCGCGAGCCGCCGGGGCCGCGAGCCGCCGGGGCCGCGAGCCGACGGGCCGCCACCCCCAGGCCGCCACCGGCAGGCCGCGACCGCGGGTAGGTCTGCCTGGTATGCCAGAATGTTCCCGTGCAGCCGCCCCATGACACCAGGTCAGGCCGGCCATCAGGGACGGCGGAGGCGGTCAGCGACCGGCATGCGTGGCTGGCGGAGGGAGCACATCCGGTCGCCCCAGGGGTGTACCGGATTCCGCTTCCGCTGCCGTTCGACGGACTCCGCGCGGTCAACTCCTACGCGATCGAGACCGGCGACGGCCTCGTCATGATCGACTCCGGCTGGCTGCTCGACGTCTCGCGCGAGGTGCTCGAACGGTCGCTCGCCTCGATTGGAGCCGGGCTCGGCGATATCAGGAAGTTCCTGATCACCCATATCCACCGCGACCACTACACGCAGGCGATCGCGCTGCGCGCGGCGTTCGGGATGACGGTGGCGCTCGGCGCGGAAGAGAAGCACTCCCTTGACCGGCTGCTCGCCAAGGACCCATTCGGCATGTCGGCCCAGGCCGAACGGCTGGCCAGGGCCGGCGCCCAGCCGCTGATGGAGCAGATGGTCCAGGCCGGGATGCGGCCGCCGCCTCGCGAGCTCGGGTACGAGGAACCGGACGAGTGGATCAGCTCGGGGCAGATCTTCGATCTCGGCACCCGCGTCCTTGAGGCGATCGCCACGCCGGGCCACACGCGCGGGCACGTCGTGTTCGCCGATCATGCGGGCGGCCTGCTGTTCGCCGGCGACCATGTACTGCCGCACATCACACCGTCGATCAGCCTGGAGGCGGCACCGCTCGACCTGCCGCTGCGCGATTACCTGGAGTCGCTGCTGCTGGTACGGCAGATGCCCGACCTCACGCTGCTGCCGGCGCACGGCCCGGTGTCGCCGAGCGTGCACGCCAGGGTCGATGAGCTGCTCGACCACCATGACGCCAGGCTGAGCACTATGCTCGCCGTGCTGGCCGACGGTCCGCGCAGCGCATACCAGGTGGCGCGCGAGATCCGCTGGACGTCGCGCGGCAAGGCGCTAGACGAGCTGGACATGATGAACCAGACGCTGGCGATCGGCGAGAGCCTCAGCCATCTCGATCTGCTGGCTGCCCGCGGTCAGGCCGTGGCCGAGACGGTGGAGGGAGTCAGGTACTTCCGCCCGGTCAGCTAGGCACTCCTACTCCGGCCAGCCACCCAGGCGTTCCGGCCAGCCAGGCGTTCAGGCCGGTCAGCCAGGCTTTCCGGCCGCTAAGCCAGGCACTCAGGCCAGTCAGGCACTCCGGCCGGTCAGTTAGACCGAAGTTACGGCCAGTTCGGCAGGAGATTCCGGGCTTGACCTGGCGTTTTGGCTTGGCTGGCCGGTTGAGTTCTGGCTACTTCAAAGTTAGCGGGATGGCGGCGCCGAGGAGGGCGAAGGCCTGCCGCTGGGTACTGGTCGGCTCGGTGAGCATCGGGATGGTGACCTGGGTGCCGGTGTACCGGACCTGGTTGCGGGTCAGGGTGGCCAGGTGGTCAAGCAGGGCGCGGAAGCTGCGGTAGGGCTGCCCGGCCGGGTCGTGCTGGCAGGATGCCTTGGCCTGTGCCCGGGCCGAGCGCCGGGCGGGGGCGACGGGGTTGTCCGGGGCGGGCGGGTCCTGGTCGGTGAAGGTAAGCGGGGCCCAGGCGCGGCGCAGGTGCCAGGTGAGGTAGCAGGCGAGCATGCAGATCAGGACGTGGGCTTTGACGCGTTCTTCGAGCCGGTGGAAGACGGGCCGCAGGTCCAGGTCGTCGGATTTGATGTGCCGGAAGTCCCG
>DATIZP010000079.1:0-15882 GCA_035517035.1 Streptosporangiaceae bacterium | reverse complement strand
GTCATGATCACGTCCGATTTATGGCTTATGTGAGGCGCTAGTGGATGCAAAGTCGCTGAGGCCGTTCGCGCGGGCGGTTATCTAGTGTCGCTCGACCAGTCCGCGCTCGCGCTCTCCGTGACCGCGCTCAGCCCTGAGCAGCGCGCCGCCAAGGCCGCGATCATCGCCGCCTACCGCACGCAGGTGCCGTCGCTCAAGCTCACCGCGCAGGACCGGGACGCGAACGGGTCCATGCTGGACTACGAGCTCAGCTGGCGCCACGCTCACCACGTCCGGCGACCCGTAACCGCCACGCACCTGCCGGGTGCTCACGTGGCCATCAGGCGGGTCGGGTGGCCAGGGCGGACAGCATGCGGCCCAGGGAGCTGCCCAGGTCCCAGCGCGCGTCCAAGGCGGCCAGGGCAGCGGGGTCGGGCGGGCGGACCGGCAACGAGCCGTCGATGTCGGGTATCGGGGCGTCGGTAGCCACCCGCACCACCGGCACCGCGGCCTCCAGGTACGGGCGTGCGGCGACCAGCTTGGCCCGGCTGCCGGCCGGCCAGCCGCCATGGCCGGCGTCGATGGCGGCCAGCATCCCCTCCACCGAGCCGAACACCCGCACCAGTGCCGCAGCGGTCTTCTCCCCGACGCCGGGCACGCCGGGCAGTCCGTCGCTCGGGTCGCCGCGCAGCGCGGCGAACGCCGCGTAGCCGCGGCTGGGGATCGCGTAGCGCGCGGTCACCGCGGCCTCGTCGATCTGCTCGAGCCTGCCGATGCCCCGCGCGGTGTATTGCACCGACACCCCGCGGGCGTCGTCCACCAGCTGGAAGAGGTCGCGGTCGCCGGTGACGACCTCGACGGGACCGTCCGCGCGGGCTGCCAGCGTCCCGATCACGTCGTCGGCCTCGTAGCCGTCGGCCGCCGCCATGGCCACGCCACAGGCGGCGAGGACCTCGATAATCAGCGGAATCTGAGCGCTGAGAGCGTCCGGCACCTGCTCGGTTCCGTCCGGGTTGGCGCGGTGCGCCTTGTAAGACGGGATGGCCGCGACCCGGAAGGCTGGCCGCCAGTCGGCGTCCATGCACGCCACGAGCGCGGCCGGGTGCCTGGCCCGCACCAGCCTGGCGATCATGTCGAGCAGGCCACGCACCGCGTTCACCGGGGTTCCGTCCGGTGCGGTCATGCTCTCCGGCGGGATGCCGTAGTAGGCACGGAAGTACAGCGAGGCGGTGTCGAGCAGCATCAGCGGGGCCACGCTGAGATCCTGCCAGACCAGCGCGATCGCGGTCAGCCGAGCGGGCGGAGCAGCTGGACCTCCCAGCTGGCAGGCTCATCGGGCCGTACCGGCTGCCGCGCGCCGGTGGGCGCGAACCCCAGCCGGCGATAGAGGGCCTGCGCGCGCCCGTTGACCTCGGTGACCCACAGGACCAGCGTCTTCGCGCCCGCCGCCCTGGCGTGCCTGGCGACCGCCTCGACCAGGCCGTCGGCAACGCCGAGACCGCGCGCGGCCGGACTCACCCACATGCCGACGAGCTGCCAGGCCCCGGCCACTGCGAACTCGTCGCCCGGGTCGTCGATCTTTCCGGTGGCCATGCCTACCGGCTCGGCGCCACGCCAGGCCAGAAACGACACTGCGGACGAGGACAGCCGTCGCTGCCATAGCTCGTCGTCGAAGGCGAGCTCACGCTCCAGGGTGGAGCTGAAAGCGTACGGTGCCTCGGCCAGTGCGGCCAGCCTGAGCTCGCGGTACACGCGCCACTCGCCCGGCCCGGCGCGCCGGATCTCGGCCGCCTGCTGCGCGGTCACGTCTCGCTTGGCTGCGTCTCGCCCGGCTGCCTCCCGCTCGATTGCCATAGCCGCGAGCCTGCTCGATCGCGCAGCGCGACGCAACCGGGTTATCACTGGACCGAGGTGTAGGAGACCACCCCATGCCTGAGCGCGTCGACCGCGACCGCGGCGGTGCCCGCCAGCGTGGTCCCCGCGGACGCATCGCGTATCTGGTCAAGCAGGTCGATCAGCTGCTTGACCGCGCGGACGAAGTCACCTGGCGTCATGTCGTCGCCGAGCAGCGCCTCAAGCGGCGAGCCCGACGCCCACGCGTGCGACCGGGCGGCGAAGGCCACGTCAGGCTCGCGCAGGAACCCAAGTCCGTGGCTCTTCTCGATCGCGTCGAGCTCGCCCCACAGCCTGCCCATCGCGACGAGCACAGCGCTGACCTGGCCGCCTGGTGGCCGGGGGGTCGCCACGTCGTCGGGTCGGCGCGACTCGAACGTGAGCGCCGACACGCATGCCGCGAGCTCGGCCGCCGCTAGGCCGTCCCAGACGCCGCGACGCAGGCACTCCGCTGTCAGCAGGTCGAGCTCGGAGTAGATCCCGGCCAGCATCCTGCCCTCGGCGGTGACCTTGTCGCCATCGAGGTAGCCGAGCTCGGTGAGCACGGCGCAGACCCGGTCGAACGTGCGGGCGATCACGTGCGACCGGCCGGCCACCCGGCGGTCGAGCGCATCGGCCTCGCGCTGCAGCCGCAGGTACTTCTCGGCCTGCCTGGCGTGCGCTTCCGCGTCCGGGCAGCCGTGGCACGGATGCTCGCGGAGCCTGCGCCGCAGGCCCGCGACGGCCGCCTCGGCCTCGCTCTCTGCGGCCGACCTCGCTGCCCGGCTCGACCGGCGCAGGTCGCGGTGATCGGCACTGGCGAGCTTGTTCCGCATGGTGGCGGCGAGGTCCTTGCGCTGCTGCGGCGAGCGGGCGCTGAACCTGCTCGGGATGGCGATCCGCTCCATGGGCACCACAGGGTCGGGGCACTCGGCCGGAGACAGCCGCTTGACCTGCCGGTGCTCGGTCAGCAGCAGCGGCACGGGGACCGGCGCCCCGGCCGCGGCGGCCTCGAGGACGACCGCCGTGCCGGCCCGCCTGCCGCCGGGCACCATGATCACGTCGCCGCGGCTCAGCCGCGCCAGCGACTCGATCACCTCGGCCCGCCTCGCCGCCGAGCGGCCCTTGGCAAGCTGCTTCTCCCGCTCCGACAGCTCGGCCCTGAGCCTGGCGTACTCGGTGAAGTCGCCGCGGTCGCAGGTCGCGGCCAGCGACGCCATCGAGTCCCGCAGCCGCCTGGCCTGCCTGGCCAGCCCGACCACCGCCCGGTCGGCCTGGAACTGCGCGAACGACGATTCGAGTAGCCGCGAGGCCCGCTCGCGGCCGACCTGGCCGACCAGGTTGACGGCCATGTTGTAGGACGGCCGGAAGCTAGAGTCAAGCGGGTAGGTCCTGATTCCGGCCAGGCCGGCCACCGCTGCCGGGTCGATGCCTGGCTGCCACAGCACGACGGCGTGCCCCTCGACGTCGATGCCGCGTCGGCCGGCCCGGCCTGTGAGCTGGGTGTACTCCCCCGCGGTCAGCGCGACGTGGGTCTCGCCGTTCCACTTGTCGAGCTTCTCCACCACCACGGTCCTGGCGGGCATGTTGATCCCGAGCGCGAGCGTCTCCGTGGCGAAGACCGCGCGGATCAGGCCGGCCGCGAACAGTTGCTCCACGACCTCCTTGAAGGTGGGCAGCTGCCCCGCATGGTGCGCGGCGATGCCGCGGACCAGCCCGGCCAGCCACTCGTCGTAGCCGAGCACCGGCAGGTCCTGTTCGGGGATGCCCGCGGTCCGCTCGGCCACGATCCTGGCGATCTGGGCTGACTCCTCCGCGGTGGTGAGCCGCAGGCCGGCGTTGAGGCACTGCTGCACCGCCGCGTCGCAGCCCGCCCGGCTGAAGATGAAGGTGATGGCGGGCAGCAGCCCGGCCCGGTCCAGCCTGCCGATCACCTGGGGCCGCCGCGGCGGCGAGAACCGCGGGGTACCGGCCTGGCGCGGCCGCCCCGGCCGCCCCCGCCCCGCTCTTCCGGCCCGGCCGCCGCCGTGCGGCAGCATCTCGCGGTGGGCGGCCCTGGTCAGCTCCGGGTTGACCGCGGGGTGAGTCAGCCCGCCCGGCGATCGGCCGGAGCTGGCCTGCTCCTCGGGACCGCGATGAGCTGCCGGGCCGGAGAACAGGTCGTACAGTTGGCCCCCGAGCATCATGTGGTGCCACAGCGGCACCGGCCGATGGTCGTCGACGATCACTTTCGTGCCGCCGCGCACCGAGGTCAGCCAGTCGCCGAACTCCTCGGCGTTGCTGACCGTGGCCGACAGGGCGGCGAGCGCGACCGACTCGGGCAGGCCGATGATCACCTCTTCCCAGACCGCGCCGCGGAACCGGTCGGCCAGGTAGTGCACCTCGTCGAGCACCACGTGGCTCAGCCCGGCCAGCGTGGGCGAGCCGGCGTAGAGCATGTTCCGCAGCACCTCGGTCGTCATCACCACGACCGGAGCCTCGCCGTTGATGCTGTTGTCACCGGTGAGCAGGCCCACCCGGTCTGCTGAGTAGCGCCTGACCAGGTCGCCGTACTTCTGGTTGGACAGCGCCTTGATCGGGGTGGTGTAAAAGCACTTGCGGCCCTGGCCGAGCGCCAGGTGCACCGCGAACTCGCCGACCACGGTCTTTCCTGAGCCGGTCGGCGCGGCGAGCAGCACGCCATGGCCGTCGGCAAGCGCCCGGCAGGCCTCGAGCTGGTAGTCGTCGAACTCGAACTCGTACAGCGCCTGGAACGCGGTCAGCTCGGGTACGTCCGAGTCCCGCCCCCGCATGAATGCGGCATACCGTTCGGCGGGACTAGCAGGCTCGCCAGTGCCTGCCCGCTCGCCTCCGGGAGGCCCGACCGGCTCGCCAGTGCCTGCCCGCTCGCCTCCGGGAGGCCCGACCGGCTCGCTCATGGACCAAGGCTACGGGCCGCGTCCTATCTGTCGGACTCCGCGTCGTGGTGGGCGAGCAGCGGATCCGTGGCGAGCCCGTACTCCTCGACCTGCTCGGGCGTCAGGCCCGGGTACACGATGCCGCGGCGGGCCCGGCGCCGGTCGTTCGCCCAGGCGAAGATCTCGGCGGCCTCGACCAGGACCACGCACGGCACGGCGAGCAGCAGCATGCTGATCGGGTCAGGGCTGGGCGTGAAGATCGCGGCGAAGGCGAAGATGAGGAAGATGATCATGCGCCGCCACTTGGCGAACCGCTTGTGCGTCAGGATTCCGGCCATGTTGAGCAGCACCATGACCAGCGGCAGCTCGAAGGCGAGCCCGAAGATCAGCAGCATCGCGATCGCGAATCCGAGGTAGTTGCTGACCGTGATCAGGGTGAGCACGTCCTTGGGCACCAGGGCGAGGAAGAACCGCAGTCCCTTGGACATCGCGAAGTAGGCGATCGTCGCGCCGAGCGCGAACAGCGGGACCGCGATGCCGGTGAACGCATACGCCCAGCGCCGCTCCCGCGCGTGCAGCCCGGGGGCGATGAAGGCCCAGAGCTGATACAGCCAGATCGGAGCCGAGATCAGCACGCCGGTGGCGATGGAGATCTTCAGCCGCAGGAAGAAGTAGTCGAACAGGCCGGTGACGATCAGGTGGCAGCTGCGACCTTGCTTGCCTGGGCCGGCGAGATTGCCGAGGCTGACATACCGGCTCGGCAGGTCGCAGAACGGCGCGGTCAGGAAGTGCCAGACGTGCGGCTCGATGAACCAGCCGGCGACGGCGCCGACCGTGAGCGCGAGCAGCGCCTTGAGTATCCGGTTGCGCAGCTCCCTGATGTGCTCGACCAGCGGCATCCGCGCCTCGGGGTTGGTGGCTCGCCGGGTGCGCGGAGCACGGATCCCTCGGGAGTCAGCGCCCCCCGCCGGGCTGCCGCCCTGAGCGGACATGTGCGCTCCTGAAGGTTACAGCCAGTTCTGGCTCTGCTGCGACTCACCCGGGCCGTTCTGGACGCCGTCGCTGCCGGCCGTCTGCCGCTGGAGCTCGTTGAGCTGGCGCTGCAGCGCGTCGATCTGGGCCTGCTGCGACTGCGGTGCGTTCTGGCCGGAGATCTGCCCGGACTGGCCGTAGGTCGGCGGCGTGATCTGGCTGCCGTCCGAAGTCCCCGTGGTCTCGCCCTTGACCGACTTACGGAAGATGTGCATGGCCTTGCCGAGCGCGTCAGCCGCGCCGGGCAGCCTGGTCGAGCCGAACAGCAGCAGCACCACCACGAGCAGGATGATGATGTGCGGAGCGCTGGGATCGAACATGGAAGTCCCCAATCAGTCGGCAAGCATTCTTGCGTCAGGTCAGCCTGTTACTCGTAGCCAGCCGGTCACCAGATTGCCCGCACCGTATTCTACATGCGCGACCGCCGGAATCGTCCCGCTGACGGGGGCGCGGATCTCACGCGTACAGCGCGAGCGCGGCGGTCGCGTCCTCCTCAACGGCCCTGGCGAGCCCGGGCGGCGAGAGCACCCGGCCGTCCTCGCCGAGCCGCAGCGCCAGCCGCCTCACCCAGCGGGTATCCGGGGTCCGCAGCAGCACCCTGATCCGCCCGTCCGCGGCCTCGGTGACCTGCTCGCACGGGTAGTATTCGGCCACCCAGCGGCCCGCGTCGGCGAGCTCGAGCTCGACGCGCACGTCATCGGGCGACGGCCGGAACAGCTGCCCGGAGTCCACGTCCACGCCGACGGCCTGCTCAGGCACCTCGGCAGGCAGGTCGAGCACGGTCAGCGCGAGCACCCGGTCCAGCCGGAACAGCCTGACCGCCTCGGCCCGGCGGCACCAGGCCTCCAGGTAGGCCCGGCCCTCCACGAGCAGCAGCCGCATCGGGTCCACGTCGCGCTCGGTGGCCTCGTCCCTGCCAGGAACGTAGTAGGACAGGTGCAGCCGCCTGCCCTGGCGCATGGCGTCAGCCACCTGGGCCTGCACGTTGGCGGGCGCCCGCCCGTCCATGTGCACCGACACGTGCGCGCTGGCCGCGGCCGCCTCGCCCGCGGCGGCCTCCAGCTTGGCGATGGTGCGGCGCAGCGCCGAGCGGTCCTGCGGCCCTGGCAGCTCGGCCAGCAACCGCAGGCCGACAAGCAGCGCGCTCGCCTCGTCGGCGCCGAGTCGCAGCGGCCGGTCCATGGACTCTGCCTCGCTGATCACGATTTCGCCGCCCTCGTAGGACAGGTCGATCGGGCAGTAAGGGTCGGGCGAGCGCAGCTCGACGCACCACAGCATGTTCAGGTCATCGACCAGCTCGGTTTCGCTTATCCCGAACGCGGCCGCGGTCTCGGCAAGCCCAACGACCTCGCGGCTGACCACGTAGGGCACCAGGGCGAGCAGCCGCTGCAGCCGGTCGGCGGCAGTGCCCGCCCGGCCGGACCTGCGCGGCGCGCTCATGCCCTATCCCCCGCTCGCCTCCGCACGGCGACCGACTCACTCACGTCGCTTCCCCCGCTCGCCTCCGGCCGTCGGCCGGCTCGCTGATCAGGGCGCCCTTCAGCCGGCGGATCACGGCCTCCCGCAGGTCGACGGGCTCGATCACCACCACGTCGGCGCCGAAGGACGCGATGTAGTCGGCGTACCACCCGGTGTCGGAGAACGGGGTACTGACCAGATCCCAGCCGTCCGCGCCGTCCAGCGGAGCTTCCGCGCTCGCCCGGCGGCGCAGCCCGAAGCCCGCGCCCGCCCTTATCCGCAGCTCGGCGGTCCTGACCTGCGGCGGCGCGGTGTCCCACGCCTGCACGGTCTTGTGCACATCTGTGCCCTCCGGCACGGTGACCGACCCTGGCGGCCCGGTGAAGGTGACCTCGCCCTCGATCCGGCTCAGCCGGAACACCCGCTCCTCGCCGCGGTCGCGGTCGAAGCCGGCCACGTACCACCGGCCGTGCCGGTTCACCACGCCCCACGGCTCAAGGTTCCTGACCTGAGCGGCGGCGCGCCCGGCGGCGACGTAGCCGAACCTGACCGACCGCGCGTCCCTGACCGCCTCCCACAGCGGGCCGAACGCGGGCTCCGGCGTCTGCAGCCGCGGCTCGATTCCCGGCTGGGTGGACTCCTCGGCCTCGACGCCGGCCGCGCGCAGCTTCAGCAGCCCGCCCGCCGCGGCGCCCGCCAGCTCGGCCCGCCGCCAGACCCTGGCGGCCAGCCCGAGTACCGCGGCCTCGTCGGGCTCGAGCACGATCTCTGGCAGCTCGTAGGCCTGCCTGCTGATCCGGTAGCCGATCTCCTCGTCGGGGTTGTTCATTCCGGTCTCCAGCGGGATGCCGAGCTCGCGCAGCTCGTCCTTGTCCCGCTCGAACATCCGCTTGAACGCGTCGAACGCAGCCGGGTAGCCGGGAACGGCATCCCTGATCTGGCTGGCCGTGAGGTAGCGGCGGGAGGACAGCAGGCAGACGACAAGGCTGAGCAGGCGCTCGGTCTTCTGCTTCGACATCGCCAATCCCCTAGCCGCCACGGCCGCGACGCGGCGGCCGTCTCCGACTGACGATAACCCGTGCGGGCGGCCTCGCGGCGGATTGTCACGCCTTCGGGCGCAAGTCCGCCGCGGGCATTCGCTGGCCGCTAGCCTGCGACAGTGATCACGTGGCGTCGCGGCGAGGTATCCGCGGTCCGAAGGGAATGGTCAGGCGCCGTCGAGCTCGACGTGACCGTGGGCGAGACCAGCGTGCGGGCGCTGGCCTATCCGCGGCTGACCGGGCGTCCGGAGCCCGGCGACGAGGTGCTGCTCAACACCGGCGCGCTCGACCTAGGCCTGGGGACCGGCGGCTACGCGCTCGTGGTCGCCGTCCCCGGCCGCCTGCCCGCCGACGCCGCCGGGCCCGGCCACCTGGTGAAGGCCAGGTACACCCCGCTGCAGGCCATGGTGCTCGGGGCCGACGAGCAGGGCTCGCCCTACCACGACAGGCTCAGCGACGCCGACGACCTCGGCGGCATGCCCGTGGTCGTCGCCGACCTGCACTCCGCCCTGCCCGCCGTGCTTGCCGCCTATTATTCGCAACGGCTCGCGCTCGCGGGTCCCGGCGGGACGGCGGCTCACGGCGACGGCGGGAACGGCCGGGTTGTCTACGTGATGCCGGACGGTGGTGCGCTGCCCGTCTGGTTCTCCCGCACCGCGGCTGCGCTGCGCGAGATCGGCTGGCTGGCCGCGACGGTCACGGTCGGGCAGGCCTTCGGCGGTGACCTCGAGGCGGTCACGCTGCACAGCGGGCTGCTCGCCGCCCGGCACGTGCTCGGGGCCGAGCTCGTGGTCGTCGCGCAGGGGCCGGGCAACCTCGGCACCGGGACCCGATGGGGGTTCTCCGGCGTGGCCGCCGGCGAGGCAATCAACGCGGCCGCCATCCTGCGCGGCAGGCCGGTCGCCTCGCTGCGGGTCAGCGAAGCCGATCCGCGCGAGCGGCACCAGGGCATCTCGCACCACAGCCTGACTGCCTACGGCCGGGTGGCCCTGGCAAGGGCGGAGGTGATCGTGCCCGACCTGCCTGGCGAGTTCGGCGCGAAGGTCACCGCGCAGGCCGAGCCGCTCGGCCTGCGGCACGACCTGGTGCGGGTCAGCGTGGCCGGGCTGCACGAGGTGCTCGCCGCCTGCCCGGTCCCGCTGTCCACGATGGGCCGCGGGCTCGACGCCGACCTGGCCTACTTCCTGTCAGCCGCCGCGGCCGGGCGTCACGCCGCCGCGCTCGCGGCGGCGTGACGCCCGGTGTCGTCAGCTGGGTCGGGTCAGACGGTGGCCAGGATGTCCACCACGAAAACCAGCGTGTCGGTGCCCTTGATGCCGGCGCCCGAGCTGCCCTTGCTGCCATAGCCCTCGGCGGGCGGCACCACCATCAGCACCCGGCTGCCGACCGGGATGCCCACCAGGCCGGTGTTCCAGGCCGGGATCAGCTGGCCGAGCGTGAACACGTTCGGCGGCGTGGTCGGCTGGGTCGGCGTCGGCCAGTTGTTGTTGAACACCTTGCCGGTACGCCAGATCGAGCCGACGTATCTGACCACGATCGACTGGTCCGCCTTCACCGGCGCCCCGGTGCCCTTGATCAGCGTCTTGACAACCAGCTTGGTCGGGGGCGCCGACTTGGGGATCTTGATCTCGGGCGCGGTGCCCGGCGTCGCCGACACCAGCGGCAGCGGGCCGCCGCCGTTGCTGAGCTGCTTGCCCGTGGCGCTGGCATTCGGCGGGAACGCCCTGATCAGGTCCACCACCCACACCATGGTGTCGCTTGCCGTGATGCCGATCTGGGAGTTGCCGGCGGACCCGTAGGCATACTTGGGCGGCAGGACGGCCAGCACCCGGCTGCCGACGTGCTGGCCGACCAGGGCCTTCTGCAGGCCGGACAGGCCCATGGTGACCGGCAGCACCTGCGGGTTGGACCCGTAGCTTGAGGTCAGCAGCCTGCTCGTGGTGCCGTGCCAGACGTACACGGTGAAGTTCGCGAGGTAGGAGTCCTCAGCGGTCAGCACCGGCCCGCTTCCGTGCACGAGGGTCTTGGTCACCAGGTCACCGCTCGCCGTCTTGGCAGGGATCTTGACGGTCGGCTCCTTGCCGACCGAACCGGTGACCTTGACCGAGTTGTCGGCACTAGCCGAGCTTGACGGAGACGATCCGCATCCGGCCAGCGCCGCGGTGACGGCGAGCGGGGCCAGGATCGCGGCGATTAGGCGTCGCATATGAGTCCTTAGGGAAGAGTTCGCGGTCCCGCAAGCCTACCGGCCGGAAGGAGCCGCGCCGTCCCTATGGCGGGCCCGGCGGCCGCCGCTAGCGCCTGCCTCCTAGATCTCCGCGGGCACCGACGGCTCTACCACGCGGCATCACCGGCCATGAACAACCCGGAGCGGCGCGGCCGGCCTTCGCGCCGCGCGGTCGCGGCCCCCCGGCCGAGCACGCCCGGCCCGGATCCCCTCATACCAGCCGAAACCGCACATGATCACCTGGGTGTCGCTGGAATGGATGCCACATCCACTGCGTATTCTGGGACATCCGCCACATCCATCAAGATCATCTCCGGGCGGTACAGGGCGCGGCGGCCGACGGCGGCCTCGGGGACGGCCCGCGCCGGACCGCAAGCCGAGCCGTCAGGATCTGGCTCCGCGACCCGGTCCCGCGATCTACGGGACAGGCGCTAATCGGCTCGGTGCTGGTTGGTTCGGCGCCGGGCGGCGTGACGATCGGCGCCGGCGGCGGCGCCCAGGTGCCACGTACCAGATCAGCGAGCAGGTTCTTGTTCCAGACAAGGATCGTGTAGTCATCCAGGTCATAGATGCGCACCGGCTGGCCAAATGCCTGCCGCACCGATGCGATGGTCGGATAGGCCGATTGCGCCGCCGCGCCGGGAGCGATGACCACGAAGTTCGCGGCGGCGACCCTCGGGTCGTACCAGGCCGCCTTCGCCTCCCAGAATCCGCTGGCCACCCGCGGCCCGGCGCCGGCGACCGCGCGCAGCCTCACCCGCCCGCCGCTCTGCACCGTCATCACGTTGGCGTTCCAGTAGTCGGACAGACCGTCGTCCAGGTGGTGCCCGATGAGCCAGTCAGCGAGCCCGGCGTCCGGCTGCGACGCGGCCGGCTGCTCGGCGACCTGGCCAAGGCTGACCAGGTAGCCGGCCAGCAGCACGGCCATGGCAGGGAGCAGCCGGGCCCTGGCCAGCCGGCCGGCCAGCATGCGTCCGGCCAGCGCGGCGCCCAGCGGCAGCGCCGCGGTGATGTCCCTGGCCGAGAGCAGGTCGGCGGCCCGGGTGCTGAGCAGGTACGCCGCGAGCGTGACCGCGATGGACGCGGCGAGCAACTGGACGATGAGGTCGGCGCGACCGAACCGCCTGACGGCCGCGCAGGTGGCCCAGCCGACCAGGCCGAGCCCGGCCAGGTGCGCCACGGCGAGCGCCGCCCCGGTGCTTACGGCCGAGCCGAGGAAGTCGGCACCGAAGATCAGCAGCAGCCCCTGCCAGGTCATCGACAGCGAATGCGGCAGGTCACCGGCCGAGACAAGCGCGGTGGAGATGGGCCAGACGGTGAACCCGCCGCGTGCGGTGATCGCCGCCTGCGCCGCCCGCGCTGTCCAGATCGCCGCCAGCGAGGCGCAGGCCAGCTCGAGCTCGAACCAGCAGCCGCGGCGGTGCTGGTCCTCGCTGGACCTGAGCTGGCCGGGGCGGAACCAGGTCCGGTAGGCCCGTGCCAGGCACACAGCGATCACCGGGCAGATCGCGGTGAACATGACGATCTGATCGGCCAGCAGCGCCCAGCCGAGCACCGCGCCCGCGGCCAGCGGGGCGCACCAGCGCCACCACCGCCGTGGCGCCCTGTCGAGTATCAGGAAGGCGAACAGGACGGGCACCGTGCTTCCGGCATGGTCGGGTGAGCCGAGCAGGACGTAGACGCCGTCCCCGGCTTGCGGCGCGAGCATGATGCCGACGGCGAGCAGGCAGCGGACGATCGCCTCGCGCCCGCGGGCGTGACCCTTGGCAAGCAGCGCGGCGAGCAGCGCGAGCAAGGTGTAGGTCATCGCGCTGGCGATGTGGATCACGTCGGGTCCCAGCCCGCGCAGGTGCTCGATCAGCATGTACTGCGGCAGCTCGGTGGTGAAGAACGACACGTCAGACAGCTGCCAGCCGCGCAGCAGCAGGTTGTGGTGCAGCATGTCCCACGCCTGCAGGGCGTTCGACGCCCCGTCCGAGGTGATCGGCGAGGTCCACGCCACGTGCAGGTACACAGCGAACAGGGTCACCGCCGCGGCCGACCAGGTCAGCGCGGCGCCGATGACGGCGGCTACGGCCCGGGCCTTGGCCCGTGCCCGGGCACCGGGTCGGAGCCCAGCCAGCCGGAGCCCAGCCAGCCGGAGCTCAGCCAGCCGGAGCCCAGCCAGCCGGAGCGCGGGTCGCCGCCTGCCGATCCAGCGAGTCAGCAGCCGCGGGGCTGACAGGACGAACAGCGCGGCGGCCAGCACGCCGAGCGGGATCGGCATCGTCGGCGGCCGAGGCGGCCTGGTCACCAGATCAGGCGCCGACGCGCCTTCGGCCGGTACCGCGCCGATGACCTCGGTGATCTCGCCGATGTCCGCGGTGTCGCCGAGGTCCTCCGGTGCGGCGACATCTGCTTCTGCGACCTCGGCGGTCTCGGCGAGCTCGGCGGTCCCGGTGACCTCAGCGGTCCCCCCGAAGGCGCGCCGGCGCCTGATCAGCCGGCCGCGCGCCTGGCCGCGGTGCGTGGTCACGGGAGCGCTCCCGGTGCGGCCTGGCGGCTGGCGGTCACTACCCTGCCCGCGCAGGCTGCCTTGAGCTCGGCGACGGTCAGCGGGCGCCCGAAGCACAGCAGGTACCAGCGCAGGTAGCACGGCAGCCAGGCCACCAGGCGGAACCCAGACTGGCCGTCGGCCCTGGCCCGCCAGGTGGTCGGGATCTCGGCGACCGGCCTGCGCAGCCTGCGCGCCTTGGCGGTGAGCTCGATGCCGATCGCGAAGCCCTGGCGCGAGTCGATGCCCACCTCGCGGACGAAGGCGGCCGAGTAGGCCTTGAACGAGTTGGTAGCGTCGGCCGTGCCCGCTCCGGCGAACAGCCGCAGGGACAGCCCGGCGGCGCGCGACATGAGGCCTTTGACCACCGGCCCGCCGACCTGGCGCCCGCCGCGGCTGTACCTCGACGCGGCCGCAACCACGGCCCCCGCCCGGACCAGCGCGACGAGCCGGTCGACCTGGCGCACGTCGTCGCTGTCGTCGGCCATCGTCACGACCACCACAGGGCCGTGCGCGCGGTCGATGCCGTACCTGATCGCGCTGGCCGGGCCCGGACCGTACTGACCGACGAGGCAGTGCAGCCGCGGCTCGCTGGCCGCGATCCGCTGTACCACGGCGTGGGTCGGATCGCTGTCGGTGTCCACGACCACGATGACCTCGCATGGTGTTCGCACCGTGGCGAAGATGCGGCCGAGCACGGCGCCGATCTGCCCGGCCTCGTCCCGGGCTGGCAGCACGACCGAGACGGCCGGTCCGGCGGCCACGGCGACGTCGCTCGCGAAACGGCCGCTCCGGCCACGACCCGTCACGAAGGCTCCCCCCGACCCCGCGATGGCGATGATCCGCCCGTCCGGCCGAGGCTGTCGCTGCGCCAGGCCGCGGCGGACCCTCAGACTTTAGCGACAGTACGTGCCGAAGGAATGACGTTCAGTAAGGACGATGCAGTGGCCGGCCTGCTACATGCCGGCGATCAGCCGCTCCACCCGATCATCGACGGACCGGAACGGGTCCTTGCACAGCACGGTCCGCTGCGCCTGGTCGTTCAGCTTCAGGTGCACCCAGTCGACGGTGTAGTCGCGCCGCCGTTCCTGCGCGCGCCTGATGAAGTCGCCGCGCAGCTTGGCCCGCGTCGTCTGCGGCGGTACCGACTTGGCCTCGAAGATGGCCAGGTCGCGGCAGACCCGCTCGACCGCGCCCTTGCGCTGTAGCAGGTAGTACAGGCCGCGGCCGCGATGCACGTCGTGGTAGGCCAGGTCCAGCTGCGCCACCCTGGGCGAGGCGAGCGGCAGGTCGTGCTTGGCACGGTAGCGCTCGATCAGCTGGAACTTGGTGACCCAGTCGATCTCGCGTGCGATCAGGTCGAGGTCGCCGGTCTCCACGGCCCGCACCGCGCGCTCCCAGAGCTCGAGCACTCGTTCGGTGACCTTGTCGCCGCCGCGGCTGTCGATGAAGGACCGCGCCTTGGACAGGTACTCGTGCTGGATCTCGAGCGCGCTCATCTCGCGGCCGCTGGCCAGCCTGATCTTGCGCCGCCCGGTCATGTCATGGCTGACATCCCTGATCGCCCTGATCGGGTTCTCCAGGGTCAGGTCCCGCATCACCGTGCCCGCCTCGACCATCCGCAGCACCAGGTCGGTGGCGCCGACCTTGAGCAGCATGGTTGTCTCGCTCATGTTCGAGTCGCCGACGATGACGTGCAGCCGCCTGAACCGCTCGGCGTCGGAGTGCGGTTCGTCCCTGGTGTTGATGATCGGCCGTGACCTCGTGGTGGCCGACGACACGCCCTCCCAGATGTGCTCGGCCCGCTGGCTGACGCAGTACACCGCGCCGCGCGAGGTCTGCAGGACCTTGCCCGCGCCGCAGATCATCTGCCGGGTGACCAGGAACGGCGTCAGGACGTCGGTCAGCCGCCCCAGTTCCTCGTGCCTGCTGACCAGGTAGTTCTCGTGGCAGCCGTAGGAGTTGCCGGCCGAGTCCGTGTTGTTCTTGAACAGGTAGATGTCCCCGGCGATGCCTTCCTCGCGCAGCCGGCGGTCCGCGTCCACCAGCAGCCCCTCGAGGATCCGCTCGCCCGCCTTGTCGTGCGCCACCAGGTCGGCGAGGGCGTCGCACTCCGGGGTGGCGTACTCGGGATGGCTGCCCACGTCCAGGTAGAGCCGGGCGCCGTTGCGCAGGAAGACGTTGCTGCTCCGCCCCCAGGACACCACGCGCCGGAACAGGTACCGCGCCACCTCGTCGGGCGACAGCCGCCGCTGCCCGCGGAAGGTGCACGTGATGCCGTACTCGGTCTCGATCCCGAAGATGCGCCGATCCACACGCCCAAACTACGTTCCCGGGGGGACCGGCGTCACGCCCGCGGACCGCCGGGGAACTTGACGGGAGAGGGAATCTTGGCGACCGTGGGGCGAGGGACAGAAGATCGTCTTCGTGCGGCTGCGGGAGCTCGAGGCCAACATGGGGGCCACGCTCGCGGCGATCAAGAAGCGGGCCGAGGCTACCGAGTCCGCCTGACGGGGCGGACGGCCGGGGACTTGCGGCCGGAAGGGCGGGACCAACGGCCGTACCGGCCGGGCGGGCCAGCCGGTGGAATGGTGGCATGTTTGTTGGCGATGAGACGCGGGCGGCGGTCAGTGCCGCCGCGGCGGCGGCGGGGCTGGACGGCCTGGCGGCCGGCAGTTCACTGACCCGGGCGTCGTACGCGGCCTGGCGGGCGGGGATGGTCATGACCGGCCCGGCGGCCGGGCTCCCGGAGCTGGTGGCGGTGCAGTCGCGCGGGCCGGTGCGGCGCGGCGCGGTCTCGGTGCTGGCCCTGCGGTGGGAGGCCGCCGACGCGGGCGGGCGGCT
>DATIZP010000078.1:0-9459 GCA_035517035.1 Streptosporangiaceae bacterium | reverse complement strand
CGACACCGTGATTGCGACCGAGTTCAAGGTCGTGATCGCCGGAGCGGCGTTCTACGAGGACCGCTACCGGCGCTGCGAGGACGGCCAATGGCGGATCTCGCACATCGGGTACCAGCGGATCTTCGAGTCCAGCATGTCGCTTGACGACCTGCCGAGCTGGCGGCTCACCGCGAACCGCTGGACAGGTTGACCGGTGCAGCAGGGCGAGCCGGCCGGGTCACCGGGAGGCGGGCGGGCAAGCACCGTCACGCAGCCGTTCGCCGATGCGGTGCTCGAGGCCGAGCAGATCATCGCCGGCGCGCCGCACATCAGGACCGATCAGGATCTCGCCGAGGGCTATGACTACCTGGCAGGCTCGATCAGGGCCTCGCTCACCATGGCCTGGGCATACCAGCGCGACTTCCCGTTCTTCGTGGCTTCCACCGGCCCGTACACCAAGCTGGGTCTGGACAACCCGGACACCTTGTACCTCCACGCCTATCTGCGCGACGACGCCGAGTACGTGGTCACCGGCCGGCGCGGCAGCACGGCCGACCTCAGCTTCCAGGTGCTCGGCGGCGACTACTCGCCGGTCAACGTGCCGGACAGCCTCACCGCCTTCGATGACCGGGCATTCGACATCGCCGCCGACGGCATGTTCGAGCTGCGCTTCGGGCCCGCGCGGGCGGACCGGCCAGCCAATTACTTCACGCTCGGGCCCGGCTCGGCGATGCTGGTGGTCCGCGAGGTGTACAGCGACTGGACGAGCGAGCAGCGCGGCATGATCGCGATCCGGCGCGCCGACACCGCGGGCTCAGCGCCGCCGGCGCCGGACGTGAGCGCGCTCGCCAAGCGGTACGGGGTGGCCGGGAAGATCCTGATTTCGCGGCTGCGGACCTTCCTAAAGTTCCCCGAGTGGTTCTACCTCACGCTGCCGGTGAACACGCTGACCGAGCCGCGCTCCACGCCAGGCGGGCTGACCACCCAGTTCTCCTCGGTGGGGCACTACGACCTCGACGAGGACCAGGCAATGATCGTCACCGTGCCCTTGGCCCCTAGGGATGTCGCGCCGTACCAGGGCATCCAGCTCGGCAGCATGTGGTACGTCTCGCTGGACTACATCAACCACCAGACCAGCCTGACCGCCGACCAGGCCAGGGCCGATCCCGACGGGATGCTCAGGTTCGTGATCAGCGAGCGCGACCCCGGCGTGGCGAACTGGCTGGAGACGACCGGGCACCGGCGCGGCTACATCCAGCTTCGCTGGCAGCGGCTGTCGCGGGATCTACGGCCGCAGGACGGCCCCGCGGCAGAGGTGCTGCGGGCCGACGAGATCCCGGGCAGGCTTGCGTTCTACGACCAGGCCAGGATCACGCCCGGGCAGTACACCAGGCGCATCGCGGACCGGCAGGCCGCCGTGGCTCGGCGGATGCTCGGCTGATGCGCACCGCACCCTTCCCTGACCCGTTCCCGCCGCGCCGGAGTAACCGCTGATGCGCACCGCCCCGTCCCTGACCCGATCCCCGCGCGTGAGGAATTGCTGATGCTGCTAAAGGACAAGGTTGTCATCGTCTCGGGGATCGGCCCGGGACTTGGCCGGTCGATCGCGGTTCGCAGCGCAGAGCAGGGCGCCGATGTCGTGCTCGCCGCTCGCACCGCGTCCCGCCTTGACGAGGTGGCCAAGGAGGTCACCGCGGCCGGCCGCCGCGCCCTGGCCGTGCCGACCGACATCGCGGATGCCGATGCAGCGCAGCGGCTGGTGGAGGCCACCCTGGCCGAGTTCGGCCGGGCTGACGCGCTGGTACACAACGCGCTCGCGATGCCGCCGATCAAGGACCTTGGCGTGGTTGACCTAGCCGCCGTGCGGGCGGCGTTCGACGTGAACGTGCTCGGAGCGCTGCGGCTCACCAGGCTGTTCATCCCGGCGCTCGCGGCGTCCGGCGGCTCGGTCACGATGGTCAACTCGATGGTGGTCAGGTTCTCCCAGCGGACCATGGGCCCGTACAAGGCCACCAAGGCCGCGCTGCTCGCCGTCGCGCAGTCGCTGGCGACCGAGCTAGGTCCGCGGGGGATCAGGGTCAACTCGGTGGCGCCCGGCCACATCTGGGGCGACTCGCTCAAGTGGTACTTCGGCTACCTCGCGCACAAGCGAGGCGTGGACGCCCAGGAGATCTACGACGAGACCGCGGCCAACACCGACCTGGGTCGGCTGCCCGAACCTGATGAGGTCGCCGACGCGGTCATCTTCCTCGCGTCGCCGCTGGCCAGGGCGATCACCGGCCAGTGCCTGGACGTCAACTGCGGGGAGTACCACCATTGACCAGGCTGCCCAGGATGAACCCGCTGCTGGCGAGGCCGCAGCCCGCAGTACCGGAGCCGGCCGGCGGCGAGCCGGCCGGTCCTGGGGCCAGCCCGGCCAGGCCGGGCGGCGTCGGCACGACGGATGACCTGCACGCGTCGGCGACCAGGCTGACCGGGCTCGACGACTTCGGGTCCGACGAGTATCGCGACGGCCTCGCGGTCCTGCTCGAGTCCTACGCGCGGGACGAGGACCTGACCCCGCTCGGCTCCAAGATGAGCCGGGTCTTCCTGCGCGATGCGCTGGTTGCCAGGCTGCTCAGCGAGTCGGCCTGGCGCCGGTATCCCGAGCACGCCGCCGTCGGCATCCACCGGCCGATCTTCGTCACCGGGCTGCCGAGGACCGGTACCACGGCCCTGCACCGGCTGCTCACCGCCGACCCCGCCCATCAGGGGCTTGAGCTCTGGCTGACGCTCGCGCCACAGCCCAGGCCGCCGCGCGAGTCGTGGCCGGGCGACCCGGTCTTCGCGCAGATCCAGGCGGCCTACGCCAAGCACCACGTCGAGCACCCCGAGTTCATGGGCGTGCACTACATCGCCGCCGACCAGGTCGAAGAGTGCTGGCAGCTGCTGCGGCAGTCGATGCGTTCGATCTCGTTCGAGTGCCTGGCGCACCTGCCGACCTACTCGGCGTGGCTGGCCGGCCAGGACTGGACCGGCGCCTACCGCAGGCACCGGCGCAACCTCCAGCTGATCGGGCTGAACGACTCAGGCCGGCGGTGGGTGCTGAAGAACCCCAGCCACCTGTTCGCCCTCGACGCGCTGCACGCCGTGTACCCGGACGCGCTGGTGATCCAGACCCACCGCTCGCCCAGGGTTGCGATCGCGTCGGCGTGCAGCCTGGCGGCTCACGCCACCGACGGCTGGTCGGGCAGGTTCACCGGTGCCGTTCTCGGCGCCGACCAGCTTGAGCTGTGGGCTCGCGGCCTCGACCTGTTCACCCTGTCCAGGTCGCGGCACGACCCGGCAAGGTTCTGCGACGTCAGCTACGAGGACTTCGTCGCCGACCCGGTCGGTACCGTCGAGTCGGTGTACGGACACTTCGGGCTGGAGCTGAGCGGTGCGGCGGCAGACGCGATGCGCGCCGTGCAGGCTGGCAGCGCCGCGCGCGACAACGCCCCGGCGCATCACTACGCGCTGGCCGACTTCGGCCTGACCGGCGAGCAGGTGGACGAGCGCTTCGCCGCCTACCTGCGCGCCTGACCGGCCGCCCACTCCCGGTCGAGCAGCGCGTAGAGCAGGTCGTCGGTCCACTCGCCCTTGGCCCAGGTGCTCTCCACCAGGTGACCCTCGCGGCGCATGCCCACCCGCTCCAGCAGCGCGGCAGATCGGGTGTTCCGCGGGTCGCAGCTCGCGGTGACCCGGTGCTTGGCGCGCTCGCCGAACAGGTAGCCGAGCAGCGCGAGCACAGCCTCGGTGGCGTAGCCGGCGCCCTGGTGCTCGGGTGCCAGGGTGAACCCGATCTCGGCCTGACGCGGGTCGTCGGCGCTGATCAGGGCGCCGCAGTCGCCGGCCAGCCGGCCGTCGGGCTCGATCGCAATGGCGAACTGGAACCACTCGCCCGGCGTGTCCGGGTGCCTGCCGAGCATCTCGCCGATGAGGCGCTCGCCGTCCGCAGCCGGGTACGGCGAGTCCCAGCCCTGGAAGCGGGCCACCGCGGGCTCGGACCGGTACCTGACCAGTGCCGCCAGGTCGCCAGGCCGCAGCCTGCGCAGCACGACCCGACCGGCGGCGAGCTCGGCGAAGCGCTCGTCAGGCACCGCTCCTCCTTCCGCTCCTTCGGCGCGCCCGCCGGGCTACCTGGGCCGACCGTCGGGCAGCTCCGACGGCCCGACGTGGGCGTCCAGCCAGTCCGCCAGCGGCGCGGTGGCGACGAGGAACTCCCTGACGTGGTCCTTGGCCGCCGTGGTGCCGAGCCACCGCTCGACGGCCCACTCGTGCCATGCGACGAGGCCCTTGTACCGCAGCAGCCCGATCCGCGGATGGTCGGGCGGGTAGCCGCGCGGCGCGGTCCGCAGCATGTCGTGCCCGGTCAGCGAGATGCCGCCGGCCGACCGGGCCGCGAGCGCGGTGGTGATCTGGTCGAGTTCGGCGCCACTGCGATCGGCGGCGACCGCGCGGCGGTACCTGTCCAGCTGGTCGGGAGCGAGCAGGTACATGCCGTTGCCCGCGGCCAGGCCGGCGGCCGAGAGCCTGATGTACCCCGAGCCGACTGTCGCGCCGATGTCGGTCCGGTACGGGGACTTGTCGGCGCTGAACCTGACGTCGCGGTACGGGCGGAAGATCCTCGGCTCGCCGAACTCGGCCGCCAGCTCGTCGGTGAGCGCGGTCATCGGGCCGAGCACGCACTCCTCGTAGACGGCCTTGTGCGCGGTCCAGTAGGCCCTGGAGTTGTCGCGCTCCAGGCCCTCGAAGAAGTCCAGCGCTTCTTCCGGCCAGCCGCGGAACGTCATCGGTCACTCCCGGCGCGGGCTGCCTGGTGTCGGTGTGGCGCGCTCAGGGGATGCTGAGCCCGCTAGCGACCGGCTGCACGCGCATGAATACCTTGTTCTTGCAGACCGGGAAGGTGAAGCTGTCGATCGGCTGGAGCGCCGACGAGCCGGGCAGGCTGACCTCGAGCCCGGCGGCCGTCGCGTTCTGGCAGCCCGCGATGAAGCCCTTCTGGACGATGCCGAGCAGGGCGTGCGCGGTCTGGCCGGGCTGCAGCGTGATCTTGCGGCCCGAGCCGCCGCTGCCCGCCTTGGGGCCGAGCTTGCCGTGCGAGGCGGTCACGGCCCAGACCGTCGGGCTGCCCGAGATCCAGCACGCGTGCGTGCCGACGCCGACGTTGCTGAACTCCAGCGGGTAGAAGGTGGTGCCGGCCGCGGCCCCGTCCGGGTTAAGCCCAAGCCATACGATCACGTTGTTGGGCGAGCGGCACTCCGGCGTCGCCGAGCGCTCGGCGCCCGATCGGGGGGCGGCGGACGCGGCGGAGACGGAGATCACGGCGGCGGGCACCGCGAGGGCGGTGCCCAGGGCCACCGCGATGATGATCCGCCTGGCGCGGCTGGTCAGGTCCATGGTCTTCGTTCCCCTCTGAAGGGCAAGTCGCTGCGGCGAGGCCGCACCCTGCGAGTATGGCAACAGGGAACAGCGCTGTCATCGGCGCCGCGCAGGGCGGCTCAGCGCCTGGCCGGTGCTGGCGCGGGGGTCAGGGCCGTCGCCGGGCGGCCTGGACCGGCCGTGAGCAGGCCGGCCGCGACCAGGCCGGCGCCGCCGAACAGACCGATGATCAGCAGCAGCCCGTGCCGGAAGGTGCTGACCGGATCTCCCGCCGCAGGATGGGACAGGATCGCGATCAGCCCGGCGACTCCGAGGACCGTGCCTATTTGCCTGGCCATGTTCAGGATGCCGCTGCCGGTCCCGAACCTGGCCGGCGGCAGTGACGCGCTGCCGGCGCCGAGCAGGGCGGGGATCGCCAGGCCGACCCCGGCGCCGCCGAGCAGCTGCGACGGCAGCAGGTGGGTCAGGTAGGCCGGGCTGCCCTGGATCCGGTCATACCAGAGCAGGAGCGCGCCTGCGTTCAGGAAGCAGCCGATCACGGCCACCCGGCCGGGGCCGCCGAGCGCCTTGGTGGCAAGCGGCGCTACCACCCTGGCGAACGGCAGCACCATCAGCGGGCCAGGGGCGATCGCCAGGCCCGCCAGCACCGCGGAGTAGTGCCACACCCCGGTCAGGAACTCGACGAAGTTGAGCACGAACGCGCCGAACGCCGCGTAGTACAGCACCGACGCGGCGAACGCGCCGCTGAACGTGCGCGAGCGCAGCAGCCCGAGCTCGATCACCGGAGCGTGGTGCAGCCGCGAGCGGACCACCACGGCCACGCCCAGCGCGAGCGCCCCGGCCAGCGCGCCGGCGAATCTCGCCGAACCCCAGCCCCAGACCGGAGCCTTGACCAGGCCGAAGGCGACCAGGCCCACGCAGGCGGCCAGCAGCGCGGCGCCGACGACGTCAGGCCGTCCGGCCGTCCGCTCGTCCCGGCTCTCTGGCACCAGCCTCGCGGTCAGCGCCGCCGCCGCCAGGCCGATCGGCACGTTGATCCAGAACACCAGGCGCCAGTCGATCTGGACCAGGCTCCCGCCGATCACCGGGCCGAGCGCCGCGCCGAGCGCGCCGACGGCCGACCAGGTGCCGATGGCAGTCGCCCTGGCCTGGGCGGGCACGGAGGCGAGCAGCAGCGACAGCGAGGCGGGCACCATCAGCCCGGCACCGCCGGCCTGCAGGATCCTGGCGCCGATCAGCGCCGGCACGCCGGGCGCCAGCCCGCACGCCAGCGAGCCGATGCTGAAGACCAGCAGGCCGATCGTGAACACCCGGCGCCTGCCCATCCGGTCCGCCCACCGCCCGGCCGGCACGAGCACCGCGGCGAAGACGATCGTATACGCGTTGAGCACCCAGGACAGCGAGCCGAGCGTGGTGCCCGGGTACTGGCGGCCGATGTAGGGGAAGGCCAGGTTCACGATGAACAGGTCAAGGCTGGACATGAATATGCCGAGCGCCAGGACCGCCACCACGGTGCCTACCCGGCGGGAGCCCGGGTCGGCTGCGCGGGAGCGCGAGTCCGCCGCGCGGGAGCCCGGGTCCGCCGCGCGGGCATCTGCCCCGGTGCTGCTGGAGCCTGGGCCGACTCCGCAGGAGCCAGGGTCGGCGGTGTACTCGGCTTGTCGCGCTTGCGGGGTCGGGCAGGTCGTGCTCACGGTCGCTCCTCGGTGCAGCCAGGAACCTGTGTTAGTCCGGAAACTGGACTCACTCTAACCCGCCGCTCCGCAGTGCGTCCAGTTTTCGGACCTACGAGGTATGCTTGGGGCATGGTTTCTGAGTCAGCCCGGCCGCGGGAGTGCTCGGTTGCCCGCACCCTGGAGATCGTCGGGGAGAAGTGGGCGCTGCTCGCGATCCGCGAGGTGTTCCTCGGCAACCGCAGGTTTGACGAGATGGTGCGCCGCACCGGCGCACCCCGTGACACGCTGGCCGCCCGGCTGCGCGTGCTGGTCGGCGCGGGGATCCTCGCCCGGCGGCAGTACTCAGAGCACCCGGCGCGGTTCGAGTACCACCTGACCGAGGCCGGCCGCGACCTGTACCCGGTGATCCTGACCCTCATGCGGTGGGGCGACACGTACCTGGCCGGGCAGGACGGCCCGCCGTTGGTGCTTGAGCACCGCTGCGGCCACCGGCTGGCCGCCCAGCTCGTGTGCGAGTCCTGTGGCGAGCCCGTCGCGCCGGGTTCGGCCAGGCCGGTGCTCCAGCGCGCCTTAGAGCCTGTTGATAAAGGAGTTCATGCCGCCCGCCTGGCGTCTTGTAGTTCACGCTGGGCTGGCGGCTTGCGGTCGCCGCCCCAGCGTCGGGGCGGGGGCCGCCGGGTTTCGTAGCGGGTGAGCCTCTTGGTCATGATCAGCACGGTGGCCCAGTAGATCATGGCCTCGTGGTGGTCGGTGCGACGCTCGTAGTCGCGGGCCAGCCGCCGGTAGCGCATCAGCCACCCGAATGTCCGCTCCACCACCCAGCGGCGGCGCACCACCTGGAAGGCGTGCGGGCTGGTGCGCTGGACGACTTCCAGGGTGATCGCGGCGGCGGCCTTGACGAAGGCGGCGATCGGGGCGCCGCCGTAGCCGCTGTCAGCCCACATGATCTTGAGCGTGCCGACGGCGTCGAACATCGTGATGACCAGGAGCTTGAGCCCGGCCTTGTCGCTGACCGACGCGGCGGTGACCACCAAGGCCAACAGCCAGCCCTCCACGTCGACGGCGACGTGCCGGCCCCGGCCGGTGATCTTCTTCCCGCCGTGGTACCCGCGGCTGGCCTTGCCAACAGTGTCCGCGCACTTGACGATCTGGGAATCCACGATGCACGCCGTCGGCTGGGCCGCACGGCCGGCCTGCTCGCGCAGCCGCTCCCGCAGCCGCGTGGTCAGCGCCTGCGGCAGGCCGCGGGCGCTCCACCGGTCCCAGAACGCATACACCGCCGCCCACGGCGGAAAGTCCACCGGCGGCGCCCGCCACTCAATCCCGTTGCGGACCACATACGCCACCGCATCACACACCGCCCGCAGGTCATGGATCATCGGCCGCCCGGCCGCAGCCGTCAGCTCCGCCATCACCTCCCTGGCCCGCGGCTCCAGCACCGCCCACTGCTCATCGGTCAAATCCGACGGATAACGCGGCACACGGTCCCGGCACCAGCAGCCTGGCGAGGCGCAACTGGCATTCCGGGCCGCAGCAGGGGCGGCCCAGATAGACAGGCATCCAGGCCCCTGGCGGCAGGGAAGCTTCGACACCTCCCCCGCTACCAGGGGCTCCTTACCGGTCAGCGGTGCCACGCTGTCAGTCACCAGATCGATACGATCACGGGCCCGCCTGCCCGATATGTTGTATAGCCCTGCGTGGCGCGTCACATCCCGAACTGCGTCCTCTTTAGTACCTCGATGGCCCCAGGCGGGCCAGTGATCTCGACGTCGGCCGCGTCCCGCCCGAAGAGGAACAGCAATAGCTCACCCGGAAGCCCCTGCACCCGGATGGCCGGTTGCCCTCGCCGCGCTGTGATCACCTTGTCTGTTCCCGTCCACACGAGCTCGAGCCCCGCTCCGCGCAACCGGCGTGAAGGGTACCAAGGAGCACAGCCGACGTTGTGAAACAGCGCGGCGTCTTCTGCCGGCGGGATGATGCGCGGTCCGTAACCGTTCGCCCGGCGCACGTCCTCGTGGTACACGAAGAACTCGTTGAGGTTCGCGACGCGACGCACCCACCTGATTCTGAAGAGACCCGGTGGTGGCCCGGATCGAATAGCCGCAACGAGATCTTTGAACGCTGTCTTCTTCCATGCGAGCCGGCGGCGTTCCGCGAAGCGCCCCCAGGCGCCGTGGGCGACGAGTCCTGGCGCGGCGAGGAAGTCGCGTTCACGCAGGACGAGCTGCGCCGCGATGTCATGGGTTGTCCAGGGATCGAGGAGCGTCGGAGCCTGTGGGCCGAGTTCGTCCAGCAGATCGCAGAGCTGCTCGCGCTCGATAGTGTCGAAAAGCAGGTCAGCCACGTTGACCGATTGTAGTGAGGGCGGTCGCTGAGTGATCTCTGCGGAAGCTTCCCAAGCGGG
>DATIZP010000077.1:0-7600 GCA_035517035.1 Streptosporangiaceae bacterium | reverse complement strand
GTCCTTGCCGAGCACCATCGGCGGGAAGGCCTTGGTGATCCGGTCGCCGAGGGCATAGGGAAAGCCGAGCACCCGCGCCGAGTCCTTGACCGCGGCCTTGGCCTTGATCGTGCCGTACGTGATGATCTGGGCTACCCGGTCCTCGCCGTACTTCTCGGTGACGTACCTGATCACGTCGCTGCGCCGGCGCTCGTCGAAGTCGATGTCGATGTCCGGCATCGAGATCCGCTCGGGGTTGAGGAAACGCTCGAACATCAGGCCGAAGGCGATCGGGTCGAGGTCGGTGATGCCCATCGCGTAGGACACGATCGAGCCGGCCGCAGAGCCGCGGCCCGGGCCGACCCTGATCCCGTTGCGCTTGGCCCACATGATGAAGTCGGCGACCACCAGGAAGTAGCCGCAGAACCCCATCTGCTCGATGATCCCCATCTCGTACTCGGCGCGCCGACGGCGCTCGTCGTCGTAGCCGCCGGGGAAGCGCCAGTCCATCCCGACCCAGACTTCCTTGCGGAACCAGCTGAGCTCGGTCTCGCCGTCGGGCAGCGGGAAGACGGGCATCAGGTCCGCCTTGGCGAACTGAACGTCGGAGCGCTCAGCGATGAGCAGCGTGTTGTCGCAGCCGGACTGCCAGTCCTCGTCGTCGCTGAGTGCCCGCATCTCGGCCGGGCTCTTGATGTAGTAAGCGCTGCCCTCGAGCCTGAAGCGCTTGGGGTCGGCCATGTTCGTGCCGGTCTGCACGCACAGCAGCACCTCGTGGGCCTGGGAGTCGCCCGGGGTGACGTAGTGCGAGTCGTTGGTGACCAGGTAAGGCAGCGACAGTTCGCCGGCGATCCGGCGCAGGCCGTCCCGCGTGCGCTGCTCGACCTCCAGGTCGTGGCGCATCATTTCGACGAAGAAGTTTTCGGCGCCGAAGATGTCGCGGAAGGTCGCCGCCGCTTCCAGCGCCTGGTCGTACTGGCCGAGCCGCAGCCTGGTCTGCACCTCACCACCCGGGCAGCCGGTGGTGGCGATGATTCCCCTGGCGTACCTGGCGAGCAGCTCGCGGTCCATCCGCGGCTGGCGGAAGTACCCCTCGGTCGACGCCAGCGACGACAGCCGGAACAGGTTGTACATGCCCTCGGTCGTCTCGGCGAGCAGCGTCATGTGGGTGTAGGCACCGGCCCCCGAAACGTCGTCGTCCCGCTGGGCCGGCGTGCCCCAGCGCACCGGCTGCTTGTGGCCGCGGTGCTCAGGCGCGACGTACGCCTCGGTCCCGATGATCGGCTTGATCCCGGCCTTGCCCGCCTTCGTGTAGAAGTCGTAGGCGCCGTAGACATTGCCGTGGTCGGTCATCGCGATCGCCGGCATCTCCGCCCTGGCGCAGGCGTCGAACAGGGCGTCCAGCCGTGCCGCGCCGTCCAGCATCGAGTACTCGGTATGCACGTGCAGGTGAGCGAAGCCGTCCCGAGCCGCCATGACGCCCTCCTACACCCACGCTGCCGCCCGCGATTGCCGGCCGGTGGATTTGACCATAACTCACGGCACCAGCCGCGGCCGCCGGGACGCGCCAGGGCGCTACGACTCGGCCGCGAGCAGTTCCAGGCTTGCGCGCAAGTCGTCCGGATAGCCGCTGGTGAACTCGACCCAGTGGCCGTCGGCGGGGTGCGAGAAGCCGAGCCTGACCGCGTGCAGCCACTGCCGGGTGATGCCGAGCCTGGCCGCCAGCACCGGGTCGGCGCCGTACAGCCGGTCACCCACGCACGGATGCCGCACCGCGGCCATGTGCACCCGGATCTGGTGGGTGCGCCCCGTTTCCAGCCTCACCTGGATCAGGCTGGCGGCGCGGAACGCCTCGATGGTGTCGTAGTGGGTGACCGACGGCCTGCCGTCGGTCACCACGGCGAACCTGCCATCCCCGGCCGGGTGCCGCGCGATCGGAGCGTCGATGGTGCCCCGCAGCGGGTCAGGGTGGCCCTGGACAAGCGCGTGATAGGTCTTGTCCACTTCCCGGTCCCTGAACGCCTGCTTCAGCACGCTATAGGCGTGCTCGCTCTTGGCGACCACCATCAGGCCGGTGGTGTTGGCATCCAGCCGGTGCACGATGCCCTGCCGCTCGGCCGCGCCGCTGGTGGCGATCTGGTGACCTCCGGCCAGCAGGCCGGCCAGCACCGTCGGCCCGGTCCAGCCGACCGTCGGATGGGCGGCCACCCCGGCAGGCTTGTCGACCACCACGATGTCAGCGTCCTCGAAGACGACCACCAGACCCGCCACCGGCTCGGGCAGCGGCGCCGACGGTTCCGGTGCTGCCGGCGGGAGGGTGACGTCCAGCCACTCGCCAGGCCGGACCCGCTCCGACTTGCCGGCCGGCCTACCGGCCACCAGCACGGCCCCCTCGGCGATCAGCTCCGCGGCCCGCGTCCTGGACAGGCCGAACATCCTCGCGATCGCCGCATCGAGCCGCTCGCCGTCGAGGCCGTCGGGCACGGGCACCCGGCGCTGGACGGGAACGCTCACGCGTCGCCGCCGCCCGCGGGATCCTCGGACGATCCGGCCGCCGGGCCAGGCCCCGCCCTGTCGTCCGGCTCCGCCGCATGGCCGGAGGCACGCACCGGCCTCGTACCGTCGACCCGGACGTTCCGCAGGGCCAGGATCACGGCGAGCACTCCGCCGCACACGATGGCGGAGTCCGCGATATTGAAGACCGGCCAGTGCGGTATCTGGATCCAGTCCACGACCCACCCGCGGAACGGGCCAGGCCACCGGAACAGCCGGTCGGTCAGGTTGCCGGTCGCGCCGCCCAGCAGCAGACCCAGCGTGACGGCCCAGCCCAGGCTGCGGATCTGGTGCGAGGTGCGCAGGATGAAGACGACAACACCGACGGCGATCGCCGTGAAGAACACCGTCGTCGACGGCCCCCCGATGCTGAACGCCGCTCCGGGGTTCCGCGTCTCGGTGAGCTGGAGGAAGTTGCCGATCACGTGAACGTCGGGACGGCCGGACAGCTTGGCTACGACGATCACCTTCGTGATGATGTCGGCGGCGAGCACCACGACGGCAATGACGAGCACCAGGATGACCACGCTCCGCCCGGCTGGGCGGCCGGACGGAGCCGGAGCGCCCGGCTCGCCGGTCTCGGTCACGAGACTGTTGTTCCCGGTCAGCGGCGTTCCTCTCGCTGCTTGCAGCGCACGCACAGGGTCGCCCTTGGGAAGGCCTGCAAGCGCGCCTTGCCGATCGGCTCGCCGCAGGACTCGCACGAACCGTAGGTGCCAGAGTCGATCATGGCCAGAGCGCGCTCGCTCTGGGCGAGCAGCTCGCGCGCGTTGTAGGTCAGCGACAGCTCGTGCTCGCGCTCGAACGCCTTGGCGCCAAAGTCGGCCTGGTCGTCTCCGGCGTCGCTGACCGAGTCGCCGAGGCGGTCGGCGATATCCGACTCGGCCCGGTCGATCTCGGCCCGCAGGCCGGCGGCCTCCTCGGCCAGCTGCCACCGGACATCGGCGATCTCCGCCTCCGTCCACGGTCCCTCGCCGTCGCGGACCGGGAAGCCGGCGGCGTCCGACTGCGCGGCTGTGGTCATCCCCCGGACCTCCCTTCGCTGGCTGGCAGCGATCGCGATGACAAGCGTCACCGGAGGATAAGTGGTGACCGGTGCGGTTCGCAAACACGCGCGGTGCCGACACGGCCGGCCGGTCGTCCGCGCGCGTCCGCGGGCGTCCGGGGCTCCCGGGCGCCCGCTTGCTATCGTGAGCGCTGCGCGGGGGCGCTAACGGGGGTGGGCGATGATGCGGCAGGATGCCCGGGTGCGGGCCGCGCCGGGCGCTGGGCGCCCGCCCGCCGACCTGCCCGCCGCAACTGCGCCGCCCATGATGCCCGGCCTCGCCGTGGTGCCCGACCTGCCCGCCATCGAGCAGGAGGTGCTGAGCCGCTGGTCGCAGCGGCAGGTGCTCGCCAGGTCAGCCGGGCAGACCGCCGACGGACCGCCGTGGAGCTGCCTGGTCGGACCGACCGCGGCGGCCGGCGTGCCTGGCGTGCACCACCTGCGCGCCAGCGCCGTCAGGGACCTGTACCAGAGGTTCAAGACGATGCAGGGCTTCCGGGTTCCCCGCGGCACCGGCTGGGATTGCCATGGCCTGGCCGTGGAGGTCGCAGTGGAGAAGGAGCTCGGCCTGGCCGGCCTGGCGGACATCGGGGCCTACGGGCCGGGTCGGTTTGCCGCGCGCTGCCGGGAGTGGGCGCTGCGGCATGCCGGGGCGCACGCCGCGCTGATCGCCAGGATCGGGCAGCAGTCCGAGCCTCGCGAGGGATGCCAGACCATGGACCCCGGCTACGTCGAGTCGGTCTGGGCCTGCGTCGATGCGCTCTTCGGCGCTGGCCTGCTGGTCAGGGACGAGCGGGTGGCGCCGTGCTGCCCGAGGTGCCAGACACCGCTGTCCGAAAGGGAGCTTGCTCATCCAGCGGGGACCCGCCGGGTCATCGATACCGAGGTGACCCTCAGGCTCCCGGTCACCGCCGTTCCGGACGGCGCAAGCTCCTGGCTGCGCGGCGCGGACCTGCTCGTCTCAACCACGGCTCCGTGGTCGCTGGTGGCCAGTGCCGCTGTCGCCGTGCACCCGCACCACGGCTACGTGGTCGCCCGCCGGCCCGGCCACGACGACAGGCTCGTGGTCGCCGAGGCAGCCCTGACCAGGGTGCTCGGCGAGGGCTGGCATGTCGTCGCCCGGCTGCCTGGGACCGACCTGGCCGGGACCAGCTGCCGGCCGCCGTTCGGCCAGCGCCCTGCGAGCCGATCAGGCGCGAGCGAGCTGCCGGTGATCCCTGGCTACTTCGTCGCGCCCGACAGGGGCACCGGCCTGGTCCCCGTCGCGCCTGCCTTCGGCGGCGCCGACCTTGCCGCCGCGCGCGAGCACGGGCTCGGTGTGGTCAGCCCGCTCACCGCCGACGGCCGCTTCGACCTGGACGTGCCACTGGTCGGCGGGATGTTCTTCAAGGACGCCGACCCGGTCCTGATCGAGGCGCTGTCGGATCTCGGCCAGCTGCTGAGCGCACGCCGCGAGGAGCGGGCCATGGCCCACTGCTGGCGGTGCGGCACACCGCTGCTCTGGCGCGCCACGCCTGCCTGGTATGTCAGGACCTCGATGGCCAGTAAGCGGCTGCTGACTGCGGCCGCCGAGATCACCTGGGTGCCTGCGCCGGCCGCTCACAGCAGCGACGGGGACTGGCTGCGCTCCGGGGCGGACTGGGTGGTGTCCCGCACCAGGTACTGGGGCACGCCGCTGCCGCTGTGGGAGTGCCAGGCCGGGCACCTGACCTGCGTCCCGTCACTCGCCAGCCTGTCTGAGCTGGCCGGGCGCGACCTGACCGGGATGGATCCGCACCGGCCGGGCATCGACGCGGTGACGATCGCCTGCCCGCAGTGCGGCGGCACCGGACGCCGGGTACCCGAGGTGTGCGACAGCGCTTTCGACGTCGGCGCCCTGCCCTTCGCCATGTCCGGTCAGATTCCTGGAGTACGGAGCGGGATCCCGGCGGGACTGGCCAGGTCGGCCTGGCGGGCCGACCTAGTGGCCGAGGACGCGGACGACGGCGCGAGCGTGTTCTACGCACTCGCTGCCGTCGGAACGCTGATCGCCGGCCGGCCCGCGTTCGGCACCGCGCTCTGCCTCGGTCCGGTGCTCGACGACAACGGCGTGCCGATGAGCGGCGGCACGGGCAACCTGACCGCTCCGCTGCCGCTGATCGAACGACACGGCGCCGACGCCGTCCGCTGGCTGCTTGCCGCGGCCACCCCGCCGTCGGCGGCCAGGCGGGTGTCGGACGCGGCGCTTGACGAGGTCGTGAGGAAGGTCCTGCTGCCCTACTGGAGCGCGGCCGAGTTCTACATCAGGTACGCGAACGCCGCCGCGGCCAGATCGGGCCGACGACCCGACGAGCAGGACGCTCCCCTGCCCGCCGCACGGCCCGTGCTCGACCGGTGGCTGCTCGGCGAGCTCGCCTCGCTGGCTGACGAGGTCACCGCCGCGCTCGACTGCTACCAGTCGGCGACGGCCGGACGGCGCATCGCGGCGTTCATCGAGGACTTGTCGGCGTGGTACCTGCGCGGTTCCAGGCGCCGGTTCAGGCAGGACCCCGGCACCGCGGACGGCGCCGCAGCGTTCGCCACGTTGCATACCTGCCTCGCGACGCTCAGCAGCCTGATGGCGCCGATCACGCCGTTCGTCACCGACTACGTGTGGGACGCGATCAGGTCCGGCGCCGAGCCGGACTCGGTGCACCTGAGCCGATGGCCTGGCCCCGCCGAGCAGAAAGCCGACGAGCGACTGGCCGACAAGCGGCTGGCCGAGCAGATGGCGCTGGTACGGAGGGTGGCCGGGCTCGGCCGTTCCGCGCGGTCGGCGGCGAGGATCAGGTGGCGTCAGCCGCTGGCCCGCGCGGTGGTCTCCGCGGACGGCTTCGCCGAGATCGGCGCCGAGCTCCGGGCGCTGCTCGCGCAGAAGCTGAACGTCAGGACGATTGAGTGCGGGCCGACCGACGGCGCTCGCCCCGACGGCAGGTTCCCCGACGGCGACCCGCTGCCCTGCGGGCCCACGACGACCGCGAAGCCGACGGCAACCGCGAGTACCTCGGCGGGCTGGGCCATCGCCGCCGATGGGGACGCGGCCCTGGCGCTTGACGCGGTGATCACCGCTGAGCTGCGCAGGGAAGGCCTGGCCCGCGAGGCCATCGGCGTCATCCTGGATGCGCGCAAGGCCGCCGGCCTTGGCGTGGCCGACCGGATCGCGCTGCACTGGTCGGCTAGTGACGCCGAGGTCGCGCTCGCGCTCTCCGAACACGGTCCGATGGTCGCCGCCGGTGCGTTGGCCGTCGAATACGGTGCCGTGCCAGCCGGCCGGCCGCTGGGAGCGGGCTTCCGCAAGCATCGGTGCGCGGAACTTGACCTGGCATTCTGGATCCGCCCGCTCGACCGCTAGCGCCACGGCCGGCTAGCGCCTGTCCCGTAGATCTCCGCCGGCACCGACGGCTCTACCGCGCGGCAGCACCGGCCACGGACAACCCAGAACAGCGCGGCTGGTCGGCTGGCCTCCGCGCCACGCGGCCGCAGCCGCCCAGCCGAGCACGACCGCCCGGCCGAGCACCCCCCGGACCCCCACATACCAGCCGAAACCGGAGTGTGATCACCTGGGCGTCGGTGGAATGGATGCCACATCCACTGCGTATTCTGGGCCATCCGCCACATCCATCAAGATCATCTCCGGGGACGACCCGCGCCAGACCACAAGCCGAGCCGGCTCAGCCGGCCGCTGGCGCCTCGTCCGGCTTGCAGGCCTTGCACGGCACGCAGCCGCCTGCTTTCGCTGCATCCCTGGTCATCGCCTCAAGGTCGTCGTCGGCCAGGAACCTGATCAGGATGCAGTCGCTGCGGTGATACCGGGCGATCCCTGGCACCACGCGAACCGAGGCGGCAGAGTTCCCACTCCGAGCGGCGTCCGCCGCGCTTGACGCCGCCGACCCGGACGTGCCCGGCCCGGAGGTAGCTGGCCTGGGCGGTGCTGGCCTGGGCGGTTCCGGCTGGGCGGCCGGGGAAGGTCGTCCCGATGCGGAGGCCGCTGCGGCCGCGGGCGAC
>DATIZP010000076.1:0-17638 GCA_035517035.1 Streptosporangiaceae bacterium | reverse complement strand
CCGTAGTTGGCCAGCGCGCGGCCGAGGTTGCCCGCTCCCACGATGACCACCGGCCAGTCCTGGGTCAGGCCGAGCTCCCTGGAGATCTGGTAGATCAGGTACTCGACGTCGTAGCCGACTCCCCTGGTGCCGTACGAGCCGAGGTGTGACAGGTCCTTGCGCAACTTGGCCGAGTTGACCCCGGCTGCGGTGGCGAGTTCCTCGCTCGACACCGAGGCGACATTGCAATCGGCCAGCGCGTTGAGCGCCCGCAGGTACAGCGGCAGGCGGGCGATGGTCGCCTCCGGAATGCCCTGCGAGCTGCTCGTTGACCTGGTTCGGCGGGACATACGCCGGCAACTCCTGGGGGATCGGCACGGCGGGCGCGGACGGCACCGGCCATCAGCGCCATGCTCTCGAATCACACCGTACGCCCTTGTGAACGTTTGCACAAAGTCAGATCTCAGGGGGTGAGCGCCCGCCGAAGCCGACGTTCGTCCACCCGCCAGAAGTCGTGCTGCACGCCGTCGATCAGCGTGACCGGGATCATCTCTCCGTACTCGCGCAGGTCCTGCGGCGACGCGGTGACGTCGCGCTCCTGCCAGGGCACGCCGAGATCGGCGGCCACCCTGGCGATGACCTCGCGCGCGTCGTCGCACAGATGGCAGCCAGGCCTGGAGAGCAGCGTGATCGTGTGCCCGGTCACGGCGAGCCCGAGTCCTCGCGCCGCAGCTCAGCCCAGCCCTGATAGCCGGGCTCGTCGGCAGGGCCTTCACCCGGTGGGTAGTACCCCGGAGCGGGCGGCTGGTCGTGCCAGCCGCCGTCGGGGTAAGGAGCGTCGGGGTAAGGAGCGTCGCGGTGGGGGCCGTCGCGGTAGGGAGCCTCGCGGTGGGGGCCGTCGCGGTAGGGTGCGTCGGGGTAACGGCCTTCTCGGTAAGGGTCATCGGGGTGAGGACCGCCATGAAAACGGCGGTCCTGGTAGGGGTCGCCGGGCTGAGGCGCGCCCTGGTAAGGGTCGCCGGGCGAAGGCGCGCCCTGGTAGGGGTCGCCGCGGTAGGGGCCGTCCTGGTAGCGCTCGGCCTGATAAGGGCCGGCCGGGTAAGGACCGCCGGAGTAGCGGTCGGGGTGCGAGCGGTCGCCGGCGGCCGGCCCGCCGGGACCCGGCCGACCGGGGTCGCGATCCCTCGCCTGGCCCCTTGCGGACCGCGTGACGCCGGTCAGGTCGATGCCGGACTCGCTGAGCAGGTCGGAGATCGTGGAGAACGAGGGGAACGGCGACACCTTCGCCTGGCGCAGGTCGAGCTCGATCACGTTGGTGGCGAGCACGCAGCGCCGCCGGTCGGCCTCGTACCTGCCGATATAAGGCGTGGCCCGGTGCTCGTCGTAGGCCTGGTGATCCTGGTAGACCTCGTAGAGAATCCGCTGCAGGGGGGCCGTCGGCACCGCGTGCACGATGTAGACGAGGGTGCCCGGCTCGCCGGCCCGCACCTGTTCGACGACGTGCTCGGTGAGCTGGTCAAACTCGTCCACCCGCTCCTCGACCAGCGTGTAGATCGTGATCTGGCCGAACAGGCTGCGGTGCCGATCGTGACCCGGCTGCCGGGCGCCGCCGCCCAGGCTGTCGGGGTCGCCGTTCTCGTCACGGTAGGCATAACCGCGGTCCGGTGCCCCCGCGCCGTCGTCATAGCGGTCAGGCTGGTGGTGTCGCCCGGTTTCCCCGTCGGTGCCTTCGTAACGGCCCGCGTCGGCATAGTGCGCATCGGTGTGGCGGCCTGGGTCGGTGTGCGGCCCCGCATCTGTGTACGGCCCTGAGTCATACAGGTCCGAGTCATGCAGGTCCGAGTCATGCAGGTCCGAGTCATACAGGTCTGAGTCACTCTGGCCCGGGTCATACGGCCCCGAGTCGCGATAGGGGCCGGTGTCGTAACGCCCGTCGCCGTAGGCGTCAGCGTCACCATGGCGCCCCGGCCCGCCGCGGCCGCCGGGCCAGCCCGACCCGCCCGCTGAGCCTGGCGGCTCGGCCGCCAGCGCGGCCAGGCCCGGATAGACGCCGTCGCTGTCCCTGTCGTCGCCGTCGTAGCCGCCGCCGGGCATACCCGCCCGGTCACGGCCACCATCGGCGTGGTCGTCGTCGGAGTAGCCGCGCTGCTGGCGGGGGCCGCCGCCCGGCCGGTCGGTGCGCTGGCCGGGACGGCCGGCCCGGTCGGGCACCGCCTCGAGGAGGCCGCGATGCTCGGCCGCTCGCGCGGCGAACACGATCAGCGCGGCGGCCAGGGCGCCCGACGCGGCGAACAGGTCCTTGGCGGGCAGCGCCAGGTGCCCGGCCATGTTCACCCCGGGCAGCGCCGCGAAGGCCGCGGCCGCCGCCGCGGTCAGCGCGGGCTGGACGACCTCGGCCCGCTGGCGGCCGCGGTTCCGCCTGATCAGCACGACCAGGGCGGTCAGCACGGCGGTGACCATCGTGACGGCCGCCACCAGCTCGATCAGTCCCTTGGGCACGATCTGGTAGACGATGGCAGGGTCCGGCCAGCGCTTGGTGAACGTGATGTTCGGGTTCAGCGGGTCCGTGCCGAGAATCACCAGGACGACGACCATGATCGCGGCGGTGGCCAGCCGCATCGCGAACCTGGCTGGCACGCTCCGGCCGACAATCTCGACCAGGCCGAGGCCGAGTGCGAGCGGGCCGATCGCCTGGCCGCCAAGCTCGATCGCACGGAAGGTCAGGCCGCTGTAGCCCGCCAGGTCCCCGAGCGTCTGGCCGGCCAGCGCGATCGCCAGGCCGAACAGCGCCACCGTCCAGGCCACGAGGAACAGGCGCGGCGCCCGGACGCAGCGCGCCGCGAGCATGCCGGTCCCTGCCACAGCGCCGACGGCGCCGAGCGCGACCACGATCAGAGATGGTGTCATCCGTGCCCATGGCTGCGGGCGCCCGCCGTTGCTGCGAACTCCGCTGACCAGCTAAGTAGCGGTCCTTCCCAGGCGAGGTCCGCTCCGGGTTACCAACTGTACCCACTAGGCTCAGTGAGCGTGACGGCGCTTGAGGGACGGCCGGACCGGGCCGCGATCGCGGGGGCGGCGGCCGCTGCGGCCGCCGCCGTGAGCCAGCCGGCGGTGGAGCCCGACCCGCGTGCGGGCGCGTTCTTCGACGTGGACAACACCCTGATGCGGGGCGCGTCGATCTACTACTTCGCCAGGGGACTGGCAGCGCGCAAGATGTTCGGCCCGTCCGACCTAGTGAAGATGATGGCGGGCCAGGTCGTCTTCCGCGTGCGCGGCGCGGAGAACACCGACCACATCGATGCCGCCAGGGAGGCGGCGCTGGCGTTCGTGGCCGGGCACAAGGTCTCCGACATCATCGAGCTCGGCGAGGAGATCTACGACGACTCGATGGCGAGCCGCATCTGGGAGGGATCGCGGGACCTGATCAGGACCCACCTGGATGCCGGCCAGCGGGTCTGGCTGGTGACGGCCACCCCGGTCGAGCTCGCCGAGATCCTGGCCCGCAGGCTCGGGCTCACCGGCGCGCTCGGCACGGTGGCCGAGACCGCCGACGGCGTGTACACCGGCCGGCTGGTGGGCGGCCTGCTGCACGGCGACGCGAAGGCCGAGGCGGTGCTGGCGCTGGCCGAGCGCGAGCACCTGGACCTGGCCGCGTGCAGCGCGTACAGCGACTCGGCGAATGACCTGCCGATGCTCAGCCTGGTCGGGCATCCCAACGCCGTGAACCCCGACTCGGCCCTGCGCTCCATGGCCAAGGAGCATGGCTGGCCGGTCTACGACTTCAGGAAGGGCCGCAAGGCCACCATGGTGGCGCTGCCGGTCGCCGCGGGCGCCGGGGTCGTGGCCGGCGGGATCGCGGCCATCGCGGTCCGCCGCCACCGCGCCGCCGCGGGCTGACAAGATCCCCAGATCAGCCGCCGAAGGCCGGACCGCGCTCGGCCAGCAGCTCGTCGATCTTGCACGCGATCACGTCCTTGACCTTGGCGGCGAGCTCGGCGATCACGTCCTCGTCCTCGCACTGGTCGGGGGTGAAGCCGTCGGTCGGCACCGGGTCGCAGAACTCGATCATCCAGTTCGACGGCAGCGGGATCGCGCCCACCGGCCCGAGCCACGGGAAGAGCGGCGTGATCGGGAAGTACGGCAGCTTCAGGCGCTCGGCGAGCTCCGGCCAGTCGGCAATCATCGGGTAGATCTCCTCGGCCCCGACGATCGCGCACGGGACCATCGGCACGCCGAGCCGCAGCGCCAGCCGCGCGAACCCGCCGCGGCCGAACCGCTGCAGCCGGTACCTGCTGGCGAATGGCTTGCCGATCCCCTTGAAGCCCTCGGGGAACACGCCGACGAGCTCGCCGGCGTTCAGCAGCCGCTCCGCCTCCTCGGGGTTGGCCGGCACGTGCCCGCTGGCCCTGGCCAGGCGGCCGAGCAGCGGCAGCGAGTACACCAGGTCGGCACCCAGCAGCCGTAGGTTACGCCCGGCCGGATGGTTGTCGAGCACACCTACCTGCAGCATCAGCGCGTCGAGCGGCAGCACGCCCGAGTGGTTGGCCACGACAAGGGCAGCACCACGGGCCGGAACGTTCTCAAGGCCGCGCATCTGGACCTTGAACCAGTTCTGGTAGAGCGCACGGGCGGCAGGCATGAACACGGCGCTGTTGAGCTCAGGATCGAAGCCCGTCTCAGGATCGACGTCGAAGTCCCCGGCCAGCCGCCGACGCATGAAGTCCACCGCGCCGGCCAGCCTGGCCGGCCAATCGTCGGCAAACGGCGGCTCTGGGTCGCTCATATTCGGATCACCGCACCGCCACCCAGCCGCCGAGACGGCCTGGCGGGCCACGGCAGGCCCGCCGGGCCTGCCGTTACTTCTTGTTTCTGCGCTGAACGCGCGTCTTGCGCAGCAGCTTGCGGTGCTTCTTCTTCGCCATCCGCTTGCGGCGCTTCTTGACTACCGAGCCCACGAGACCACCCTCGATCGATACCCACGATTACAGCGTGCCAACGTTCACGCCGCGCTCGCGGCCGGGCACACGCCAACGCCACAGCGTACCCCGACCCGGCCACCGCGGTCGTCGCCGCCCGGGTTTCCGGGCGGCGACGACGGCATCCCGCGCCGCCTGGGTCAGCCCGCCTCGACGAATGCGTCCCTGAGATACTGATCGACCGCACGCTCAGGCACCCGGAACGAGCGACCGACCCGAATCGCCTCCAGGTCCCCGGAGTGAACGAGACGATAGACGGTCATCTTCGACACGCGCATGATCGTCGCCACCTCAGCCACCGTCAGGAATCGGACGGCACTGAGCGGAGTTGCCTCTGCTGCCATCGATAGCCCTCTCCGGCGCTCTGTGTTGCGCCAAGCGATATCCAGCGCACCAGTCACGCCCGTATCCAGCGTAATTGGTACTCAGGAAAGGGCAACCCCCGAGCCCGTGCCGGATTAGCCGACCCTGGTGACCGGCTGGCGTCGATCCGTTATCGCTATGGCCAGATGAAACGGGCGGACAGCCCTTGGCGGCGGCTAACCGGCCCCGAGCTCGCGGCCTCGATCGCGCGCGGCCTCGATCGCGGCAAGGAACGCCGCGCGCACCCCGTGCCGCTCGAGTTCCCTGATCGCGTTGATCGTCGTCCCGCCCGGCGAGGTCACCGCCTCGCGCAGGATGACGGGGTGCTCGCCGGACTCGCGCAGCATGGTCGCTGCGCCGTACACGGCCTGCTTAACCATCTCGAGCGCCGTGCTCCGCGGCATGCCGAGCAGGATGCCGGCGTCCACCATCGACTCGACGAGGAAGTACACGTAGGCCGGGCCGCTGCCGGACAGCGCGGTCGCCGCGTCCTGCTGCGACTCGGGGATCCGCAGCACCTTGCCGACCGGGCGCAGCAGTTCCTCTGTCCGGCGCAGGTGCTGCTCGGCCGCGTGCCGGCCGGGCGAGATCACGCTCATCGCCTCGTCGACGAGTACCGGCGTGTTGGACATGACCCTGACCACGGCCGCATTCGCCCCGAGCCTGGACTCGATGTACCTGGTCGTGATCCCGGCGGCGACGGAGATCACGAGCTGGTCGTCGCGCACCCGCGGCGCGATCTCGTCGAGCAGGCCGGCCATGTCCTGCGGCTTGACGGTGATCACCAGCGTGCCTGCCTTGGCCGCCGCCTGCGCCGCCGAGGTTACCTCGATGCCGTACGAGCCGGCCAGCGCGGCCGCCCGGTCCGGCCCGCGGACGGCGGCGATCACCTCGGATGGCGGCACGCCCGCCCTGAGCATGCCGGAGAGCAGCGCCTCGCCCATCTTGCCGGCGCCGAGGATCGCGATCATGCTCCGAGCCTAGCGCCGGGTCAGCGAGTCAGTGCCGGCCGGCGAGGGCGCGCAGGAAGAACGTCAGGTTGGCCGGCCGCTCGGCCAGCCTGCGCATGAAGTAGCCGTACCAGTCGCTGCCGTACGGCACGTACACGCGCACACGCGCACCCTCGTCGGTGAGCCGCCGCTGCTCGTCGGTCCTGATCCCGTACAGCATCTGGAACTCGAAGCTGCTGGCGGCCCGCCCTGCGGTGGCCGCCCGTGATTTGGCGATCGCGATCAGGCGCGGGTCGTGGGTGGCGAGCATGGGATAGCCGGGGCCGTCGAGCAGGATCCGCATGCACCGGGCGTAGCTGCGGTCTACCTCAGACCTGGCGGCCAGCCCCACCCCGTCGGGCGCGCGGTAGGCGCCCTTGCACAGCCTGACCCGCGATCCTGCCGTGGCGAGCGTCTCGCAGTCCCCGGGGGTGCGCCGCAGGTACGACTGGAGCACGCAGCCAAGTTCCTGGTAGTCCTTGCGAAGCTGGCCGACCAGCCGCAGCGTCGCCTCCACGTGTGTGTGGTCCTCCATGTCCACCGTGACCGTGGTCCCCGCGTCGCGGGCGGCAGCGGCGATCCTGGCCAGGTTTTCCGCCGCGGTCTTCTCGCCGTCGTCGGGCAGGCCGAGCCCGACCGCGGTCGCCTTGACCGACACCTCGGCCCGGCCGCCGCCCGTCAGCCCGGCCGCGCTGAGCATCTCGATCAGCGTCACGTACTCGCTGGCCACCGCGGCGGCCTGATCGGGGTCGGTGGTGTCCTCGCCGAGGAAGTCAAGCGTCACGCACCTGCCGTCGGCCAGCAGCCGCTGCGTCACGGTGAGCGCGTCCGCCGCGGTCTCCCCGGCGACGAATCTCTTCACGACGTCGCGGGTCAGGGGGGCGGTCGTGATCAGGTGGCGGACCCGGTGGCTGGCCGATGCGGCCAGCAGGATTCTGCGCAGCACGGACGTGCACCTCCACCGATCCAGAGCGCGGGTCACAAGGTCCTGCCGGCACAGGTTACTCCTTCCGGGCCCTTTGCTCCGCTGGCCCCGATGGCGGCGCTTCGCCGGCGCATTGGCCTGCGCCGGGTCAGGGGCCGGCGCGCCGCCTGCCGAGCGTGATCGTGACGTTCGCCCCGGCGTCCGGCGGCACGATCACCTCCTGGGCGGCGCTGATCCCGGCGGCCCGCAGCGTCGCGTCCACCGGGACGGTGCGCTTGACCAGCGCGAGCGCGATCGGGCCGAGTTCGTAGTGCCTGGCCGACGAGCCGACGAAGCCGACCTTGATGGGCTCGGTGCCATCGGTGCCATCGGTGCCATCGGTGCCGACGGCGAGCACGGGCTCGGCGTGCGGCGGGAGCCTGTCCTCGCTGCCGTCTAGGTGCAGCAGCACCAGGCGGCGGGGCGGATGCCCGAGGTTGTGCACCCGGGCGACGGTCTCCTGCCCGCGATAGCAGCCCTTGTTCAGGTGCACCGCCGAGTCGATCCAGCCGACCTCGTGCGGGATCGTGCGGTGATCGGTGTCAGTGCCGAACCGCGGCCGGTGGCCGGCGATCCGCAGCGCCTCGTGCGCCCACATCCCGGCCAGGCTGAGCCCCCGCCGGCGGAGCGACGCGGCGACGTCGGCCAGCCTGGCGCGGTCGACAAGCAGGTCGGTGCCGAAGCCGAAGCCGAGCACGGCCGCTGCTCCCGCGGCGGCCGGGAGGTCGGGCGGCAGGGCCGGGCCCATCGCGGTCAGCACCGCGACCTCCGAGGTCACGTCGGCGGCTGTGACCCTGAGCATGAACCGCATCGACTCGAGGAAGGCCAGCAGTTCCGCGGCCTCGCCGGGCTCGACGTGGATCCAGGTGCTTGATCCGTCGTCCACCAGGCTCAGGTGATGCTCCACGTGACCATGCGGGCTGAGGATCAGCGACTGCACCGCGGCGTCGGCCGGCAGGTCGTCTACCTTCTGGGTGCTGATGCTGTTCAGCCAGCTCAGCCGGTCGGGGCCGCTGATCTTGATCACATCGCGGTGGGAACGGTCGACCAGCCCGGCCACCTCGGCGAGCGCGCGCTGCTCGGCGAACGGGTCGCCGTAGTGCGCGGCCACGCCGGCGTCAGGGAAGTCGGCGGCGACGGCGCCTGGGACGGCTAGCAGCGGGCTCTCCATAGCAGCAAGGCTATGCCGCGGCCGGTCAGTTCTCGATGACAGACCCGGCGCGGACGGTCAGGATCCTGGTGACGCGCAGGTTCTCGGCGAGCACACGGTCGTGGGTCACGACGAGCAGCGTCCCGTCGTACTGGTCAAGCGCCTGCTCAAGCTGCTCGATCGCCGGCAGGTCGAGGTGGTTGGTTGGCTCGTCGAGCACCAGCAGGTTCGCCCCCGAGTGCATCAGCAGCGCCAGGTCGGCGCGGGTGCGCTCACCCGGCGAGAGGCTGATGATGGCGCGGCCGACGTCGTCCGCGCCGAGGCCGAACTTGGCAAGCAGGGTCCGCGCGTCCGCCTCGACGAGCCCGGATTCCGCCCGGAACGCCTCAAGCAGGCGCGCCTGCGGATCGAACGTCAGCCTGCCCTGGTCGATCTCGCCGACCCGCACCGAGGCGCCGAGCCAGCCACGGCCGGCGTCCAGTGGCACCCGGCCGAGCAGCGCCTGGAGCAGCGTGGTCTTGCCTGCGCCGTTGTCGCCGCTGATCAGCATCCGGTCGCCCCAGCTCACCTGCAGGCTGACCGGCCCGAGCGTGAACTGGCCGCGCCGCACCACGGCCTGGGAGAGCACAGCGACAACCTCGCCACTGCGCTCGGCCGCGCCGAACCGCAGCCTGAGCTCCCATTCCTTGCGCGGCTCGGCGACCGGATCGAGTCGCTCGGCCGCCCGCAGCGCGGCCGCCGCCCGGGCGCCACCCGCCTGCGCGCTTTCGGCCCGGTAGCGGCGGATCGTCTTGTCGGGCTCCTTGCGGCGGGCGGCCGCGCTCTTCGCCGCGCGCTCCCCCGACCTTGACCACTCCTTCTGCCGCCTGGCCCGCTCGATCAGGTCGTCCCTGGTCGCCGCGTAGGTCTCGTAGGCCTCGGCGGCGCGGGTCCTGTCGCGGTCGAGTTCGGCCCGGTAGGAGAGGTAACCGCCGCCATACAGCCTGGCCTGCCTGGTGTGCGGGTCGATGTGAAGCACCGACCCCGCGGTGCGCTCAAGGAAGGCACGGTCGTGCGAGACGACGACCAGCCCGCCGCGAAGCCCGGCCAGATGCCCTTCGAGCAGGCCGAGCCCGGTCAGGTCGAGGTCGTTGGTCGGCTCGTCGAGCAGCAGCACGTCGAACCTGGCAAGCAGCACGGCGGCGAGCGCCAGCCGCGCCGCCTGGCCGCCGGACAGGCCGGTGGCCCGCCGGTCGAGGTCGCCAGGCAGGCCGAGGCTGGCGGCGAGTTCGGCCGCCCTGACCTCGAGATCGGGGCCGCCGAGCGCGAGATAGCGGTCGAGGGCGGCGGCGTACGCGTCCTCAGCCTGCGTCCCGGCGGCCGCGAGCCGGTCCGACGCCGCGAGCCGGTCCGACGCGAGCCGGTCCGACGCCGCGAGCATGGCACGCTCGGCACCGGCCACCCCGGTCCTGCGGGCCAGGTACTGCCCGGCGGTCTCGCCGTCACGCAGGTCACGCTCCTGCGGCAGATAGCCGACCGTGCCGATGGTGGTCACCGTGCCAGCGTCCGGCCGCACCAGCCCGGCCAGGACCTTGAGCAGGGTGGACTTGCCGACCCCGTTCGGGCCTACGACGGCGACCCGGTCTCCGGGGGCGACCACCAGGTCGACCTCGTGCAGCACGGTGAGCGCCCCGTACGCCACCGACACACCGCGCGCGGTCAGCAGGGACACCCGGCCACCCTAAGAGCCGGGCACCCGCCGCGCACCAGGTTATCGAGCTGCCTGGGTCCGGACGTCGGCTTAGCCGCCGACGGCGCCGTTGAGGTTCCGCAGTTCGTGACCCACGTAGATCTGCCGCGGCCGGGAGATCTTCTGCTCGGGGTCGCGCGCGCCTTCCTGCCACTGGGCCAGCCAGCCAGGCATCCGCCCGATCGCGAACAGCACGGGGAACATCGTCATAGGGAAGCCCATGGCCTGGTAGATGATGCCCGAGTAGAAGTCCACGTTCGGGTAGAGCTTGTGGCTGATGAAGTAATCGTCGGCCAGCGCGATCCGCTCGAGCTCAAGGGCGATGTCCAGCATCGGGTTGCGCCCGGTCACCTCGAAGACCTCGGCGGCGACCTCCTTGATGATCGTGGCCCTGGGGTCGAAGTTCTTGTAAACACGGTGGCCGAACCCCATCAGGCGTACCTCGCCCCGCTTCACCCGCTCGATGTAGGCGGGGATGTTGTCGACCGACCCGATCTCGGACAGCATCCGCAGCACCTGCTCGTTCGCCCCGCCGTGCAGCGGGCCGTACAGCGCGGCGGCGGCCGCGGCGGCGGCCGAGTACGGGTCGACCTGCGAGCTGCCGACGACCCGCATCGCACTGGTCGAGCAGTTCTGCTCGTGGTCGGCGTGCAGGATGAACAGCACGTCAAGCGCGTGCTCAAGCACCGGGTCGGGGCGGTACCTCGGCTCGCTCATCTTCCACATCATGTTGAGGAAGTTGCCCGCGTACGAGAGTTCGGCGTCCGGGTAGGCGTACGGGTGGCCGACCGCGTGCCGGTAGGCGAACGCCGCCAGGGTCGGCATCTTGGCGATCAGCCTGACCACCTGCTCGTAATTGAGCGCGGAATCCGAGACCGACTTCGCCTCCGGGTAGAACGTCGACAGCGCGGCCAGCGAGCTCACCAGCATGCCCATCGGGTGGGCGTCGTGGTGGAACCCGTCGATGAATTTCTTGACGTTCTCGTGCACGTAGGTGTGGTGCAGGACCTCGCTCGACCAGGCCGCCGAGCCCTCCTTGTCCGGCAGCTCGCCGTTGAGCAGCAGGTAAGCCACGTCGAGGAACGAGGCGTGCCGCGCCAGATCCTCGATCGGGTAGCCGCGGTACCTGAGGATTCCCAGGTCCCCGTCGATGAACGTGATCGCGCTGCGGCAGCTTGCCGTGTTCAGGTAGGCGGGATCGTAGGCGAGCAGGCCGAAGTCGTCCTCTGACGCCTTGATCTGCCGCAAGTCCAGAGCCCGGATTGCCCCGTCGGTGATGGGTAGGTCGTAACTGCGGCCCGTGCGGCTGTCCGTGACGTGCAGCATGCCGTCGGGCTGACTGGTCTGCATGGCTGTCATAACTCGACCGTAAGCCGCCGAAGCGGCCGGCGAAAGGCCGTTCGGCCCTGGCGCACGGGACGTCAGGCACCGGTCCCCGCGCGGCACTGCCTGCACGTGCCAAACACCGTCAGGTGCCCCACATCGGTCTCGAACCCGTAGTCGTCGTCGAGGGCATGCACCAGGGGCCCGACCGCCGGCGGATCGATCTGCGTGATGCCGCCGCAGACCCGGCAGACCAGGTGCACGTGCTGGGCCTCGGCGGCCAGGTGGTAGCGCGGCGCCCCGTGGCCAAGGTGGGTGTGCGTCACCAGGCCGATCTGCTCAAGCAGCTCGAGCGTCCGGTACACGGTCGACAGGTTGATCCCGACGGCGGTCTGCCTGACCTCGGCGCAGATCTCCTCCGGGGTGGCGTGCTCGAGCTTGGTCACCGCCTCAAGCACGAGCTGGCGCTGGGGTGTCACCCGGTACCCGCTGGCCCGCAGGGTGTCGTCCCACGTCTGCGCCATAGCCCGAGTCTAGTGATGCCGAGCCAGGTCGCGGCCAGTCAACAGCGTCCCGGCAGCCGCCCCGGAAGCTTGACTAACCTGCTTGCCCGGGCGAGCCGACCTGACGTAGCGTTCTGCCTAACGCGGGAAAGGAGGTGGTCCAACAGTATGCATAGATGTCGGACTCGCGAGGTGGCTGTCAGCTAGCCGCCGTCCCGTGGAGCGCACGCCGGCCTAGCCGGGGTGCGCGCGTCACCGGCCATGCGACCAGATTCTCCTGAGCCTGCGTCAGCATGCCGCCAAGGCGGCGGTCGGCGAATACACGGCAGACACCGGACCCCCGGGTGATCGGCCTCGTCCAGCCGGTCCCCGCTGCGGATTGCCGAGCGGCAGCCCGCAGCGGGAGCAGCCCGGGGGCTTCTCTTTCTCTCGGGTCCTTTCTTTCGGGTCTCTTCTCGGACCAAGCGCATGAACTGGCTCAGTAAGTGCTCTGCCGAGGCGGTCGGCACGGCGCTGCGAGTCGTGGCACCGGAGCTCGGCGGCTGCCCGGCCACCGTTCCGGTGCCTGATCCGGCGGCTCGCGCGGTTCCTGGCCGCCCTGCACCACCCCTGCGCGCGCCAGCGCTCCGAGGCTGGAATCCCGCTAGCGGACCACCGCACACCGCCGGAGTGGGTCGAGTCTGGCCGCGCGCTTCGGCATGCTCGGTATCGACCCCGAGGCGCCAGTCGCCGATCCCCGCCCGCGGGAGTGTTAGGCCAGCACGCAGGCCCGAAATAGCCAGAACATGCTCAGCGGGCAGAACGAACCAGCAGGTCATCCCCAGACCACCGCAGCCCGCAGGTCATCCCCAGACCACCCCGCCCCGCCCGCCACGGCGAGACCATCTGCCCGCCGCGGCACCGTGGCCGCCAAAAATGATCATGATGGATGTGAAGAAAGTCCCAAAATACGCAGTGAATGTGGCATACATTCCAGGCCGGGCCCATTCGTTATCCGCCTATCACGGGCATATCGGATCACGCGGCGGCCTCGCCGGTCACGCCTGCCGCAGCGTTGCTCGCTTGCGCCCTCATCCGGCTACTGCGAGTAACCGCAGCCCGTGCGCAGCTAACGCAACGCAGGCTGCCGCCTGCTGAGAGCGCCCTCCCGCATACTGGACGCCGACCGTCGACTACTGAGAGTCGCGTACCGGGTACGCCGCGACGAAGATCGTCGCCTGAGCGGCGTCGCGCGGCCAGCGGTAGGCGCGGCAGCGCTCGCCTGCGGGCAGTATCAGCACCTCGCCGGGGTCGAGTACGCGATCCGCCCACTCGGGGGACTCGAACTCGAACCTGAGCCGCCCCTGCACGACCAGGATCAGGTCCACCTCGTCCGAGCTGAACCAGCCCTCATCGACCGGCTCGCCCTGCTTGCTGACCCAGATCAGTTCGATGCCCGAGCCAGAGAAGATCGTGCCGACGGTGCCATACGGAGCCGACCTGACGTCCGCGGCTTCGCCGTTGAGGATGTTGAGCACCCGGGGCGACCGATTGGACGCCGCGCCAGAGCCCGGGTCAGCCATCACCCACCCGCCTGAGCTGCGCAGACAGGTGGGGCTGCAGCGGCTGGCCAACCGCAGCCATGTCATAGGCGTACGCCAGGTCCGCACCAACGAGGCCGTACAGGCGCTTGCCGGCGGTGACCTCCTTGGCGGTCGCGGTGCGCAGCACCGCGTCCGTCGCCATCTCGATCTTGGTGCCGGCGATCGCGCCGAGGTAGATCTCGGTGATGCCCGTCGGATGCGTGAGCAGCACCTCAAGCTCGCCGTCTGGCTGCGGGCGCCAGAAGCCGACCTCCATGGCGAGCGGGCGGCCGATGGTCCCGTCCTCCGCAAGCAACCAGCTGCGGCTGGAGTAGATCAGGAACGGCTTGCCGTTATGGCCGAACGACACCTCCTGGCCGAACTGAGCGCTCTCGATCGTGGGGTATCCCACGACTCCAGCGCCTTCCCAGCGGCCAAGCAGGAAGCTGAGCGGCTCGATGGCCGGATGCGGCTCAGGAGCTCGGCGCGGCGGCGAGCCGGGCTTGCTCGCCAGTGGTTCGTCGGACGTCATGTCGGCAGCCTACGGCTGCCGACGGCTCCCGGCCCGCCACAGCCGCAGCACGAGCACGGCGCAGCAAGCTGCCAGGGCCGCGCAGGCGACAGTGAGCACGATCGCGGTGATCCCAGCGGCGGCCACGCTGGCAGTGTACGGCCGCCGGGCGCGGCAGCACCGCCGACACGGCCGTTCCGGCCCATGCCGCCGCCGTGGCCGCCGCGGCCGGCGCGAACTGACAGCGGCTACCTGGGTGTCTAGGCTGGCGCCATGGCGTCCGCATCTCTGGTGGTGAAGGTAACGGCGGGAAAGAACGACCCCGAGCGGTGCAATCAGGCCCTCACCGTGGCCGCCACGGCCGTCGCGAGCGGCGTCCCCGTCTCGCTGTGGCTGACCGGGGAGGCGACCTGGCTGGCGCTGCCCGATCAGGCCGACCAGATCAGGCTCCCGTACGCCAGCCCGATGTCTGACCTGCTGGCAGCGGTTATCAGCGGCGGATCGGTGACCGTGTGCACGCAGTGCGCTGCGAGGCGGGAGATCACCGAAGAGGACCTGATTGAGGGCGTGCGGATCGCCGGCGCTCCGACGTTCCTCGCCGAGGTACTCGCCGACGGAGCGAAGCCGCTCGTCTACTGACGAGAGCCGGTGCGGCCGGAGCTAGGCCGGGACAGTAGCTCGGCGGGCACGGCGGCTCGGGCCCGGCGGCACGACGGCCCGGCAGGCACACCGGCTCGGGCTCGGCGGCACGACGGCCCGCCGTGCACAGGGCTGGGCAGGGGTGGCGCGGCATCAGGGCTAGGCGGGCGCGCAGGTCAGCGAGGTGGCTCGCAGGCAGGCCTTACTCAATCGGCTGCCTGGCGACCGCTGGCGGCTCACGCCTGGCGAATAGCCAGCCGCCGGCCGCGGCGATCAGCGGCAGCCCGGCCAGCAGGATGAGCAGGTCGGTCAGCGGCACGTTGCCGAACAGGGCGGACAGGCCGGCGTGGGCCCAGACCAGGCTAGCGGCCAGGGCGAATGCCATGCCGAGGATCGCGCCGAGCAGGCCTAGCGCGGCCGCGGTGGCTGCGGTGATCGTCCGCCGGGTGGTGGCGCTGGCCCCGGTGGCGGCGAGCGTGCGCAGGTCCCGCGCGGTCTCGCTGCGGATCAGGCCGACGGATGCGGCCAGCACGCCGAGGGCTATGAGGATGCCGAGCGCGGTGGCGCCGCCGGCGATCTCGCCGAGATCCGGCCCGCCGGAGGCGGTCTCGAGCGGCGCCTGGTAGGCGAGTGCTACTCGCCGCGCGGCGCGGATCTGCGCGGCGGTGAGCGGGGCTGGTGCCTGGATCAGCCACCCGGTCAGGTGGACCTGCGCGTGGTACTTGCGCACCGCGTACTCGGTGATCAGGGTGTTCGGCGCGGAGGTGCCGCTCGGCAGGGTGCTGATCGTCTGTATCGCGGGGCTGGCCAGGCAGTTGTTCCTCGGCGTGCAGGACGCTCCGCCTTTACTACCACGCTCGCTTCCGTCGGGCTCGCTTCCGTTGCCGGAGCCCTGCCAGGTCATCTCCAGGTGCGACAGGCCTGCCAGCCCTGGCCGCGAGGTGAGGACGTCGGTGTGCCGAGCGATCTGGCTGGTCTTGATCCCGTACGTGGCGAGCAGCCGCGGGGTGGCCACGTACAGGCCGATCCCGAAGCTGTAGGGCGGCGCACCCGCCTGGTTCAGCGCGCCCGCGGATTCCAGTGGCACCGCGGACCGCGCGTGCAGCCTGGCCGCGAGGCTGTTCAGCCGCCTGCTCAGGCTGGCCTCCTGGGCGCTGGTGAGCGGCATCATCATGCCGGGGGCCGGGCTCCGCCCTGCGGTGACAACGAGTTGGCTGCTGGACAGGTTGGGGCCGACCGGGCTGAGCGGGCTGGCGGTCCGCTCGCTGCCGACGAGGCAGACCACCGTGGCCAGGAACACGGCGAACGTGGTCGCCGCCAGTGCGGCACCGGACCGGGCCCGGTAACGGACCAGGTCACGCAGCGCGATCCGGGTCGCGACCGGCAGCCGCGGGCCGGCCCCGACGGCCAGCACGTTGATAGCCAGCGGGGCGAGCAGGATGATGCCGGCGATAACGCCGACCAGGCCGCCCAGCAAGAACAGCGGGGGCCTGCCCCGGCCTCCGCCAGGCGGCCCGGCCAGGCCGCCGGCGAAGGCCAGGCAGGCGAGGCCGAGTGCGAAGGCGACGACGCCGGGCACGGCGGAGCGGTGCACTGGCGGCGGCGGCGGGGGGCGGCCGGACAACGCGGCCACCACCGGCACCGCGGCCATGGCCTTAGCCGGGCGGCGGGAGGCAAGCACCGACGTCCCGATCGCGAACACGACCCCGATTGCGAACGCCCACCACGGCAGGCTGGCCGCGTCGACCACGTGGCCGGTCGCCCGTTGCAGCGTCGGCACGTAAGCGAACCAGGCGGCAAGGCCAAGTACCGTCCCGGCCAGCGCGCCGACCACGCCGACCACCAGGCCGCCCGCGATCATGACCAGGCGAAGGTTGCGCTCGGTCGCCCCGATCGCGCTGAGCATGCCGAGGGCACGGAGCCTGCGCTGGGCCATCACCGAGAAACTGGCGACCGACACCAGGCCGATGAACGCCAGGCCGAGCACCTCCGCCACCAGGATGAGCGTGGCCGGCGAGAATCCGCCCTCGCGCTCATTGGGAGCGGTCAGCGTCGCCCTGGGCACGCCCGGTAGCGTCGCGCTGCTGGCTGCCTGCCGTGCCACGGCCGGGCCGAGCAGCATGATCACCTGGCTCGGGTGCCTGACTTGGCCCGGCGCGACCAGCGCGAACTCGTCGGCCAGGTTGCTGGGGTCCTGCACGATGCCGGTCACCCGCCAGGTCGTGCCTGCCGCCTGCCAGGTCCCGCCCACGCGCGCGCCGTACAGGGCCGCCAGCGGGCTGGTCAGCGCGACCTGACCGGGGCCGGCCGGGTAAGCGCCACTGACCAGGCTGAGCAGCGGGGCGATGAAGTGCCCGCGCGGGTTCTCGGCCCTGAGCTGCACCGACCGCGTCGTGCCGGTGGCGATTCCCTGGTTCTCGATGACATCTGCCGGGCCCCAGCGGCGCCGAATGGCGGCGATGTCGGCGGCCAGGTGCGGGTCGCTGCCGGGCAGTGTGGCCTTCGCGGCGGCCGTGCCGTACCTGGCCCAGTTGGGGTTGCGCAGCCCAGCGTTCGTGATGACGCTGGTGCCCCAGATCGTGGCCGCGATCGCCGCGGTGAGCATGCCAAGCACGAGCAGCTGCTGGCGCCACTCGCGGCGGAACAGCCGCCAGCCCCAGCGGAACACCGCGCGACGGGCGACGATGCCGCCGCCCACGCCCGCGTCCAGGTCAGGAAGGTCGCGCAGGGCGGTGTTCATCTGCGCGCCTCCGGCACGGTGCTCATCTGCGCGCCTCCGGCACGGTGCTCATCGCGCGCCTCCGGCACAGTGCTCATCTGCGCGCCTCCGGCACGGTGTTCATCTGCGCGCCTCCGGCACGGTGCTCATCGCGCGCCTCCGGCACGGTGCTCACCGGATCTCTTCGGGCATGAGGAGGGATTCTGGACCGGGCGGCCGGGTTGTCTGGCC
>DATIZP010000075.1:0-13887 GCA_035517035.1 Streptosporangiaceae bacterium | reverse complement strand
GGCCATCGCCCAGCCGGTCTCGATGCCGTCGCCGCCGTTGTACATGTTCGCGATCACGGTGCCCGGCGTCACCCGGTCTCCCGCCACGACGGTGGGCGTGACGTCCTCGGCCACGTAGACCATCAGGCCCGCCGCCGGGCCATCGGTGAGCTGGTAGGTGATCCAGCCGCCGCCCGGCCAGCCGCCATTGTCGGCGGTCGCCTGCGTCACGATGCCGTCGCCGATCGCGTAGATCGGCCCGGCGCCGCCGAAGTCGACTCCCATGTCGATCCGCTCGGGTACCAGGCCGCCGATCGCGCGCAGCGGGTTCTCGTACAGGACGGAGACCGTGGCATGGTGCTTGTGCCGGTGCTTGCGCGCCCTGCGCACGGTCGAGGCCTGCGAGGCCTGGTGCTTGACCGTGATGAGCGCCTTATTCAGCTTCTTGGTGTCGCTCGCGACCCCGCCGGCGTGATGCTCGCGGACCGTGGTGTGGTGCGGGTGACGCGAGCCCGGTGGGTGGATCGCCGCCGCGGTGTCAAGTCCGCCGGAATGGCCCGACGGCCCCTGCAGGCTGGCTACGGCGGGGCTGACGGCGGCGCCGATCAGCGCCACCCCCGCGGCCGCGGCCGCCACCTGGGCCGGCTTTTGCGCGAGCGCCGCCGCGACCGGCGACTGCCTCTTGTGCCGGGCTGAGCCCGCCCTCACTGTTGACTGCTGCGGTGACGATTTCCGGTGCTTAGCGGATCGTGACACCTGCTGACCTTCGGTCGGGCGCGGCATGGCGCCGATTGGCCACCCTGGTGGCTGGACCTCAAGCGGACGGCCTTGAGACCAGCCAGCGTGCGCAGGCCGTGCGAGATCAAGGCGACGGCGGTTGCAGCTGGTGATCATCACGCACGCTGGGTGCTGATGGGCACTACGATGCGGCATCCTGAGGCCGCCCGTGGCCGGAACGGGAGAAAGTCCGTTATGAGATCCGTCACATATGGTGCGTCTAGGCCCGCAGTTGGCCGAACCGTACCATCTATTGGTCATGGATTGCCCGGAAATGTCCGAGAACCGCCAGCGGTCGCCTGACAACGGAGCGACTAGGTACGTTGGCAGTATGACGCACGCGGATGTGACAGGGCTGGTCGAGCGGTCGGCCGTGGCTTACACGGCTGGAGTGCCGGAGCAGTCGGCCGACGACGGCTTCTTCGGGCCGGCCAGCGTGACCTGGCGGACCGGCGCCGACCTGTCGGCGCCGGTGGCCGGGCTGCGGGCGCTGCTGATCCAGGCGCTGCACCCGCTCGCGATGGCCGGGGTGGACAAGCACAGCGACTGGCGGGAGGACCCGGTCGGCAGGCTGGCTGCCACGTCGGCGTACCTGGCGACGGTCAGCTACGGCGAGCGGGCGGCCGCGGAGCGCGCCGCGGCCAGGGTCCGCCGGATCCACACCCGCGTGACCGGCATCGACGACGTCACCGGCCGTCCGTACGCGGCCAGCGATCCCGCGCTGCTGCTGTGGGTTCACGCGGCCCTGGTCGACTCGACCCTGGCAGCCAGGCGGCTGTTCGGTACGCCGCCGTCGGCGGCCGATGCCGACGCGTACGTGGCCGAGATGGTGGTCGCCGCCGAGCTGATCGGCGTGCCCAGGCAGCGGGTGCCTGCCACCGTCGCCGCCCTCGGCGCCTACCTGGAGTCGATGCGGCCCGAGCTTGCCTGCACGCCGGCGGCGCGCGAGTCGATGGCCTACCTGCTCGACCCGGCCGGGCTCGACGAGGACATCGCCGAGATCTGGGCCGACATCCGGGCCGGCGCGATCGGCTCACTGCCCGAGTGGGCGCGCGAGTTGTACGGGTTCGACGCCGAGCCGCTGACGCCGCAGCGGCAGACCGAGATCAGGCAGGCGCTTGGCGTGCTGGACGCCGTCTTCCTCGGCGAGCCAGGCGTGCTCGAGGCGCGGCAGCGGATCGCCGCGCGGGTACGCGCCGCGCAGCGGGCATGACGGGGCCGCTTCGCCGCGGCGCGCGTCCCGCCCGGCGGCGGTGGCTGCTGGCCGGAGCGGCAGCGGGCGGCGTGGCCCTGGCCGGGGTCGCGGCGGCGCGGCTGCGCAGGCGGGTCGGGCCGGTCAGGCTGCGCCGCGGCATGGCGGCCGTGCAACTCGTCGCTCGCGGCGGCGCTCGGTACGCGACCAGCGCGCCCCGGCTGTTCGCCGCGGCGGGGGAGCACCGGCAGCGACTGCGCCAGGACCTGGCCCTGGAGACCGCGCAGGACGTCGCGGAGACGCTGGGCGCGATGAAGGGCGTGCTGATGAAGATCGGCCAGATGGCCAGCTACGTGGACGAGGGCCTGTCGCCGGCCGTCAGGCGCACCCTCGCGAGGCTGCAGGACAGCGTCCCGCCGATGAGCGCCGAGCTCGCCGCCGGCGTGGTGCAGGCCGAGCTCGGCCTGCGGCCCGACAAGGCGTTCGCGCGCTGGGACCCCGAGCCGATCGCGGCCGCCTCGATCGGCCAGGTGCACCGGGCGATCACCCACGACGGACGGGCCGTGGCCGTCAAGGTGCAGTACCCGGGCATCGCCGAGGCCATCGCCGCCGACCTGGAGAACGTCGCGCTGCTGCGCCGGATGCTGCGGATCACCGCGCCGAGCCAGGACGTGGACGCGCTGCTCGCCGAGCTGCGCGAGCGGGTGCTCGAGGAGCTCGACTACCGGCGCGAGGCAGCCAACCAGGCGCTCTTCGCCCGGTACTACGACGGGCACCCGACGATCTGCGTGCCCAAGGTCGTCGATGAGCTGTCCACCAGGCGGATGGTGACCAGCGAGCTTGCGGTCGGAGCCAGGTTCGCCGAGCTCGCCGACTGGCCGCAGGCCGAGCGCGACCTGGCGGCCGAGACGATCTACCGGTTCGTGTTCCGCAGCCTGTACGAGGTGCGCGCGTTCAACGGCGACCCGCACCCGGGCAACTACCTGTTCCACGGCGGCGGCCGGGTCACGTTCCTGGACTTCGGCCTGGTCAAGCACTTCACGCCGGACGAGCTCGCGCCGCTGATGGCGATGGCGGGGAGCCTGTGCGTACGCGGCGATCCCGAGGAGTTCAGGCACTCGATGATCGCCGCGGGCTTCCTGCGGCCCGACGCGCCGCTCAGCACGCAGGACGTGGTGGAGCACCTGGCCGTGTTCTACGCCACGATCCGCGAGCCGGGCCCGGTCACGATCCGGCCCGAGTACGCCACCGCGGTGGTGCGGCGGTTCTTCGACGTGACCAGCCCGGTGGCGCAGTACGTGGCGATCCCGCGCTCCTACGTCGTGCTGCAGCGGATCAACCTGGGGATGTTCGCCGTCCTCGGCGACCTGGCGGCGACGCGCGACTGGCGTGCCATCGCCGAGGAGATCTGGCCGTTCGTCAAGGCCCCGCCCTCGACTCCAATCGGCGAGGCCGAGGTCGCCTGGGCCGCCCGCCGCCTGCCGGCCCGCGACACCGTGGACCGTTGATGCTGCTCTGGACGACATCGGCGGGCCACGATGTCGGGCAGCACGGTGGGGCTGCGGGGCGGCAGACTGTAGGAAGGGTGTGAACGCAGACCGGGAGGCTGGCCGATGTCCCACCAGGCGGGCCGGGAGGCCGGCGAGACGCTGACCGCGATCCTTGACCACCCTGATCTGGCGCGGCCAGCGCTGGTGGTTCCCGAGGACGGCCAGGTGCTGACCTACGCCCAACTCGCGGCGCGGGTGGAGCACGTGGCCGGCTGCCTGGCGGCCGCCGGGGTCGGGCGCGGCGACAGGGTCGCGTTCACGCTGCCCAACGGGCCCGACGTGGTGCAGATCCTGCTCGCGATCACGGCGCTCGGCGCGGCGGCGGCGCCGCTGAACCCGGCCTACACCGACCCCGAGTACCGGTTCTACCTGGACGACATCGCGCCCAGGCTGCTGGTCGTGCCGGCCAGCATGCCGGAGGCGGCGGTCGCCGCCGCGCAGGCCTGCTCTGTCCCGCTGGTGACGGCGCGGGCCGGCGGCAGCGAGCCGCCCGGGCTCTTTGTTACCGATAGTGAACTCCGGCCCGTGACCGGCTACGAGCACGGCCAGCCGGACGACGTCGCCGTCGTGCTGCACACGAGCGGCACGACCAGCCGGCCGAAGCAGGTGCCGCTGCGCCAGCGCAACCTGATGGCCTCGACCAGGACGATCGCCGAGTTCTACCGGCTCGGCCCCGCCGACGTCTCGTTCTGCGTGATGCCGCTGTTCCACGTGCACGGCCTGGTCGCCTCGACGTTTGCCGCCCTGGCGGGCGGCGGGTCGGTGATCGTGCCGCGCCGGTTCACGCCGCGCGGGTTCTGGCCGCAGGCGCGCGAGCACGGCGCGACCTGGCTGTCGGCCGGTCCCACGCTGCACCAGATGATCCTGGACCGCGCCGACGGCGCGGGGCCGCCAGGCACGCTCAGGTTCGCCCGCTCGTGCAGCTCGGCGCTCGCGCCGGCCCTGATGGAGCGCGCCGAGCACGCCTACGGCGTGCCCATGCTCGAGGCGTACGGGATGACCGAGGCCAGCCATCAGATGGCCTCGAACCCGCTGCCCCCCGCGCCCAGGATCCCCGGGTCGGTCGGCCTGGCCACCGGGACGCAGATCGCCGTCGCCGGGCCGGCGGGCGCCCTGCTGCCCGACGGGGTGGCCGGGGAGGTCGTGATCCGCGGGCCCGGGGTGATGTCGGGTTACGTGAACAACCCGGCGGCGACGGCCGAGGCGTTCTTCGGCGACTGGTTCCGCACCGGTGACCGCGGCGTGCTGCGCGACGGGTACCTGTACCTGGAGGGCCGGCTGAAGGAGATGATCCTGCGCGGCGGCGAGAACATCGCCCCCGCAGAGATCGAGCAGGCCCTGCTTGCGCACCCGGCGGTGCGGGACGCGGTCTGCTTCGGCGTCGCCGACGACAAGTACGGCGAGCTCGTGGGGGCGGCGGTCACGCTGGCCGAGCCCGGCGGCCAGACCACGCCGCGGGAGCTGATCGGGCACTGCAGGGAGCGGCTCGCCGCGTTCAAGGTGCCCGCGTCGGTGGTGATACTCGAGGAGATCCCGCGGACCGCGACCGGGAAGGTGCAGCGCCGCCGGGTGGGCGAGTTCGTGGCGGGCATGGCCGGCGCGCAGGCCCCGCAGGGGGCGGAACGCGCCGGGCCCGCGGGGGCTGAGCGACCGTGAGGTTCGCTGTGCTGGGCGCCGGGGCGATCGGCGCCTACGTGGGCGCCGCCCTCGCCCGCGGCGGCGCCGACGTCACGCTGATCGCCAGGGGCCCGCACCTGGCCGCGATGCGCCGCGACGGCGTACGGGTGCTGTCGCCGCGCGGCGACTTCTCGGCCCGCCCGGAAGCGACCGACGACATCGGCGCGGTAGCCGGCGCGGACGTCGTGTTCGTGGCTCTCAAGGCGTACAGCCTGCCCGAGATCGCGCCCAGGCTCGGCGAGCTGCTCGCGCCCGGTGCGGCCGTCATCTGGGCGCAGAACGGGATCCCGTGGTGGTACTTCCAGTCGATCGGCCTGCCGCCGGCGGCCGCGGCCGGCGGGCGCGCCGGGCTGGAGAGCGTGGACCCTGGCGGCGTGATCGCGCGGTCGATCGCGCCCGAGCACAACGTCGGGTGCGTGGTCTTCTGCTCCACCGATGTCATCGAGCCGGGGTTGATCAGGCACATCGAGGGGACCAGGTTCACGATCGGGGAGCCGGACGGCTCGGTCACCGAGCGGTGCAAGCGCATCTCGGCCGCCTTCACGGTCGGCGGCCTGAAGGCGCCGGTCGAGCCCAGGCTCCGGGACCAGATCTGGCTGAAGCTGATCGGGAACGTGGCGTTCAACCCGATCACCGCACTCACCCGGGCGACGCTCGGCGAGCTCGGCACGATGCCCGAGATGCTCGCCCTGCTGCGCGCCGTCTTCGGCGAGTGCGCGCAGGTCGCCGAGCGGCTCGGGATCACGTTCCCGGTCTCGCTCGACCGGCGGCTCGAGGCCGGGATCGCCGTCGGCGGCCACCGGACCTCGATGCTCCAGGACCTGGAGGCGGGCAAGCGCCTGGAGCTCGACTGCATGACCGGCGCGGTGACCGAGCTGGCCGGCCTGCTCGGCGTCGACGTGCCGCACATTCGCACCGTGCACGCCTGCGCGGCCCTGCTCGACCGGCTGAACCGGGCCTAGGCCTGGCCCGGGTCGGCCTAGGCCGGCGCGGTCACTGCGAACCGTCAACGCCAGTCACGGGTAAACCTCGCGCTGCCGTGGGCGTCTTGTACCGAAAGCAACTGCTAGGTCCGATGACTGTGTTGTGTAAGTTGTGCGAGTGATTAGTTAGATATATATACGATAAGTACGTATCCAGCGGCTGAGACCGGACGGCCGGCCCTCGCTTGACCGGCCGACCCCTGGCCAAGGCAACCCCGAGGAGCGCGGCACATGAGGCCTACCGTCCGTGTCAGAGCAGCCGCCGCCGTGGCGGCGATCGCAGTCGCGTGGGCCGCTCCGGCGGCCGGGGCGCTCGCTGCGGGCGCGGGTCGGCACCAGGCGGACGGGCGGGCCGGGCGGGCTGGGGGAGTGCCCAGGCAGCCCGGCGAGTGCTGCGCCGCGACGGCGGCCGACGTGCCGAAGCTCGGCGGCGACTACGGCGACCAGGACTATTCCTCGCTCGCCCAGATCACCCCGGCGAACGTGCGCTACCTGCGCGGCGCCTGGGAGGACAGCCTGGACGACACGGCGAGCGATTCGGCGCAGGAGAGCACTCCGGTCGCGGTGGGCGGCGACCTGTATGTCCAGACCGGCCAGGGGGACATCTTCGCGATCAACGGGGTGACCGGGCGGGTGATCTGGAAGTACTCATCCGGCCTGTCGGGCACCGAGCGCGGCGTTGCCGTCGGCAACGGCGTCGTGTACTCCGCGCTCGGCGGCGAGCATGTGGTCGCTCTCAGCCAGCGGACCGGCGCGGTGCTGTGGCAGACCCAGGTCGGCACGCCCGGCCAGGACACCGCCGCCAACGGGTCGGCCACGCCGTGGACGCTGTACTACAACGGGCTGGTGCTGGTCGGCACCGAGAACGGTGGTGGCGCGGGCATGCGCGGGCACCTGTACGCGCTGCACGCCGGCGATGGCAGCCTCGCGTGGAGCTTCGCCGCCACGGCCGCGCCTGGCCAGCCGGGCAGCCGGACCTGGATCGGCGACTCGTGGGAGCACGGCGGCGGCGACGCCTGGATGCCGCCGGCCATCGACCCGCAGCTCGGGCTGATCTACCTCACCCTCGCCAACCCCGAGCCGCGCACCGACGGCGCGGTCCGCGCGGGCGACGACCTGTACACCAACTCGCTGGTCGCGCTGCGGTGGAACACCGGCAAGCTGGTCTGGCACTTCCAGTCCGTGCACCACGACCTGTGGGACTACGACAACGAGATGTCCCCGGTGATCGCCGACGTGCGGTACGGCAGGACGGCGCAGAAGGTGGTCGTCTACGGCAGCAAGACCGCCTGGCTGTACTACCTGAACGCCGCCACCGGCAAGCCCGCGCTTGCTGTGCGCGAGGAGAAGGTGCCGCAGCTGCCGGCCCAGGCGACCGCGGCCACCCAGCCGATCCCGGCCGGCGACCCGCTGGTGCCGACCTGCCCGCAGAAGACCGGCCCGAGCGAGACGATCCCCGGCTACGTGGCGAGCTGCGAGTTCACGCCGTACCAGAACCAGCCGATTATGGTCTCGCCCGGCCGGGGCGGCGGCGGCAACTGGGCGCCGCTGTCGTTCGACCGGCAGACCGGCCTGCTGTACGTGCCCGCATCGGAGCAGGACACCGCGTACAGCAGCGGGGAGCCGTACGGGCAGCCGACCTTCTGGGCGCCGGCCGGGGAGCACCGCGGCGGCGTACTCGACGCGATCGACCCGAGCACGAACACGATCGTCTGGCAACGCCCGACGCCGTACCCTCAGTCCAACGGGGACGGCGTCATGACCACGGCCGGCGGCCTGCTGTTCGAGGGCTCGCCGACCGGGGTGCTCGACGCGCGCAGCGCCGCCACCGGCCGCGTGCTGTGGACCTGGCAGACCGGGACCGGCATCGCCGACACGCCGATCACCTACTCGGTGAACGGCCGGCAGTACGTGGCCGTGTTCGCCTGCGGAAGCTCGGTGCCCTGCAACCTGTGGTCGCTCCGGCTGGACGGCACCGTGCGGCAGGCCACGGCTCCGGTCCAGCCGTCCCGACGGGTCCTGGTCACCGCGCCCACCGTCGCCGGCAGCACCGTCGCCGACACCGTGGTGCTGGGCCGGACCTGGGACGCCGCGACCGACTCGCCGAGCGCGGCGGAGGATCTCGGCAGCGAGACCGCGATGGCTCCGGCGATCATGACCGTGCCGGCCGGCACCAAGGTGACCTTCGAGAACCCGGCGGGCAACACCAGCGACCACTGTGCCCGTTCGTTCTTCGACCCGGCAAGCTTCACGACCGGGCTGCTCGCCCCGGGGAAGTCGCGCTCGGTCACGTTCGCCAGGCCAGGCACGTACTTCTACAACGACTGCGCCGGTTACCCGTGGAACACCGGGGAGATCATCGTCCGCTGACGTCCTCCGGCGGCACCCGGCCAGCGCCGCGCGAGCCCTCGCGCGGCGCGCTGCCCGGCGCGGGCATGCTGACATACGGCCCATGAATATGGTATTGACAGTTTGTTAAGTCAAATACCGTCGGCGGCCACGACCCGGACGTCAGGCCGCGCGACCGCGCGGCCTGACGTGGCGCGCCCGACGCCGCCGCAGTGCCGCTGAGTAAGGGAGATGACCGCCCGTGACCGCCCGAGCCGTAGCCCGCCGGTGACCTCCGCCGCGGGCGGCTACGACGTCCTGACGATCGGGCGGGTCGGCGTCGACCTGTACCCGCTGCAGGCCGGGGTGGGGCTCGACGAGGTCACCTCGTTCGGCAAGTTTCTCGGCGGCAGCGCGACCAACGTGGCCGTCGCCGCGGCCAGGCACGGGCGGCGGTCGGCGGTGATCACCAGGACCGGGCAGGACCCGTTCGGCCGCTACGTGCACACCGCGCTCGCCGAGCTCGGGGTGGACGACGCGTTCGTCAGCGCGGTGCCCGGGCTGCCGACGCCGGTGACGTTCTGCGAGATCTTCCCGCCCGACCATTTCCCGCTCTGGTTCTACCGCTTCCCCAAGGCGCCAGACCTGGAGATCTACCCCCGCGAGCTGGACCTGGCCGCGTGCCGCGACGCCGGGGTCTTCTGGGCGACCGTCACCGGCCTGTCGCAGCAGCCCAGCAGGGACGCGCACCACGCCGCCTGGCGGGCGCGCGGGTCGCGCCCGATGACCGTGCTCGACCTGGACTACCGGCCGATGTTCTGGGAGTCGCGGGAGGCGGCGCGCGAGCAGGTGCGCGCGGCGCTGCCGCAGGTGAGCATCGCGGTCGGCAACCTCGACGAGGTTCTCACCGCGACCGGGGAGAGCGAGCCCGAGCGGGGTGGGCGGGCGCTGCTCGGCCTCGGCGTGCAACTTGCCGTGATCAAGCAGGGCCCGGCCGGGGTGCTCGGGATGACCGCAGACGAGACGGTCACGGTGCCGCCGGTGCCGACCAGGGTGCTGAACGGGCTCGGCGCCGGCGACGGGTTCGGCGGCGCGCTGTGCCACGGCCTGCTGGCCGGCTGGCCGCTTGAGCGGATGCTGCGGTTCGCCAACGCGGCGGGAGCTATCGTCGCCTCCAGGCTGGAGTGCTCAACGGCGATGCCGACCACCGGCGAGGTGGAGCGGCTGCTGGCCAGCGAGGCCGTCGCTGGCGAGGAGGTGGCGGGTTGACAGGCGCCGGCTTGCACCGCCCGCGCGGATCGCTGCGGACAGGGAACTGGGCGGTGGACGTCGACCAGCGCGCGGCCGGGTGGGCGTGGTCGTCGCTGCGGGTGCTGACGCTGGGACCTGGCCAGTCCGAGCGGATCGACACCGGGCCGCAGGAACTGCTCGTGCTGCCGCTGGCCGGATCCGCCAAGGTTACCTGCGGCGGCGAGCGGCTCGACCTGGCCGGCCGGCCGAGCGTGTTTGACGGCGTCAGCGACTTCGCCTACCTGCCGAGGGAATCCTCGGCGCAGATAACGAGCGCGGCGGGCGGGCGGTTTGCGCTGCCCGGCGCGATCGCGAGCAGGGACCTGCCGGTGCGATACGGTCCGGCCGCCGCGGTGCCGGTGGAACTGCGCGGCGCCGGGTCGTGCTCGCGCCAGGTCAACAACTTCTGCACCCAGGACGCGTTCGAGGCGGATCGGCTGCTCGCCTGCGAGGTGATCACCCCGGCGGGGAACTGGTCGTCCTATCCGCCGCACAAGCACGACGAGGACCGGCCTGGCGAGTCGGTGCTCGAGGAGATCTACTACTTCGAGATCGCCGCGGGCGGCGGCGGCTGGCCCGGCGTCGGCTACCACCGGGTCTACGGCACCGCCGAGCGCCCGGTGGATTTGCTCGCCGAGGTGCGCGACGGCGACGTGGTGCTCGTGCCGCACGGCTGGCACGGGCCGTCGATGGCCGCGCCGGGGTACGACATGTACTACCTGAACGTGATGGCCGGGCCCGGCGAGCGCCGCTGGCTGATCTGCGATGACCCGGCGCATGCCTGGGTGCGCGGCACCTGGGCAGGCCAGCCCGTCGACCCGCGGCTGCCGCCGCACCCCAGGAGCACGTGATGAGCAGCACGACGATGAGGCTCACCGTCGGGCAGGCCGTCGTGGCCTTCCTCGCCGCGCAGCACACCGAGCGGGACGGGGTCAGCCACCGCCTGATCGAGGGCTGCTTCGGCATCTTCGGCCACGGCAACGTGGCCGGGCTCGGCGAGGCGCTGCTGGCCGCCGAGCTCAGCGCGCCGGGGTCGATGCCGTACTACCAGGGCCGCAACGAGCAGGCGATGGTGCACGCGGCGGCGGGGTTCGCCAGGATGCGCAACCGGCTGTCCACCCTGGCCTGCACCACCTCGGTCGGCCCAGGAGCCACCAACATGGTGACCGGGGCGGCGCTGGCCACGGTCAACCGGCTGCCGGTGCTGCTGCTGCCGTCGGATGTCTTCGCCACCCGCGCCGCCGAGCCGGTGCTCCAGCAGCTCGAGCACCCGATCCAGCGCGACGTCTCGGCGAACGACGCGTTCAGGCCGGTGTCCCGGTTCTTCGACCGGGTGGACCGGCCCGAGCAGCTGCCCGACGCCCTGCTCGGGGCGATGCGGGCGCTGACCGACCCGGCCGAGACCGGGGCCGTGACCATCTGCCTGCCGGAGGACGTCCAGGCCCAGGCGTTCGACTGGCCGGCCGGGCTGTTCGCCGCCCGCACCTGGCACGTGCCGAGGAGCGTGCCTGACCCGGCCGCGGTGCGGCGGGCCGCGGCGGTGCTGCGCGGCGCGAGCCGCCCGCTGATCGTGGCCGGCGGCGGCGTGATCTACGCCGAGGCCACCGAGCAGCTCAGGGCGTTCGCCGAGGCGACCGGGATCCCGGTGTCCGAGACCCAGGCGGGCAAGGGCTCGCTGCGCTATGACCACCCGCAGTCGGTCGGCGCGATCGGCGCGACCGGCACGGCGGCGGCGAACGCGCTGGCCCGCGAGGCCGACGTGATCCTCGGCATCGGCACCCGCTGGTCGGACTTCTCCACCGCGAGCCGTACCGCGTTCGCGGCGCCCGGCGTCGGGTTCGTCAACATCAACGTCGCGTCGGTGGACGCAGCCAAGCACGCGGCGACCGGCGTGATCGGCGACGCGCGCGCCGCTCTCGCCGAGCTGGCCACGGCGATGTCCGGCTGGCAGGTCGACCCGGCGTACCGCGCCCGCGCGAGCGCGCTGGCCAGGCAGTGGGACGAGGCCGTGGAGCGCGCCTACCGGCTCGACCACGGCCCGCTGCCTGCGCAGTCGGCGGTGATCGGCGCGGTCAACCGGGCGTCCGGCCCGCGCGACGTGGTGGTGTGCGCGGCCGGTTCGATGCCGGGCGACCTGCACAAGCTCTGGCGGACCAGGGACCCCAAGGGCTATCACGTCGAGTACGGCTACTCCTGCATGGGGTACGAGATCGCGGGCGGCCTCGGGGTGAAGATGGCCGCCCCCGACCGCGAGGTCTACGTGCTGGTCGGCGACGGCTCCTACCTGATGATGGCCAGCGAGCTTGTCACGGCCGTTCAGGAGCGGATCAAGATCACCGTGGTGCTCGTGCAGAACCACGGCTTCGCCTCGATCGGCTCGCTGTCACAGTCGCTCGGGTCGCAGCGATTCGGGACAGCGTACCGTTACAGAAATAGGGCGACCGGCCGACTGGACGGGACGATCCTGCCGGTGGACCTGGCCGCGAACGCGCGGAGCCTGGGAGTCGAGGTGATCAGGGCGGCCACCGTCGCCGACCTGGACGCCGCGCTTGCGGACGCCCGGCAGGTCGCCGGGCCGGTGCTGATCCATGTCGAGACCGACCCGCTGGTGCCGGCGCCGGACAGCGAGTCGTGGTGGGACGTGCCGGTCGCCGAGGTCTCGCAGCTCGCCTCGGTGGACGAGGCCCGCGGGGCCTACCTGGCCGGCCGGGCCGGGCAGCGGCGGTACCTGTGACCCCGCGGGTAGTGCCGGAGATCCCGACCCCGGCCCTGGTCATCGACGCCGACGCGGTCGAGGCGAACCTCGCCGCGATGGCCGCGGCGCTGCCCGGCGACCGGCTCCGGCCGCACGTGAAGGCGCACAAGTGCACCGCGCTGGCCAGGCGGCAGGCCGCCGCCGGGCACCACGGGTTCACCTGCGCGACGATCCGCGAGTGCGAGGGCATGGCCGCGGCCGGGCTCGGCCAGGACCTGCTGCTGGCCAATGAGGTGCTCGACGCCCGCCGCCTCGGCACGCTGGCGGCCGGCGGCGCCAGGATCACCCTGGCCGTTGACTCGCCGCAGACGATCGAGGCCGCCGTGGCCGGCGGCGTCGGCGAGGTGCTGATCGACGTGAACGTCGGCCTGCCCCGCTGCGGCTGCGCCCCGGCGGGTGCCGGGCGGCTGGCGGACCTGGCCAGCCGGTCCGGCCTCGCGGTGCGCGGCGTGATGGGCTACGAGGGCCACGTGGTCGGGCTGCCCGACGCCGCCGAGCGCGCCGCCAAGTGCGCGGCCTCGATGGAACTGCTGCTCGCCGCGCATGCCGACGTCGGCGGCGAGGTCATCTCGGCGGGCGGCACCGGCACGTACGCGATCAACACGTGGGCGAGCGAGATCCAGGCGGGCTCGTACGCGCTGATGGACACCGCCTACGGCAAGCTCGGCCTGCCGTTCCGCCAGGCCGTGTACGTGCTCGCCACGGTGATCTCCAGTTCGCCGCAATGGTCGGTGGCCGACGCCGGGCTCAAGGCGTTCGGAATGGACCACGGCCCGCCCTCCATCGACGGCGGCGAGCGCGACGACTCGGCGGTCTGGTTCTGCTCGGACGAGCACACCACGTTCTCGCCGCCGCGGCCGGTCGGGGAGCGGGTGCGGCTGGTTCCCGCGCACGTCGACCCGACCATGGCCTATCACGACCGTGCTTACCTGATCTCCGGCGACGACGTGCTCGACGTCTGGCTGATCGACCTGCGCGGGTGGTGGGGCCGGGCCCGGCCGATGATACGTCTGTTACGTATTGACGCTCTCGCGGCGCCCGTGTAACGCTTCGGACACCTCCGCGTGGTCGCGCGGCGAGCCGAAGCGAGGTGCTTCAGTGACAATCGATGCGCAGGAGCGGGCCAGGCGCTCGGGCGATGCCGCCGAGGTAGCCGAGCGGCTCGGTGCCGCCGGTGTGAGCATGGTCGCGCTGTGCTGGGTCGATAACACGGGAGTCACCAGGGTCAAGTCCATTCCGCTCGGCCGCCTTGAACGGGCCGCGGGATGGGGCATCGGCATGTCGCCGGTCTTCGACGTGTTCGTGGTCGACGACTCCATCACCACCAGCAAGCACATCGGCGGCCCGGGCGGGGAC
>DATIZP010000074.1:0-30847 GCA_035517035.1 Streptosporangiaceae bacterium | reverse complement strand
GGCCGTACCCCGAGCGCGGTGCCGAGCGCGCCAGCCGCCAGCGCGCCGACCGGCGCCGTGCCGAAGGTCAGGAACCGCTGGCTCGCGGTGGTTCGCCCGAGCACCTCAGCCGGTGTGTAGGTCTGCCGGAAGCTGACCAGCACGATGTTGGCCGCGGTAATGGCCGCGGTCACGATGCCGGAGCCCGCGACGAAGAAGGCCGCCCGCGGCCCGGAGGCGGTCAGCGGGATGAGCAGCCCGGCAAGGCCGCCGGCAAGGACCGCGAGCAGCAGCGTGCGCGCCGTGCCGACGCCGTGCGCGATCCGCCTGGCGATGAGCGCGCCGGCCAGCCCGCCGATGCTGCCGACCGCGAGCAGAACGCCTACCTCGGCCGCGCCGATGTGCGCCACCCGGACCAGGAACAGCACCGAGACGGCCAGCACGCCGCCGTAGGCCATGTTCGCGACGGCGGGCCAGATCGACAGCGTGCGCAGCAACGGATCGCGCCAGATGAACCGCAGCCCTTCCGCGATGTCCGCGCGCAGGGTGGTGCCGCGCGCCGGGCGCTCGCGGACGCCCCGCGGTTCACTCACCCGGATCGCGAGCAGGCAGATCGCCGAGACTCCGAAGCTGCCCGCGTTGAACAGCAGGGAAGAGGCCACGCCGACGGCCTGAGCCGCGAGGCCAGCCACGCCCCGGCCGCCGATCGAAGCGACCGACCCGCTGGCGGAGAGCTTGGCATTGCCCTCCATCAGCTCGTCGGTGCGCACCAGGTAGGGCAGATAGACGACGTAGGCGGTGGAGAAGAACACGCCAGCGGCTCCGGCCAGCAGCTCCACGCCGATGACCTGCCCGATCGTCAGGACGTGCGCCCAGGCGGCAACCGGCAGGCTCGCGTAGAGCACCGCGCAGACCAGGTCAGAGGTGATCAGCACCGGCCGGGGCGGCAGCCGGTCCACCCATGCGCCCGCCGGCAGGCCGATCAGCAGCCACGGCAGGTACGCGGCGGCGGTCAGCGCGCTCACCGCGAACGTGCCCGCCTTCAGCACGACGACCGCGAGCAGCGGCACCCCGACGGCGGCCATCGCGCTGCCGATCCCGCTGACCGTCTCGCCGAACCACAAAAGGGCGAAATTCCTTTGCCGCAACAGCCCGCCGACCCGACTCCCGCCCCGGTCCTCCTGGCCAGTTGCGACGTTCATCGGCCGATCGCTCCCCTCTGCCGGTCAGCGAGTCCGGGTCATTATGCCGGGAGGCGCCGATCGAAAAGAAACGATTTAGCCGCCTGTCGAGCGAGCAACGGCCGGTCCCGGCACTGGCCGGTCGGCAGCCCGCAGATCGGCGGCCCGCAGATCGGGAGGCCGCAGATCGGGAGCCCGGCGTGCGATGATCCCCTCGTGCCCGATCACCTGGGGCCCGAGCAGCCGGGAGACGACCCGCCGGTCACCGGCGGCAAGCTGGTCAGGGACCGCATCCCCGAGCTCATCGAGGCGGACGGTGGCCATCCGGTCACGCGGGTCCTTGATGCTGCTGGTTACCGCCGCGCCCTGGTGAACAAGCTGGTCGAGGAGGCCGGGGAAGCTCAGGATGCATCGGCCGACGAGCTTCCCGCCGAGCTCGCCGACGTGCTTGAGGTGCTCCGCGCGCTGGCCGACGACCTCGGCATGACCTGGGAGGATCTCGCGCGGGTCGCCGACCGCAAGCGTGGCCAGCGCGGCGGCTTCGCCCGCCGGCTGTTCCTCGAGTCGGCCGACTGACACCCAGCGCTCGATCGGGTCAGCCAGCCCGGCTCAGCTCAGCGCGGCGAGGGCCAGCCCAGGTCGTACAGGAACGGGAAGCTCGCCTCGGCCGCGCCACCGCGCAACCGCTGCCGTGGTCACCCGCGCGATGGCCGCTCAAGGTAACTACGTGGAGGAACTACTTGATTACTGCCGGTAGCCTTGGCAACCGTGCGGTCCATGCTGTGTCCCGTGCTCGTCGGGCGTGCCGCCGAGGTAGATGCCTTGGCCGCGGCGCTGCGGTCAGCTGCGGGCGGGAACGGCGGGCTGGTCGTGCTGGCAGGCGAGGCCGGGGTGGGCAAGTCGCGGCTCGGCCGGGAGGCGTCCCGGCTGGCCACGTCGCTCGGGTTCCTTGTGCTCACCGGCCGGGCCGCCGAGTCGATGCTGCCGGCCCCGTTTCGGCCCATCACCGAGGCGCTGATGGGGGCGGCGCGGGCCGGCCTGGATCCCGACGCCCCTGACGTAGCGGACTACCGCCCGGCGCTCGGCTCCCTGGTGCCGGACTGGAGCAGGCCAGGCGACACCGACGCCGAGATCTCGCCGGCCATCGTGGGCGAGGCCGTGGTTCGACTGCTGTCCGCCGCCGGTCGGGAGGGGTCGCTGCTCGTGCTCGAGGATCTGCACTGGGCCGACCCCGAGACGCTCGCAATCCTGGAGCACCTCGCCGGCAGCCTGGCCGGCACCCGCGTGCTGTGCCTCGCTACGGTACGCGACAGCGAGCCGTCCGCAGGGCTTGATGCCGTCAGGTCGATCGGCGCGGCCGGCGCCGCGAGCATCATCGAGGTGCCCAGGCTCGACCAGCCTGCGGTCAGCCAGATGGCGGCGGCGTGCCTGGGCGCCGACGCCGCTCCGGCCGCGGTCACCAAGCTGCTCAGGCAGTGCGAGGGTCTGCCATTCGCCGTCGAGGAGTTCCTCGCCGCCGCGGCCGCCTCCGGCGAGCTGGTCAGCCGAGCCGACGGCTGGAAGGTCGATGACCTCATCACGACCGCGATGCCCGCGTCGATACTCGGATCGGTGCGCAGCAGGCTCGCCGCGCTTGATCCCGCCGCCGGCCAGGTGCTCGTGGCGGCCGCCGTACTCGGCCAGGAGTTCGCGTCGGCCATGCTGCCGGCCGTCGCCGAGGTGACCAGGGCCAAGGTGGTCGGCGCGCTCCGCCAGGCCTGCGACGTCCAGCTCATCGAGCCCGTCTGGCCTGGTGACGGCATTTTCCGGTTCAGGCACAGCCTGACCAGGAACGCGATCCTGGCCGGACAGCTGCCGCCTTACCAGGTTCTGCTGTCCGGCCGGGCCGCCGACGCGATCGAGCAGGCGCACCCCGGCCTGCCTGGCGCCTGGTGCGAGCGGGCCGCCGAGCTGCGCGAGAAGGCCGGCGATCGGCATCGGGCGGCGGCGCTGCGGCTGGAGGCCGGCCGGCGAGCGCTTGACCACGGCGCGCTGCACACCGCCGTGACGTCGCTGCGCGATGCCAGCGAGCTGGCCAGCCAGGGTCAGCCAGCCGACCCTGGCCTGTCGGCCGAGATCGACGACACCCTGGTGACCGCGCTCGGGCTGGCCGGCGACTACGAGCAGCTCATCCCCGAGGCCGAACGCCTGATCGCCCGGCTCGCCGACGCCGGAGCCGATCCGAGGCGGGAGGCGATGGTGCGGATCGCGGTGGCCCGGGCCTGCCGTTCGGCCGATCCCGGCACCGCGTCGGCGTACGTGGCGGCCGGCCGCGCGATCGCCGGGCGGCTGCGCGACGCCGAGCTCACCAGTCGCGCGGACGCCGCGGCGGCGCGCTGCGCGATGGACGGGGGTGACGCGACTCGCGCCGAGCGGCTGGCGCGCCGGTCACTGGCGGCCGCCGAGGAAGCAGGGCAGGCTAGCTGGGCAGCCGAGGTCGCCGTCGACTCGCTGCAGGTGATCGGGCGGCGGGAGCGTACGCGCGACATCGGTGCCGCGATAGCCGCGTTCGAGCGCGCCTGCACGATCGCCGACGACGCCGGGCTCGCGATCCCGCGCATCGACGCGCTGCACGAGCTCGGCACCATCGAGATGTTCGACCGGGGCGACCTCGGCCGGCTGTCCGAGGCCAGCGAACAGGCTCACCACGCCGGTGCCATCTCCACAGCGTCGGTCGTCGACCTCAAGCTCGGCCTGCACTGGGCACTCGGCTCCGACCTGGACCGCGCACAGGGATGCATCAGCCAGTGCGAGCAGACCGCGCACCGGATCGGCGCCTCCCGGGTCGAGGCGCTCGCGGCCAGCGCGCAGGCCTTCATCAGCGGGATCAGGTCGGACCGGCCGCAGGCCGAGCAGGCCGCGCTACGAGCGGAGAGCGTGCTGCCAGATAACCCCGAGATCTTGTTCACTACCTGGGGTTTCTCCAGGGTCACCGCATCGCTGTTCCTCGGCGACCTGCCCAGGGCCAGCAAGGAGATCGCCGTGGCGGTGACCCACGCCGACCATGTGCCGCAGAGCGCGCCACGGCTGGCCTGGGCGTACTACGCGCTGCTCCACGCGCTCGGCGACGACAACGGCCGGGCCGCGGTGCACCGGGCCAAGGCCGAGAGCATGGCGGTGCGCTGGAACCGCGGGTTCTTCGCCTACGCCGACGCCGTGCTCGCCGGCCGCAGCGGCCACCGCACGCGAGCGGCTGGCCTGGCCGAGGACGGCCACCGCCTGCTGGCGACCTTCGCGCCGCGCTGGAACCATCTGCTGCGCTGGCTGACGGCCCCCGCCGCGCTCGCCGACGGGTGGGGCGAGCCGCTGTGCTGGCTGCGCGAGGCCGCGGTGGGCTTCGAGGCCAGCGGGCACGACCGGCCGGCGGCCGCCTGCCGCGGCATGCTGCGCCAGGCGGGCCAGGAGGCGCCACGGCCCCGTCCGAGCAGCGCCCGGGTGCCCGCTCAGCTGCGCAGGCTCGGCGTCACCTGCCGGGAGATGGACGTCTTCCGGCTGGTCGCCCAGGGCATGTCGAACTCCCAGATCGCCGGGCGGCTGTTCATCTCGCCCAAGACCGTCGATACGCACGTCGCGAGCCTCGTCGCCAAGACCGGCCAGACCGGCCGGCGGGAGCTCGTCGCACACGCCGCCCGCCTCGTCCCCTCGGAGACCCCGCTGCCGCGCCAGCACCCGCCCGCGAGCGGCCGGGTCCCGAGCGGGCAGGGGCAGGGCGCAAACGGGCAGGGCGCGAGCGGGCAGCCCGGGAGACCCGCGGCCCGCGCAACCGACTTACCCGCGGTCAGACCGCCGCCCCGGCGAAAAATTGTCCGCCTTTACCCTTATTAGCGCGGTCAGTGGACGTACGACCGGCTTGCACCCCAGCGTCACGTCGGTCTAGCGCGTTGGCGATGGTCACGTTCGGGTAAGCGATATCACGTTCGGGTAACGGTGACTTTTGGCCCTTGTGCCCGCATGCGAACCGATCTAGTCTCCTGGCAGTTAGCAAAGTAAGCGCTTTCCGGTGGTCCCCGCTTCCGCAGCGCACTCCTCGCCTCCATGGCGGCGAATCGCCGCAGGTCGCAGGGGCCGCATCGGTAAGCGCTTACCAGCCACACGGGACGGCAGGAACGGCGAGGCGACAGCAGGAACGGCGGCGGGCGACGGAGACGGCGCTCCCGCCCCACGACACCGGCGGTGCACTGGTGAACGCAGAAGCGGGGACCACGGCGGCTCAGCCACCCACGATCTACGACGTGGCTAGGGTCGCCGGCGTGTCGATCGCGTCGGTGTCACGCGTGCTGAACGGCCAGGGCAACCCCCGTGCCGACACCAAGGAGCGGGTCCTGCAGGCCGTCGAGGAACTCGGCTTCGTGCCGGACGGCGCGGCCAGGGCGCTCAGCGCCAGGCTCAAGGAGGTCGTCGGTGTCGTGGTCCGGCGGCCGCAGGCGTACAGCGCCAGCATGTTCACCGACGAGGACGAGAACCTGCAGTTCCCCGACATGATCAACCGGGGCATGGAGATCGTGGCCCAGCGACACGGGTTCGACCTGCTGATCCGCTCGGTGGACCTGGACGAGCCTGACGCCGGCCGGCTGGTCTTCGCGCTCGCGCGCAAGAGCGACGGGCTGATCCTGCACGACCGGGTGCTCTCCCCCGAGCAGCTCGACGCGCTCTCCCGGCAGGTACCCGTGGTCACCCTGGCCGGGCAGCCGACCCCGACCACCGCCAACGTGCAGAGTGACAACGAGGGCGGGATGCGGGCCCTGGCCAGGCACCTGATCGCCGACCACGGCTACCTGACCATCGGCTACCTGGCCGGGCACGAGGGCAGCCCGGACAGCCTGGCCCGCGGCCGGGCGCTTGCCGAGGAGGCGGCGGCGGGCGGCGCCATCCTGTTCACCGGCGAGGCGTGGCGCGGCAGCTACCAGGCGGCCGGCGGCGCGCAGGCCATCGAGCACCTGATCGTCTCCGGATCCGGGCTGCCGCGTGCCATCGTCTGCGCGAACGACCAGTCGGCCATCGGCGTGCTGCACGCACTGGCGCTGCACGGCATCTCGGTCCCCGGCCAGGTCGCGGTGACCGGGTTCGACGACATCCCGGTGGCTCGGCACCTGCGCCCGCAGCTCACCAGCGTCCGGCAGTCGATCCAGGAGCTCGGCGCGACCGCGTTCGAGACCGTGTACTCGATGATCGGCCGCGGCCCCGACTTCGACGGCAGCGCCCGCGGCCGCGACATCGCGCTGCCGACCAGGCTGATCCGCAGGGAGAGCTGCGGCTGCCCGCCCGAGTCCATCCGCCCGCTCGCAGGCACCGGATCGGGGGGCTGAGCATGGTCACCATCGCGCGCAGGCTCGGGATCTACCTCGTGACCGCCATCGTGGCGATCAGCGTGGACTTCATGATCCCGCGCATCATCCCGGGCAACCCGGTCGACGCCGTGCTGGCCAAGATGCAGGGCGTCCCGATCACCAAGGCCACGATCCGCTCGCTCGAGCTGCAGTTCGGCGTGGGCACCAAGGCCAGCCTGTGGGCGCAGTACCTGCACTTCTGGAACAACCTCCTCCACGGCAACCTCGGCATCTCGACAAGCAACGGCTTCGAGCCGGTCACGACGGTGATCCGCTCGGCCCTGCCGTGGACGCTCGGCCTGGTCGGCCTGGCCACCGTGATCAGCTTCGTGGCGGGCACCGCTATCGGCGTGCTGGTCGGCTGGCGGCACAGCCGCTGGCTGGACAACCTGCTCCCGGCCGCGACGTTCTTCCAGGCGGCGCCGTACTTCTTCCTCGCGTTCCTGGCGCTCGACCTGTTCTCCACCAAGCTCGGCTGGTTCCCCTCCGGCGGCGGGCACCAGGACCTGGACTTCCCCGCGATGAACTGGACCTACTTCGCCGACGTGATCGACCATGCGATCCTGCCCGCGCTCACGATCGTGGTCGCATCCGCGGCCGGCTGGATCGTGGGCATGCGGAACATGATGGTCACCACGATGGACGAGGATTTCGTGCTGATCGCGGCGGCCAAGGGACTGCCGCGATGGCGGGTCGTCTGGTATGCCGCCCGTAACGCAGTTCTCCCCAGTGTCTCCGGGTTCTCGCTGGCGGTGGGCTTCATCGTCTCTGGGGCGCTGCTCACCGAGATCGTGTTCAGCTACCCCGGGCTCGGCCTGCTGCTGGTCAACGGCGTCGGCGACAACGACTACGCGCTGCTGCAGGGCATCTTCCTGATCATCACGTTCGCGGTGCTCGGGGCGAACCTGATCGCCGACTTCGTCTACGTATTCCTCGATCCGCGCACCCGCCAGGAGGCCTGAGCCATGGCTTTCGGCATCGGAACCGTCACGGCCGGCGACCTCGCGGCGCCCGAGCCGACCGGCCCGCCCGCGATCAGCCGACGTGCGCGCGCGATCCGGCTGCCGAGGTCGGGCAAGATCCGGCTGGGCCTCGGGCTGCTCGCGTTCTTCCTGCTGCTGGCGATCGCCGGGCCATTCTTCGCGCCGGACAACCCGTCGGCGACCTTCGCCAACGCGCCCGTGCCGCTGCCGCCGTCGGCGGCTCACCTGCTCGGCACCACGCAGCTGCAGCAGGACGTGCTGTCCCAGCTTCTGGTGAGCGGGCGCAGCACTCTGCTGGTGGCGATCCTGGCCGGGGCGATCGCCACCGCTCTGTCTGTCCTGATCGGCGTCACCGCGGGGTACATCGGCGGGCTGGCCGACGACCTGCTGTCGATGCTCGCCAACATCTTCCTCGTCATGCCGGCGCTGCCGCTGCTGATCATCCTGACCGGGCTGCTCGGGCGCTCCCTGTCCGGCAACGACTTCGTGATCAGCCTGATCATCGCGGTGACGGGGTGGGCATGGGGCGCTCGCGTGCTGCGCGCCCAGACTCTCTCCCTGCGCAACAGGGACTACGTGGACTCTGCCCGCCTCATCGGCGAGCGAAGCTGGCGGATCATCGTCTCGGAGATCCTGCCGAACCTGATCCCGATCGTGGCCTCGTCGTTCCTGTTCACCGTGCTGTACGCGGTCGGCACCTACACCGCGCTCGCCTTCCTCGGGCTGTTCAACCCGAGCAGCTGGAGCTGGGGCAGCATGCTGTTCAACGCGCAGCTTGCCAATGCCGAGACCAGCGGCTACTGGTGGTGGTTCGTCCCGCCTGGCCTGGCCGTCGCGCTGCTCGGCACCTCGCTCGCGCTGCTGAACTTCGGCATCGACGAGTTCATCAACCCGCGGCTGCGCGCCGCCGGGCTGACCCGCAGCCGCCGTGGGGCGCGCCGCCAACCGGCGGCGCGCCAGCAGCGGCTGATGCGCGGGCGGCGCCCGTTCGCGCTGACGCCGGTGGTCCGCGGCGAAGGGAGCCAGCCGTGAGCGCTCCCCTGCCCGCCGCTCCCCTGCCCGCCGCTCCCCTACCCGGCGCCTCCCTGCCCGGCGCCCGCCGGCGCGGCGCCGGCCCGGCCGCCGACCGGCCGCTGCTCGACATCCGCGGGCTGTGCGTGGACTACGGCATCGGGCCCGATGCCGTGCACGCGGTCGTCGACGCCAGCCTGATGCTGCACGCGGGCGAGGTGCTCGGGCTGGCCGGCGAGAGCGGCAGCGGCAAGTCCACGCTGGTGCTCGCCGCGACCAGGCTGCTGCGCGACCCCGGGGTGATCACCGCCGGGCAGGTGCGCTTCAACCTCGGCGACGGCCAGTCGCTCGACCTGCTCGACGCGGAGGAGCCGCAGCTGCGGGTGCTGCGCTGGTCGCAGATCTCGCTCGTGCTGCAGAGCGCCATGAACGCGCTGAATCCCGTGCTGACCATCCGCGCCCAGCTCACCGACGTGATCGCCGCGCACCAGCCGCAGCTGAGCAGGAAGAGCAGGCGGGCACGGGCCGGCGAGCTGCTCGAGATGGTCGGCATCAGCGCCGACCGGCTCGGCAGCCACCCGCACGAGCTGTCCGGCGGCATGCGGCAGCGGGTGATGATCGCGATGGCGCTCGCGCTGCAGCCGCAAGTGGTCGTCATGGACGAGCCGACCACGGCACTCGACGTGGTCACCCAGCGGGAGATCCTGCAGGAGCTGTCCGACCTGCGGGACCGGCTCGGTTTCGCGATCCTGTTCATCACCCACGACCTGTCCCTGCTGATCGAGATCGCCGACTCGATCGCGGTCATGTACGCGGGCAAGCTGGTCGAGCGGGCCAGCGCGGCGGCGCTGTTCTCCGCGCCGCGGCATCCGTACACGCTGGGGCTGCTCAACTCGTTCCCCTCGCTGCACGGCCCGCGCCGGCCCATGGCCGGGATCCAGGGCTCGCCGCCTGACCTGCGCGCGCTGCCGTCCGGCTGCGTCTTCCACCCGCGCTGCGGCTACGCGATGGACAAGTGCGCCACGCAGGTGCCCCCGCTGGAGCGGCCAGGCGGCGGCAACGGCCGGCTGGTGGCCTGCTGGCTGCAGCACGACGGCCAGCCACCGCCCGAACTGGCCGCGCCCGAACTCGCCGCGTCCGAACTCGCCGCGTCCGAACTCGCCCAGTCGCCCGGGCCGACAGCGCCCAGGCCGGCGGAGCCCAGGCTGGCGGCGCCCGAGCTGACCGGAGGCCCGCAATGAGCGTCACTCCCGTGCTTGAGGCACGCGACCTCACCAAGCACTTCCCGGTGCACGGTGCCCGCCGGCCGGCGCTGCGCCGCCCGCCGGGCCGCGCGGCGGGCGCTGGCCGGGTGGTGCACGCCGTCGACGAGGTCTCGCTCGCGCTGGCCAGCGGTAGCGCGACCGCCGTGGTCGGCGAGAGCGGCTCGGGCAAGTCCACGCTGGCCCGGATGCTGGCCGGGCTGATCAGGCCGACCAGCGGCGAGCTGCTGCTCGACGGGGCGAGGCTGGCCGGCCAGACCGGGCGCGGCTACGCCCGGCAGGTCCAGATGGTGCTGCAGGACCCGTTCTCCTCCTTGAACCCGGTGCACGACGTGCGCTACCACCTGGCCAGGCCGCTGCTCGTGCACAAGCTGGCCGGAGCTGACCGGCTCGATGAGGAGATCTGCGGCCTGCTTGAACGGGTCGCGCTCACCCCGGGCGATGCCTACCTGCGCAAATTCCCGCATGAGCTGTCCGGCGGGCAGCGGCAGCGGGTGGCGATCGCCAGGGCGCTGGCGGTCCGGCCGCGGGTGCTGCTCGCCGATGAGCCGGTGTCCATGCTCGACGTGTCGATCAGGCTCGGCGTGCTCAACCTGCTCGGCGACCTGCGCGACCGCGAGCACCTCGCGGTGCTGTACATCACCCACGACATCGCCTCGGCCAGGTACCTGGCCGACCACATCATGGTGATGTACGCGGGTCACGTGGTCGAGGCCGGCCCGGCGGTGCAGGTCACCGACGAGCCCGCGCATCCGTACACGCAGCTGCTGCTCAGCGCGGCGCCCGACCCCGAGCGCGGGCAGCGCGAGTCGCTGCGCGGCCGCGGCGCGCCGCCGAGCCAGGTCGCGCCGCCGCCAGGCTGCCGGTTCCACCCCCGCTGCCCGCACGCCATGGCGGTCTGCGCCGAGCGCAGACCGCCCACGTTCCCTGCCGGGCCCGGCCACCTGAGCGCGTGCTGGCTGCTCGACCCGGCCAGGAGCAAGCCCGAGCTCGCAGACTCCACAAGCGGACAGGGAGAGGAGACGTGATGCGCCAAGGAAGGTCCTGACCGCAGGCACCGCTCGCGCGGCCGCAAAGCCCGCAACGGCAGTACCGCTCGCAGGCGCAGGACACGCCGGGCTAGCGCCCGGCCGGCCTGAGCCACCCCGCAGAAAGACCCGGCACGGTCACTCACAACAGGCCGGCGCAGAGCCGGCCGAGCATCCTTGGAGTTTAGGCAATGAACCGGAAATTCGCAGGCAGCCTCGCTGCGGCTGCGGTCCTCTGCATGGGGATCGCGGCGTGCAGCAGCTCGAGCACCAGTAGCGGCTCGAGCGCCACGGTGGGCAAGCCGCTGGTCATCGAGACCACAGCGCTCTCGCCCATGACCGACACGTTCAATCCGTTCGTGTCCACCTCGACCGGGTACGAAGTGCACGCGGTCGACCTGTACCAGCAGCCGCTGTTCGTCTTCGACACTCTGAACCCGCAGCAGGCCCCGATCCCCGAGCTCGGCGTCAAGTACGCCTGGTCGAACGGCGGCGAGACGCTCACCGTGACGACCCGCTCCGGCGTCAAGTGGAGCGACGGCAAGCCGTTCAGCGCCGCGGACGTGGCCTTCACCTTCAACCTGATCAAGAAGTTCCCGGCGCTGAACGTCCCGGCGACGCCGGTGCCGACCAGCGCGACCAGCTCAGGCAACACGGTCACGCTCACCTTCAGCCAGCCCGAGTACGCGAACCTGTACCTGATCATGCAGACCCAGATCGTGCCGGAGCACATCTGGTCCAAGCTCAGCAACCCGACTACCTTCAGCGACCCGACGCCGGTCGGCACCGGCCCGTACGTGCTGGACAAGTTCAGCGCGCAGGGCTTCACCATGAAGATCAACCCGCTGTTCTACGCCAAGTCCTCGCTGCACGTCCCCGAGGTCGACTTCCCGTCCTACACCAGCAACGCCAACCTGGTGACCCCGGTCGCCAGCGGCGCCATCGACTGGGCGGGCAACTCGATCAGCGGGGCGCAGCAGAACTACCTGTCCAAGAGCCCGGACAACCACACCTGGACGGCGTCGGCGCCCTACTTCAGCGACAACAACGTGGTGGGCCTGTGGTTCAACACCACCAAGGCGCCGCTGAACAACCCGGCTGTCCGGCAGGCGGTCAGCTTCGCGATCAACCGGCAGCAGCTGTCGGTCGACGGCGAGTCAAGCAACGAGCCCGCTGAGACTACGTCCAGCGGCCTGATGCTGCCGGTCGACCAGAGCTACCTGACCGCGTCGCTGGCCAATGACCTTCCGGCCACCGGTGATCCTGCCAAGGTCACCTCGATCCTGACCGGCGCCGGCTACAAGAAGGTCGGCGGCTTCTGGGAGAAGAACGGCCAGAAGATCACCTTCTCGATCATGGACCCGGTCATCTACAGCGACTACTACCTGGACTCGCAGCTGATCACCAAGCAGCTCAACGCCCAGGGCTTCAACGTCTCTGTGCAGGGCGAGCCCGGTCCGAACGGCCCGACCGTGTGGACCTCGAACCTGAACAGCGGCAACTTCACCGCGGCGATCCACTGGGGCGCCCAGGGCCTCACCCCGTACTTCTTCTACGACAACTGGATGGACTACAGGCTGTCCGCGCCGATCGGCAAGACGGCGTCCGCCGACTTCGGGCGGTTCGACGACCCGGCCGCGCAGGCCGCGCTGAACGCGTACGCCCAGGCGGGCACCGCGACAGCACAGCAGGCAGCGATCACCAAGCTGGAGTCCATCATGTCCACTCAGGTCCCGGTCGCGCCACTTCTGCTCGGCGCCTCCTGGGCCGAGTTCTCGACCAGGGACTACACCGGCTGGCCGTCGACCGGCAACCCGTACATGGACCCAGGTCCCAACATCCCAGAGATTCTCTACACGATCACGCAGCTCAAGCCTGTCTCCTAAGGCTGCGCCGACCGTGACGACACCAGATCACGGGGGCACCCTGCCCGGCCGGGACACCGGCCGGGCAGGTGCCACCCCCACGCTGCTGGCAGCGAGGCGCCCGACCGAGCGCGACCTCGCCGCCGGCCTGCCCGTACCCGAGAAGGTCAGGCTGCTCTCCGGCGCCGACAGCTGGCGTACGCACGAGTGCCTGCCGATCGGGCTGCGTTCGATGGTGACCTCGGATGGGCCTAACGGCGTCCGGGGCACCGTCAAGGACGAGCGGCACCCGTCCGCCTGCCTGCCGTGCCCGTCGGCGCTCGGCGCGACCTGGGACGCCGACCTGGTCTACCGGGTGGCGGCGGCGCTGGGCGCCGAGGCCAGGAGCAAGGCCGTCGATGTGCTGCTGGCGCCGACGGTCAACCTGATGCGTACGCCGCTCGGCGGCCGCGGCTTCGAGTTCTTCGCCGAGGACCCGGCGCTGACCGCGGGACTCGCCGCCGCTTACGTACGCGGCGTGCAGTCGGCCGGGGTCGCTGCCACCGTCAAGCACTTCGTCGCCAACGACACCGAGACCGAGCGGTGGACCTACGACGTGCGGCTCTCCGAGAGCGTGCTGCGCGAGCTTTACCTGGTGCCGTTCGAGGCCTGCGTCAAGCAGGCCGGCGCCTGGCTGGTGATGGCCGCCTACAACAACGTCAACGGAACGCCGATGACCGAGAACATCCGCCTGCTGCGCGACGTGCTGAAGAACGAGTGGGGCTTCGACGGCGTGGTGACCTCGGACTGGCATGCGGCGCGGAGCACGCAGGCGACCGCGCTGGCGACACTCGACCTGTCCATGCCTGGCCCGCACGGGCCGTGGGGCGACCTGCTGGTCCGAGCGTTCGACGAAGGCCTGGTGACCGAGGACCTGCTTGACGACAAGGTCGCCAGGCTGCTGCGGCTGGCCCGCCGGGTAGGCGCGCTCACCGACCCGCCCGGCGCTTACAGCCAGGACCAGCCGGGCACGGCCGGCCACGAGATTTCTCCCGCGCTGGTCGACCACGGCCTGCTGCGGGAGGCGGCGGCCGCCTCGTTCGTGCTGCTGCGCAACCGCGACGGCGCGCTGCCGCTTGACCCGGCCAGGCTGCGCAGCGTCGCCATCATCGGCCCGAACGCCGTCCACCCGGTCATCCAGGGCGGCGGCAGCGCCGGCGTGGTGCCGGCGTCCGTCGCCGGCCCGGCCGAGGCGCTCACTGCCGCGCTGGGCGGCCAGGTAGCGGTCAGCACCTTCGCGGGCTGCCAGACCTGGCACATGGTGCCCGAGCCGCCATCCGGCTCGCTGACCGACCCGGTGACCGGGACTCCTGGGCTGCGCCTGGAGTTCACCGACCCCGACGGCACGGTCATCGCGGCCGAGCATCGCGAGTCGGCGAACCTGGCCTGGTGGGACGGCGTTCCCGAGGGGATCGGCTGGGGCCGGCCAGGGCGGGTCGTGCTGACCACGACGTTCACGCCCGCGACTTCCGGCGGTCACCTGCTGAGCGTGTCCGGCGTCGGCGGCCTGGCGCTCGAGGTCGACGGCGTGCCGGTGATCGACGGCGCGACGACGGTGCCCGATGATCCGGTCGAGGCCATGACCAGGCCGGGCGAGCTGCGCGCGGCGGTGTGGCTGGAGGCCGGGGCGCCGACGCCGCTGCGGATGGCGTTCGCGCCCGCCGCCGACGGCGCAGGTCCGCTGGCGGTGCGGCTGGGCATCGCGCCGGTGGCCAGCGACGACGACCTGCTGGCAGCGGCGCAGGCCGCCGCGGCGGCGGCCGACGCCGCGATCGTCGTCGTCGGGTCCGCGGAGCTGACCGAGAGCGAGGGCTTCGACCGGCACTCGCTGGCCCTGCCGGGCCGCCAGGACGAGCTGGTCACCAGGGTGACCGAGGTGAATCCCGCCACGATCGTGGTGGTCAACTCGGGCATGCCGGTGCTGATGCCGTGGGCCGATCGGGCCGCCGCGGTCGTCTATGCCTGGCTGCCCGGCCAGGAATTCGGCACCGCGCTGGCCGACGTGCTGCTCGGCCACGCCGAGCCGGGCGGCAGGCTCCCGGTGACTATCCCGGCGAAGGAGGGCGACAGCCCGGTGCTGCACGCCAGGCCAGGCGAGTCAGGCGTGCTGCGCTATGACGAAGGCTTGCTGATCGGCTACCGCGGTTATGACGCGGCGGGGCTGGAACCGGCCTACCCGTTCGGCCACGGCCTCGGCTATACGAGCTGGGCGTACGAGTCGGTGCAGTGCCCTGGCTGGCTGGCCGACGGCAGTGACCTCGAGCTGACCGTGCGGGTGCGCAACACCGGCGCGCGGGCAGGCAAGGAGGTCGTGCAGGCCTACCTCGCCGAGCCGGGCGACCCGGCCAGGCGGGGCCGCCCGGTCCGCGCGCTGGCGGCATTCACCGTCGCGCGCGCCGAGCCTGGCGAGTCGGTGCAGGTGCAGCTGACCGTGCCGGCCAGGGCGTTCTCCAGGTACGACGAGTCGCTGGCCCGCTGGATCACGCCGGGCGGTCAGTTCACCGTGCACGTCGGCCGGTCCTCGCGCGAGCTTCCACTGTCGGCCGACGTCCTGCTGAGCGCCTGACGGACCCAGCCGGATCGGCCAGAGCAGGCCTGGCTGCGGGGCACCGTTTCGGTGCGCCAGGCTTCTCCGGAATGGACCGTGCGAGCGACTCGTGAGCTTTGCCTTTGGCTCGCTTCGAGCGGATGATGAGTAGCTAGCGTGCGCTCGCTGACCGGCCGCAAGGAGAGCCGACGGGCCGCAAGGAAGACGTCGGGTGAGGAGCCAGAGTTGGCGATCGAGCCGTTCCCGCCCCTGGCCTTTCGGCCTGTTGATCTTGACCCTGAGGGCGTCGATTTCGTTGTCCGCGGATCTGAGGCGCCGAAGCTCAGGGACCGGGTCGAGTTCGGCGGGCCGCTCGTCACCCCGATCGACGCGAGCTACCGTCCCGAGGACGCGGACCTGCAGGCATTCGTCAGGGGCCAGGCCGGGAAGCTGCGCTTCGCGCTCGCCCACCTGTCGATCAACTTTCCGGTCAGCTACCCGCCGCCGCTGACCGCGGCCAGCGTCCAGGTGACGCTCGCCGACGACGGCGACACCGGCCAGACCGTGGCGTACTCGCTCTTCCCCACGCATGCCGGGCCCGGCTATGACGTCACCAAGGGCTTCACGATCTCGCCCAAGCTGACGGTCGGCCCGGTCGGCGTCGAACTCGGGGACATCGACGGGAGCAAGGCCGCGCACGGCACGATGGACTTCGTGACGGGCGGACCTGAGCTGTCCGCGCACCCGGCATGGACCTTCGGCAGGGTCACCGGGCAGGACCTGCGCGGGGCGACCCGCCTGGTGATGATCATCCAGGTGCCGGTCGGGCGGACCGGCACGCTCAGCGTTGACCTGTCTGCTGAGGTCGAGATGGGCAGGTTCCGCAAGTGCCGGATCCCGCTGCCCGGCGCGGACGGGGTCAACCCCGCGGCCGTGCACTTCTGAGCGACGGCGCCTGGCGAGGAGGCTCGATGGGGCAGGCCGAGGATCGGCTCGCCGACGGTCGGCACGCCTACTCCCTGTGGCAGGCCACGGGCTCGCAGCAGAGCCTGGACGCCGCGATCGGCGCGTTGCGGTCGGCCCTGCCCGGGCCGTGGCGCACAGCCCAGGACGCGGCGCAGTGCCTGGCCGAACTTGTGCAGGCGCTGTCGGCGGGCGCGCAGGCCGGCTCCGACCGGTACACCACGGAGGTCATCGACCTGATGAACCGGGTGATACCGGTGACCGGGCAGGGCAACCCGGTCATGTTCGGAACCCGTGGCTTCGCCCTGATGCTGCGCTATACCAGGCATGGCTCGCTGGAGGACCTGAACGCGGCCGTGCAGGACTTCAAGAAGTCTTTGGCCGCCACGCCCGCCGGCGACACCGAGACGTACCGCAGGGTGCTGAATGTCGCGTGGGCCTCGGAGGCCAGGTTCGACCGCGTGCGCGCGAGGGGCGAGCATGACCTGGGGATTCAAATGCACGGTGTCGAGCGATGGCGCGGCCCGCGTGACCTCGTCCACCCCATCCTCCTGATCGAGTCGCTGCTCGGGCCCGACAACGTGCTGCCGCCCGCTCCGCCCGGAGTGGTGCCTCAGCTCAAGCGCAATTTCGGTAACCTGCTGAGCCGCTACGCGCAGTTCGTCACGCAGCGGCCGCTTGAGGATAGGAAGGCCGACATGAACCGGGCCGTGACGCTGCTGCAGGAGGCCCTGACCGAGTCCGCGCCGGGCTCGTTCGACCACTCGACGACCGCGCAGAGCCTCGTCGCCGCGGTGCAGCAGGGCCGGGCGGCCGGCCTGCTGAGCGAGTCCTGATGGCCGGTGAGTCCTGATGGCCGGCGGGTCCTGATGACACCGGCTGGTCCTGATGGCCGGCAGGTCCTGATGGCCGGCGGGACCTGATGGCCGGGGGCGACGCGGTCGATCCTGAGCTGCTCAGGCAGGCGCTTGACATCGTCGGCGGTAGCGCCGGGATTGCGGAGCCCGCGCTGGCGGCGACCTTCGACTTCAACCGGGCGGCCCAGCTCATGCAGGACGGCCGGACGGCCGAAGCCATCCCCATTCTCCGTGGCCTCGCCGCACCGCCCGCCGGGAAGCGCACCACGCCGGTGATCGGCCTGCAGGCCGCCAAGACGCTGGCCGACTCGGCGTTCGGCCGGGAAGCCTGGGACGAGGTGATCGAGGCGGAGCGGGTGGCGGCGGTCCATCTCGACGCCCTGGCCAGCCGGACCGAGGAGCTGTTCTCCAGGGACGCGACCGCGGCCGAGCGCGGCACGCTGGCGGCGATGGCCGCCTACGCCGCGGCGAGGACCGGGGCCGCGGACGCCGCGATCTCGATTCTCGAGCGCGGCCGGACCACGATGATCGCCGAACGGCTCCGTACGGCGCAGCGCCCGCCGGCTCGCCACCCTCGCGCAGGCCAGCCCGTGGTCCACCTCGTGACCACTCCGGCGGGTGGCCTGGCCCTCATCTCTCAGCATCGCGAACCGGCCACCGTGCTCTGGCTCGACCAGATCGGCGGATCTTCGCTTGAGGATCGGCTGAGTTCCTATGCCGCAGCGCTGGAGGGCGTCCGACGCAACAGCATGCTCGGGATGGGCCACTGGCGGGCAGAGGTGGCCCGCATGGTCGATGCGCTGCGGGACGCCCTCAAGCCGCTGCGGGCCGCGTACCCGAGCGGCCCGCTGACGGTGATTCCGGCGGGCGTGCTCTCCATGCTGCCGATCGCTGCCGCGCTGAACTCTGGCGTCCCGGCCCGCGGCATTACGATCCTGCCGAGCCTGGGGCTTGATCCAGCGTGGTCTGCCGACGCGCCGACCGAGCAGGTGCTGGTCGTCGCCGATCCCGCGCTGCCGTCGGTCCGGTGGGAGGAGGCGGGGGTGCGGGCCTTCTTCGCGCGGCCAGCCGCGGGCGCGGCGGGTTCGTCTGGCATGGCGCCCGGCACCCCCGCCGAGGCGACGCCCGGCGGGGTGCTCGCGGCCTTCCCGCCCGGCGGCGTGGTCCACTTCGCCTGCCACGCGGCGGTCGAGATCGGCGCGCCGCTGCGCAGCGCGCTCTTCCTGCCGGGAGGCGGCCAGCTGACCGTCGAGGACATCCTGCGAGCCGGCGCGGCCCCGGCGCGCGCGGTTGTGCTGTCGGCCTGTGAGAGCGGGCTGAACGGCCCCTACCTGCTCGACGAGGTGATCACGTTGCCGGTGGCGTTCCTCGCGGCAGGCTGCGCCGGCGTGGTCTCGACGCTCTGGCTGGTCGAGGACCTGAGCGCGGCTCTGCTGATGCTGCGCTTCTACTGGGAGTGGCGGCACGAGGGTTGCCCGGCTCCGCTGGCCCTGGCCAGGGCGCAGGACTGGCTGCGATCGACCAGCGACCGGGACAAGTGCCGGTTCGCCGAGGCCGAGCTTGTCGCGGCCGGCGTACTCGGCGACGACGACGGGACCACCCTGGCCGACCGGATCAGGGAGCGCTCCGCGGCCACGGGTGCCGCGAACTCTTATGCCGACCCGTTCTTCTGGGCCGGCTTCTGCTTCACCGGACGCTGACCCAGCGGCCTGGGCGCAGCGGGCTGGGCGCAGCGGGCTGGGCGGGCGCGCGCTGGGTGGGCGCGTGCTGGGTGGTGGGCGCGCGCTAGGTGGTGGGCGCGCGCTGGGTGGGCGCGCGCTGGGTGGGCGCGCGCTGGGTGGGTGCGTGCTGGGTGGGCGCGGGCTCGGCGCAGCGGGCGTGGGGCCAGCGGGGCTGCGGGCCAGCGGGGCTGCGGGCCTTGAGCGACGATCGGGGCTGGTGTTACTTGTGGTGCTCATGAGCCGGAGGAACGGGAGCCCGCCGCGCCGACCGCCTGAATGGATGTGAAGAAAGGTCCGGAATACGCAGTGGATGTGGCATACATTCCAAAGCGACTCGGTATCGCATAAAAGCTGGAGTGGTAACCGGGTCTGGTGTTACTTGTGGTGCTCATGGGCCGGTAAGTGGTACGGTCGGCGGCTGCGGGAGGGCCCACGCTTCCGAGGTCCAAGCGGGCACAGCAGGGCCGGCGGCCACAGCAGGGCCGGCGGCCACGGCAGGGCCGGCGGCTGAGGGCTGGCAGCCACGGCAGGCCGGCGGCTGCGAGAAGGCCCGAGCGACGGCTGCCCGGCCGGAACGAACCTTAGGGACGTGGCCTCAGTAGCCGGGCCATGCGTCGTGCGGTCACGGGAGCGTGGCGGCCGTCTCCGACCAGGGGCTGGGGCCGGGTACAGGGACAGCGGCGGTCGCCGAGATGTCATCGAGTCGCCGCCAGCGCGGGCTGAACGTGACCCGCACCTGGTCGCCCGCGCCGAACCGCAGGTACCAGGAGTTGGCGACCTGGAAGCTCATGCCCTCGCCTGAGGTGCCGCTGTCGATGCACAGGTAGTAGCGGTCGGGGCTGTCGCTGTCGGTGACCGACCACCGCTTGACCACCTCGCCGATGAAGGTCACGTGGTCAGGCAGGCTCACCCGGCGGCTGAAGGCAGGCAGCCAGACCAGCAGGACGATCGCCACCGCGACCAGCGCCGGTGCGATGGCGGTCAGCTGGCCCCTCGCGTCGCCCCCTTCCCCCACCAGCCCGATGAGGACGGAGTAGAAGCTGACCATGGCGGTGTACAGCGTGATGCTGCCGAGCCCGCGCAGCGTGCTCCAGTGCGGCCTGCGCTGCAGCGGTCCAACGGTGACCGGGTGCCAGTTCCCGCCGAGCGCGGACCACGCCTGGCCCTTGGGCAGCGGCGCGTTGGCCGGAACGGTCCCCGAGGCGTTCGGCGGCGGGAGCAGCCCGGCCAGGTCCGCGCGCGGGTCAGGATACAGGGCAGCCGTCGGCCGGTCTCCGCGCCGCCGGTACCAGGCGGCGACGCCGACGCCCCGGTCCGTGAGCCGCCACCGCGCCATCAGCAGCGGCACGATCAGGGCCAGCACCGCCACGAGAGGCGCCCCGGCCATCTCCAGCGGACGCACGCTCTTCGGGTGTACCTGGTCCACGGCCACGACGGCTACGACCAGCGCCACGACCATCGCGAGGATGACCCACCAGACGTTCGGGCCGGCCGAGTATTTCGCCAGCCCGGCGCGCTTGGCCTGCTGGCCGAGCGCGTCGGTCAGCTTCTTGCGCCATTCCTCGAAGTCGTCGCCGTCATCGCTGATCACGACCGCGAGCGGAACGCCGCCGCGCGCGCCAGCCCGCATCCTGACCCGGTCGATGACGAGTTGCTCGAACGGCAGCAGGCTACGGCCGGACTGCGGCGAGTCGGCGGCCGGGCGGATGACTGGCCCGCCCCCTGGCTGCTGCTCGAACGAGACCACACCCTCGCTGGCGAACTCGAGCACCGCGCCGGCAACCACGTCCGGCGCGTACTTGCAGTCGCTGAGCAGGAAGGCAACGAGGCCCGGCGGCAGATCCAGCGGGCTCGGCTGCATTCCCGCTCCCATGCTCAGCACCTTCGGCTCGATGATCGAATACTCCGTCTGCATGGGTCAACGGAGGGTTAGTGAACGCCTGGTTAACACCGCGCGGGACACAGTGCTCCGATGGTGACCCCGGCTGGGCGCCTGGGGGTGCGGCAGGAAGGCGCTGGCCGACCGCCGAGTCGGCGGGTGGCTGCAGGATCGCCTGGAGCTCGGTTACCCAGGTATCGCGGGGTCCGTCACAGTCGATGTAGAGCTCGCGATCCGATGAGGTGGCCTGGTCCCCGGTCCGGCCGATCCACTCGTGCAGCGCGCGGAACGCATCGGCGAACTTCTCCGGCGCGCCGCGCACCACCGTGGTTGCGGCGCGCTCGACGGCGGGCAGGTCCATGGTGGTCAGGCCGTCACCGGTGATGCAGACCCCGGAAGGGATGCGCAGTGCGGTGGTGAGGCGGAGCGGCCGCTCGTCGTCGCCCGTGTCGTCATAGAGGGCGAGCGACAGCCCGTCGAACGCCACCCGGTGCTGCGCCAGCGCGGCGTGCAGCCGCGGGTACATCCGCCCGGCAGCCGCGCCGATCCCGTCGTGGCCGGTGAGGTCCTCGCTCAGCGCGACCACCCGCATCGGCTCGAGGCGCTTGACGATCACCTCGTAATCGGCCATCTGCTCCTCCTCAAGCTGCGCAAGCCGGACCTCGACCCTGGTGAGCTGCTCCTGCTGCTCGGCCAGCCGGGCGCGGGCCTCGGCCTGACGCAGCCGCAGGATCCCGCGCAGCTGCTCGGCCGAGACGCCATCGTCGACGAGCTTGCCGATCTCCGCCAACGGCACGCCGAGGTCGCGAAGCACCAGGATGCGGTGCAGCCGCAGCGCCTGGTCCGGCGCGTAGTACCGGTATCCCGTGACCTGGTCGACGAAGGCAGGAATGAGCAGCCCGAGGTCGTCGTAGTGCCGCAGCGTGCGGACCGAGACCTGGGCCAGCCGAGCCAGCGTGCCTATGCCGTACATGAACTCAGCCAACCAGCTGACGCGACGGAAGAGTCAAGTCGCGCGCAGAAGGGGCAAGTGTCGGCGGATCGGCCCTAAGCCGATCATGAAGGTCGGTAGAGTGCGGCGGGTACGGCCATTGCGGCTGTTCCCGCACGCAGCGCGGCTCGGCCACGGCCCGCTGCCCGGCCGGCCGCGACAGGCCGACGTTATCGGCAGGGGAGGAATGACTGCGGTGAAACTGAAGTCGGTCCGCATCCAGAATTACCGGAGCATCGACGACTCCGGGGTCGTCCCGGTCGAGGCGATCACGTGCCTGGTCGGCAAGAACGAGTCCGGCAAGACGGCATTCCTGCACGCACTTCACCTGCTCAATCCGCTGAACCCGATCAAGGGCAAGACGGCGTTCGACGACGTCATGGATTACCCGAGCCGACGGTTCTCGGCCTACCGCAAGGTCAGGGACGAGTCCCCGGCCGACGTGGTCACTGCGGTGTTCGCGCTCAGCGACCGCGAGGTGGAGATCATCGAGAGCGACCTCGGGCCGGGCGCGCTGAACAGCCGCGAGATCACCGTCGTCAAGGGCTACGACGGGCGGCGGCGGTACAAGACCGACTACCAGTCCGACCGAGTCATCAAGCACCTGGCCGCCGGGGTCGAGCTCGCCGACGGCGACGGCGAGGCGGTCGAGGCGGCCACAACGATCGGCGAGCTGATGACCGCGCTGAAGGCGGTCCAGAACCCCGACCCCTCGGTCAGCGAGATGATCGCCAGGATCGAGTCCTGGCGGGAGCAGTCCATCGGCGTCTACCTGGTGGACACCTACCTGGAGGTCTGGCTGCCCAGGTTCTTCTACTTCTCGGACTACAGCACCATGCGCGGCCGCGTCTCGCTGCCCGATCTGCGGGCCAAGCAGGCGTCCGGCTTCGCCGACGAGGCCGACCTGACGTTCCTGTCCCTGCTGCAGACCGCCAACGCCGATCTCGGCGACTTCGACGTGGTGGACTTCGAGGCGCTGACCCGCGAGCTCGAGGGCGTGGCGAACGGGATCACCGAGGACGCCTTCACCTACTGGCGGCAGAACCCGGGGCTGCGGGTCACGATCCAGATGTCGGCGGGCAATCCGGACGACGCGCCGCCGCTGAACCGCGGCCCGGTGATCAACCTGCGCATCTACAACCCCAAGCACTCGGTCACGGTGCCGTTCGACGAGCGCTCCCGCGGCTTCGTCTGGTTCTTCTCGTTCTACGCCTACTTCAGCAATATCGCGCAGGACCCGGACCGGAGCACGATCCTGCTGCTCGACGAACCGGGCATGAGCCTGCACGCGACCGGCCAGGCAGACGTGCTCGCCTTCATCGAGAACAAGCTCGCGCCCAAGCATCAGGTCGTCTACACGACGCACTCCCCGTTCATGATCGACCCGAGGCACATCGGCCGGGTGCGCACGGTGGCCGATCTGGACCAGCACGGCACCACGATCAGTGCGGACGCGTACCAGACCGACAGCGAGACCGTGTTCCCGCTGCACGCCGCGCTGAACTACGAGCTCGCGCAGGCGCTGGTCACCGGCCGCGACTGCCTGCTCGTGCAGGGACCGGCCGACCTGATCTACCTGCAGGTCCTGAGCCAGGCCTGCCGGGAGGCCGGCCTGGCCGCGCTCGACCCGCGGTGGGCAGTCACCCCGGTGGGCGGCGCCGACAAGGTCTCCGCGTTCGTCAGCCTGCACGACCGCGACGACCTGAACGTTGCGGTGCTTGTCGACGCCAGCGGCGGGGACCAGCGGCGGATCAAGGCGCTGCACGACAACGGTCACCTGCGCGCCGGGGCAATGATTCACCTCAGCGAGCTCGCCTCGGGCCGCGAGGCCGATGTCGAGGACCTGCTCGACCCGGCGTTCTACTGCGCGGTCGTATCCGGCGCCTACGCCGCCGACCTGCCGGCCGGGGCAGTCAAGCCGGCCGACCTGAAGTCGCGGCTGCCGCGCGTCACGGCCAGGGTCGGCCAGTACTTCAAGGACAACGACGTCGCCGGCGGGACGCTGGACCGCTACCGGGTGGCCGTCCACCTGCTGCGCGAGCAGCAGGCGCTGCCGACCATGAGCGCCGCCACGCTCAAGCGGGCCGCGAAGATGTTCGAGCAGATCAACTCCTGCCTCGGCTGAGCGGCCGGGTAAGCCGTCCGGCGGTGGCCGCTCCGAATCATCAGATCACGGTCGCGCGGGAGCCAGGCTCCGCGGTGGCGCAGGTAGGCTTCGTCAGCGAGCACCGGCTGAACCCGATGGCGCGGGTCCTAGGCCGGGTCGTGGCGCGGCCTAGGGAGTGGCTTTTCTCGTCCGGCTGGTGCCGACCCGAGGTTATCGCTCGCCCAGGTCGGCGGCGGTGGGCAGGCGACTGTCGTCGATCGCGTAGGCAAGCCCGGCCGCCACGTCCACGACGCCGTCCACGTCCCTGGCCATCCGGATCGCGAGCGGCACCATGCTCTTGTGCTCGACCTCGCCGCGCAGCGTCACCACGCCGTCCTTGACCGCGATGTCCACCCGGTCTGGGTCCAGCCCCAGGTACTGGGTGATCACGTGGCTGCGGATCTCGGCGGCGATCTCCTCGTCGGTCCGCAGGTAGACCTTGAGCAGGTCGTGCGCGCTGAGGATCCCGGCGACGGCGCCGTCCGCCTCGATCACGACCAGGTGGTGGACGTGCCTGCGGTCCAGCGTCCGCGCCGCCGCGACCACGCTCGCCTCCGGCGCGATCGTGATCGCCGGCGAGCTCATCACCTCCCGCGCGGTCAGTCCGCCCGCGCGGGCCCGGCGGTCGTGGTCGCGCGGCGGGCGCCTGGCTGCCCGGTCGTCCTGGTACTCCTCCTTGCGCAGCAGGTCTGCCTCGCTGACTACCCCGGCGAGGCGGCCGTCGGCCTCGACCACGGGCAGCGCGCTGATCCTGTGCTCCGACATGCTCGCGACCAGGGCCCTGAACGAGGTGTCCGGGCTGGCCGTGACTACAGACCGGGTCATTACCTCCCGCACGGTGCGATGCGTCACGGAGCTCTCCTCGCCGGCAGCAACCGAGGGAAATTGCTGCCTTTCGGCAAGTATCCGTGCTCGTGCGGCGTTCGTTCAAGTCCGCGGCACCGTGCCCGGCGGGCCTAGCGCCTGTCCAGTAGCGCCTGTCCAGCAGATCTCCGCGGGCACCGACGGCTTTTCCGCGCGGCATCACCAGCCACGGGCAACCCGGAGCACAGCGCGGCTGGTCGTCACGCCGCGCGGCCGCAACTGCCCAGATCCCCGCATACAAGCCGAAACCGGATGTGATAATCCAAGTGTCGGTGGAATGAATGCCACATTCACTGCGTATTCTGGGACATCCGCCACATCCATCAAGATCATCTCCGGCGGTACAGGGCGCGGCGGGCGGTCGGCGGCCTTGGGGACGGCCCGCGCCAGACCATAAGGCGAGTCATCAGGACCTGGCTCCGCGACCCAGTCCCACGATCTAGAGGACAGGCCCTAGTCGACGCAGGGAATGCCGAACTTCCCGGGGAGGACGGCGCCGCCCTGCGGGCCGGTGGTCGGGATGGCGGCCGGCGTGGTGCTCGGCTGGCTCGACGGGCTCACGACCGGCACGGTGGCTCCCGTGCCGAGCAGCACCTGCACGCGGTCGGCGCTGATAGCCTGGTCGGCCACCGCGGTAACGCCGAACAGCTTGGCGATCGCGGCCGCGCTGGCCTGCGCTCCCTGGCCGTACTCCACGACGGTGGAGGACCTCGGGGCGGTGTTCGCCGGTGGGCCCGTCGGGTAGCCGGCCTTGGCCAGGGCCGCGGCGACGTGGGCGGCGAGCAGCGGGGTCTGGGTGCCGTTGAAGACGTCGACCGTCGCCTTCGGGGTCTGCGCAACCGGTCGGAGATGGCCGTGCGGGCTCGAATGCGCGTGCTTGCCCTTCCGCGACGGCGCGGGCGGCGGGTAGAACGCGGCATGCACGATCGACTTGATGTGGCTCGGGCTGACCAGGTTGACGTCCTGCACGGGGGTGCCCCAGGTGCCGTAGCCGAGTATCGGCAGCGTGTGGAAGATCAGGTGCCCGCCGGTCAGCCCGCGCATCTGGGCGGCGAAGTCAAGCAGGTTCCAGCCGGAGTCTGTGATCACGTAGCGCTTCGCGAGGTCGAGCAGCGCCGACATCTTGGTGAGGTCGGACAGCACGCCCTCGGCGCGCAGCTGGTGGATGATCGAGTCGATGAAGGCTTGCTGCCGGTGCGTGCGGTCAAGGTCCCCGTTGGGCAGCCCGTGCCGCTGGCGCACGAAGGCGAGCGCCTGCTCGGGATCGAGGTGCTGGTAGCCGTGCCGCAGGTCCGCGCCGGAGTACGAGTCGTGCAGCGCGCTGTGCGGAGCCGACTGCCTGATGCAGACCTCGACGCCGCCGAAGACCTTGGCGAGCTCGTAGAAACCGCCCAGGTTCACCTCGGCGAAGTGGTCGATGTGCACGCCGGTGAGCTTCGAGACCGTCGCCACCGCCGCGGCCCGCCCGGCCTCGTTGCCGAGGAAAGCCAGCCTGTCTTCGCTGATGTGGGGGTCCTGCTGGCGGAGCTTGCCCTCCTCGAAGTACATGCTGATCCCGTAGGCTTGGTCGATCTTGCCCTGCTGCTGCGGGCCCACCGTGTCGGCGAAGTTGACCAGGTCGTCGCGCGGGATCGAAAAGCCCACCGCCCGCTTGCCGCCGGCGAAGACGTGGATCAGGATCAGCGTGTTGGTGTCGTTGCCGCCCACGCCCTCGTACAGGACGCCCTTCCTGCTTCCGGCATGCAGCTTGTCGAGGATCTTCTGCGGGAGCACGTTGCCGTTCCAGTCGGTCCGGCTCTCCAGCCCCATCAGCAGGATGTTCTGCGCCCCGATCGACGGGCCGCTCTTGATCGCGTTTGATCCTCCGATCATGCTCACGTCATGCACGATGTAGGAGGAGAAACCGCTGGCCAGCAGCACGAGTGCGGACAGAACGCACATGAGCGCATAGGTCGCAGTCCGCGCCGCCACGCCCAGCCTCATGCGGCCCTCCTAGTGAGATCCCTAGGCAGACAACGCAGCTAAGGCTACATTCGTGCCCACGCCCATGCCCGGTGACAGGCTATCCTTCGGCCATGTCGCAGGCAGCACGATCCGGGGCTTACCGCCCGTCGCGTGGCGGGGCGGCGCGGGCCGGGGGATACGGCCCGCGCAACGACGGGTATGGCCGACGGAGTGACGACTACGACCGGCCGGACGGCGGCTACGATCCTCAAGGCGACGGCTATGGCAGGCGGCCCGGCGGTGACAGCCTGAGCCGCGGCGCGCAGCGGACGCCGCCGCGGCGCTCTCCGTCGGGGTGGGGTTCGCTGCCCGGCAAGTACGGCATCGGGCTCGTGGCCGCGGCGGCCGCGCTCGGGGCGCTCGGCACGGTGCTCACGGGGAGCCAGCCGGGCACGCTGCTCAGCGTCTGCCTGGTGGCCGGGACCGTCGCTGGCGGCTTCGCCGTGCGCCAGCGGGCGAGTTATCTGGTCATCCCGGCGCCCGCCATCGCATACCTGGTCGCCGCCCTAGCCGCGGGGGTCTTCGACGCACACAGTTCCTCGCACACGGCGCTCGCGCTCGGCGCGCTGCAGTGGGTTGCGCACGGGTTCGTATCCATGGTCGCTGCGACGATCCTGGCCATCGTGATCACGGCGGCCCGGTGGCGGACCGCAAGGCGCCGCCCAGGGGACACGCCCCGCCCCGGTGCCACTCGCAGGCCAGGGGCCACCGGGAGCCCCGGGGCCACCCGCCGCCCAGGGCCAGCCGGCCGCCTGGCGGCCAGCGAGTACCCAGGGGCCACGGGGCGCAGCACGCGGTCACCCGGGCCGACCGCCCGGCGCGACACCCGGCGTTACGACGACGCCGGATACGACAACGCCGGGTACGAGACGTCGTCCCAGGACACCCGTCACCTATACCGGCCGCGCTGAGCGCCGGGCTCAAGGGCGGCCGGAACCTGGCGCTCAGGCCGGGCCAACGTGCGTTCCCTGCACCGGGCGGAACGCAATTCCTTCCCAGGGCGCAAGCACCACTGAGCCGGTGCCAGTTTCGGTCGGCGGCCCGGAGAGCGACTGTCCGGGCGGCGGCGATGATCCGGACGGCGGCGGCCCTGAGGGCGCCCACGCCGCTGCTCCGCTCGCCGCCCCGGCGGCGGGCGGCAGGCTGGAGATCAGCACGTCGGATGAGACGACACCGGGGAGCTCGACCGGGGAGCCGGTGAGGTTCGCAGCCACGGCGAGCCGCCCGGCCGCGTAGCTCAGGACGCCATCGGGAGCCGGCTGCAGCCGGCACCGCAGGTCGGCGCCGACCTCGGCCTTGCGCAGCCTGATCAGCTCGCGGCAGTACCGCAGCACCGAGCCAGGGTCATCGCGCTGGTCGGCCACGTTGCACGCGGCCGCGTCGCCGAGCGGCAGCCAGGGCGGCCGGGGCTGCTGAGGCGCCCGCGGCGATCGCGGCGATTGGGGCGGTCGGGTCTGCTGAGGCGATCGGGGGTGCTGAGGCGACCGGGGCGGGGTGGCCGCCGCGCCATCGGCCGTGAAGCCGCCACCCGCCGAACCGTCCCACTGCATCGGGGTCCGGCCGCGGTCCCTGGAGTCCTCCGGCGGCCGCCGCGCGCTCATGGGGTCCCGCTGCAGTTCCGGCGGCACGATCACGTCGGTCATGCCGATCTCGTCGCCGTAGTAGAGCACGACGGCGCCCGGCAGCGTGGCGAGCAGCAGGTGCGCGAGGCGCACCCGGACCGGGTCGCCGCCGCACCAGCGAGAGGGGAACCTTCCGACGTCGTGGTTGGACGCCGTCCAGACCGGGCAGGCACCGGCCGGCAGCGCGGCCATGGTGCTGGCCAGCGTGGCGGACAGGCCGGCCGCGGTGAAGTCGGCGTAGACGAACGGGAAGTTGAACGCAAGCTGCAGCTCGTCGTCGTCGCCGTAGAAGGCGGCGAGCGCGCCGAAGTCCCCCATCCAGGTCTCGCCGAGCAACAGCCTGGGCGGGCTGTACCGCTCGGCCAGCGACCGCCATTGCCGGTACACCCCGTGCGTCTGCGGGCGGTTCGCGCTGTAGACCTGCCGGTAGCCGAACCGCCCGGCGAGCGGGCCCGACGTGGTCGCTGGCGGGTCGTCGCGCAGGGCGGCGTCCTTGTACAGGCCGTGTGCCACGTCGATCCTGAACCCTGCGACGCCGCGGTCGAACCAGTACTCGATGATCTGGCGGAACTCCTCGTGCACCGCGGGCTGCCACCAGTTCAGGTCGGGCTGAGCGGACAGGAAGTTGTGCAGGTAGTACTGCCCGCTTGGCTCGTCCCACTGCCAGGCCGAATCGCCGGTCGCGTCCAGCCAGTTGTTCGGCGGCCCTCCGCTCGGGCCAGGGTCGGCCCAGACGTAATAGTCACGGTGCTTGCTGCTGCGGCCGGTGAGCGCATCGGCGAACCAAGGATGAGCCGAGCTCGTGTGGTTGGGCACCAGGTCGAGCAGCACCCTGATGTCCAGGCGCGCCGCCTCGGCGATGAGCTCATCGAGGTCGGCGAGGGTGCCGAAGTCGGGATGCACGCCGCGGTAGTCGCTGACGTCGTAGCCCCAGTCCTGGTCGGGCGAGGGCATCGTGGGCGACAGCCAGATGCCGTCCACGCCGAGCCAGCGCAGGTAGTCAAGCCGCCCGATGATGCCGCGCAGGTCGCCGTACCCGTCGCCGTCGGAGTCCTGAAAGGACCTGACGTACACCTGGTAGAGCACCGCTCCCTGCCACCACCGGCCAGCCGCCATCCCGCCCGCTCCCTTCGCCGCGCCGACAGCCTGCGTGCCGGGTACCGGCACCCAGCGATCGGCCTCAACGGCCTACGCTCTCATCGATGAGCAGCCAGGTGCGCAAGGTCACGATCAGCCTCGCCGACGGACGGGACCTGATCTATTTCGGAGCGATCCCGGCTCGGCCAGGTGACTACCCGGACCGGCGCGCCCTGACGCCGGTCCAGGTGACCTCGCAGGCGCGCCGCGACCGGCTGCTCGGCGAGTGGGTGGTGATAGCCAGCCACCGCCAGGACCGGACGTACCTGCCCGCCGCCGACGACTGCCCGCTGTGCCCGTCGTCGGATCATGCGCTGACGGAGATTCCGGCGCCGGAGTACGAGGTGGTGGTGTTCGAGAACCGGTTCCCGACCTTGCGCGGACAGACCGGGCGGTGCGAGGTGGTCTGCTTCAGCCCAGACCATGCCGCGTCCTTCGCCGACCTGAGCCCGCGGCACGCGGCCACGGTCATGGCAGCGTGGATCGACCGGTCGGCGGCCCTGGCCAGGACGCCCGGCGTCGAGCAGGTCTACTGCTTCGAGAACCGCGGCGAGGAGATCGGGGTCACGCTGTCCCATCCGCACGGCCAGATCTACGCCTTCCCGTTCATCACCCCCCGTACGTCGCGGATGCTGACCACGTCGGCTGAGTACCGCCAGGCCACCGGGCGCAACCTGTCCGACGACATACTCGCGGCCGAACGCGCCGAGGCCGACCGGATCGTGCTCGATGAGGCCCATTGGATAGCGTTTGTCCCCTATGCGGCGCGCTGGCCGTACGAGGTGCACCTTTACCCGCGCCGCCGGGTGCCTGACCTGGCCGGCTTGCCGGTCGAGGCGCAGAGCGAGTTCTGCGAGCTCTACCTGGACCTGCTCGGCAGGTTCGACCGGCTGTTCGGCCAGCCTGCTCCGTACATCTCCGCGTGGCACCAGGCGCCGGTGCGCCACGGGCGGGACGACTTCGCGCTGCACCTCGAGCTGTTCACGATCCGGCGAGCCCCCGGCAAGCTCAAGTACCTGGCGGGCACGGAGTCGGGGATGGGCGCGTTCGGCAACGACGTGGCGCCCGAGGCGGCGGCGCAGCGGCTGCGCGACCTGGCCTGAGACCGGCCGCCGGGTCAGCGCGTCCGGCCGGCGCTCGCCGCGGGAACCGCATCGGTGAAGCCCGGCGGGGCGAAGCCATGCAGCGCGAACGCGTCAGATACGTGGTCACGCACCTGGCCAGCCAGGTCGGCCTGAGTCAGGACGATCACGGAGCCGCCGAACCCGCCGCCGGTCATCCTGGCCCCGAGCGCGCCGGCGTCCAGAGCCGCCTGCACCGCCGCGTCCGCCTCGGGCCAGGACACCCCGAAGTCGTCGCGCAGCGAGGCATGCGACGCGGTGAGCAGCGGTCCGACGTCCCCGACCCGGCCCTCCCGCAGCA
>DATIZP010000073.1:0-15541 GCA_035517035.1 Streptosporangiaceae bacterium | reverse complement strand
CGGCGCCGCGCCGCCTACTGCGCGTCCAAGGGCGGGCTCGTGCTGCTCACCAGGAGCCTGGCCGTGGACCACGGCCCGGACGGGATCAGGGTGAACTGCGTATGCCCCGGCCTGGTCGACACCGAGATGGCCGACTGGATCAGGCACGACGACACGGCGATGCGGACCTGGGCCGTTGGCACCCCGGCCGGGCGAATTGGCAGCCCGGCGGAGATAGCGGCCGCGGTCTCCTTTCTGGCTTCCGATAGCGCAAGCTATCTGTACGGCACGGTGATGATGGTCGATGGCGGCGTTACCGCGTTATCTCGCTGCAGGTGATGGGAAGTTGTCTGGTGATCGGGACAAGTACAGCGGCGGAGCCCCGGCCGTGCCGAGTCAGGCCGTGCCGGAACAGGCCAGGCCGACCGGGCCGCGCAGGCGGGCGTCCAGGCTGGTCGACATCGCCGAGGCGGTCGGCGTGCACACCTCGACGGTCTCGCGCGTGCTCAACGGCGACCCGGCGCAGTCCGTCAGGCCCGAGCTCTACCAGCAGATACTCCGCACCGCCCGGCAACAGGGCTACCGGCCCAACGCGCTCGCACGCGGGCTCAAGCGGAGTAGGACCGGCGCGTTCGCATTTGTTATACCGCTGCTTCGGAACCCCATCTGGGTGCGGCTACAGCGTGGCGCGCTGCAGCGAGCCGGCGAGCGCGGCTATGTCGTGATGATCATGGAGGAGCCCACCGACGACCCCAAGCCGCCGGCCAGTTATCGCTACCTGGTCGACGAGAGCCGGGTGGACGGCCTGCTGATGGCGACCTCGCTGCGGGCGCGCGAGCATGCGGGCAGCGTGCTCGCGGTGCCGCACGTGTACGTCAACCGGCGCGGGCCTGGGCGCGGCAACAACGTCGTGATGGATGAGCCCGGCGCGGTCAGGCTCTTCATCGACGAGGTCACCGGGTTCGGCCACCGGAGGCTCGCGATCATCGACGGGCCCGCCGACGTCGACACGGTGCACCGCAGGGTCGCCACGGCCCGGCGGATCTGCGCCGAGCGGGGCCTGCACCTGGTGGTCAGGCACGCGGCGGCCACCGAGGACGGCGGCTGGAGCGCGGCCCGGGCGCTGCTCGAGAGGCGCCCGATGCCGACCGCCTGCGCCGTGGGCAGCCTGAACCAGCTGTTCGGCGCGATGGCCGCGTTCCGTGCCGCCGGGGTGGCCGTGCCCGGTCAGGTGTCGCTGGTCAGCTTCGACGAGGACGAGTGCCTGGCGTTCCTTGAGGTGCCGGTCACCAGCATCGCGATGCCGCTGCATGAGCTTGGCGCCGCGGCGGTGGACGCGCTGATCGCGCGGATCGACGGGAACGCGCAGCGTGACGTCCTGGTGCGGGCCCCTATGACGACCGTGCGCCGGGACTCGGTGGCCGCCTGCCCAGGGTGGCCTGACGGCGCTCCCTGACCGGTCGCCCGCGGGGCGCTGACCAGTGCCATCGAGGAAGATGTCTAAGATCGTCTTTGGGGGGTAACTACCTGATACTTCGACCCGATTGCCGGCGGGAACGCCGGCAATGGCTGATCCGTTCATTGAATGACGACCGGCGTGCCCGCGCGTCCTTCGACCCGGAGGGCTGAATTAGCGCCACTGCTCCGCAGGAGCTTCCGAAGCGCAAGCGCTCGCGCCGGGCGCGGATCATCGGCTGGAGCGCTGTCGGGGTAGTGGTGATCGTCATCATGGCCGCGGTCGGCGTGGCGCTCGCGGTACGCGCGCAGCTCTCGGGAATCACCCACATCAAGAAGATCGACGCGCAGCACCGCCCGCCCAAGTACACCAACGCGCTGAACATCTTGCTGATCGGGTCGGACACGAGGGTCGGCCAGCACGGTCTCGGCGGCGACGCCGGCTGCAACTGCTCGGACACGCTCATGATCGCCCACATCTCGCCCGGGCGGCAGAGCGTCACGGTGATCAGCATTCCGCGCGACACCGTGGTGCCCTACTACGCGTGCGCGCCCGCGGACGGGCTGCCCGGTCAGCAGGCCAATCCCTACGCCGACGAGCGGATCAACGCCACGCTGGCCGCCGGGGGGCCTGAGTGCGTGCGGGAGACGGTGGAGCGGCAGACCGGGATCTACATCGACAACGTCATCGAACTGGACTTCACCGGCTTTGAGAAGGTCATCAACGACATCGGCGGGGTCAACGTGTGCCTGCCGTTCGCGATTGACAACCCGGTCACCTCGACCGAGGGTTCTGGCCTTGACCTGTCCGCCGGCGAGCATCACATCAATGGCAGGGTCGCGCTGCAGTTCTGGCGCACCCGCTACAACATCGCCAACGGCTCGGACATCGAGCGGATCGCCCGCGACCAATACCTGATGGCCCAGATCGTCAAGGGCGTGCTGCACAGCGGCCTGCTGCACGACCCGACGAGGCTGTACACCGTGGTCGGCGATGTCGCCGACGCGATGACCACCGACGCCAGCGACACCGAGCTGTTCCACATCGCGCTCAGCCTGGATAACATCTCGCCCGATCACGTGCAGTTCATCACCGCGCCGTGGGCGACCTACCCGTACGACCCCAACGAGGTCCAGTTCGCCCAGCCGCAGGCCGACGCGCTGTTCTGGGCCATCGCGCACGACAGCGCGCTGCCGCGCTCGGTCACGACGCACCGCCGCGGCAAGGCGGGCCACGGCCGCAGCCCGAGCGCCTCGGCCACGCCGGCTACCGCGGCCACGCCGGTGGACACGGCAAGCCCCACCGCGAGCCCGGTGGGCAGCCCCGCAGCCAGTCCGTCGGCCAGCCCGGCCGGGCAGCCGGAGTCGGTCACTCCGTCCCAGGTCAACGTCGAGGTGCTGGACGGCTCCAGCGGGCTCGACCGGAGCACGCAGACCGCCGCTGCCCTGACCAGCCGCGGCTTCAACGTGATCGGGACCGGGGCCGCGCTGGAGATGACGCACAAGAAGTCGGTGATCGAGTACCCGAGCGCGACCGAGCTGCCGGCCGCGCAGGTGCTCGCGCAGCAGTTCACCACGATCAAGCTGAAGCTCGTGCCCGACCTGACGCCGGGCACGCTCGACCTCATCCTTGGCTCGAGCTTCACCGGGCTCGCGCCGCCGCTGCCGACCTCGCCGGACTCCATGGGGTCGCTGTCCACCACCTACGGCGGCATCACCGCCACCGTCCGGTGCCGCAACAGCGCCTTCTACGGGGTGTACGACAGCCCGCAGCCCAGCAAGACCCAGACCTGCGCCTGCTAGCCGGCCGTGCGGCCGCGGCCGGTGACCTGTGGCCGGTGACCTGCGGGCGCTGACCTGCGGGTGGCCCGGTCCGGGCGTCGGGACAATCTGGCTAAACTCCGGGCACAAGCTATAGAGTCGCAGGCGACCATGCCGTCTCCCGCGGGCCAGCGACAGCCCGCGACTCCGAAGTGCCGCGCTTGCCCGCGGGCACGCGAGCACGACAGGCGGGCACCGAGGAGGCCACGATGGCAGACCAATACGGCAATCCGCAGCAGCCCTACGGCTGGGAGCCGCCGCAGCAGCAGCCTTATGGCGACCCGCAGCAGCCTTGGGGAAGCCCGCAGCAGCAGCCCTACGGAAGCCCGCCCCCGGCCTACGGGAACCAGGATCCCTACGGCGGCCAGCAGTACGGGAGCCCGCAGCCGTACGGAAATCAGCAGCCCTATGGCAGCCCGCAGCCCTACGGCAGCCCGCAGCCCTACGGGACACCGGCTCGGCCCACGCAGCTGCCAGGCACGCTGAAGACCGCCGTCGCCTTCATGTACGTCGGCGGGGCGCTTGAGGCGATCGGAGCGATTACCTCGATCGTCGGCGGCGCGGGCGCCACCGGCTTCGGCGCCGTGATCAGCGCGGGCCTGTGGTTCTGGATGGCCACGGCCGCCCGGCAGGGCCGCAACTGGGCGAGGGTGACCTCGACGGTCTTCTTCGGCATCGACTGCGCGCTGCTCCTGCTGATCCTGGCCGAGGCGAGCAAGCTCTCCGGCACCGCCGGAGTCGGCCTGGTGATCGGGTCGGCGGTGCTGCAGTGGCTGATCGGGCTGGTCGCGATCATCATGCTGTGGGCACGGCCGTCGAGCGCCTATTTCAACGCGATGAGCGGGCGAAGGTTCTGAGCTAGCTGCCGGCGGGCGTCGCGGCCGGCTGGGCGGCGCCGCACTCCGGGCACAGGCCGAACAGCTCCACCGTGTGCCCCACGTCGGAGAAACCGGCCTCCGCCGCGACCTGGTCGGCCCACCGCTCGACCGCCTTGCCCTCGACTTCCACGCTGCGCCCGCAGTTCCGGCAGGTCAGGTGATGGTGATGGGTGCCGGTACGGCACCGGCGGTAGAGCGTCTCGCCGGTCGAATCCCGGATCGCGTCGATCCTGCCGCCCTCGCTCAGCGACTGCAGGTGCCGGTAGACCGTGGTCAGGCCGACCTGCTCACCCCGTTCGCGCAGCTCGGCATGGATCTGCTGTGCGCTGCAGAACCCGGGCAGCCGGTCAAGCACGGCCGCCACGGCCTCGGCCTGCCTGGTGCCCCGGACCCTGGCGCCCTGCGGTCTGCCGCTCGGAGCATGCTCGGAGACGCTCACAACTCGCACCGTAGCAGCCGCGCGGCCGGTCGCCGTCCCCGCGCGGTCCCGCGGACCGCCCGCACCGCCGCCCTCCGCGTGCCATCCGTACGCGAGGATGGGGGAATGGCGAATCGGCTGGCCGACGCGACAAGTCCCTACCTGCTCCAGCACGCCGCGAACCCAGTGGACTGGTGGCCCTGGTGCGACGAGGCGTTCGAGGAGGCCCGCCGCCGTGACGTCCCCGTGCTGCTCTCGGTCGGCTACTCCGCCTGCCACTGGTGCCACGTGATGGCGCACGAGTCGTTCGAGGACGAGACGACGGCCCGGCTGATGAACGACAACCTCGTCTCGATCAAGGTGGACCGCGAGGAGCGCCCGGACGTGGACGCGGTCTACATGACGGCCACCCAGGCGATGACCGGCCAGGGCGGCTGGCCGATGACGGTGTTCATGACCCCGGAGCGCGAGCCGTTCTACTGCGGCACGTACTTCCCGCGCGACCACTTCGTGCGGCTGATCGCCACGATCGCGCGGGCCTGGCAGCAAGACCGGCAGCGCCTGGCCCGCCAGGCGCAGGCGATCGCGGCCGCACTCGCCGAGAGCGCGGGCGGTCGGCCAGGAGGTGCCGCGGAGAGCGCGATCACGCCGGGACTCGGCGACGCCGCGGTGGCGGCGCTGGCCAGGACCTATGACACCCGCCGCGGCGGCTTCGGCGGTGCGCCGAAGTTCCCGCCGTCCACGGTGCTCGAGTTCCTGCTCAGGCACGCCGAGCGGGCTCCGTCCGGCCCGGGCTCGCCAGCCGGGGTGGGCTCGCCAGAGGAGGCGGCCGCGTCAGCGCGGCAGGCGATGACGATGGCGGTCGGCACCGCGGAGGCCATGGCCCGAGGCGGCATCTACGACCAGCTCGGCGGCGGGTTCGCCAGGTACAGCGTGGACGCCGACTGGGTGGTGCCGCACTTCGAGAAGATGCTGTACGACAACGCCCAGCTGGCGCGGGTCTACGCGCACTGGTGGCGCCGCTCGGGCGCGGACCTGCCTCGCCGGATCGCGCTGCAGACCTGCGACTGGATGATCGCCGACCTGCTCACCGGCGACGGCGGCCTGGCCAGCGCGCTCGACGCGGACAGCGGGGGCATCGAGGGCGCCTTCTACGTCTGGACTCCGGCCGAGCTTGCCGATGTGCTTGGCGCCGATGAGGGAAACTTCGCGGCTGAACTATTCGCGGTGACGACTGCCGGCACCTTCGAGCACGGCCGTTCCGTGCTCCAGCTTCCCGCCGACGCCGCCGACGCCGGCCGCTACGAGCGGATCAGGTCCGCGCTGCTCGCTGCCCGCGCGGTCCGGGTCAGGCCGGGCAGGGACGACAAGGTGGTCGCCGCGTGGAACGGGATGGCGATCACCGCTCTCGCCGAGGCCGGGCTGCTGTTCGGCCGGCCCGACTACGTGGCGGCCGCCAGCGGCATCGCCGAGTTGCTCGCCGGGGTGCACCTGGCCGGCGGGCGGCTGGCGAGGACCTCGCGTGACGGCGTCGCCGGGCCGAGCGCCGGGGTGCTCGAGGACTACGCGTGCGTGGCGGCCGGATTCCTGACGCTGGCCGGGGTGACCGGTGAGGCGCGCTGGATAACGCTCGCCGGCGACCTGCTCGACGCCGCGCTCGGCCGCTTCCGCGACGCCGACGGCGGCTTCTACGACACCGCCGACGACAGCGAACGCCTGATCTACCGGCCCGCCGACCCGGCCGACGGCCCGACTCCGTCGGGCACCTTCGCGCTCGCCGGCGCGCTGCTCAGTTACTCGGCGCTGACCGGGTCGGCGGAACGCCGGGAGGCCGCGGCCGCCGCACTCGGCGGACTCCCGGCGATCGCGGCCCGGTTTCCCCAGGCGGCCGGGTGGGGCCTGGCCGTGGCCGAGGCGTTCCTGGCCGGCCCCGACGAGATCGCGATCGTCGGCCCGAGCGCGGACCCGCGCACCGGTGCGCTGCACGAGGCAGCCTTGCGCGCGGCCACTCCCGGCGCGGTCATCGCGCTCGGCGACGGCCGGAACGGCGTCCCGGCCGCCCCGCTGCTCGCCGGCCGGGGCCTGGTCGGCGGCCAGCCAGCGGCCTACGTCTGCCGCGGGTTTACCTGCCGGCTGCCGGTCACCACGCCGGCCGACCTGCTGGCCCAGCTCGGCTCCTGAGGGGCACGGTGCCGGCGCGCAGCCGTCACCGCTGCGCCATCGCACCGACGCCGTCGAGCCCGTTTCGGTGCGTATTCTGGTTGTAGGCATGAATCCCTACCGCGTTTGCTGCTCTGTCCCGGGGCCCCCCGGCCAGGCATAATTCCGGTAGCGCGAGAGTGCCCCCGAACGGAAGGAACGTCAGGTTGCGCTCCTTTGCGCGTTGGCTGCTCCCCGTGGTCGTGTTCGCCGTCGTGCTCACGGTGGCGCTGACGGGCATGCTTATGCCGCACCGGTCCTCGCTGTCGCCGCAGTCCGCCCGCAGGGGCTCGGTGACGCCGGCCCGGCGGATCACGGCCGACAGCGCCACCGGGATCAGCGCGAAGGTGGGCGCCATCCCTGGCTCGCGCTCCAGCCCCGGCGATCACTGGCGGCACGCGACGGGCCGGGCCCTGAGCACGTCGGTCGTCGCGGCCACGCCGCTGAGGCCGGCCGCCGGGAAGGGACACCAGGTCAGCCGCCTGTACCCGGCCGACGTGCTGGTGGTGGCGCCGCGGTCGCTGCCCGCCGGGCTGCTGGCCGGCATCCGCGCGATGAACGGAGTCGAGGCCGCTGTGCCGGTCTCGGCGGGCCGGATCCGGGTCAACGGCGTCTTCGTCAACGTGCTCGGCGTCAACCCGGTCACGTTCCGGCCGTTTGCCGCCAAGCCCACGGCCCGCTCGACCAGGCTCTGGCAGAACGTCGCGGCCGGCGGCGTGGCGATCTCCTACACCATGGGCACCGAGGACAGGCTGACGCTGACCAAGCCCGTGCGGGTAGCCGGCGCCAGGACGCTTGACCTGCCGGTGGCGGGCTTCGGGACCGTCGGCATCGCCGGCGTGGACGCCGTGGTCTCCGGCCGCGTCGCCGCCTCGCTCGGCCTGCCGTCGGCCAACGCGATCGTGGTCAGCGCGCCGCGCACGAGGCTGGACACCCTGATCGCGAGGATCAAGAAGAAGGTCCCCGCCACCGCGTCGGTAGCCGCGCTGGTGACCCAGGTGATCGTCGGCAAGGTGACCGTGACGACGGGCGCGGTCGGTGCCGTCGGCCTCACTGCAAGCCAGGGCCCTGGCCTGACCGCCACCGAGCTCGCCAAGTTCCTCGCCGCGGCCGAGAGCAGGATCGGCCTCCCGTACGTCTGGGGCGGCGACGGCCCGACGACGTTCGACTGCTCCGGGCTGGTGCAATGGTCGATGAGGCAGGCCGGCGTGCTGATGCCGCGGGTCGCCGCCGAGCAGGCGATGACCGGTCCGCTGCTGCCCCTCAGCGAGCTCGAGCCGGGGGACCTGCTCTTCTACCACACCGACCCGACGGCCCCCGAGTCCATCTCGCACGTGGCGATCTACCTCGGCAACGGCCTAATGCTCCAGGCGCCCGAGCCTGGCCTGGACGTCCAGATCGTCCAGGCTGACTTCGGCGCCGGCTTCGCCGGCGCCGTCCGGGTCTACCCGAAGGTCGCCGCCGCCGTTGCCGCCAGCACATCCAGCTGACCCCGCCCCCTAACCGGCGCCCTGGCTGCCGCACCCCGGGCACCAGCCGCCGGGCATGCGCCGCCTCACCTTCGGCCCACCTTCCGCACCGCCCGTCACCCGCCGCGCCGCTTGCGCACTTGTCGCACCGCATGCCCTGCCATCAGGCGCGCCCATGCTTGCAACCCTTGGTGGGCTGTGTAATCATAATTACATGAGTACAGAGGAGACCAAGCAAGGGTCAGCGGCCGAGCGGCTGCGTGGCTGGTTCACTGGCAGGTTGCCGGGCGAATGGCTGGACGGGGCAATCGAGGTCAAGGTTGACCGCGAGGAGATCACGGTCATCGTGCCGATCTCCGCTGCGCAGACCGCCGAAGGCGCGTCCGACGCCGAGCGGGCCGCGGCCTGGGAGGGCCGCAGCCGCAGGTTCCGCGAGGAGACCAGGCAGCAGCGAATCGAGATCGCTCGCGAGGCCGAGCACACCTACGGCCGCAAGGTTTCCTGGGGCGTCAGTGACGGCGACCGGACGGTCATGTTCACCACGTTCTCCGTGCCCGTGATGACCAGGCTCAGGCAGGCCGAACGGCTGGTGCTCGACACGCTGGTGGACGCCGGCGTGGCGCGGAGCCGCAGCGACGCGCTCGCCTGGTGCGTCCGGCTGGTCGGCGAGCACGAGGACTCCTGGCTCGGCGACCTCCGCGAGGCGCTGCGCAGGGTCGAGGAGATCAGGGCCGAGGGCCCGCGGTCTGCCTGACCGGCTGCGGCGCCGTCCGCGCCGCGCGGCTGCGGCCGCCTGGCCGAGCGCGGCGCCCGGATCACCGTATACCAGCCGAAACCGGATGTGATCATCGGGTTGTCACTGGAATGAATGCCACATCCACTGCGTATTCTGGGACATCCGCCACATCCATCAAGATCATCTCCGGGCGGCGCGGGGCGCGGCGACCGGCGGCGGCCCCGGGGACGGCCCGGGCCAGACCACAGGGCGAGCCAGAGGATCTGGCTCCGCGACGCTGGCTCCGTCGCCTAGTCCCATTGATCTACGGGACAGGCCCTGGCCGTCACGCAGGGCCCCACTGGCCGTCACGCAGGGCCCCACTGGCCGTCACGCAGGGCCCCGCTGGCCGTCACGCAGGGCCCCACGAGCCGTTGCCGGGGCTCGTCCAGCACCCGCCGTCCTCGCCAGTCGTCGGCCCCCCCTATCACGCCCGCTGATGCAAACGTATGCCGGCGGGGGGATATTTTATCCGGGCTGCTCCGGGGTACACTCCCCAAATCAATCCCGCCAGTCCGGGCGTATTTGGCCTGCCCTGGGCTGGTCCCCGTCGAGCGGAGCGATCTGGGTGAGCCAACGAGGAGGAGCAGTCCGTGGTGTATGAGGTGAAGGCCGCGTTGGTGGAGTGGAATCCGACTACTGAGCGCCTGCGCGAGCTGACCGAGAAGATGCCGAACTGCCAGGTGACCGAGTTCAACAACGTGGTCGTCAAGGCCAGAGTGGACTCGCGGAGCACGAGGTCGACGTTCGTTGTCGACGATTCGACCAACGCCACCAAGCAGACCATCAGCCGCGACGAATATGATCGGATCTCCGCCGAGCAGGACGCCTACATCGCTGGCCAGCACGTGGTCGTCGTGGACGGCTACATCGGCTCGGATCTGGCGTTCCGCACCAGGGCGCGACTGATCATCGAGGCGGCGAACGCGAACGTCGCCGGCATGCAGAAGCAGCTCTACTACCCGGTCGGACCCGACTACGACCCGGCGACCTGGGAGCCAGACACCACGGTCATCTACACGCCGAACCTCGCGGCCCCCGGCTATCCGGACGACCGGGTGATCGCCGTCGACCTCAATGCCAACATCACCCGCGTGCTCAACTCGGACTACTTCGGTGAGTCCAAGAAGGGCGGGCTGCGGATGTGGAACAACATCGTCTACAACCGCGGCGGCCTGGCCCTGCACGCTGGCTGCAAGGTGATGCCGCGGGACGGCGAGCCGACGTCGATCCTGATCGTCGGCCTCTCCGGCACAGGGAAAACAACCACGACGTTCACCACCCAGCTGGAGAGCAGGCCGGCCCAGGACGACTTCGTCGCGCTGATGCCGCACGGCAAGGTCTACACGACCGAGAACGGCTGCTTCGCCAAGACGTTCGGCCTGGACCCGCGGTACGAGCCCGCGATCTACCACGCCACCACGAAGCCCGACGCCTACCTGGAGAACGTGTCCGTCGACGAGCACGGCAAGGTCGACTTCTTCGACACCTCCTACACCAAGAACGGGCGCACCACCTGGCCGTTCTCCTACGTCCATCCGTGGCCTGGCAACGAGGTCCCGCCCGCAGAGTTCCTGCTGATCCTGAACCGCAACGAGAACATCGTTCCCGGCGTGGCCAGGCTGGACAGGGCGCAGGCGGCCGCGTACTTCATGCTCGGCGAGACCACGGGCACCTCGGCGGGCGGAAAGGACGAGGAGGGCAAGTTCCTGCGGGTGCCTGGGACGAACCCGTTCTTCCCGAGGAACATGGCCGACATGGGCAACCGGATGCTCGAGCTGCTCGACAGCCACGAGCTGAGGGTCTACGTGCTCAACACCGGCCGGGTGGGCGGCACCGACGAGGCCACATCCAAGAAGGTCACGATCCCCTGCTCCTCGGCCATCGTCCAGGGCATCGTCGAGGACTCGATCCACTGGGTCACCGACCCGGACTTCGGCTACGAGGTCGCGTCGTCGCTGCCGGGGATCGACGACGTCGAGATCCTGCAGCCCCGCAAGCTGTACGAGCGGCAGGGCCGCCAGCAGGAGTACCAGGGCATGGTCGACCGGATCAAGAGGGAGCGCCGGGAGTACCTGGCCTCGTTCCCCGGGCTCGACGAGGCCATCGTCAAGTCGATCGGCTGACCCAGCGGTGGCGGCTCGGCCTTGGCCGGGCCGCCACCGTCAGCCCGGGCCTGGCCGCCGCGTGTGTGATCCTGGTCCTGCCGTTGCCGGTGTTAACGTTCCGTTATGAGAGAACTACGCTGCGTAGATGGTTCGCTGCTCGGCGTCGCTGCCGTCCCGTGTCACGACCAGGCCGGGCAGCCGTACGAGGTGACGCTGAGGCTGGTCAGGGACCGGCAGCCGTTCGCCGTCGTCGGCCAGCGGTGCGGCCATCAGCTCGCGGCGCTCGCCGCGCAGGTCCAGGCCGCGCGCGAGGATCCCGAGCAGGCCAGATACTGGCCAGACCCCGACGACAGGTTCCCCGAGTCCCACGGCATCCGGGCGGTCGGCCCGGCCCGGTCCCGCGAGGTCGGCCCGGCCCGGTCCCGCGCGGCGTTCCTGCCCGGAGAGCGGGAGTACTTCACGCTCAAGTCCCGCGATCGCGGAGACCTGCCCGGCCTCGGCGAGGTGCGCTGCGTGCTGCGCTCGACCGCCCAGTGGCACGCCAGCACGGCAGAGCCAGGCGCTGGAGGCGGCCCGGCCGGGCCCGGATACTGGCAGCTGAGCCGCCGTGCGGTGCTTGAGGCGTGGGGTGACAGTGGCACAGGAGTACGGGCTGTGCTGACTTCGGCCGAACTGGTCAGGTTCTTGGATACGGTTCTTAGAGAACCGGATGGCGCCGCTGTGGCTACCTCACTCCCTGCTGCCCGGGCGGGCGATGAGCAGCCAGGGCGACGCGGCTGGCCGGCGTGGCGGCAGCGAGGAAGGGTGCCGGATGGGTCTGCGCGATCTCGTCTACCGGCTCTACGAGCGGCGGCTCGGAGCGTCGCTTTCGCCGTCAGTAATCCCCAGGCACGTGGGAGTGATGTGCGACGGTAACCGTCGCTGGGCGCGCTCGGCCGGGCTGCTCGACGTCAGCAGCGGTCACCGCAAGGGCGCCGACAAGATCTTCGAGCTGCTCGACTGGTGCCGCGAGGCCGGCGTCGAGGTGGTCACGCTGTGGCTGCTGTCCACTGACAACCTCGTGGCCAGGCCAGAATCCGAGCTCGAGCCCCTGCTTGAGATCATCGAGGACACCGTCAGGCAGCTCGTCGCGCAGCGCTGGCGGGTCAAGCCGGTCGGCGCGCTCGACCTGCTCCCCACCGAGATGGCCCAGGTGCTCAAGGACGCGGGGGAGGCCACCGCCGAGTTCCCCGGTCTGAAGGTCAACGTCGCCGTCGGCTACGGCGGTCGGCGGGAGATCGCCGACGCGGTCCGATCGCTGCTTCAGGAACACGCCACCAAGGGGACCACGATCGAGGAGCTCGCCGAGATCCTCGACGTCGAGCACATCGCCGAGCATCTGTATACCGCCGGCCAGCCCGACCCCGACCTGGTAATCAGGACCTCCGGTGAGCAGCGGCTCGGCGGCTTCCTGCTCTGGCAGAGCGCGCACTCTGAGTTCTACTTCTGCGACGCGTACTGGCCGGCCTTCAGGAAGGTGGACTTCCTGCGCGCGCTGCGTTCCTACGCGGGCAGGCACCGCAGGCACGGCACCTGAACCGCCGCTCATCAGGCCGGATCCGGCCCGGCCCGATTCGGTCAGCGTGCCCGGCGAGCGACCGCGGGCGGGCCTGGCCCGTCATGAGCGGGTGGCGGAAAGTTCACCCGCGTTAGACAGTTCGTGGTGTGCCGCTACTTCCGCACAGCGCCACCTGCCAGGTACCGTCTGGTCTGACGGGCGGTGCGTAGCCGCCCGGCGGGAAGGCCCTCGAGATTCTCGAGCTTCGCGTCCTGGCACGCAGGCGAGATGAGCGAAAGGGCCGGCGCCCGGTCCTTCGCTGGCCGGTCCCGGTCCCTCCGACACGCTTGTGTCCAACGCGGCGCCCAGTGCGCTCAGGGGAGAGTGAGTGGCTATTTCCGCAACCGCCCGCGCATCGCGGCTCAACCGTACCAGCAGTACCGCAGCGACACCGGCGAACGACGGCGCCACCCGGTCGCCCGCCAGCCGGTCCAGGCAGGGCAGAGCCGGAGCCGACAACGGCGCCGGGGCTGACCGCCGCACCTACGTGCTCGACACCAGCGTCCTGCTCGCCGATCCCGGCGCCATCGGCAGGTTCGCCGAGCACAGGGTGGTCCTGCCGCTGGTGGTCATCACCGAGCTTGAGGCGAAGCGCAACCATCCCGAGCTGGGGTTTTTCGCGCGGGCAGCGCTGCGGCACCTGGACGACCTGCGGCTGGAGCACGGCCGGCTCGACGCCGACGTCGAGATCGGGGACCTCGGCGGCACGGTCAGGGTAGAGCTCAACCACTCCGACCCCTCGGTGCTCCCTGCCGGGTTCAGGCTGGGCGACAACGACACCAGGATCCTGGCGGTCGCGCGCAGTCTGGCCGCCGAAGGCGACAACGTGGTCCTGGTCAGCAAGGACCTCCCGCTGCGGATCAAGGCAGCGTCCATCGGCGTGGCCGCGCAGGAGTACCGCGCCGAGCTGCCGCTGGACTCCGGCTGGACCGGGATGCGCGAGGTCGAGGTGACCGGCGCGGACATCGACCAGCTCTACCAGAGCGGCACGATCGAGTGCGAAGCCGCGCGCGACCTGCCGTGTCACACCGGGCTGGTGCTGTACTCGGCGAGCGGCACCGGCAGCGCGCTCGGTCGCGTGCAGCCGGACAAGTCGGTCCGCCTGATCCGCTGCGACCGGGACGTGTTCGGCTTGCGCGGGCGAAGCGCCGAGCAGCGGGTCGCGCTCGACCTGCTGCTCGACCCGGAGATCGGGATCGTCTCGCTCGGCGGCCGCGCCGGCACGGGCAAGTCGGCGCTCGCGCTCTGCGCCGGGCTCGAAGCCGTGCTCGAACGCCGCCAGCACCGCAAGGTCGTGGTCTTCCGCCCGCTGTACCCGGTCGGCGGCCAGGAGCTCGGCTACCTGCCGGGCTCGGAGGCCGAGAAGATGAACCCGTGGGGCCAGGCTGTGTTCGACACGCTGTCAGCAGTCACCACGCCGGACGTGATCGACGAGGTCGTCGCCAGGGACATGCTCGAGGTGCTGCCGCTCACCCACATCAGGGGGCGGTCGCTGCACGACTCGTTCGTGATCGTGGACGAGGCCCAGTCGCTGGAACGCGGCGTGCTCCTCACCGTGCTCTCCAGGATCGGAACAGGCTCGCGGGTCGTGCTCACCCACGACGTCGCGCAGCGCGACAACCTGAGGGTCGGGCGCCACGACGGCGTCATCGCTGTGATCGAGAAACTCAAGGGCCACCCGCTGTTCGCCCACGTCACGCTGGTGCGCTCGGAGCGCTCACCGATCGCCGCACTGGTCACCGAGATGCTGGAGGACGTCACCTAGCCCGCCTGATTCGCCCGCGGCGCCTGGCCAGGCGCAGGCGCCTTCAGCGGACCCGTTGCCGCCCTTGGGTCACCGCACTGGCCCAGGGCGGGTACCGTCATCAGCGTCATGAGCTACATCCGCGACGCGCACGCTCCGGCCACAGTCACCGCGAGCCGAGCGCAGGCCGCCGCCGGGACCGGCACGGCTGTTCCCGTTTCGGTAATCATGCCGGTACGCAATGAGGAGCGGCACCTTGGCGAATCGGTCAGCCATGTGCTGAGCCAGGATTACGCCGGTGAGCTCGAGCTCGTGCTCGCGGTCGGACCGTCCAAGGACAAGACCGAAGAGATCGCAAAACGGCTCGCGGCGGCCGATCCCCGGATCACTGTGGTGCCCAACCCGTCGGGGCAGATTCCCTGCGCGCTGAACGCCGCGGTCAGGGCGGCGCGGCACGAGTTCATCGTCAGGGTAGACGGGCACTGCATGCTGCCACCCGAGTACGTGGCCACGGCCATGCAGACTCTCGCCGAGACCGGGGCGGTCAATGTCGGCGGGATCATGGCTGCCGAGGGGAAGACGCCGTTCCAGGAGGCAGTCGCCTGGGCGATGACCTCGCCGTTCGGGGTCGGCTCGGCGCCGAACCACACCGGCGGCAGCGCCGGCCCGGCCGACACCGTGTACCTCGGCGCGTTCCGACGTGCCGCCGTCGAGGGCGTGGGCGGCTACGACGAGCGGTACCTGCGGGCCGAGGACTGGGAGATGAACCACCGGATCCGCCAGGCCGGCGGGCTGATCTGGTTCGAGCCAGCGATGCGAGTCAGCTACCGGCCGAGGACCAGCGTCGTCGCGGTCGGCTCACAGTACTTCCACTACGGGCGGTGGCGCCGGGTGGTGGCCAGGCAGCACGCCGGGACGATCAACCTGCGGTACCTGGCGCCGCCGGCCGCGGTCGCGGTGCTCGGGGCGGGGACCTTGGCCGGAATCGCCGGGCTGACGGCGCTGGCCGTCGGCGTCGGCGGCTGGCCGCCCGTCGTGCTCGCGATCGGGTTCGCCGCACCGGTGATCTACCTGCTCGGGCTGGCTGCGGTGAGCGCA
>DATIZP010000072.1:0-52055 GCA_035517035.1 Streptosporangiaceae bacterium | reverse complement strand
CGCGCTGGCCGCGCACCCGGCCGCCGCGTACGTAGAAGACCTGCACGGCGGCCTCGAGCTGGTCCTCGACCAGCCCGATGACGTCGCAGTCGGTACCGTCGGGCAGCACCACCGCCTGCTTCTCCAGTGCCCGCTGCAAGGCCTGCAGGTCGTCGCGCAGCCGGGCGGCGCGCTCAAACTCCTCGGCCCTGGCGGCCTCGCGCATCTGCGACTCAAGCCGCCGGGTGAACTTGCCCGTCTGGCCGGCCATGAAGTCGCAGAACTCCTCGGCGAGCACGCGGTGCTCGGCGGCATCGATCCGCCCCACGCACGGCGCCGAGCACTTGTCGATGTAGCCGAGCAGACATGGCCGACCGATCTGGCCAGCCCGCTTGAACACCCCGGCCGAGCAGGTGCGGACAGGGAACACCCGGAGCAGCGTGTCGACGGTGTCCCTGATCGCCCAGGCGTGCGAGTAGGGCCCGAAGTACCTGACGCCGCGCCGCTTGGTACCGCGCAGCACCGTGACCCTGGGGAATTCCTCGTTCATCGTGACGGCCAGGTACGGGTAGCTCTTGTCATCCCGGTACCTGATGTTCCACCGCGGGTCGAACTCCTTGATCCAGGAGTACTCCAGCTGGAGCGCCTCGACCTCGGTGCCGACGACGGTCCACTCCACCCCGGCGGCGTCGAGCAGCATCCACTGCGTACGCGGATGCAGGCTGGCGAAGTCGGAGAAGTACGAGTTCAGTCTGGCCCGCAGGTTCTTGGCCTTGCCGACGTAGACCACACGGCCGTGCTTGTCGCGGAACCGGTAGACCCCTGGTGACTCGGGAATGGAGCCAGGCGCCGGCCGGTAGGTTGCCGGATCTGCCACGCAGCAACTCTAGCCGCGAACCGCGGCCGCCCCGGGCGACCTCATCCCGCTGCCGGGCGCGTCCCTTCGGCGGGCGCGAACAGCACGACGGTCGCGAGGTCCTCGGTGACGTCGACGAACCTGTGCGGCTCGAAGGCCGGAACGTAGATGACCGAGCCCGGCCCGACCGCGGCGCGCTCCCGGCCGGCCTCGAAACTGGCGCGGCCGGTCATCACCACGTAGATCTCGTCCTCCGCGTGCGGCTCCTGGTCGTCGATGGCGCCGGCCGGGATCGAATAGGTGCCGACGCTGAGGTCGGGGACCCGGAACTGCTCGGCCCAGTGCGTGCCCGAATCGGGCCCGGAAAACTCCCCGGCCCCGGCTATCACCCGCATGCCTGCCTCCCGCCTTCGGTCACTCCATCATGCCGGGTCGGCGGGGCGCCCGGGCCGTCGGCTGACTCGCGTTGTGCCACGCTGTGCTGATGCTGGTCGCGATCGTGGTCACGGCGGCCGCCACGGCGGCCTGGCTGTACCTCATCGCCGGGCACGGCGGGTTCTGGCGCACCGACCAGCGCCTGCCTGCGGCGGGGCAAGCCCCGCCGGCCGACGCGAGCTGGCCTGAGGTGGTCGCCGTGGTGCCCGCCCGCGACGAGGCGGCAGTGCTACCCGGCTCGCTTCCCACGCTGCTGGCCCAGGCCTACCCAGGGAACCTGCGGGTGATCCTGGTGGACGACGAGAGCAGCGACGGCACCGCGCAGGCGGCGGCCGACCTCGGCCGGGCGGCCGCGGCAGCGGGAGCGCGCAGCAGCCTCGCGATCGTCAGCGGGGAGCCGCTGCCGCCCGGCTGGGCAGGCAAGGTCTGGGCCATGAACCAGGGGCTGCGCGCGGCGGGCGACGCCGAGTACGTGCTGTTCACCGACGCCGACATCGCCTACCTGCCGGGCACGGTCAGCGCGCTGGTGCGGGCTGCGCGCGATGGCGACCTGGCGATGGTGTCCCAGATGGCGCTGCTGCGGGCCGGCACCTTCTGGGAGCGAATGCTGATCCCCGCGTTCGTGTACTTCTTCGCCCAGCTCTACCCGTTTCGGCGGGTGAACCGGGCAGCCAGCCGGACCGCGGCGGCAGCCGGCGGCTGCATGCTGGTACGCCGGTCCGCGCTGGAGGCGGCGGGCGGGCTCGAGCCGATCCGCGGCGCGAGGATCGATGACGTGGCGCTCGGCGGGCTGCTCAAGCGGGCGGGCGGGAACTGCTGGCTCGGCTTCGCCACCAACGTGATCAGCAACCGCGAGTACCGCGGCCTGGCCGAGATCTGGGACATGGTGGCCAGAAGCGCCTACACCCAGCTGCGCTACTCCCCGGCGGCTCTAGCCGGCACGGTGCTCGGCATGGCGTGGCTGTACCTGCTGCCGGTGGCCGCGTCACTGGCCGGGATCGTGCTGCTGGCCGGCGGCCCCGGTCTATCTGAGGTGTCGGCGTCCCAGGCGGCGTGGCTGGTCGGCGCCGGCCTTGCCGCCTGGGCGATCATGGCCGTGACGTACGTCCCGGTGCTGCGGCTCAGCGGGCTTTCCGCGCTGCGCGCGCCATGCCTGCCGTTCATCGGCGTCCTTTACACCGCGATGACGGTCAGCTCGGCGCTACGGCACCGCACGGGCCGCGGCGGTGCGTGGAAGGGCCGCACCGTCCCCGGACCCTAGGATCGCGTCATGGACTCCGCGCGGCGACCACTCCGGATCGCGCTGCACCTCCAGCTTCAGCACGCGGGCTACGAGGCGATCCGCCGGGCCGTGCGGATGGCCGAGGACATCGGCGTCGACATCGTGTTCAACTACGACCACTTCTACCCGCTCTCCGGCGACCCGGACGGCGCGACGTTCGAATGCTGGACCGTGCTCGGAGCCTGGGCCGAGGCGACAACCAGAGCGGAGATCGGGGCCCTGGTCAGCTGCGTGGCCTACCGCAACCCGGACCTGCTGGCGAACATGGCGCGCACCGTGGACCACATCAGCGGCGGCAGGCTCATCCTGGGTCTCGGCGCGGGATGGGCGGCGAGGGACTTCGCGGAGTACGGCTACGACTTCGGCACCGCCGGCAGCCGCCTTGACCGGCTCGCCGCCGCCCTGCCGCGGATCGAGCGTCGGCTGGGCGCCCTCAGCCCGCCGCCGGTCAGGAAGATTCCGCTGTTGATCGGCGGCAGCGGCGAGAAGAAGACCCTGCCCATGGTGGCCAGGCACGCCGACATCTGGCACGCGAGCGGCGACATCGAGACGCTGCGCCGCAAGGCCGCGGTCCTGGACGCGCAGTGCGCCGCGATCGGCCGCGACCCGAGCGACATCGAGCGGGCAGCGTCGGTCTCCAGGCGCCGCGGCACGACCCCGCCCGGCCTGCGCGACCTGGGCTTCACGCTGTTCACCTGGACGTTCGGCGGACCCGATTACGACCTGAGCCCGCTGCGCGAGTGGATCGCCTGGAGGGACCAGGAGAACTTACTCGAACGCCTCAGGAGGGGGGCAGGCGCAGATCAGGTGCCGGTCGCCGTAGGCGCCGTCGATCCGGCGCACCGGCACCCAGTACTTGGACCGCCGGTCGCCGCCGGCCGGGTAGGCGGCCTGGGTCCGGCTGTACGGGTGCGCCCACTCGTCGGCGACCAGCATCGATGCGGTGTGCGGGGCATTTTTCAGCGGGTTGTCCTCGGCGTCGAACTCGCCCGAGGCGACCTTCTCGATCTCCGCGGCGATCGCGGTCATCGCGTCGCAGAACCGGTCAAGCTCGGCCAGGTTCTCGCTCTCGGTCGGCTCGAACATCAGCGTCCCTGCCACGGGGAACGACATCGTGGGCGCGTGGAAGCCGTAGTCGATCAGCCGCTTCGCGACGTCCTCGGCGGTGATCCCGGTGCGCGAGGTGATGTGCCGCAGGTCGAAAACGCACTCGTGCGCGACCAGGCCCGCCTGGCCGGTGTAGAGCACGGGGAAGTGCTCGTTGAGCCGCCTGGCCACGTAGTTGGCGTTCAGCACGGCCACCTGCGTGGCCCGGCGCAGCCCCTGCGCGCCCATCATCGCCAGGTACATCCAGGAGATCGGCAGGATCCCGGCCGACCCGTACGGCGCGGCGGCGACCGGTCCGGTGCGCAGCGAGGCCGGCACGTCGCCGGTGCTCGCCCCGACCACGGCGACGTCGGGCAGCATCGGGTGCCTGGGCAGGAACGGGGTCAGGTGGGCGCGGACCGCGACGGGGCCGACGCCCGGGCCGCCGCCCCCGTGCGGGATGCAGAACGTCTTGTGCAGGTTCAGGTGCGAGACGTCGGCGCCGAACGCGCCAGGCTGGGCCAGGCCGATCAGCGCGTTCAGGTTCGCGCCGTCCACGTAGACCTGGCCGCCGGCGGCATGCACAAGGCCGCAGACCTCGGACACGGTCGACTCGAAAACGCCGCTGGTGGACGGGTAGGTCAGCATGATCGCCGCGACCTCGCCGGCGTGCACGTCCAGCTTGGACCTCAGGTCGCCGAGGTCGATCGCGCCGTCTGAGCCGCACTTCACCACGACCACCCGCAGCCCGGCGAGCACCGCCGATGCCGCGTTCGTGCCGTGCGCGGACTCAGGGATCAGGCAGACGGTCCGCTCGGGCTCATTCCGCGACCTGTGATACTGCCTGATCGCGAGGAGCCCGGAGAGCTCGCCCTGCGACCCGGCGTTGGGCTGCAGGCTGACCGCGTCGTACCCGGTGATCGCGACCAGCGCGTCCTGAAGCTCGGCGATCAGCTCGTGGTAGCCGACCATCTGGTCGGCGGGCGCGAACGGATGCAATCCGGCGAACTCCGGCCAGCTGATCGGCTCCATCTCCGAGGTCGCGTTCAGCTTCATCGTGCACGAGCCGAGCGGGATCATCGACCGGTCGAGTGCGACGTCAAAGTCGGCCAGCCTGCGCAGGTAGCGAAGCAGCGCGGTCTCACTGCGGTAGGCGGAGAACACCTCATGCGTGAGGAACGTGCTGGTGCGCCGCAGCTCGGCCGGGATCGCGGTCAGCTCGGCCGACCCGGAAGCCAGAGCCACCGGAGCGCCGGCGATCGCCTGCGCCACCGCCGCCAGGTGCTCGTCGGTCGTGGTCTCGTCGCAGGCCACCTGCACCACGTCGGGACCGGCCAGGTACAGGTTGTAGCCGGCGGTCCTGGCCCGGTCGACCGCCGCTGCGGCACCCCCGCGCACCATCACGGCGACGGTGTCGAAGTAGGCCGCGGTCGCCGCGGGGAATCCGGCCGCGGCCAGCGTGGCCGCGAGGCTGGTCGCCTTGGCATGCACCCGCCGCGCGATCGCCGTCAGCCCCTGCGGGCCGTGGTACACCGCGTACATCGCGGCGATGACGGCAAGCAGCACCTGCGCGGTGCAGATGTTGCTGGTCGCCCGCTCCCGCCTGATGTGCTGCTCGCGGGTCTGCAGCGCGAGCCGGTAGGCGGGATTGCCGTCTGCGTCGAGCGAGACGCCGACCAGCCTGCCCGGCAGCTGGCGCTTGAGGTCGTCCCTGACGCAGATGTAGCCGGCCTGCGGGCCGCCGAACCCCATCGGCACGCCGAACCGCTGGGTGCTGCCGATCGCGATGTCGGCGCCGAGCTCCCCCGGCGGCGTGAGCAGTGTGAGCGCGAGCGGGTCGGCGGCCACCGTGGCCAGCGCGCCCCTGGCGTGCGCGGCGCCGATGGCCGGGCGCAGGTCGCGTATCTCCCCGCCCGCACCGGGGTACTGCAGCAGGATTCCGAACAGCTCGCCCTCGGGCTGTGCGTCGATCAGCTCGGGCGTGAGGGCGCCGGTCACCAGCCTGATGCCGAGCGGCTCCGCCCTGGTGCCTAGCACCGCCAGCGTCTGCGGCAGGCAGCCGGCATCGGCCAGGAAGATGCTGCCGCGGCCGCTGGCGCGGTGCGCCAGCGTCATCGCCTCAGCGGCGGCGATGGCCTCGTCAAGCATCGAGGCGCCGGCCACGGGGAGCGCGGTGAGGTCCTCGATCATGGTCTGGAAGTTGAGCAGAGCCTCGAGTCGGCCCTGGGAGATCTCCGGCTGGTACGGCGTGTAGGCGGTGTACCAGGCGGGGCTTTCGAGCACGTTCCTCCGAATCACCGCCGGGGTGATGGTGCCGTAGTAGCCGAGCCCGATCATCGAGGTCAGCACCTGGTTCCTGGCCGCGATCGCGCGGATCTCGGCCAGCGCCTGGTCCTCGGGCAGCGGCTCGCGCAGCTCGAGCGGCTTGCTGATCGCAAGGCCGGCCGGCAGGGCGGCGAAGGTCAGGTCGTCGAGCGAGGCGTAGCCGATCGTCGCGAGCATCTGCTGCTGCTCGGCTTCGTCCGGGCCGATGTGCCGTTGTGCGAATGCCACGAGAGCGCTCCTGGAGTTGGTGAAGGCAGAGAGTGGGGACGACTGAGGTATCCCCCTCTGTCACCGCGCTCCGCGGGCTCCAGAGCCGCTTATCCCGCCCGGTCCTTGAGGCCTGAGAGGTTCCGGGGAGGTTGCCCCTTCGGCGCCGCACGCTGGCTGCGCGCGAACTCTCCCGGACGGTGTCACCAGCGGTACCCGAGCTTACTCCCCCCGCGCCCGCACTGCCTCTTTCCGGCTCGGCTAGCCGATCTTGCGCGCGCGGCGCCTGGCAAGCTCATCGGCGCTTGACAGGCCGTCGGACTCGGCGGCCTCGCCCGTTTCGGCGGGCAGCTGGGCGAGCGAGCCCTCGACCTCCTGCCAGACCCGGCCGAGCGCGATGCCGAAGACCCCCTGGCCGCCCTGGAGCAGGTCGACGACCTCGTCGGGAGAGGTGCAGGCGTAGACGCTCGCGCCGTCGCTCATCAGCGTCACCTGGGCGAGGTCGGTGGTGCCGTGCTCGCGCAGATAACTCACGGCGGCCCTGATCTGCTGCAGCGAGATCCCGGTGTCGAGCAGCCGCTTGACGACGCGCAGTACCAGGATGTCGCGGAAGCCGTAGAGCCGCTGGCTGCCCGACCCCTTGGCGGGCCGCACGCTCGGCTCGACCAGGCCGGTCCGCGCCCAGTAATCGAGCTGCCGGTAGGAGATGCGTGCCGCGGCGCATGCCGTCGGACCGCGGTAGCCGACATCCTCGGCGAGCGGCTCAAGCTCGTCGTCGAAAAGCAGACCCTGCTCGCCGGCCAGACTGGCAGCAGCGCTGCGCTCACGGTCGTCATGCCCGTCGCCCTTGATCACCGCCACGCCCACCTCCGGCCTGGGTGCACGATTCGCACGTTAGGCCCGCGGACTGACCCCGTCAACGACCATGCCCGGCGCGTCGCTTAAGTAGCCCCGTTGTCAGGTAGCCCCGTGGTCAGGTAGCACTGCCGAAATCCTCGGGCGTGATGTTGTCGAGGAACTCGCGGAACTTCTCGACCTCGTCTTCCTGCTCATCGGGGATCGAGACGCCCGCCTCGTCGAGTATGTCGTCGTGGGCGAAGATCGTCGTCCCGGTGCGCAGCGCGAGCGCGATCGAGTCTGACGGGCGGGCGCTGACCGTCGTCCCGTTGGAGAACACCAGGTCGGCGAAGAAGATCCCGTCCCGCAGCGCGGTGATGTTCACCCGGGTCAGCTCGACCTTCAGGGCCTTGAGAATGTCCCGCATGAGGTCGTGGGTCAGCGGGCGGGCCGGGACCATCCCCTGCTGCGCGAAGGCGATGGCGGTGGCCTCCATCGGGCCAATCCAGATCGGCAGGTAGCGCTCGCCGCCGGTCTCCTTCAGCAGCACGATGGGCTGGTTCGTGGGCATCTCGACCCGGACGCCGACGACCTCCATCTCCTTCACCGCGTCTCCGTCCTCACCCGCGCCTCATGTCTGCGTTGTTCCCCTCCGCACCTGCGGCACTCCTTGTCAACGTACACCCGCCATCGTCGTGGCCCGACACCTGCTCGCGGCCCCCGATCTCGGCGCCGGGCAGCCCGGCCTCGGCGAGCGCGGCCTCGATCATGGCCCGGTGCAACCTGAGCAGCAGGACGGCGATCTCCCGCGCGGTCTGCCCGGCCGCGGCCCGTGCCCCCGCCCCGCGCTGGCGCAGCGTCGGAGCGACGACCTGCTCGATCAGCGAGATGTCGCGGTCGGCGGAGGTCTTCGCCGTGCGCAGATGCCTGGCCTGGACGCCGTAGGACGCCAGCGCGGCGACCGTTGCAGCGACGTCGAGCGCGTCCTGGCCGTACAGCCGGCCGGTACGCGTGACCAGCCCGTGCGCCTCGAGTTCGGCAAGCTGCTCGTCGTCGATGCCGGCGGCGTCGAGCAGGTCGCGGCGGCTGATCATCTCGGCCGGCCGCGCCGTCGCGGCGCGGCCCCGGCCGCCGTGCCCTGCCTCCGCCGCTGCGCCATCGACCAGCCGCTCCCTGATGACCCGAAGCGGCAGGTACTGGTCGCGCTGCGCGGTGAGGATGAAGCGAAGCTGGTCCACGTCCGCCGGGCCGAACCTGCGGTACCCGGACGGCGAGCGGGCCGGGCTGATCAGGCCCTCGGATTCAAGGAAGCGGATCTTGGAGACACTGATGTCGGGGAACTCGGCCTGAAGCTCGGTGAGCACCTCGCCAATGCCGAGGTACGCCCGCGCGAACTGACCGTTCATACCTGCGGTGCGCCTCAGCCGCTCTCGGCGTGCGTCAGTCGGCCCTGCAGGAAGACCAGCCGGAACTTGCCGATCTGGACCTCGTCCCCGCCGCTCAGCGCGGCCTGCTCGATCCGCTCCCGGTTCACGTAGGTCCCGTTCAGGCTGCCCACGTCGCGGACGATGAACGAGCCGCCGTGCCGGTAGAACTCCGCGTGCCGCCGGGAGACGGTCACGTCGTCGAGGAAGATGTCGCTATCTGGCCGGCGGCCCACCTGGGTCAGCTCGCTGTCAAGCAGGAACCTGCTGCCCGCGTTCGGCCCGCGCCTGACCACGAGCAGCGCGGTGTTCGGCGGCAGCGCGTCGATGGCCGCGGTCTCGGCGGCGGACTCCTCGCCAGCCTCGGAGTCCGAGGTCTCGACGCCGGTGAATATCATCGACGTCGTCTCGCCCGTGGTGCTGCGGTCCAGGGGTGACCTGATCAGCGGGGTTCCGCACTGCCAGCAAAAGCGCGCATTGTCCGGGTTGGCCTCACCGCACCCGGTGCAGTAGACGCTGGGCATATGACTGCCTAGCCTCCCGTTCGTCGGCCGCACCGCACTGACGGCGTACACGTCGGTGCGCGCGCTCTGCGCGGCCACGTCCGCCGACTCTCTCCACGCTACCTGCGGCTGGCGCCCCTGGTCCATCTGCCACGCAGACTCCGGCGCGCGTCCGGCGGGCCGCACGGCGGCCGACCGAGCCGCCACCGACCCAGCCGCAACCGACTGAGCGCGGTTGCGACGTCTACGCCAGATCACGCTGTACACCTCCGACGCTCCGCCGCTACCCGCTGGTCACCGCAATCATCTAGTGAGGGCAATTGTCTCACGGGCAGGTAGTGCCGCGTCGGCCTTCGCGCGAGCCGGGGTTCAGGGCGACCCGCGCCGCTCCCGGCCCGCTTGCTCCACCACGGCGGCCCACTCGTCGATCAGCGCCTGCGCCCGGTCGCCGTCGGCCGCCTCGGCCCACAGGTGGGTGACCGCGTGCGCGGTGTCCGGCAGCACGAGCGCCCAGCCGCCGTCCGGCTCGATCACCCGTACCCCGTCGGTGGTGTCGATCGACCGCGACCCAGCGGCCTCCACGATCGTGCGCATCACGCTTCCCTTGGCGGCCCACGGCGTGGGAACCGAGCGCTTGAGCAGATGCGCGACCGGGATCCTGGCGTGGATCTGGCTGAGCGTCAGCCTGGTCCGTGCCACCAGGCCGATCAGCCTGGCGAAGGCGGCGATGCCGTCAAGCGACCTGGAGAACTCGGGCACCACGAAGCCGCCGCGGCCGTCGGCAGCGAAGATAACGTCGGCGGCCGCGGTGGCCTCGTACAGGCCGTGCGGCGAGGTCGGCGTCCAGCCCACCTCCACGCCGTGGAACCGGCAGACGTTCTCGGCGACCCTGGTCGTGGTGACCGGCAGCGCCACCCGGCCAGACCGCCGCTCCGCGGCCACCAGGTCGAGCACGACGAGCAGCGCACGGTCGTCGCTGACCAGCGCGCCCTTGTCGTCGATCAGCGTGATCCGCTCGCCGACCGGGTCGAACCGCACTCCGAACGCGGCCCTGGATGAGTAGACGAGCTCGGCAAGCCGGTGCAGGTCCGCCCTGACCTGAGCCGGCGACTGGGTCGGCGTGGCCTCATCAAGCCGGTTGTTCACCGTCAGCACGTCCACGCCGATCCGGCCGAGAAGTCCGGGCAGCACGAGGGCCGCGGTGCCGCCCGCGCAGTCGGCCACCACCTTCAGCCTGGCGTCCCTGACACCGGCCATGTCCACGCAGCGGAGCAGGTCTGCGGTGTAGGCCTCGATCACTCGCGGCGGGTAGGTGAGCTCGGCGATCTCACCGGGAAATGCCCTGCGGAATTCCTGCCTGGAGAACACCCGCTCCAGCTTGCGCGCGGACGCCAGGGACAGGTCGGCGCCGTGCTCGTCGAGGAAGATGATGTCCACCGACTGCGGGTCGTCCGGTGTTGTCCTGATCGCGATACCGCCGCTGCACTCGCTGCGTGCGGTCTCGAACCTGGCCACGGGAAGAGGCTGTGCCTCAAGATCGACCACGTTGATAGCGCTGGCGTTCAGCGCGCCGTGCACGGCGCGCTTGAGCGCGCGTGCCGCCCGCGACACGTCGCGTGAGGTGGTGACCGCCGATCCCTTCTTCAGCGTGGTGGCGTAGGCGCTGGCGAGGCGCACGCAGAGTTCCGGCGTGATCTCCACGTTGACCAGGCCGGACACGCCGCGCGGGCCGAACAGCGTGCGCTGGCCGCGCGACTCCCAGATCACGCTGGTGTTGACCACCGCGCCTGCCTCGATGGTCTTGAACGGGTAGACCTTGACCCCCGCCGACAGGTACGCCTCAGGTTCGATCACGCACTCGTCCCCGATGACCGCGCCCTCCTCGATCCTGGCCGAGGCCATCACGTCGGTGTTCTTGCCGATCACGCAGCCGCGCAGGGTGGCGCCGACCCCCACGTACACGTTGTTGTGCACCACGGCGCGGTGCAGGAACGCGCCCTCCTTCACCACCACGTTGCTGCCCACCACCGTGAACTCGCGCAACTGCGCGCCCGCCTCGATCTTGGCGTAGTCGCCGATGCACAGCGGGCCGGTGAGGATGGCATCGGGATCCACCTCAGCGCCCTCGGCCACCCAGATGCCCGGCGAGAGCTCGAACCCGTCGATGTCGGCCTTCACCTTGCCGGACAGCACGTCGGCCTGGACCCGGTGGTAGGCCTCGTGCGTGCCGACGTCCTCCCAGTACCCGTCGGCGACCCAGCCGTAGACCGGCGCGCCGCGCTTGAGCAGCCTGGGAAAGACGTCCGCGGACCAGTCGACCACTTCGCCGGGCTGCACCTCGGCCAGTGCCTCGGGCTCCATGACGTAGATGCCGGTGTTCACCGTGTCGGAGAACACCTGGCCCCAGGTGGGCTTCTCGAGGAACCGCTGGATCCTGCCGTCCTCGTCCGCGATCACGATTCCGAATTCCAGCGGGTCGGGCACCCTGGCGAGCGCGACCGTGACCAGCGCTCCGTTGTCCTTATGGAAGCGCACCAGATCGGACAGGTCGATGTCGGTCAGCGCATCGCCGGAGATCACCAGGAATGGCGCGTCGCGGAGCGCGTCCGCGGCGTTCTTGACACTGCCCGCGGTTCCCAGCGGGGTGTCCTCGGTGGCGTACTGCAGGCTCATCCCCCACTCTTCGCCATCCCCGAAGTAGTTGCGCACCATCGAGGCGAGGAACTGGACCGTGACAATGGTCTCGTCAAAGCTGTGCCTGCGCAGCAGGCGAAGCACGTGCTCCATGATCGGCTTGTTCACCACGGGCAGCAGCGGCTTCGGCTGATTGGCGGTCATCGGGCGCAGCCTGGTCCCCTCGCCGCCTGCCATGACTACGGCCCTCACCGTCTGCCAGCGCTCCCTTCAGGCACAAGAGTCAAGCCCGGACGCCGCGTCCTGGGTCAGCCCGGAGTCCGATTGCCTTGGTGCGCACCCGCTCTGTCGCGCCTGTCTGCGCGGTCAGCAGCGAGCAGGCCACAGGCCTGCTGGACATAGAGCACGGCAGCCCACCAGTAGAGTCCACTTCCCCAGAGTGCGAATGCCCAACCGAATACCCGCGCCACGAGTGCGTATGACGTGTGGTGCGAACCAAGGAAAAGCAGCGGAAATGCGTAGAGAAGGCTCAGGGTTGCCGCCTTGCCCACGAAGCTGACGTGCAGCGGACCGTAGCCGCGGCGGCGCAGCGCGAGCAGCACCACGCCGAGCACGATCTCGCGCACCGCGAGCACGGCCACCAGCCACCAGCCGATGATGGCCCGCACCGCAAGCGCGATCACCGTGGAGACGATGTAGAGCCGGTCGGCCGCGGGGTCGAGCAGCTCGCCGAGCCTGCTCTGCTGGCCGAGCGCGCGCGCGATCTTGCCGTCCAGCCAGTCGGAGAACCCGGCCGCGGCCAGTATGCCGAGCGCGTACCAGTCGCCCGCCGGGCTGCGCACTCCGAGCACGAGCCAGAGGAAGACGGGAACGCCGGCCAGCCTGGCCAGGCTGATGAGGTTGGGGATCGTGAGGAGCCGGTCCCGCTGCCCAGACTGCGAAGTCATCGCCCGCGATCACCGTCCTCCTCCCGCGGCCGACGTTACGCGGTCCGCTGCCAGGTGGCTACACCGGACTCTGCCGCACGCGTACGGCGAAGGCCCGGTGCAGACTGGCTCCATGGGCCGAAAGCTGCTACCGGCCGCGCTGGCCGCGGCCGTCCTGCTGGCCGCCGCCTGCTCGGGCGGATCCGCCGGCGGCCGGCCGAGGGCGGGGCCGACCCGCCCGATCCCACCCGGGGCCCCCACGAGCTGGCTCACCTATCACGCCTACGCCGACCGGTCGGGCAGCGTGCCCGGGTTGCCGCCGGCCGGGCAGCTGGCGATCGGTTGGTCGCGGAACCTGGATGGCGCCGTCTACGGGCAGCCGCTGGTGATCGGTGACCTGGTGATCGCCGCCACCGAGAACGACAGCGTGTACGGGCTCGACTGGTCCACCGGCCAGGTCCGCTGGCGCACCCATATCGCTGCGCCGCTGCCGCTGCGCGACCAGCCCTGCGGCGACATCGATCCGCTCGGCATCACCAGCACCCCGGTCTTTTACCGGGGGCTTGTCTACGCGCTGGCCCAGGTGGGCCGGACGGGGCATGTCCTGGTCGGCATCGAGCCGGCCACCGGCGCGGTCGCCTACCGGCGCACGGTGCCGTCGCCGGACGGCAGGCCGCGCTATGACCAGCAGCGCGGTGCGCTGACGGCGGCCGGCGGGCGCATCTACGTCACCTTCGGCGGGCACGCCGGGGACTGCGGGCCGTACGCCGGGGCCGTGGTCGGGATGCCGGCAGCGGCAGGCGGGGCCGGGGCGCGCGGCGCGATCATCTCCTACCTGGTGCCCACCACCAACCACGGCGGGATCTGGGCGCCCGGCGGCCCGGCGATCGGCACGGCGGGCACGCTGTTCGTGGGCGTCGGCAACGGGGCGACCTCGGGGCGCTACGACGACACCGACTCGGTCACCAACCTGTCACCACGGCTGCACAGGATCGGCGTGTTCGCGCCGGTGACCTGGATCGCCGACAACAACGCCGACCTTGACCTCGGCTCGATGACCCCGGCCCTGACCCCGTCGGGAGAGATCCTGATGGACGGCAAGCGCGGGGTGGCCTACCTGCTTGACGCGGCTCATCTCGGCGGCATCGGCGGCCAGCGGGCCAAGCTGGCGATCTGCCCGGCCTACGGATCGGCCGCGGTGACCGGCCAGCTCGTGATCCTGCCGTGCTCAAGCGGCGGCCCGGCCGCGGTCAGAGTGTCGGCAGGCAGGCTCACCGCGCTCTGGCGCGGCCCGCCGGGCGCGGACGGCTCGCCGGTGATCGGCGGCGGCGCGGTCTGGGTGACCGGAATCGCGTCCGGCGTCCTGTACCAGGTGAGCCTGGCCACCGGCCGGGTGCTGCACAGGATCGGGCTGGGTTCCCAGCTGCCGCACTTCGAGTCGCCGTCGCTGTCCGGGCCGCTTGTGCTGGTCGGGACGCTGCATGGGGTGGTGGCCGTCACCGGCGCATGACCGCCTGGCCCTCAGGGCGCCTCCCAGAGGCTGGTGATCCCCTGGCCTACCCCGATGCACATGGTCGCCGCGGCCCGGCCGCCCCCGCGCCTGCGCAGCTCGTGCAGCAGCGTGGTGACGATCCTCGCGCCGGAGCAGCCGAGCGGATGGCCGATCGCGATCGCGCCGCCGTTGACGTTGACGACCTCCTCGTCGAGCTTGAGCTGGTCGATCACGGCGACCGCCTGGGCCGCGAACGCCTCGTTGACCTCGACAAGCGCAAGCTCGCCGCGCTGCCAGCCGGCCCTGGCCAGCGCCTTGGTGGTGGCCGGGACCGGCCCGATGCCCATGAAGTCGGGGTGCACTCCGGCGCTGGCCGCTCCGGCGTATCTGGCCAGCGGCTGCGCGCCGAAGGTCGTCATCGCCCGCTCCGACATCAGGATCATCCCGGCCGCCCCGTCGTTGAGCGGTGATGAGTTGCCGCCGGTGACGGTACCGTCCTTGCGGAACGCGGGGCGCTTTCCGGCCAGCTCGGCCTCGCTCAGGTCGTCCCTGATCCCCTCGTCCGCGCTGACCGTCCCGCCCGGCGTCTGCACCGGCACGATCTCCGCGTCGAAGCGGCCGGCCGTCCTGGCGGCGCTGGCGCGGCGGTGGCTGCGCAGCGCGAAGCCGTCCTGCCTGGCCCGGTCGATTCCGTACCTGTCGGCCACGTTCTCCGCGGTCTCGCCGAGGGTGATCGGCGGATAGAGCTCGGCCATCCTCGGGCTGACCAGCCGCCAGCCCAGCCTGGTATCGGCCAGGCCGGCCTCGCGCGGGAAGACCTCGGCCGCCCGCGGCAGCACAAACGGCGCGCGGGTCATCGACTCGGTGCCGCCGGCGATGCAGATGTCGGCATCCCCGGCGCTGATCGCGCGGGCGGCCGAGCAGACCGCCTCCATGCCTGACCCGCACAGCCGGTTCACGGTGGCGCCAGGGATCTCGACCGGCAGGCCGGCCAGCAGCACCCCCATCCTGGCCACGTTCCTGTTGTCCTCGCCGGCCTGGTTGGCGGCTCCCCAGTAGACGTCATCGACCCTGCCAGGGTCGAGCCAGGGGTTCCGCGCCGTCAGCGCGGTGATCAGGTCGGCGGTCAGGTGGTCGGGCCGCATGCCGGCCAGGGCGCCCTTGACCTTTCCGACTGGTGTCCGGCACGCGTCGACGACGAAGACCGCGGACATCGGCTACCCCTCAGCTTCCCTGCACTCGGGCTCACCATACCCGGGCGGATCGGGCACGGACGGGTCGGCCGGCGTCGGGACCTTGGTCGCACCGACCCTGGGCAGAACGGCCGTGTCCGTCGGGCGCGGCGGCTGCCAGCCTTCGTGTCATGTCGCAGACAGCTACCCGGGCGGCACGTCCCGCCGTCCCGCCGCTGCCGCGGCGTGCGCCCGTCGCCTGGGCGGCCGGTACCTGCTCGACCAGATCGTCGGCGAGGTGAGCGGCGCGTCGGTGTGGCGCGGTACTGACGCGGTGCTGAATCGCCCCATGACGATATGGGAACTGCGGGCCCGCCGGCCTGTCCCGGTCGAGGTGGTCGCTGCCGTGCTCGGCGCCGCGGTACCGGGGCGAGCTCACAGGCAGGCATAGTCGGATCACAGGCAGGCATAGAGCGCGTCGATCAGCGCGCGGTTGCGCGGGTTCTGCCAGCGCGCACCCATCTGCCCGGTCACGTAGCCGAAGGCTACCTGTGCCTGCGGATCGCAGAAGCCGAGCGAGCCGCCGGCCCCGAAGTGCCCGAAGGCCTCCCCGCCTGGGCCTATCGGGCGTTCCGGCTGGCTGAGCTGAAAGCCGAGGCCGAATCGGGTCGGCCGGTGCAGGACGCGGTCGGGCCCGTAGACCTGCTCGGCGCGCGCGGCGGCCAGCGCGCCCGCATCGACGGCGCGGACGCCGTGGATGGTGCCGCCCGCGGCGAGCGCCGCGTAGACCCGTGCCACCCCGCGTGCGGTGCAGTGTCCGTTGGCGGACGGCACCTCGGCCTGCCGCCATTGCCTGGTGTTGACCGCGCCGGCGCCGGACAGGCCGCCTGGGTTGAAATAGGCGTTGTGTTCCATCAGCCGGTCGCCGTCCAGATCGGAGCGCTCCTGCTCGGGAGGCGGCGGACCTGGCCAGCCGAAGTCCGCCACCCGGCGCAGGTCGCGCGCCGCGAGCCCGAAGTGGACGTCGGCGCCGAGCGGGCCAGCCACCTCCTGGGCGAGCAAAGCGCCGACCCGGCGTCCCGACGTCCGGCGCACCACCTCGCCGACCAGGAACCCGAAGGTGTTGACGTGATAGCCGTGCGCCGTGCCCGGCTCCCACCACGGCTCCTGCGCGGCAAGCGCGGCGGTCATCAGCTCCCAGTCGAGCATCGCGCCGGGCGGCAGCGGCTTGCGGATGGCCGGCAGCCCCGCCTGGTGACTGAGCACCTGCCGCACGGTGACCGCGGCCTTGCCGGACGCGCCGAACTCGGGCCAGTAGCGGCTGACCGGCGCATCGACATCCAGCCGGCCGTCCCCGGCCAGCCTGGCGGCGAGCAGGGCGAGCAGGCCTTTGCCTACGGAGAAGACGTTCACCAGCGTGTCGCTGCGCCACGGGACGATCCGCGCATGGTCCTGCCAGCCGCCGGTCAGGTCGGCGACGACCCGGCCGCCGATGCACACGCAGAGCGCCGCGCCGGTGTCTCCGCGCTCGGCGAAGTTCGCGGCGAACTCCTCGCACAGCGGCAGGAACCGGCGGTCACAGTCGCCTCTGACCGGCGCTCCGCCGTCGCTGGCCGCCGGGCCGGGCAGCCCGGTCACGCGGCGGTCAGGTGCGCAGCGACGAAGGCGGCGAGCGTCTCGATGCAGGCCAGGCAGTCCAGGTTCAGGTCCTCCCCGGCCACGTCCACGCCGAACGTGCGCTGCACCGCCACCATCAGCATCGTGCCGCCGAGCGAGTCAAGGCCGATGCCGTCACGCAGCAGCGGGGTGTCGGGTGCCGCGGTCAGCGGGCGGTCGTCTCCGGTAAGGTCGGCCAGAATCTGCCTGATCTGGTCGGCGACGGCCTCCTGGGACCTCACGGCACCTCCTGGCCGACCCAGGCCGGCGCGGCGGGCAGCGGGCCGTCCAGGCTCCTGACGTATTCGGCGGTACCCGCACCGCCGCCCGCCGCTGCCCGGAAGCCCGCGCCGGTCAGCGCGATCCGCAGCGGCACATTGCGCGGGGTGATCACGCAGGACACGGCGACCCGCGCCGCGCCCGCGGTCTTGGCTGTCGCGCAGATCCAGGCAAGCAGCGCGTCGATGACGCCGCGGCCGATGGCGCGGCACGACATCATCAGCAGCGGCACCTGCCAGATACCGGGATCCGGCGCGCCGGGCTCGGCCGTCGCGATCACGCAGCCGCCCACGATGCCGTCGTCGCCGAACCGGTCGGACAGGCGCACCGTGATCACCCGGTGATCGGCAGAGCCGAGCAGTCCGGCCAGCGCCGCCTGGCTGAGCTCGGTCCCTGCCGAGTTGAACTGGTGGGTGCGGACCGAGAGCTCATGCAGCCTGGGCAGATCCGCGCGGTCGGCCATGGCGATGCTGATGCTCGTGCGGCAGGAGCGCAGGAAGTCATCTCTCGACCCGCCGAACGCGTGCGCCTGCGCCTGGCGCTCACGGCGCTGCAGGTACAGCGCCCCGCGTCGGCGGCCCTCCTCGGTCAGCACCGACGGGCTGAACGCCGGCCAGGTGATCGCGTCGGCCACCTCGTCGGGCGCGAGCACCAGGACCTCGGGTAGTGCGAACGACACCTCGGCCCGTTCCAGGGCATCGTCGTCGACGAACGCCAGCGCATCCGTCCCGAGCTCGAGATTGGCGGCGATCTCGGCGAGCGCCGCCGGCTTAGGGCCCCAGCCGCACCGGGCCGCAGCGAACTCGTGCCCGGTGGCTGCCTGCGCGTAGGTCGCCGCCTCCGGCGGGTTCCTGCTGGCGATCGCGTTCAGGATGCCGCGCCCGGCCAGCTCGGCGAGGACACCGGTGAGCTCGGGATCGGCCGCCGGCGGGTGGTCAGGTGACTCCAGGTAGACCCCGCTGAGCAGCGTGTTGTCCAGGTCCCAGACCACGCACTTGATCACGTGCGCCGTTCCATCGTGATGTGCGTCGCTGTGAACCCGAAGGCACGATACAGCGACCGCATGCCGAGATTGGCGGCGTGCACCTTGCCGGACAGGTGGGTGAGACCGGCGTCCGTGGCTGCGCGCAGGATCGCCGACATCAGCAGTTCGCCGATCGCGCCCCGGCCGGGTACGTCGGCGACCGCGAGCGAGCGGAAGTTGCCGTATCGCTCCCCGGTCAGCGAGTTGGTACGGGCCGACAGCCAGGCCCAGCCGAGCGGCTCGGCGGGAACGTCGGCAGCGGCGGCGACCAGTGCGACCTCGCCAGGCTTGCCGAGTGCCCCGGCGACCCGGCGGCGGTGGAACGCGGGATCGGTGATGGCCTCGTCGCCGAACGACACCCTGGCGATCTCTACCTCGAATGCGGCGATGGCGTCCAGGTCGCCGTCGGCCGCCGGCCTGACCACGTACTGGTCCTGCGCCGCGATCACGCCACGTATCCTGCCACACCGGACCGTGGCCTCCGCCGCCCCGGACCGGTCAGCGCTGGCGCCTTGGCATCGGGCGGAACACCGCTGCGCCGCAGGCCGGGCAGCCATCGGCCTGCAGCTCGCTGACCTTCGCCCATACGGGCCGACCCTCCGGCGCCCCGCCGTCGCGCGCAGGGCGGCCCACGAGGTAAACCGCACCGCAGCCGGCGCAGCGGTAGGGCCTGGCCTGCTCGGCCCTGGTGTCGGCGGTGTAGAGCGGGCCCTCGTAGTCTCCGGCCACCAGCGGTGCGACCTGGCCGCTAGTACGCAGGTGGTACAGGTGGCTGGTGCCCGCCAGAATGCCCGCGCCCTGGTAGCTGTTGAAGTTCGGTGCGAGCGACCTGATCACCAGCCCGAGGTCGGCAAGGAGCCGCTGGGTGGCCAGCGCCTGGTCGGGCCGCCGGGCGCCGAAGGAGAAGAACACGTGCCTGCCGGGGTGCGATCCGAGCGCGCTGACCGCACGGGACAGGAACAGCTCGGCGCCGGCCACCGTGTACGGCGGGTCTGTGCAGGCCATGTCGAAGGCGCCGGCCAGGTCATCGGGCAGCGGCCGGCGCAGGTCGTGCTCCACCACCTCCACGGCCACCCCGGTCCCCGCGGCCTGCTCGGCGGTCCAGCTCAGCACCGCGGGGTCGGCGTCGATCACGGTCAGCCGCCTGATGCCGGGCGCCATGCCGGTCAGCGCAGCGAATCGCGCGATGGCGACCGCGATCAGGTCGTCGTCGCCGAGCAGCACGATCCTGGCGCCGTCCAGCGCCCCGGCCTGGTACAGCCGCAGTACCCGGTGGATCTTGGTGGCGACCGTGCAGTGCGTCTGGTCGAGGTCGAGCCTGGCCGGCGGCGCTCCGGCCGCGACCTGCTCGAGCTCGGCGCCGAGGTCCGCAAGCTCGGCGGGAATCCGCAGGCCGAGGCCGCCGCAGCAGTCGCAGGTCAGGTCGGAGAGCCGGCGGAGGGCGAGCAGCTCGCGCGCTGCCTGGGTGAGGCTGACCGGGCGGGTGCGGTCGACCACGGACCGCTTGCGCAGTTCGCTGCAGACGGCCGTAACGATCGGCACGGGCAGCTCGACGGCCCGGCTGATCGCCGCCGTAGCGGCTGGCTCGCGGCTGGCCACCGCGCGCAGTACGTCCCTGACGCCCGCCTCGCCCTCGGCCAGCCCAACGGCGGCGGCCACCTCGGCCACGATCGCGTCGATGTCCATGTGCTGCTCGTTCTCCCCTGTGGCGTGCCCGCCTGCCAGCGGCCTGCCGCCGATCCTGCGGTATCCTGCCACATCATGCCCGGGATGGAACCGGCCAGCAGATACACCGAGCTGCGGCGCAAGGAAGCGATCTCGCCTAAGGTGCTCTACGCCGTGGACGCGACGGCCGGCCCGGGCTCGGCGGTACACGACCTCGAGGCGCTGACCACCGCGGCGGTCGGGGCGGTGAGCGCCGGAGCCGGGCACGTGCTCGACGTCTCGCACGTGGTCTTCCCCAATGGCGCGATCACGCTGGTGCTGATCCTGGCCGAGTCGCACCTGAGCATCCACACCTGGCCCGAGGAGAGCCTGGTCGCGATCGACCTGTTCAGCTGCGGCGCGATCGACGGCCAGGCCGTGGTCGGCCTGCTGGTGCGCGAGCTTGCGCTCGAACGAGCCGCGGTGCGCGAGCTGCCCCGGGGCGTTCCGGCCGGCTAGCGGCCGCGCAAACCTGGTTGCGCCGGCGCGGGCGCGCTGATCGGATCGGGTCCGTGGAGTACCGCCTGGAGACGGCGCGGCTGCGGCTGCGCAGGTTCACTACCGCTGACTTGCCGTGGCTGACCGAGCTGCACGGAGATCCGGCCGTGATGCGTTACATCGACGTCGGTCCCGAGTCGCCGGAGTCGGTCGCCGCGCAGACCTTGCCTAGGACCTTGAGCGACTACGATGACCTGCCCGCCGGGCTTGGCAGGTTCGCGGCCGAGTCCGCCGACGGTTCGGTGCTCGGCTGGTTCGGGATCCGCCCGCCGTCCAGCGTCGGCCTGGCCCCCGACTCGGGGATCGAGATCGGCTACCGGCTCTTCCCCGCCGTCTGGGGCCGCGGCTACGCCACCGAGGGCGCCTCGGCGCTGGTGCGCGACGTGTTCATCGCGCTGGGCGGCGCTCGCGTGGTAGCGACCACGATGACCGTGAACCTGGCCTCCCGCCGGGTACTCAAGAAGGCCGGGCTGTCCCTGGTACGCACGTTCTTCGAGCAATGGCCGACCTACCTCGACGGTGCCGAGCATGGTGACGTCGAGTACGCGGTGACCAGGCAGGAGTGGCTCGCGCGCGGGTAGCTGGCTGGTTCACCAGCCGAGTTCGCGCAGCCGCTCGTCGCTGATCCCGAAGTGGTGCGCCACCTCGTGGATGACGGTGCGGCGCACCTGCTCGGCGACCTCGGACTCTGACCAGCACACCGCGCAGATCGCTCGCTGGTAGACCGTGATGCGATCGGGCAGCACGCCCGCGTAGCCGGAGGTCCTGGCGGTCAGCGGCACGCCCTGGTAGAGCCCGAGCAGCCCGCGCGGGCCGGGGCCGTGCTCGACCGTCACGGCGACGTTGCGCATCAGCTGCCCGAGATCCTCGGGCAGCCCGTCGAGCGCTGTGGCGACCATCTGCTCGAACCGGTCAGGATCGATGTCGATCACACCACCATTGTCCGCCACCGGGCGGGCCGGGCGGACCGGCTAGCCCGCCGACCGGGCCCCGGCCAGCTCGCCGGCGCGCAGGTCCGCCGCGGGCAGCCGCTTGCGCAGGACGAACCTGTCCCGCGGCAGGTAGCGCCGGGACCCGGCGGCCGCGCCGTAGTAGGTCACCGTGATCGACGTGGTGCCGCCCGGCTCGGCCGGGACAACGTCGAAGGCCGCGACACCGAACGGCACCCGCCGCTCCCGGTGCGCCGACCAGGGCGCGGGTTCGGGCTGCACCACCGAGGAGCGCTGCACGGCCGGGCTGCCCGGGCCAGCGCCCGCGATGACGATGCCCTCGCCGGGAGCGTGCCGCGACGTGGCCGACGCGATGAGCGGATGACCGCCGCCGCCAATGGTCAGGTGCACGGTGCCGTCGGTCGGGTCCATTTCGGCCGTGTTCCCTTCCTGCCAGGCCCTGCCGTGCGGGGCCGGCGTCAGCAGGGCGCTGCCTGGCAGCACGCCGCGCACCGGAAAGGACCGCTCGAAGTGGTGCTCGTGGCCGGCCAGCACGAGGTCCACGCCGTAGGCGTCGAACAGCGGCAGCCACTGCTCCCTGATCCCCAGGTCCGCGCCGTTGAAGTGCGCCGACGACATGGCCACCTGGTGCATGCAGACCACGATCCAGTCGACGTTCTCGCAGTCCCGCGCCGCCGCGAGCTCGCGCTCCAGCCAGCGGCGCTGCAGGCCGCCGCTGTATCCGCGCACGTAAGGGTCGAACCCGGCCGCGTCGTAGCCTGGCACGTGGTCGCGCCGGTGGCCACTGAACCCGCCATCCTGATAGCAGACGTCGTCGTTGGCCAGGACCAGCACCCTGACCGGGCCCGCCGTGAACGCGTACCACATGCCGCGGAACGGCGGACTGCCGTTGGCGGGCAGCTCGAATCTGGTCTGGAACGACAGGTACCCGTGCGAGCCGTTCCCTACCTCGTTCTCATGATTGCCAGGTGCGGGCATCCACGGCCGGTGCCTGGCCGACCGGCCGATGCTGGCGAAGTACGAGCTCCACGTGGCCACCGGCTCGTCGCTGGCGTTGGCGTAGCACAGGTCGCCGTTGAGCAGGTGGAACAGCGGGCTCAGCGTCTCGACGGCATCGACCACGTGCCCGGCGTTGGGTGAGTGCGGCCCGAGGCCGAGGCCGACCGGCGCCGGGATGGACTGGTCGCCGAAGCTGGTGAACCGCAGCGGCCTTGACCGGCCGGACGGCGCCGTCCTGAACGTGCCCGCGGCCGGCGGAGCGCCGTCGTGCACCACCTGGTAGGCGTAGGCCGTGTCCGGCTCGAGCCCGCCGATCGCGGCGTGATAGGTCCACACCGTCTCGCCGGTCATCGCGTCCGTGTAGCTGCGCTCCCGGGCCTCGACCTGGGTCCCCGGCGGGCCGCAGGCGGGCCCGAGCCGCAGCCTTGGCCTGGCCACCGCGCCGGGCGCCGCCCACGACACCGCCGCCTGGGTTGCGGCATCGGCGCCGAACTGCACGTGCAGCTGGCCGGGAGGAGGGGCTCCCGCCGTATCTGGGCGGCGGATGAGGGACGCGGCGTTACGGCCGGTCGGCATGGAGTGAGCCCCCGTTGTCAGTCGCTTGCCTGTGCTCGCCTGCTCCCAGCATGGCGCACGCGCCTGCCCGGGCGGTTCACTCGGGGTAAACGTCCGCCGTCGCGGCGGTGAAAGCTGCGGCTGGCGCTACCACAGATCCCCGGTGGTCAGCACGTAGACGAACGGCACCAGCGGGATGATGCTGAAGAGCGCCCACGCGATCTTCGGGCCGGTCCGCATGTCCTGCCGGGTCGCGAGGTCGATCCAGATCAGGATGACGGCCAGCGGATGCAGGAAGCAGATGAGGACCTCGATGAGCTTCTTCATGGTCCGAATCTAGCCCGCCGGCTCAGCCGGCGTTCTCGCGGAAGCCGCCAACCCACGCTGCCGTGCGGCCCCCTACGGTGGAGCCATGGACGACCGGCTGCGCCTTGCCTACCTGGAGGCCTACCTGGAGCGGATCGGGGTGAGCCCGGAGGACTTCACCCGGTCCGGCCGCGCCCTGGATGCCGCCGCACTCGCTGCACTGCACCGGGCGCACCTGATGACGGTGCCGTTCGAGAACCTGAGCATCCACCTGTCCGAGCCGATCTCGCTGGACGAGCCTGACCTGCTCGCCAAGGTCGTGAGCCGAAGGCGCGGCGGCTTCTGCTACGAGCTCAACGGGTGCTTCGCGCTGCTGCTCGAGGCGCTCGGCGCCGAGGTGACCAGGGTCGCGGCCAGGGTCTACGGCGAGAACGGACCCGGCGCGCCGTTCGCCCACATGGCGCTCGCGGTGCGGCTGGCCGACGGCAGCGGCCCCTGGCTGGCCGACGTTGGCTTCGGCAGCCACACCACCTATCCCCTGGCCCTCCGCAGCCGGAGCCTCCAGCAGGATCCAGGCGGCGGCTACCTGCTGGCCGACGCCGACGGCGGTGACCTGGACGTGCTCCGCGACGGCCAGCCGCAGTACCGGCTGGAGCTCCGCGGCCGAGCGCTGGCCGACTTCGTGCCTACCTGCTGGTACCAGCAGACCTCACCGCGGTCGCACTTCACCCGCGGCACCATCTGCTCCATGCTCGCCGCCGACGGGCGGATCTCGATCAGCGACCGCACGCTGATCAGGACCACGGCTGGCGTCCGGACCGAGGAGCCGCTGGTCGGCGACGCCGCCCTGCTCGCCGCCTACCTGGACAACTTCGGGATCGCGCTCGACCGGGCGCCCGAGGTCCCGCCCGGCTAACGGCCCGGTTCAGCGGGCCGGTCCGGGCCGATCCACGCGGTCGGCGCGGCCGGGCGGCCGGGCAGTAGGCCGCCACTGCTCTGGCCGGTCACGGGGAAACCGGCGGCGCTCAGCGATCCGGCCAGAGACGGCCCGGCCGGGTCGGGCGCGTAGTCGCTGACCAGCAGCCGGCCCGTGCGCGGCCGCAGGGTGCTGGCCAGATGGTGCCGCACCAGGTCGTCCCGGCGGGCCGGAGGCACGCAGTCGACGAGCACATGGACGTAGTCGAACCGCAGGCCGTCCGGCGGCACCCAGTCGATGGCGTTGCCCGCCCAGATCCGGTCGGCCCACCGCGGCAGCCGCCGCCTGGCCAGGGCGACCAGGTCAGCGCCGAGGTCGACGCCGTAGGGCTCGATGCGCAGGCCGCGTTCGGCGCACCAGGCGGCGACCGATTCCATCAGCAGCCCGTTGGCGCAGCCCACGTCGAGGAAGGAGCCGTCGGCGCCGATCCCCTCGGTGATGTGGTATCGCCCCTGCCGCCACGCCAGCGCGTCGCCGCCGAAGCCCGACCCTTCCTGCGGTGATCTGGCGCGCAGGTAGGCGCGCTGCAGCGTGCGCAGGCTGTCGGCATAGAAGGCACGCTCGCCCAAGGTGCGGCAGGACGCGGCGCCGGCCAGGACGGCCTGCGCTTGCGCGGGGCGGCCCGCCGCCACCAGGCGCGCGGCCGCTTCATCGGCGGCCAGGGTCGCGAGCGGCACTGTCGCGTGCGGCCGGTACCCGGTGTACCTCGCGCCCTCGATCCAGGCGTACAGGTGCCCGCCCGCCAGGCCGAACGGGTGGAACCGCTGGTACCTGAACCCGGCCGTCTCCAGCGGCACCCGCAGCACGGTGTCGATCAGGTAATCCTCGCCGGGTAGCACCTCGCCCGACGGCAGGCGAGGCCCGGCCTCATCCTCGATCAGCACGCACTGCCCGTCGGGCAGGAACGGCACGAAGGTGATCCGGTCCACCAGGTCGGCCGACGGATCCTCATCGACCGGCTCGAATGCCTCAGGCACCACGGCGCGACCCTCAGGTCCAGCGCCAGGCGGAAGTACCGCCCGGCTGATCCTCGACCGTCACGCCGAGGTCGGCAAGGTGGTCGCGAAGCCGGTCGGACCCGGCGAAGTCCTTCGCCGCCCTGGCCGCGTTGCGCTCGGCGACGAGAGCGTCGATCCGCTCGGCGCTGACCGTGACCTCACTGGGCCGCAGGTCAAGGTCGGCCGGCGTTAGGTCGGTGAGGCCGACGCCGAGTACGGCGTCGAATGCGCACGCGAGCGCGCTCAGCTCGGCGTCGCCGACCCGCTCATCGCGCGAGGCCGCCACCACGGAGGCGAGCGCCCGCGGGGTGTTCAGGTCATCGCAGATTGCCTGGTCGAACGCGATGAGGTGACCGGCGGCCGCCTCGCCGAGCGCGACGGCCGGCGCGGTCCGGGCCGCCGCGTAGCGGTCGAGCAGCCGGCGCAGCCCGGTGCGGGCCGCGTTCATCGCGGTCCAGCTGAACTCGGTCTGACTACGGTAGTGCGCGCCGAGCAGCAGGTAACGGTAGGTCAGCGGGTGGTAGCCGCGCCCGGCCAGGTCGCTGACCAGTACGGTGCCGCCGACCGACTTGGCCATCTTGGCACCGCGCAGGTTGATGAACTCGCCGTGCAGCCACCAGCGCACCCAGGGCTGGCCGTCAGCCAGGTACGCCTGGCTCTGGGCGATCTCGTTGGTGTGGTGCACGGGGATGTGGTCAACGCCGCCGGTGTGGATGTCGAAATGGCTGCCGAGATACTGCATCGACATCACCGAGCACTCCAGGTGCCAGCCAGGGGCGCCGCGGCCCCACGGTGAGTCCCACTCCATCTGCCGGTTCTCGCCGGGCGCCGACGTGCGCCAGACCGCGAAATCGCTGGCGCTGCGCTTGCCCTCGACTAGCTCGACGCGGGCGCCGCCGCGCTGGCCGGCCAGGTCGAGCCTGGCAAGCTGGCCGTAGCCGGCGTCCCTTGCGGTGTCGAAATACAGCCCAGACGGCAGGGTGTAGCACCAGCCGCGGGCATCGAGTACCTGCGCGAACGCGATCATCTCGGCGATGTGATCGGTGGCCTTGCACCAGACGTCTGGCTCGATCACCCGGAGCCTTCCCACGTCCTGCTTGAACTCGCTGGTGTACCTCGCCGCGATCGCCCAGGCGTCCATGTGCTCGCGCCGGGCCGCGAGTTCGAGCTTGTCCTCGCCCTCGTCGGCGTCCGAGGCGAGGTGGCCGACGTCGGTGATGTTGATGACGTGCCGGACCTCGAAGCCCTTCCAGGTCAGCGACCGCTTGAGCGTGTCGGCGAAGACGTACGCCCGCATGTTGCCGATGTGCTGGTCGGAGTAGACCGTCGGCCCGCACGAGTACATGCCCGCATGCGGCGGGTCCCGTGGCACGAAGTCGGCGACCTCCCTGGTCAGGGTGTTGAAGAGCCGCATGGGAGGTCCGGCGGCGTGGCGAGTCACGGAGCCCCACCCTACCGGCGGGCGTAGGTCATGGCGCGTGCCCCTGCCGGCGCCGGAAACTGCCGTACTTATACACCGGTGTTCTGGATACCATGTCGGCCATGCTCGAAGCACCATCTGGTCAGCGGATGCGGACCGGGCCTGGGAGCGCGGTGCGCGAACGGCGCTCCGACGCCAGGCGGAACATCACGGCGATACTCGACGCGGCGCTTGACTGCCTGTCCCGCGACCCGCAGGCCAACATCGTGGATATCGCCAAGAGCGCCGGGGTGGGCCGGGTCACGCTGTACGGGCATTTCGCCACCCGCGGGCAGCTCGTCGAGGCCGCGTTCGTGCACGCGCTGCGGCAGGCCGAGGCGACGCTGGACGCGCTCGACCTGTCCGGCGATCCCCGGCAGGCGCTGACCAAGCTGGCGACGACGTCCTGGCAGATCATGGACCGGTACCGCGGTGCGCTGGCAGCGGCACAACGCGAGCTTCCGCTTGGGCGGATCCGCTCGCATGTCGACGGGCCGATGGAGCGGTTGGCCGCGCTGATCGGCAGGGGCCAGCAGGTCGGCGTGTTCCGGTCCGACCTACCGACCGAGTGGCTGGTGGCCATGTTCTATACGGTCATGCACGGCGCGGTGAGCGAGATTGCGGCCGGCCGCCTGCTGGCCGAGGATGCCGCGCGAGTGATCAACGCCACGCTGGTCGCCGCGTACGCGCCACCAGGATCGAAGGTGCCGTCCTAGCTACCCTCCGGCCGCCGGAGGCGGGCACCGGGCGAGGATAGGACGGACGGTCAGGGAATCAGCGCGATCTTGCCGGTGGTGTGGCCCGTCATGATCGCCCGGTGCGCGTCGGCGGCCTCGGTCAGCGGAAAGGTCTCGGCGACCACGATGCGGAGCCTGCCTTGATCGGCCAGCTTGGCCAGTTCGAGACGCGCGGCCGTCCTGATCTCCGTGCCGGGATCGGCACCCGGGCCTCCGCCAAGCAGTTTGATGCCAGCAGCCCCGCCCCGGCCCCACGCGGCGATAGAGGCGATCCGGTCCTTGTCGGCGACCAGCTCGGTGGAGACATCGACGGCCTCGTCGGTGCCAATCAGGTCGACGGCCGCGTCGATGCCTCCGGGCGCCAGCTCGCCGACCCGCATTGCGAGACCGGGTCCGTAGGCCACCGGGATGGCGCCGAGCTCGCGCAGGAACCCATGCTTGGCCGGGCTGGCCGTGGCGATCACCGTCGCGCCGCGGGCGATGGCGAGCTGGATCGCCATGATGCCCACTCCCCCGGCTCCGCCGTGGATCAGCACGGTGTCGCCGGCGCCAACGCCGGTCGCGACCATGCAGTGCCAGGCTGTCACGCCGGTGAGCATCAGCCCGGCGGCCTGCGCCCAGTCGAGCGAGGCCGGCTTGGGCACCAGGGCATCGCCGGGCGCGATCAGTTCGCTCGCGTAGCCGCCGCTGACCCGGTAGGCAATGACCTCGTCCGCCACCTTGACCGGTCCGGTCGGGCCGGTCAGGTCGGGCCCGGCCTGCGCCACGACGCCAGCGGCCTCGAATCCCAGCCGCATCGGCAGCGAGGCGGGGTCGCGGTTGGTCGCCCCGCTGTACATCTTGTAGTCGATCGGGTTGACCCCCGCGGCGTGCACCCGAACCAGCGCCTGGCCAGGACCTGGCTCCGCGGTGGGCTCCTCGGTGACGGACAGGACCTCTGGGCCACCGAACGCGGTGGCGATCACGACTGTAGCCATGGCTCCCGCAACCATTCCCGGCCGCCAGGCATTCCGGCTGACTGTCGGTACCCGAGGGTAGCGTGCTGCTCAAGGACGGCGGAGAGAGGCGGAGACCGTGGGTGCTGCCCAGACCCTGACCCGAGAGCGCGCTGACCTGCTGGCCTCGCTGGCCAAGCAGCGGCACTTCCTCCGTTACACCACGCGCGGGCTGAACGACGAGCAAGCGGCGCAGCGGACCACGGTCAGCGCGCTGTGCCTCGGCGGGATCATTAAGCACGTCGCGCTGACCGAGCGGCAGTGGACCAAGTTCGTTGTGGAAGGGCCGTCCGCGATGGCGTTCGACCCGGCCACGGCCGCGCAGACCTGGACCGACCAGTTCAGGATGCTGGACGGCGAGACGCTGGACGGCCTGCTCGCCACGTACGACGAGGTCGCGGCCCAGACTGACGAGCTGCTGACGAGCCTGCCCGACCTGGACGCGGCACAGCCGCTGCCGCGGGCGCCCTGGTTCGAGCCGGGAGCCTCATGGTCGGTCAGGCGCGTGGTGCTGCACCTCATCGCAGAGATCGCACAGCACGCCGGGCACGCCGACATCATCCGCGAGGCGCTCGACGGGGCGAGGTCCATGGGCTGAGACGGCTACAGCACCGGGTACCAGACGGCTGGGTTGCCGGGCCGCGCGGTGAAGTCGTAGCGCAGCACGCCATCGGCAGACAGCGCGACCAGGGAGATTGACGAGGTCCCCCAGATCTGGCCGCCGCAGAGATCGCGGCGCACGATCAGGGCCCGGTTGTCCTGACGGTCAAGGCCGTCGCCCTCGACGAGCGGCAGCCAGGCGCCCCAGGCCTCCTGCATGGGCTGGCCGGGCAGCGGCGCCGGTCGGGCGGCCGCCTGGAAAAGGCCGGCAAAGTGCGCGATCCGGCCGAGTTCGTGCTCGCGGCCGTCGCGGCTCGGCGCACTGTCCGCAGCGCCAGGCCCGGTGGCTGTGGTGGGTCCCGCGGCTGTCGTGGGCTCGGTGGCTGCGCCGGTCAGATCGCTGGCGAGGCCGCTGTTGACGACGAAGTGCAGACCAGACGGCAGCCGGCGCTCGGTCAGATCGCGGCCGTCCCACCCCTGCATGACCACCAGGCCAGGCTCAGCGGTCAGGAGCAGGAACGGGTCGAGATCGGGCAGTTCGGAACGGTCGACGGGCTGGCCGGCCGCGGCGCGCAGCGGCAGGATGCCGCGGGAGCGCCTGGTCGCGGCCGGCGCCGCCTGGCCCCGTCCGTTGAGTACGCAGGCGACCCGCCGGTGCGGGGGTGACACCGCCAGCCAGGTGCCGCCCGCGAGGCGGTCCAGGCCGCCGACGAGATCGGGGAACTGCGGCCAGTGCCGGCCGGGCGGATCCCAGGCACGGTCGGCGAGTTCGTCGCGCACGCCAGCCAGCAGCACGGGCAGGCCAGGCTCCACGCTGAGCACCGCGGTACACACCCGGCTATTCCAGCAGATGCGTCCAAGCGGCCAAGGGTCCGGTCACCCCGGCCGGGCGCTGGGCGACGGATCGTTCCTTGGGATGGAAGGGCCGAATAGGCGGGTGGACAATGATCGGTATGCGACTGGCTGAGGGTGCGCTGCTGCACCAGGTCCACCCGGCCAAGATCGGCGCCGACGTTGCCGCCTCGCTGGTGTCGAACCTGCTCCTCTGGCAGGAGCATCCGAAGGCGGCCGTGGTCGTCCGGCTGGCTGTGCCGATGGTCGGCTCGGCGGCCGTGTTCGGTCTCGCCGACCTGGACGGGCTCACGAGGACCCGTCGCGGCCGGTACGTGCTCGTGCACATGCCACCCTCGGCTCAGGCGGTCAGGCTGGCCGGCGACACGCTGATGGGCGTCGGCGCCTACCGGCGCAGTACCGCGCTGCTCGTCACCGGCGCGGCCGTGATCGCGATCGGATGGTCACACGCCCTGTGGCCGGTTCCCCGCCGGGCCAGCGCGGCCGGCTCAGAGCCTGCCGGTTCAGTGCGAAAGCACCGTTGACGTCAGGTCCTTGGTGGAATCTACGATCAGGCAGGTGATCAGCCGCCTGCCGTTCGCCCACGACTGCGGCTCCGGGTACAGGAAGCGCAGGGTCATCGTTCTGGTGATCTTGGATCGGTTGACGTTGGCCGAGATCCTCGACTGGCAGCCGGTCTGGGCCTCCTTGACCAGCGTCGCGCTCCCGGGGTAACGGGCGTTCGTCGCGTCGAACTGAGCGAAGACCTGCGCGTTGTGCGCGGTCGTGCACGGGACCACGCTGACGTCGGTGACGCCGACCGCCGACTGGCTGGGCGGCGGGTTCTGGAAGCAGTCCCCGACTCGCAGCGCGAAGATGTTGATTCGGCCCGGCTTGGCGACGCCGGCGGCCGACGGCTGCTTGCTGAAGCTGATGGTGCCGTTCGCGATCAGCGTGACCGCCACGCCGATCCAGATGACGGACAGCGCGATGCCGGCGATCGCGAAGCCCCTGCCGCGCTGACCGCGGCTCCTGATCTGCATCAGCCCGACGATGCCGAAGATCAGGCTCAGGATCGTCCCGCCGATCAGCCCGAGGATGAACGACGTGACGGCCAGGCCGTTGGTGGTCTGCTTAGGTGGCTGCTGCCCATAGGTATAGGCCTGGTACGGGTGATAGGCCTGGCCCTGATTCGCCTGGTCGCCCTGGCCAGGCTGGCCCTGGCCCTGGTACTGCTGGCCTTGGTACGGGTACTGGCCCTGCTCGGGGTAGTCCTGCCGCTGGTAGCCCTGGTCGGGATAACCGCTCCCCTGGTAGCCGCTCCCCTGGTAGCCGCCGCCCTGGTATTCCGTGCCCTGGCCAGCACCGCCCTGGTATCCGCGGTCCGGGGAGGCCTGGTAGCCCTGGTCCTGGTAACCCTGGTCAGGGTAGCCGCCCTGATATCCGCCGCCCTGGTAACCGCTCCCCTGGTAACCGCTGTCCTGGTAGCCGCTCCCCTGGTAACCGCTGTCCTGGTAGCCATAATCCTGGTAGCCGCTGTCCTGGTAGCCATAATCCTGGTAGCCGTAATCCTGGTAGCCCTGGTCCTGGTAGGCACGGTTCTCGGACTCCTGTGCGCGGAAGCCCTCGTCGAGGTACCTCGGGCTCTGGACGGGCGAAGCGACGATCTGGGTCTTGCCGGCGGCCTCGTCGCTGAGCCACAGCGGCCAGCCGGGTGGGGCCGGCGGCCAGGACGGGTCTGGCTGCCAGCCGGCCCCAGGAGCGAAACCCTCGGGAAGCGGCCAGCCTGGCGGCGGGTTGAAGCGGAGTCCCACGGGGCCGTTCCTCTCTCACCGGCGCCGCTGCCCCCAGCGTCGCCCGATCATGCACTACCCGATGCGCATTATCTGGTAACAGGGTAGACCTACGGAAATTCACCCCTTGCTTCGCCGACGGTGACAATCTCTTAACGGCCGGCTCACATAGACCGCTGGTAGACGCGGAACGTCCTGGTGGCCGTCACTGCGGTGACCGCGACCGCGATGGCAAGGAAGCCAGCGTAGCTGCCGACCGTGGCCCACGCGGCGTGACTGCCGACCGCCAGCCGGGCAGCGCTTGCTGCCCAGTTCACAGGGTTGTACCTGGCGATGTCCGCGATCCAGTGCGGCACCAGGCTCAGCGACAAGAATGCGCCGGACAGGAACGTGAGCGGCAGTACTAGCGTGGTCGACGCGCCGATCAGTGCCTCGCGCTGCTTGGTGAGCAGGGCGAACCCGTTGGACAGGCCGGCCATTGCCAACGCGATCAGCACGGAGACGCCGAGCAGCGCGCCAATGCCGACGGCGCCGCCAGGAAAGGTGGCGCCCATGCCCCAGCCGATGGCGATGATGATGACTGACTGCACGACGGTAGTGACCGCCTGGTAGGCGAGCATGGCCGCAGTGAGCGCGCCCCTGCCCACCGGCGCGGTGAGGAACCTGTCCATGACGCCGGTCTGCATGTCCTCGATGTAGGACATGCCGGTCCAGCTTGAGCCGAACATGGCGGTCATGATCACCACGCCGGGAGTGAGGTACGTGACGTAGTTACCGCCGCCGAAGCCGGGGATCTCTGACACTCGCTTGAACAGGGCGCCGAACAGCAGCAGCCAGATGATCGGCTGCAGCAGGGCCATGAAGATCACGACTGGCTGGCGGTAGAGCTCGCGTAGATAGCGCCTGGTGAAGATCACCCAGGCCTGACGCACGGTAGTCATGAGAGCGCGATCCCTTCTGCCTGGTGGAACGAGCGGCCGGTGTGGTGCAGGTAGACGTCGTCGAGTGAGGGCCGCGCGACAGTGACCGAGCGAACGGTGATGCCCTTGGCCTCCAGGCTGGAGAGCACGGCAGGCAAGGCGCTCGGGCCGTCGGCCACGCGGGCGCGCAGCACGCTCCCGTCGGTCGCCGCCGCGATCACCGTAGGCAGGTCGGCCAGCACCTTGGCTGCCTGCGCAGCTCGGTCAGCGCCGTCGAGCTCGAGCAGCACGGAGTCGCCCCGCAACGCGGCCTTGAGCTCGGCCGACGTCCCCTCCGCCACGATCCGGCCGCGGTCCACGATCGCGATCCTGGCCGCGTACTGATCGGCCTCCTCGAGGTAGTGGGTGGTCACCAGCACCGTGGTGCCCGCGCTGGTCAGCTCGGTGAGCACCGACCACAGGTCGGACCTGCCTTCCGGGTCGAGCCCCGTGGTCGGTTCGTCCAGGAAGAGCACCGTCGGCCGGTGCACCAGGACGGTCGCGACGTCCAGCCGTCGGCGCATGCCGCCCGAATAGGTACGAGCCTGCCGGTCCGCCGCCTCGGCGAGGCCGAGCGCGCCGAGCAATTCGGTGACCCTCCGGCGCAGGTCACGCCCGCGCAGGCCGTAGATGCTGCCCTGCATGGTCAGGTTCTCTCGGCCGGTGAGCAGGCCGACCGAGCCGCTGTGCTGGCTCACCGAGCCGATGGCCGACCTGACCTTGCCCGGCCTGGCCAGCACGTCGAGCCCGGCCACGCTCGCCCGGCCCCGATCCGGTCTGGACAGCGTGGTCAGGATCCGCATCGTCGTCGTCTTCCCTGCGCCATTCGGCCCGAGCAGCGCGAACACGGTACCGGCCTGGACGGAGAAGCTCAGCCCGTCCAGCGCCCGCACGTCGCCCTTGTACGTCTTGGTGAGCCCGTCAGCCTCGATCACGCTCGCCGCCTCGCCGGTCATCTGGACGCCTCCTAACGCCGTTCAAGTAGAGAACATTGTTCGTGACACGAACCATGTTCTACTACAGAACATTGTTCTCGTCAAGTACGCTGTTAGGCATGGCTCATGACCCAGGAGACAGGCCGGACGCGGGCACCGCGCCCGAGCCGCCGTGGCGGTCATCGCCGCGGCGCGGCCGGGGCGCGCCCAGGCCGCAGCTCAGCCGCGAGGTGATCGTGGCGGCGGCGTTCAAGGTGGTGGAGGCCGCCGGCGGCGACGCGCTGACCATGCGCCGGGTGGCCGAGGAGATCGGAGTGTCGGCGTCGGCGCTCTACGGCTACGTGGCCAACAAGGAGGAACTCGTCCAGCTGGTGATCGAGCAGATCATCGAGGAGGCTCCGGTGCCGCCGGACGGGATCGGCTGGCAGGACTTCGTCCGTGGCTTCGCCAGGGAGATGTTCGGCATGTTCAGGCGCCATCCTGGGGTGGCCGGGCTGACCCTGGGGCGGGTTCCGCTCGGCCCGGCCATGATGGCCGGGGCCGAGCGGATGCTGGCCGCACTGCGGGCCGGCGGCGTTCCCGATCAGGTCGCCGCCTACGTTGGTGACCTGGGCAGCCTTTATGTCGCCGCGTACGCATATGAGCTTGAGGTGAGCCCGCTCACCGAGCCTGCCGAGTTCACCGCCCAGGCGGCCGCGTGGCTGCGGTCACTGCCGCGCGAGCAGTTTCCGAACACGGTCGCACTCGCCGACCTGCTGGTGGCAGGAACCGCCGACGACCGGTTTGAGTGGGGACTTGACGTACTCGTGCGGGGCATCGCGTCCTACCTCACCGAGCCGCCGACCGCGCAGGCGCGCTGGCCGCGGGTGATGCCGACTCAGCCGCCGAGCCCGTAGATCCGTCGCGCGGTGCCAGCGAAGATGGCGGAGCGCTCGACCTGGCTGAGCCCTGAGGTGAGCGCACGCGCGGCCTGGAGCACCTGGGCGTAGCTCGCGGTCAGCGTGCAGACCGGCCAGTCCGACCCGAACATGAGCCGGTCAGGACCGAACTCGGCCAGAGCGGTCTCGTAGTAAGGGATCAGGCGGGCGGTTGGCTCGCCGAGCAGGCCGGACAGTTTGCAGGCGGTGTTCGGAAGGGCCGCGAACTCGCGGACGTCGTGCATCCAGAGCTCGTCGAGCGGCCGGTCGAGGTCCGGAATGCCCAGGTGGTCGAGTACGAAGGTGACACCAGGGCAGGCCGCAGCGGCGCCGGTGGCGCCCGGCAACTGCTCGGCCGGAACGATCAGGTCGAAGCACAGCCCGGCCGCGCCCGCCGCGCGCAGGCCGCGGTGCACCGCTGGCCTGGCGAGCCAGTCCGGATCGGGTTCGGTGAGCACGGGGTGGCGCAGGCCGCGCAGCAGCCTGCCGTCCGGGCGCTCCGCCAGCGCGGCGATCTGATCGGCCACGTCCCGCGCCGCCAGGTCCACCCAGCCGACCACTGCGGCGATCAGGTCGCTGCCTGCGGCGAGTCCGAGCAGGTCCGTGGTCTCGGCAGGGTCGGTGACGGTCTGCACCACGACGGTGGCGGTCACGCCGGCCGCCACGGCGGCCCGACGCAGGTCGGCCTCCGTGTAATTCCGCAGCAGCGGCTCATGACCGGGCAGCTCGAGCCAGGGCTGCGGCCGGGCGGCGAGATCCCAGACGTGCTGATGGGCGTCGACTAGGTCCAAGGCGGCGATAACGTCCGGACTTGGCATGCAGAACAGCTTATCTCATCAGATCATTTCGTCCGAGCACCGGCCATAGCAAGGTAGGTCGGCCGGAGCTATAGCCATCATATGGCTATCTATCATTCCGTAGCATGTTCATTACGTAATCCAGTTTGAAACTGCTAACTTCGCGGTAACGCGACGCGCGAAAGGCTACGCTGTCTTTCCGCAGGTTAGGTGGGCCGCGAATGAAGTTTTCGCTAATGCGGCCCGGATTTGACGCACAGTCGTGCCGGCCGTGAGGTAATACTTATCTCGCGGGGGCCGAGCGCAAATTCTGCGCATTAGTGACTAGTTCATGATAATCGCTGGGGGGAACGCCGATGGGGCGCGAGCCGACCGATGGGCCGCGACCAGGTCACTCAAGAACGCGGCCACAGTCCGGAGTTCCCGGTCCTGGGCCGGCCGGTGCCGGGCGGCTATATGGCGCGCGGGCCAGGAACGCCCGCCGCGTGCTGAGTGCCATCCCTGCCGGGGCCGGCTACGACACCACCCTCAGCCGGCCCGAGGGGTTCTTCATCACTCCTGACACCACGCCGACCGGGCTCAGCGTGACCAGGTCCCGGTGGGTGGCCCCGTTGTTGCTGCTGCTGTTCGCGGCGGGCGCCGCCGCAGTGGACAGGTGGGTGCAGCCGCTGACGCACGCTTACAGCTACGCCCTGGTCGGCATCGCCGACGTCACCCCCGGCATCTTCGGCAAGCAGGAGTCGGTGGCCATCCGGCCGCTGTTCCTGCTGCTCGCGCTGGTCTTCGCGCTGATGGTGTCCGGTCCCATGTGGCGGCGGCTGCGCCTGCTCGTCACCACGGTTGCCGTGTTCTGCCTGCTGACGCTGCTGACCGACCTGGCGCTGACCCGGCTGGCCGAGACCGGCGGACCCGGGCCGTTCGGCGCGCTCGGCAACACGATCGCCGGGCTCAATGGCATCGTCGCCCTCGCGGTCGGAATCTTCACCACGGCGGTGATGCCGCCGGGTGTGGTGGTGCACGCCGAGCTGAGGCGGCCCAAGCGCAACCTGCTGCTGCTCGCGGTGGTGGCGATTGCCGCGGTTGCCGCGGTCTGGCTGATCAAGGACTACTGGGCGAACATCATCGCCGCGGTCGGCAGGATTCCGCTGCTCGGCGGAATAGCGTCGGTCATCGTTATCTTTTTCACCGTCTTTCCTGTGATGCTCTATCTGATCGATATGATGCGACGGCGCAAGAGGGTGGTCGACCCGGCGATGCTGCCGCCGGTCGGCATCATCGTGCCGGCCAGGAACGAAGAGGGGCTTATCGGCGACTGCATCCGGGCGATCGACCAGGCGGCGGCCGCTTACCCGGCGCCCTGCTCGGTTTATATCGTCGAGAATGGGTCGTCCGACAGAACCTATGCGGAGGCGGCAGCCGCGCTCGCCGAGACTAGGCACGTGCGCGGGATCCTGCTCCAGTGCGAGCCGCGCGGAAAAGCGTACGCACTGAATACCGGAGTGCGGCACGCCACCGAGGAGATCGTGCTGCGCATTGACGCGGACACGCTGATTACCGGCAGCGTCCTTTACGGGTTGCTCAGCCACTTCAACGATCCGGCGGTCGGCGGGGTCAGCGGCATGCCGCTGCCCAGGATCCAGTCAAGCTGGATCTGCCGGATGCGCGCACTTGAGGTCTACTACCAGGTCGGCTTCAAGCGGAGCGGTTACAACGCGATCGACGCGATCGGGGTGCTACCCGGCGCGCTCGTGGCCTACCGACGCTACCTGGTGGTCAAGCTGCAGGGCTTTGCCGAGGGCGTCAACGGCGAGGACGCGGACATGGCGGTGCGGGTCGGGCGGCTGGGCTACAAGATCGTGTCCGATCCAGCCATCCGCGCCTACACCGAGATGCCGTCGACCTTCGCCTACCTGCGGGAGCAGCGGATGCGCTGGGCCCGCGGCACGTACCACATGCTCGCCCGCAACAAGTCGGGCATCTGGATGATGCAAGGTCTGCGCTGCGTCTGGATGCTGCCCTGGGCCGGCTTCATCATGTTCCGAAGGCTGATGATCGTCCCTTTTGCGGCGGCCGCCTTCGTCCTGCTTCTGCTCAGCGGCGTGCACTCGCCGCCGCAGGAGGTCGCCGCTGGAGGAGCGATCCTTCTCGGCGTCCAACTCGTGCAGATGGCGGTCTGCATGCTGTTCGTCGGTGACCGCAGGCTCATCGCCTCGATCCCGAGCTATCTCATCTTCAGGCTGGTCGTCTCCTTCTTCGCCCTCGAGACGCTGCTCAGCCTGGCGTTCGACCACCGGCCGGTCAGCCACCAGGGCTGACGCCCGACGGTTCACGAATCAAAAGGAGCAAGACACCATGCGCATTCTCGTTCTCGGCGGCGACGGGTATCTCGGCTGGCCGACAGCGATGTATCTGTCCGCCCGTGGTCATGACGTGCATGTCGTGGACAATTACCTGCGCCGACGGGTGCACGCCGAGGGCGGCACCGACTCGCTGGTCCCGATCGCACCCAGCCTTGCCGCCCGGGTGAGCGCGTGGCGCGAGGTCACCGGCCTGACCATCACGATCACCGAGGGTGACCTGACCGAGTGGCCGGTGGTCGAGCGGGTGTTCAAGGACTTCGCTCCTGACACGATCATCCACTACGGGCAGATCGCGGCCGCGCCCTATTCGATGATGGACCGGCACCGCTCGGTCTTCACCCAGTACAACAACGTCATCAACAACCTGAACGTGCTGTGGGCGATGCACGATATGGTCCCCGACGCGCACCTGGTGAAGCTCGGGACGATGGGCGAGTACGGCACGCCGAACATCGACATCGAGGAGGGCTGGATCGAGATCGCGCACAACGGCCGGTCGGACCGGCTGCCGTTCCCCAAGCTGCCCGCCTCGCTGTACCACTGCTCGAAGGTGGCCGACTCCACCAACATCGAGTTCTGCTGCCGGGCGTGGGGCATGCGCGCCACCGACCTGAACCAGGGCGTGGTCTACGGCCTGCAGACCGACGAGACCAGGCTCGACCCCAGGCTGGTGACCAGGTTCGACTACGACGAGATCTGGGGCACCGCGCTGAACAGGTTCTGCCTGCAGGCCGTGATCGGCCACCCGCTGACGCCGTACGGCAAGGGCGGCCAGTCCCGCGGCTTCCTGAACATCCTGGACACCCTGCGCTGCGTCGAGCTGGCCTGCCTGAACCCGGCCGACCGCGGCGAGTTCCGGGTGTTCAACCAGTTCACAGAGCAGTTCAGCATCATGCAGCTGGCCGAGCTCGTGCAGCGGACCGGCAAGGAGTACGGCCTTGACGTCGACATCCAGCCGGTGGCTAACCCGCGGGTGGAGAAAGAAGAGCACTACTACAACGCCAAGCACACCAAGCTCATCCACCTCGGCCTTGAGCCGCACCTGCTGTCGGAGACCCTGGTCGAGAACATGTTCGGCGAGATCAAGCGGCACCGTGACCGGGTCATCACCGAGCACATCTTGCCGCGTACCACCTGGCGGGCCGGCGCGGCCAAGGCGCAGCCGACGGAGCGGGAGCTGGTCAGTGGCTGAACTCACCCACTCCGGAGGGCCGAGTACATGAGGAGGTCAGGCGCGGGCTCAAGCACCGTGCGGGCGAGCCTGAGCAAGACCGCGCTGCACGGCCTCGTGGGCTGGGGCGTGCTGATCGGGGTGGTCGCCAGCTTCCTGTCGGTGCGGGTGCACTCGGCGCTGAGCTACCGTGATCCGCTGCCGCCGCTGGTCGTGCATCTCAGCGCGGAGCAGATGCGGTCGTGGAAGACCATGCCGATGTACACCAGGGCCGTCCCGGTACTCGAGTACCACGGGATCTCGGGACCGCCGTCGTACCTGACCATCTCGCGGTATCTGTTCGCCAAGCAGATGCTGGCGCTCAAGGTGGCCGGCTTCCACCCGATCTCGATCGCGCAGTACGTCAAATTCCTGCATCACAACTACCGCGGTCTGCCGACCCGGCCGATCCTGCTGACATTCGACGACGGCAGGCTCGACGCATACCGCGCCGCGCTGAGCATCATCAGGGCAGAGCATTTCCATGCGGTGGACATCGTGGTCCCTGGCTGGGTGACGTCGAACATCAGGTTCAGCCAGAACTGGCAGGAGATGCGCCAGCTCGAGGCGACCGGCGAGTGGGACGTGCAGGCCCACTTCGGGTTCGGCCACGAGTCGATCCCGATCAACGCGGCCGGAAGGCTCGGCGGCGCGTTTGCTGACCTGGAGTGGTACCGGGGGCAAAAGGGAAGGCCCGGTCACCTGGAGACGTTCGCGCACTTCAAGAGGCGGTTCACCACGAACATGCTGTTCGCGATCAAGGAACTGCGCGCGCACATTCCCGGCTATAAGCCGTACGCGATGGCCATACCGCGCGGCGACTACGGGGAGGCGTACACGAACGACCCGCGGATAGAGGCATTCGTGATCTCCTGGCTGGACAGGCACTTCCAGGCGGTCTTCGGCGGTGACTACCTGTCCAGGTCGCCGCACGAACGGCGCTGGATCGGAGGCAAGAACTACGGCCGGATGGCCAAGGGGATCGAGTACCGGATGACGATGGGCCAGCGCGACATCCTGCCGGTGCTGTTCTGCCGGCTGAAGGACTACGCGCTCGACACGCGAATCTGGCACGAGTACCGGTGCTACCACCGGGGCAAGAAGAAGCCCCGGCGCAACGACAACAGCGACGGCGACGATGGCGACAGTTCGCTGCCCGCCCTGGGCGCGGCGGAGCGCACGGCGCCCGGCCTGCCCGCGGCGAGCGGGGTCAGTCCGGGCGCGTGGGCAGCGCCCGCAGGAAGGCGGCCGCGCTCAGAGTAGTCGCCGCGGTCATGTTCAGCATGAAGCCGTGCACGAACGGGAGCATCGTCCAGGCGGCCCTGGCCATCGCGGCCGGGTCCGCCTGGACGCCGCCTGGTGCGGTGCTGATCGTGGCGATGAGCACCGCGGCCGGATTAGCGTATCTGGCCTGGCGAGAGCTGGCCTCGACCAGGCGGCGCAGGCCCGGAAGGTCGAGTTCCTGCGGCGCGGCCTGGATTACGAAGATCGCGGCGTGCTCGGCCGCTCGCGGAATGCCGCACCTGACGTACGCCTCACCGACCCGCTCGCCCGGGCGCTTCGCGCACCGGCCGCCCGGGGTCAGGGTCAGGTCCCGGCCCGGAGCAAGGATCGGCTGGTACCCATTCGCGCGTGCCAGGGCGGCGAACAGCGCCAGGTAACGCATGGGGTCGTGCCTTTCCTCCGGTGGGGTGGCCGCCCAGCTCTCCGGGTCGTAGATGACCGCGCGTGCGCCGGCCGGAAGGGCTGCCCGGCTGACCTGCTCGCTGAACTTCGCGTAGCTCGTGTATAGCTCGGCGGGCCGGACGCCGTGCGGTACCGGCCCTCCGGACGGGCCGCGGACCACGATCGGCTGGGGCGCGGCGAGCAGCTGGCAGGCCAGGTCGGGGGCCGCGCCGGCGAGCCTGGCGAGGTTCTCCTGCTCGATGATCCAGCGCAGGTGGGCGACACCGGCGCCCACCTGGCCCATGCGCTGGTCTCCTTCCCTTGGCGCACCGCGCGCCTGGCGGCTACGAGCCATTGAGCTCGGTGAGGAACGTGACGAGCTCATGGTCGTTGGCCGGCTCGGAGTTGAGCTCGAGCCCCTTGACATAGGGCAGTATCGTCTTGGCCGCCGCGATCAGCGCGGACGTCGGCACCGGGCTGCCGTCCGGTGCCGCGCTGAGCGTGGCCAGCACGATGACATCCGGGTTGGCGCGGAGCGCGTCGGCGGCACCCTGCTGGACCAGCTGGCGCAGTGCGGGCAGGTTGGTCTCCACCGCAGCGGCCTGGATCACGAACATCCGGGCCCTGGCAGCCGCGGCGGGCATGCCGCAGGCGATGTAGGCCTGCGAGATGGTCTGCGACGGCTTCTGGGTGCAGACCGCGCCCTTGACCCGCATCAGGTCCCTGGCCGGGACCAGGATCGGCTGATAGCCGTGGCTGTCCGCGGCGGCGGAGAACGCCTTCATGTAGCGGATCGGAAGCTGCCGCTCGTCCATCGGAGTCGCGCGCCAGTCCTCGGGATCCTCGGCCACCACCCGCACGCCCGTGAACACGGTCTTGTCGCCGATCGCCTGCTCCAGGCTGGCCTCGCTGAAGAAGTTCTCCACCTTGATCACCCCGGGCGGCAGCTTGAGGCCGGCCGGCGAGCGGGTCAGGGCGTAGGTACCAGGACCGGAGGTCATCTCCTGGACGATCTCGGGGTCGAACTTGTTGATCCGCTCCACATCTTCCTTGTAGAAGATCCAGTACAGGCTGGCCAGCCTCCCTGCCCTGGCCGCGGTCCCCAGCGCGGGCCCGGCGGTCCTCGTGGTCCGCGCACTCGCCAGGCCGGGCGGTCCCGCGGCGACGAGCGCGGCGGCGATGCCCGCCAGACCCAGGCTGAGCACCGCGACTCCGGCCGGCCGCGGCCGCCGGAGATATCTTTTCCTGCGCGGGCCTGAACTCATTGCTAGTCCCCCCGTCATCAGACATCAGGATGGCCAGCGATTATAGGCCCGCATTACCCGGTGCTGCCTCCGGCGCGCGCAAAGTGCCGGGCGGCCCGGCGGTATTCGGCGGCATCCGCCCGGCTCTGAGCGGAAATCAGCTTCCTGACAGGTAATGCAGGAATGTGATGTAACGCGAGTCCGTGCTCGCGGTGGTATTCACCTCGAATCCCTGGACATAAGGCAGCATGTCACGCGCGGCCTTGTCCATCGCGCTGGCCGAGACGGGGACGCCGTTATCCAGGGTGCTGATCGTCGCGATGACGATCACGCTGGGGTTGGCCGCCCGCGCGGCCGCGGCCGCGTGCTGCGCCAGGCTGGTCGCCACGGGGAGGTTGGTCTCGTCCGCGGCGGTCTGGATCACGAAGATCTTGGCGTTCGCCGCGGCACCGGGCAGGCCGCAGGTCACGTAGGCCTGCGAGATCGTCTGCCCCTTCCCCTGGCCGCACGTCGCGCCAGGTACCGACATCAGGTCCACTCCGGGCACCAGCAAGGTCGAGTAGCCGGCCGACTTGTCCGCCTGGGCGAAGTCCTGCATGTAGGTCAGCGGGTTGCGCTGCTCGCTGACCGGCGTGGCCGGCCAGTACTCGGGATCGTCGGCCAGCGTCGTGACGCCGGGCAGGATGCCGCCGTTCTTGATCGCCGCCTGCTGGTCGGCGTAGCTGAAGAAGAGCTGGACCGGGATCACCCCGGCGGGCAGCGGCGGGCCCGAGGCGTTGTGCTCGAGCGCGTAGGTGCCAGGCCCGCTGAGCGTCTGGCCGACGAGTGACGGGTCGAGCGGCTGGAGCCTGGTCAGGTCCTCACGGAAGTAGATCCAGTACAGGCCCGACAGGTTTACCGGCTTGTTCACGGCCTTGGCCGATACGTGCAAGTAGAGGCCGATTCCCAGCCCGACCGCCAGGAGCGCGATGACCGGAATGATGACCCACGACTTAGGAAGCCGAATCTGAGTGCGACCCATCTCTTCACCCCTCGAATGCCTTGCGCATTGAGCTCACCTGGATATGGCCGCCAGGTGCACGGGATATTCGTTGTGAACCCGTAGAGGAGGCTGGTTAGACAGCAAATGAGGTATCGCTGGATCGATGAATTTATCCTGCGGATCGAGTAGCGCGCGCGACCCGCCGCCGGCGTACCGCTCCGGGCACCGGCTCTGGTGCGGTCCCCGGGACTTTAATCACGGCCGCCTGTTCTCTTCGGTGATCATCGTCGCCAGCCGCGGTTCGGTCTAAACTGCCTCGACCCGAAGATCTTGGCCGCCCCGGCGCTCGCGGTCGGAGCCTACGAGCCGCTGGCCAGAAGGCGCAGGCAGGAGATCAGCCGGCCGTCGGTGGCCGGTGTGGTGTTGACCAGGAAACCCCGCACGTACGGGAGCATGGCCCGGGCGGCGGTCGCGAGCATGGCAGGACCGACCGGCCGCGTGCCGACCGTGGTACTGAGCGTGGCGAGCACGATGACGTGCGGGTTCGCGGCCCTGGCTTGTGCGGCGGCCCGGCTGACGAGCAGCACGAGCTGGCCAAGCCGGGTCTCCACCGGAGCGGACTGGATCACGAAGACGGACGCGCGGCGCGCCGCGGCCGGGATGCCGCAGTTCAGGTAGGACAGGGTCAGCGTCTGTGCCTGGGTCTTGGCGCAGCCCGCACCCGGCGCCTCGGTCAAATCCCGGCCAGGAGCCAGTATCGGCTGGTAGCCACCGCTTCGTGCCGCTTGCGCGAACCGCCGCATGGCCGGCACCGGGTCGCGCTGCTCGGCTGGCGAGGTGGCCGGCCAGTACTCCGGGTCGTCGAGCACCGCCCGGACGCCAGGGATCACCGTTCCGTCGCGGATGGCCGTCCGCAGGTCCGTGGCGCTGAAGAAGACCTGGGTGGGTATGGCTCCCGGCGGCAGCGTGCCACCCGCGGACCGCTCGAGCACATAGGTGCCTGGGCCGGCGAGCGTGCGGCCGATCAGGCCAGGTGCCATGAGCGCGATCCTGCCGAGGTCCTCACGGTAAAACATCCAGTGCAGGCTTGCCAGGCTGACCGGGGCGGGCCGGTGGCTGGCCGCGGCCCGCCATAGGGCGATGACGGCCACGAGCACGATCACCAGCGCCACCGCGATCGGGAGGATCAGCCGCCGGGCCGGCGGACCGGCCGGGGCGGCAGCGACCTCAGCCGCAGCGGCGGGCGATGGTGAGGGCACGGTAAGGCGTCCACCTCGCCGAGCCGAGCCGGTGGCCGTAGTAGGTCGTGTGGTAACGGCCTGCCCGCCCGGCCAGCACCCGCCAGAACCGCCAGTGCGCCGTCGGCGCCTGGCCGTGGCGCAGGAAGAACAGCCGGTGCCGCGGCCCGGAGATTGCGATCCGGTAGGCGCGCGAGCCGCCGGAGAACTGCTGGAACCAGACTCCCACGGTGAACCTGTGCCCGGCGCAGACCGAGCGGGCAGGCTGGTTGACCAGCACGACGGCGGGCGATTCCGATGCCACGGCGGCCGATCGCGCGAGCGCAGCCGACTGGCCGGCAGTTATGACCATCAGGCCGGAGATCAGCACCACAATGGCGGCAGCACCCCTTCGCACCGCGCCCCTTCGCACATCACGCACGCTCGCCCGCCCTTTCAAGATCGCTTCAGCGAGCCTATCGGCTGACAACGCGATCTCGGATCAGGACGGTGCCAGCGCACCGGGAATTCAGTGAGCAGCACGGGCGTCCGTTCCGGCCAGAGATGCCGCAACCTCGTAAGGCAGGTGCCTCGGATGCGCGAGCAAGGCCCTGGCCAGGTGGCGGATCCGCGGACGTCGCGGGATCAGCAGCGCCTCGCTGTACCGCCAGGCGCCGATCTCGTCCGACCCGAACCTGGGGCCGATGCTGCGGCGGAACCGCCGGGCGTCGCCGCCGTCGGACCGCCAGGCAGCGAGCCAGCTGGCAAGCTCATCGTCGCGCTCGATTGTGGTCCAGTTCATCAGCCGCTCGGCGATCTGCCCGGCCGCATCGATCACGAACGAGGTGTCCGTTTCGGCGCTTAGCCGATGGACCCGGCCCTCGGTTCCGCTGCCCCGGCGGATGCTGGCCGAGCTGAACCTGGCGCCGAGCGCGAGCGCCGCGACCGCATGGCCGGCCTCGTGCCAGGCGGTCCGCACGGCCGCCGCCCTTGCCGGGGCGTACGTGGGGTAGCTGCCGCTGTCGTAGCGCTGCCTGATCCACGTTTCGTGCACGATCGACTCGTCGTCGTACCTGGCCAGCCGGGTGAGGCGGGTGTCAAGGTCGGCGGCCATCCTGCGCTGCGAGGGCGTCAGCATGGGGCCGACGATAGGGCACGCGGCCGGTGCGACACCATTAGCTGACGGCAGGTGAGGCAGCAGGGCGGCCAGTGGCCGTCAGAGGGCATGGGGGCTGGCGATGACGCACCGGGCTGACCGGACATTGGTGACGACCGGGCTTGCCAGGGTCGAGGGCGAAGGATCGATGTACGTCCGGGTCACTGACGGCCAGGTCGAGCAGGTCAGGCTGGAGATCTACGAGCCGCCGCGCTTCTTCGAGGCCTTCCTGCGCGGTCGGTCCTATACCGAGCCACCCGACATCACGGCCCGGATCTGCGGCATCTGCCCGGTCGCCTACCAGACCAGCGCGTGCTGGGCGATCGAGTCGGCCTGCGGGGTCGCGCTGCCGCCCGAGCTTGGCGTCCTGCGCAGGCTGCTGTACTGCGGCGAGTGGATCTCCAGCCACGCGCTGCACATCTACATGCTGCACGCGCCCGACTTTCTCGGCTATCCGGGCGCGGTGGAGATGGCACGCGATCACCGCGAGATCGTCGAGCGCGGGCTCGCCCTGCGCCGCACCGCCAACGCGATCATGGCCACGATCGGTGGCCGCTCGGTGCACCCGGTCAACGTCAGGGTGGGCGGCTTCTACCGGGTTCCGACCAGGGCCGAGCTTGAGCCGCTGGCCGACCGGCTGCGGACGACGCTCGACCTGGCGGTCGAGACGGTCCGCTGGGTGGCTGGCTTCGACTTCCCGGACTACAGCTTCGACCATGAGCTGATGTCCCTGCACGACCCTGGGCGCTACCCGATCGAGCGTGGCAGCGTGGTCACCAGCGGCGGGCTTGAGTTCGCCGCTGCCGAGTTCGAGCAGCACGTGATCGAGGAGCAGGTGCCGTATTCGATGGCGCTGCACGCGAGGCTGGCCGACCGGGCAGCCGGGGCGGTGTTGGGCAGCGGGTTCTACTTGACCGGCCCGCTCGCGCGGTACTCGCTGAACTCCCGGTGGCTGCCACCGGTCGCCGCCGAGTCGGCCCACGCGGCCGGACTCGGCGACACCTGCCGTAACCCGTTCCAGAGCATCGTGGTGCGCGCCGTTGAGGTTGTCTGCGCGGTGGAGGAGGCGATCAGGCTGATCGAGGAATACGTGCCGCCCGCCGAGCCGTACATCGCCGTGGAGCCCAGGGCCGGGACAGGCCACGGGGTGTCCGAGGCGCCGCGCGGCCTGCTCTACCACCGGTACGAGCTCGACCAGGCGGGCATGATCGTGAGCGCGCGGATCGTTCCGCCCACCTCGCAGAACCAGGGCGCGATCCAGGACGACCTGCGCGGGTTCGTGGCCGACCGGCTCGACTTCGACGACGAGCGCCTGACTCTCGCCTGTGAGCAGGCGATACGCAACTACGACCCGTGCATCTCGTGCGCGACGCACTTCCTCGACCTGCGAATGGACCGCCGATGACAGATCGGGTGGTCGTGATCGGCGTCGGGAACGAGTTCAGGCGCGACGACGGCGTCGGCCTGCGCGTGCTCGAATCGCTGCGCCCGCTGGTGCCCGATACGGTGCGGCTGGTGGTCAGCGACGGCGAGCCGGTGCGGCTGATCGAGGAGTGGTCAGACTCCGATCTCGCGGTGGTGATCGACGCGGTCAGGGCGGGCGCTCTCGGCACGCCGGCGCCTGGCCGCACCTACCGACTGGAGATCGAGCAGGTCGGCGGCGAGCCGCTGGCCGCGGTCAGCTCGCACGGCCTGGGCCTGGGCAATGCCATCAGCCTGGCCCGCACGCTGGACATGCTGCCCAACCGCCTGGTCGTGCACGCGGTCGAGGTCGCCGACTGCGGCTATGGCACCGGGCTGACTCCCGCGGTGGCCGGCGCCGCCGACACGCTCACCACCGCGGTGCTCGCCGACCTCGGAATCAGCTAGCCGCCGCCGGGTGGCCTGATGCAGGGTCGCTGGGCGGCCTGGTGGCAGGCGAGAAGCCGGGTGCCGCGGTGTTGAACGTGGAGAACACCCGCTCCACCGCGCTCTCGCTCATCCCGAGCCCGACCAGCCGCGGGATCAGCGACCTGGTGTTCGGGTCGCGCACGGGGCCGAAGCAGCCGTAGCAGCCGCGGTTATAGGACGGGCAGATAGCACCGCATCCGGCCTGGGTGACCGGGCCGAGGCAGGGAGTCCCGTGCGCCACCATGACGCACGCGTTGCCGCGGCTCTTGCACTCGAAGCAGACGCTGTGCTGCGGTATCTGCGGCTTGCGCCCGGCCAGCAGGGCCGAGAGCAGCTCGAGCAGCTGGCGCTTGTCGATCGGGCAGCCGCGCAGTTCGAAGTCGACAGGCACGTGCTCGGCCACCCCGGTGGAGGTGGTCAGCGTCTGCACGTACTCGGGCCTGGCGTAGACGGCCGCGGTGAACTCGGCGACATCGGCGAAGTTGCGCAGCGCCTGGATGCCGCCCGAGGTCGCGCACGCCCCGATGGTGACCAGCGTCCGCGACCGCTCCCTGATCGCGCGGATCCGCTCAGCATCGTCCGGTGTGGTCACCGAGCCTTCCACCAGCGACACGTCGTACGGGCCAGGCAGGTCCGTCCTCGTCGCCTCGGTGAAGTGCACGATGTCTACCTCGGCGGCCAGCGCGAGCAGCTCGTCGGTGCAGTCGAGCAGGGTGAGCTGGCATCCGTCACAGGAGGCCAGCTTCCAGACGGCGAGCGTGGGGCGGGCCATGGCTCAGAGCTCCTTGATCGAGAGCAGCTGGTGGGCCTGCTCGTAGCCGACGACCGGGCCGTCCCTGCAGAGCAGTACCGGACCAAGCTGGCAGTGGCCGCACTCGGCGATCCCGCACCGCATGTTCCGCTCCAGCGACACCCTGATGTCAGGCTCGCCGATGCCGAGGGCGGCAAGCGCCCTGGCGGTCAGCCGCATCATCACCTCCGGCCCGCAGACCAGCGCGACCGTCGCCGCAGGGTCGATGTCGATCCGGTCGATCAGCTGGGTAACCACGCCGACGTGGCCGCGCCATCCCGACGAAGCCCGGTCCACCGTGACAAGCACCTGCGCACCCGCCTGCCGCCAGGAGTCGAACTGGTCGCCGAAGCAGATCTCCTCCGGAGACCTGGAGCCGACAAGCACCGTGATCCTTCCGTACCGCTCCCTGCCCGCCAGCGCGGTCAGCAGGGCCGGGCGTAGCGGCGCGAGGCCGATGCCGCCGGCCACCACGAGGATGTCCCGGCCGGCCGGGTCTGGCATCGGGCTGGCGGCGCCCGCGCCGTCAGCCCCGATCCCCCAGTCGGTGCCGAACGGCCCGCGCACGCCGACCATCTCCCCTGGCCGTGCCGCGCACAGCGCCCTGGTGACCGCGCCGACCGCGCGGATGGTCTGCACAAGCTCGGTCCCGACCGGAGCCCCGCTGATCGAGATCGGCACCTCGCCGACGCCGAACGCGTACAGCATCGTGAACTGGCCGGGCCGGTGCGCGGGCACGGGCTCGTCGACCGGGCGAAGCACCAGCGTCACGGTGTCGTGCGTCTCGTCCCTGCGCGATCGGACGACATAGCGTGCCGGGACCGAGTGGCCCACGGCCGGGGCATGCCCGGTGCCGGTCAGTTGGGCGGTCATGACATCCCGCCCCGCTGCTCCGGGCTGCCGTACAGGTCGAGCATCCTGATCCGGCTCCAGTGCATGCGACCGGAGGCCACCGCGAGCAGCCTGCGGGCGAGCTGGTACCCGAGCTCGTGGTCGCCTTCGCAGATCCCGATCACCTCGTCCGCGTCGAACTCGAACGCCTCGGTGGGCTGCACCGCATCGGCGCCGAACTGCCACTCGCGCGGCGGCGATGCCCAGGAGAGCCCCACCACGTCGCCGCGGCCGAGCGTCTCGATGATGATCGGCGCCTTGCCGGGCACGTGCAGGTCCAGTGCCACGTGCCCGCTCGTGATCAGCCAGAACTGCGCCGCCCTGCCGCCTTCCTCGAAGAACCGGTGACCGGCCGGCACGGCCACCGCGACCGCGGCGTCGGCCAGCCGCTCGACCTGGGCTGGCCGCAGGCCGCGCAGGAAGTCGTGGGCTGCAAGCTCGGCAGCGCTGACGCCGGTCATGGCCGTGCCTGATCGCTGCCGCCAGGCCCTGCCGTGCCTGGAGCGCCCTGCCGTCCGGCGGCCTCGGCGCGCAGCGCGGCGACCTCCTCGGTCAGGTCGATGCCGACCGGGCACCACACGATGCACCGGCCGCATCCCACGCAGCCCGAGCTGCCGAACTGGTCGTGCCAGGTGCCGAGCTTGTGCGTGAGCCACTGCCGGTACCTGCTGCGGTCGCTGGCGCGGACCGGGCCGCTCGGCAGGTAGGAGAAGCTGAGCGAGAAGCAGGAGTCCCACAGCTGCCAGCGCTCCGCGTGCTCGCCGGTCAGGTCACTGGTGTCCTCGACCGTGGTGCAGAAGCACGTTGGGCAAGCCATCGTGCAGTTTCCGCAGGTCAGGCAGCGGGCGGCGACATCGTCCCAGCGGGCGGCATCGTAGCTGTCGCGCATCAGGTCGTGCAGCACGTCGGCAGGCATGGACCGCCCCATCCGGCCCGCCGCCTCCTGCACCGCCGATCTGGCCAGGTGCTCGGTCGGGTCGTCGGCGGGCGTGGTCGGCACCTCGGCGAGCACCTCGGCTCCGGCCGACGAGCCCACATCGACAAGAAAACGGTGCGTGCCGTCGCCGGTCATCTCGGTCAGCGCGAGGTCGTAACCGGGACCCGCCTGCGGCCCGGCCCCCATGGATGTGCAGAAGCAGGTCTCGCCTGGCTCGGTGCAGTTCACCGCGACGATGAACACGCCGGCCCGGCGGGCCGCGTACCTGGACGTCGCGTGGTCACCGCCGGCGAGCACCCGGTCCTGGATGCCGATCGCCCGCAGGTCGCAGGGGCGCACGCCGATGAACGCCATCCTGTCGTCCTGGCCGTCGGGGTCCGGCGGCTCGAGCCGGCCGTCGGTGCGCCCGATCGACCAGAGCTTCTCCCTGGGCGGGTGCAGGTACTGCTTCCACGACTGCGGACCCGCCGAGTGACCGAACGCCGCGGTGTCGGCGCGCTGCCTCAGCCGGTAGCCGCCGGGCGCCAGCTCAACCCCCCAGCCGAACGGAAGCTCGCCTGCCGATCCGAGCTCGCGAAGGATGATCGCCCCGTCCCTGACTGCCGGGCCGATCACCTGGTAGCCGAGATCGCGCAGGACAGCATGCAGTCGGTCCAGCCCGCCGGCGTCCATCAGCCGCGATGCGTCCCCCACCCTGGGTCCGCCCGCCGCACCTGCCTGTGCCGCGTCGTCCACGCTGTCCCTCCTCGCCTCTGATAGTACGGTCCCATGACAGCGATCGGTCGGATGCACCACGTCGTGCTCGACTGCGCCGATCCGGCGGAACTCGCCTCGTTCTACTCCGCCCTGCTCGGCCTGCCCATCACGTACACGAGCGCCGACTGGGTCGTGGTGGCCCCCAGCGACCGCGCCACGGGGCTGGCGTTCCAGCTCGCGCCCGGACATCGGCCTACGACCTGGCCTGACCCTGCGATCCCGCAGCAGGTGCACCTGGACATCATGGTTGACGACCTGGCGCAGGCCGCCCCGCGGGTGCTGGCGCTCGGCGCGCGCAGGCTGGACGGCGATGTCTACGCCGACCCGGGCGGGCACACCTTCTGCCTGATCCCGCGGCCGGGCTGGGCGCCGCCGGTGGCATCGTCCTGACGGCCCCACCGGGTCGAGGCGCCTTGCGCCGGCCATTCCTCGCCGCGGGCCAGCCGCATAGGTTAGTCCCATGACCGAGCACCCGATGCCAGAGGACATCCAGGCGTTCGCGTTTTTCCTGTCCGACCACGCGGTGGTCGAGAACGGCAAGCTCTACGTCAACGGGGGGTTCTGGAACCAGGTGTACAGCGCGACGTATCCGGTCGCGCGGGCCTTCGGCGTCGCTGCGGTGCTGCACATCCCGTGGCGCAAGCACCATCAGGGCCACGCCTTTTCCGTCACGTTCGAGGACGCCGACGGCCGACCGCTCGCTGCCAGGTTCGAAGGGCAGTTCAGGGTGGGCACGGCACCGAACATGCGGGTCGGCGACTTCACCGTGATACCGCTCGCGGCGTTCGTCACGAACTTCATACTCGACCGGCCAGGCGATTACGCTGCCGTGCTCGCGGTGGACGACGTCGAGCTCGCCCGCTGGCGGTTCCGCGCCGTGGAGGCGCCCGATCCCGCGGCTGGCACCCAGGCGGGCGGTGCCAGCGAGCCCGCGCCGGGCGACTAGACCGGGACCGAGAGCGACAGGCCGAATCTGCCTTCCTCGTCGGTCCACCAGGACCGCAGGCCGAGCCCGGCGGCAGCCAGCTCAGCGACGACGCCTGCCCAGCGGAACTTGGCCGAGATCTCGGTCCGCATCTCCTCGCCGTCGCTGAACGCCACGGTCAGCCCGATCGCCGGCACCACCACCGTCTGGTCGGCGCAGGAGCGCAGCCGCATCTCGATCCACTCGGCCCGCTCGTCCCAGATCGCGACGTGCTCGAACTGGTCGATGTCGAAGTCCGCGCCGAGCTCGGTGTTGAGCACCCGCAGGATGTTCTTGTTGAACTCTGCGGTGACACCGGCCGCGTCGTCGTAGGCGGCGACCAGCACGCCGGGGTTCTTGACCAGGTCGGTGCCGAGCAGCAGCGCGTCTCCGTCCCGCAGCTCGGCGCGCACGCTGGCGAAGAACTCCGCCCGCTCGGCGGGCAGCAGGTTGCCGATGGTGCCGCCGAGGAACGCGACGAGCCGCGGCCCGCCGGTGTCGTGGATCGGTATCTGCGCGGTGAAGTCGGAGAGCACCGGCCAGACCCGCAGGCCGGGGTACCGCTCGAGCATCCGGCCCGCCGCGGTGAGCAGCGCCGACTCGCTCACGTCCACCGGCACGTACTCGGCGAGGGTGCCGTGGTCCCGCATGGCGTCGAGCAGCAGCCTGGTCTTGTCGGCGGACCCCGAGCCGAGCTCCACCAGCGTCGTCGCGCCGGCCGCCGCGGCGATCTCGCCCGCCGCAGCGGCCAGGATCTCCCGCTCGGCCCTGGTCGGGTAGTACTCGTCCAGCCTGGTGATCTTGTCGAACAGCTCGCTACCGCGCTCGTCGTAGAACCACTTGGGCGGCAGCGACTTGGGCATGGCC
>DATIZP010000071.1:0-8006 GCA_035517035.1 Streptosporangiaceae bacterium | reverse complement strand
CGAGGTAGTTTCTCGCCGCGCTCGCCCTGCGGAGCAGCGCAGGGTTGACCGGCTTCACGACCGGCCGGGGGCCGGCTGGACCGGCGGCGCGCCAGGAGGCGGCATGGTGCCGGACGGGCTGGCCCCGGCGCTCGCGGACGCGCTGCCGGGCGCGCCATCGACCGCGCCATCGACCGCGGGGACGGCCGCAGGGACGGTCGCGGGGACGGCCGCTTTGGTGACGAAGTCATCCCTGGTCAGGCGCTTGCGGAAGACCCAGTAGCTCCAGCCCTGGTAGGCGAGCACGACCGGCGTGCAGATCAGCGCCACCCAGGTCATCACCATCAGCGAGTAGTGATTCGACGAGGCGTTGGTCACGGTGAGGCTGAACGCGCTCGACGTGCTTGACGGCAGCACGTTCGGGAACAGGTCGCCGAACAGCGTCGCGACCGCGAGCGCCAGCGTCAGCGCCGTGCCGGCGAAGGCCCAGCCCTCCCTGCCGCGGTAGGTCGCGCCGACCGCGCCGAGCAGGGCGACGGCCGCCAGCGCCGCCGTCACGTCGGTGGCCGGCTTGCCGTGGGAGTACTGGGTCACCACGAGGAACGCCGCGGCGAACACCACCGCCGCCGCCGAGACGCGCAGTGCGGTCGCCCTGGCCCGCTCGCGCAGCTCCCCGGTGGTCTTCAGGGACAGGAAGATCGCGCCGTGCAGCAGGAACAAGCTGAGCGTGACCAGGCCGCCGAGCAGGCCGTACCAGTTCAGCAGGGTGAGCAGGTTGCCGGTGTAGATGTGCCCGGCGTTCAGCGGCACGCCGCGGACGATATTGGCGAACGCCACCCCCCACAGCAGCGCGGTCAGGCCGGAGCAGACCGAGATCGCCCGGTCCCAGTTCGCGCGCCACCGGGCGGTGTGGATCTTGCCGCGGAACTCGAACGACACGCCGCGCACGATCAGCGCAAGCAAGATCAGCAGCAGCGCCAGGTAGAAGCCGCTGAACAGGGAGGCATACCAGAGCGGGAACGCGGCGAAGGTGGCGCCGCCCGCGGTCAGCAGCCAGACCTCGTTGCCGTCCCAGACGGGGCCGATCGTGTTGATCATCGTGCGGCGCTCGGCGTCGTCGCGGCCGAGCACGGGCACGAGCATCCCGACACCGAAGTCGAAGCCCTCAAGCACGAAGTATCCCGTCCACAGGACCGCGATGAGGATGAACCAGAAGTCGGCGAGAGTCATTGCGCTTCTCCAGGATCGGTCAGGGGGTCAGTACGAGAAGACGGGAAGCTGCTCGCCGGCGGCGGGCGACTCGACCTCGGCCGGGGCGCCCTCCCGCACGTGCCGCAGCACCAGCCAGCCGGCCATGACGGCGAGCACGGCGTAGACGAGCGTGAACGCCGTCATCGAGATGATCACGGAGGACGAGGTGACGCCCTGGGACACGCTCTGCGAGGTCTTGATCAGGCCGAAGACGGTCCACGGCTGCCTGCCCATCTCGGTGAAGATCCAGCCCGTCGTGGTCGCCAGGTAGGGCAGCGCGACGCCGAAGATGGCGACCCGGTAGAACCACCGCGGCTTTGGTATCCGCTGGCGGCGGCTGAGCCACAGGCCCACCGCGGCGATCAGCATGGCGAGCAGGCCGAACCCGATCATCAGCCGGAACGACCAGTAGGTGACCGGGATGTCCGGCCGGTACTCGCCTGGGCCGTACTTCTTGGCGTAGGCGCGCTCGACGTTGTTGATGCCCTGCACGGTGCCGTGCGGGTTCAGCGTGGCGATCAGCGAGAGCAGGTAGGGCACCCGGACCGACCACAGTTCCTTGTCGCCGTTCAGCGTGCCGATCGTGAACAGCGAGAACGACGCGCCAGACTCGGTGGTGTACAGCGCCTCGGCCGAGGCCATCTTCATCGGCTGCTGGCTGTCCATCAGGCGGGCCTGGATGTCACCGGTCACCGCGGTGGCGAGGCCGGCGACGAGCGTGACGATCAGGCCGAGCCGCATGGTCTTGGCGAAGACATCGGTGAAGGTGCCCCTGGCCAAGTGCCAGGCGCTGATCGCGATCAGCACGGCGCCGGTGATCACGAGGCTGGCGAAGAACACGTGCGGCCAGGCGGCCAGCGCGGTCGAGTTGGTCAGCAGCGCCGTGATGCTGGTGAGCTGCGCCCGGTGCGTCACCGGGTTGATCGCGTAGCCGACCGGGTGCTGCATCCACGAGTTCGCCGCGAGTATGAAGTACGCCGACAGGCTGGTCCCGATCGCGGCCAGCCAGATCGTGGCCAGGTGCAGCCTGCGCGGCAGCTTGTTCCAGCCGAAGATCCACAGCCCGATGAAGGTCGACTCGAGGAAGAACGCGACCAGCGCCTCCATCGCCAGCGGCGCGCCGAACACGTCGCCCACGAACCTGGAGTACGCGGACCAGTTCATCCCGAACTGGAACTCCTGCACGATGCCGGTGACGACGCCGACCGCGAAGTTGATCAGGAAGATCTTCCCGAAGAACTTGGTCATCCGCAGGTAGGTGTCCTTGCTGGTCCGCACCCACGCCGTCTGCATGCAGGCCACGACAAGGGAGAGCCCTATGGTCAGCGGCACGAAGATGAAGTGATACACCGTCGTGATCGCGAATTGCCACCGGGCGAGATCGAGCGCAGCCACCGTTCCCCTCCATACGTTCAGCGAGCCGGGGAAAGGCCGCGGCTCGTACGACGTAAAGGACATCAGTGACTAGACAGCTACGACAGGGCAGAGCGCCCCGGGTTGTCGGGGACCAAGGTCCCGCGGTGCGCTGACCGGGACGGCGCCGCGCCCTTGCGGGAATGGCCGGGCGGCGGCCCGGCGAGCGGTCGTCGGCCGGCCCGATCAGGCGGCCGCCGAGCTGGCCAGCGCCCTGGCCGGGGCGATCCTGGCGGCACGGATCGCGGGGATCAGGCCGGCCAGCGCTCCGGCGGCCGCGCCGGCCAGCGGCGCGGGAAGGACGGTCAGCGGCGCGAGTACCGGCTCCCAGTGCCTGGTGCGGGCGACCAGGACGACGACCGCCACGCCCAGGCTGGCCCCGGCCAGCCCGCCCAGCAGCCCGAGCATCGCGGTCTCCCACAGGACATGCAGGGCCACGTGCCGCCTGCGGGCGCCGAGCGCACGGCGCAGCGCGTACTCCGGTGCCCGCTCGGCCACGGCCAGCCAGGTCACGTTCGCCAGGCTGAGGATCCCGATCGCCAGGCTCACCCAGCCGAGCAGCGCGAACAGGTCGTCAAGGGTCGCGGTGACCTGGTCGCGCAGGCCCTGCGGACTGCGCGGCACGGCCACGCCGAACTGGCCGGGCAGGGTCGGGCTGATCACGTAGGGCGCCTGCCTCGCGACCACCTGGGCCGCGCCTGGCCGGGTCTGGATCAGCACGGCCGGCCTCGCGCCTGCCCCCAGGTCCGGCGGGCCGAACAGCACCTGCGCCGTGGACGTCGGCAGCAGCACCGCCCCCAGCAGCGATGGCTGCCGCACCGCGCGGGTAAAGATTCCGATCACAACGCAGGCCTCCTCGTTGATCACGACGGACGGCTGGCCGCGCAGCGCGCTGATGCCCAGGGACCTGGCGGCGGCCGAGCCGAGCAGGCAGACCTGGGCGGCATGGGCCTGCGCCCAGTCGCCGTAGCGCCGCCCCAGGCCGGCGCGTATCCCGGCGGCGGACAGGAAGCCTGGCGACGCAGCGACCACCGGGACGGAACTGACCGGCCGGGAGGCGCCGGCGCCCGGCGAGCCCGCCGAGACCACGACCGGCACGGCGAGCCGCAGCGGCCAGTAGACGCCGGCGGCGACGACGCCGTCCACCGCGTCGATCCGCCGCTGCACGTCGGCAGGGAACGGGTCGCCGGCCGGAACCGGGCCAGGCCTGGTCTGGATGACCCGAAGCTGGGTCGCGAGCCGCTGCGTGAACGCCGCCGCCACCTGGCTGTTCGCGGTACTGACCAGCCCGAGTGCGACCACGAACCAGGCCACGGCGACGGCGATTCCGAGGCTGGTCACGAACGCCCTGGCCGGCCTGACCACGATCGTGGCGAGCGCCTCGCCGATGGCGTCGGCATGGCGCATCCTGGTCGGCTGGCCCGTCCGGTACCGTCGCACCGCAGGTCACCCGGTCGCGTTCGTCTCGGCGCCGCCGCCGCCGATCCGCACGCACCGCGAGCTGTAAGCGGCGGCAAGCTGGTCGCGGCTGGTGACAAGCACGGTCCGCCCGGCCGCGTGCAGCTCGGTCAGCAGCCCGACCACCTGCGCCGCCTGGCCGGCGTCCAGGCCAGCCGTCGGGTCATCGCAGACCAGCAGGCCGGGCGCGGTCACCAGGGCACGGGCGATGGCCACCCGCTGGCGCTCACCTGCGGACAGCTCGGCGGCCGGGCGGTGCGCCTGCCCGCTCAGGCCGACCCGGTCCAGGCAGTCGAGCGCCGCACTCCGGCGCGGCCGTCCGGGGATCCCCGCGTACAGCAGTGGCAGCGCCACGTTGTCCAGGGCGGACCGGGCGGGCAGCAGGTGCGGCGGCTGGAACACCAGGCCCATCTGCCTGCCGCGCAGGGCCGCCCGGTCCCGGTCGCCGAGCATCGAGGTATCGATGCCGTTCAGCAGGTAGCTGCCGGCGACCGGGCGGAGCAGCAGCGCGATGACGCTGAGCAGCGTGGTCTTGCCCGACCGCGGCGGGCCGGTCAGGGTGACGAACTCGCCCGACCTGACGGCCAGGTCCACGCCGGAGAGCGCGGCGGGCGCCAGGCAGTGCTGCCGGTGCCTGGGGCCACGGCGCGACCTCCGGCCGGGACCCGGGTAGCTGGCGCCGATGCCGTGCAGCTCGATCACGGCCGGGGAGATCGGCCTGGCGCGCAGCTCAAGCGTGCTCGGCTGTCTCATCGCCGGTACCCGATCAGCACGCGATCTCCGGGGCGCAGCCCGCCGGGTCGCACCGGCTGCACGGCCACCAGGCCGTCCGCGGCGGGGCCGGTGAAGACGGGAATCCGGCGGCGCCGGCTACCTGGTCCGACCTCCGTCACGTAGTCGTGCCTTGCCCTGGCCGCGGCAAAGATCGAGCTGACCGGGACGGCGAGCTCGGGCCCGCTGGTCACGCTCGCCCAGATAGTGAGCCTGACCCTGGCCCCGACCAGGCGTTGCGGCAGCACCCGGTGGCTACTCACCCTGACCTGGTAGCCGCCGGGTGGCGGGCCGCCCACAGCGGGCATCGAGCCGACCCTGACCACCGTCCCCGTCCCGGTCAGCGGCGGGATCGCCGAGGTGAACGCTGCGGGCAGGCCGGCCCTGGCGAGCGAGGCCTGGTGCTGGCTGAGGACGCCGGACAGGTACGGGCTCCCGGTCGCCAGCCGCAGCAACGGCCCGGTCCCTGCCGCGTGGCCGACCCTGGCGCCGATCGTCACCACCAGGGCGGACCTGGTGGGTATGTACGTCACCTCGCTCATCGGCAGGTACGCGTCGGGCACCAGCTGGGCGCCCGGCCGCTTGCGCGGGCCTGGCGGGTGGTAGATCGGCGCCGTGTAGCCAAGCCGCTGGTAGAGGAGCACCAGCGCGAGCGAGGTGCTCGGGCCGAAGTAGCCCGGCGGGTCGTAGTCTGCGTAGCCGAGGCCGGCCAGGTCGGCCTGCAGCTGGCCGACGTCCGGTCCGCTGTCGCCCTGGTGCAGGTCGCGGTAGGCGGGCAGCCGTCCGCGGAGCAGCAGGATCGGCCGGCCGTCCACCTCGGCGATGATCCGGCCGGGGTAGACCCGCTCGCCCACCCTGACCGGCATTCTGGTGACGGTGACCGTGCTGAACGGTGCTGAGGCGGTCATGCTGACCGTCCTGGCAGCCCGAACGACGCCGCTGACGATGATCGGATCGCGCAGCACCTCCCAGCGGGCGATGGCCGTGATGACCGAGCGCGGCGGGGCGGCCGACCGCGCGGCTACCTGGCCTGGCGACTCGACCAGGCTGACCGCGGCCAGTCCGGTGGCCGACATGGCCACGACCCCGGCGGCAAGCCCGCCGAGGAAGAGTCGCCTCGTCCTGAGCGGATCTGCGGTCGGCCCGGCCGCCGTGTACCGGCCGGGCGCGAGGTTCCGCATGGCTCAGCCGCTGTGCGCGGGCGACCGCCGTCGGCCGCAGCGCCCGCGTTGTCGCGAGACGCACGGCAAGCTCAGCGCGATGCACCGACCAGCGGTGCGCGACCCCCCGTACACCGTCGACCCCCCGTCTACCCCGCGCAGGCTACCACGGGCACGTCGCACCGCAGCCGAACAACAGGTGCCGCGCGCCGCGGGTCAGGAGAGCTGGTAGGCAAGCGCGGCGAGGTGCGGGCGCCGCGCCGAGGCCGGGCTGATGATCACGATGGGGCAGCGGGCGCGGCTCAGGCATGCCCTGATCACCGGCCCCACCGGACGGTCGGTGATTTGCGGGTCGGCCTGGGCCACCGGTGACTGGCTGCCAGAGCCGAGCACCAGCAGGTCCGCGTCGGCCGACGCCTCGCAGAGGATGCGCTCGGCGCTGCCCTCGATCAGCTGGACCACAAGGTCAAGGCCGTCGGCCTCGCCGAGCACCGACCGCACGTCGTGATTAAGCCGCTCGGCGGCGGCGAGCTCTGACCGAAGGCCTGCGGTTCCGGCGTACAGTGCCCGCGCCGGGTGCGGCTGCCAGGCCCGCACGACCTGAAGCTGCGCGCCTCGCCGGCGCGCCTCGGCCGCCGCCCAGCCCAGCGCGGCCGCGGAGGCGGACGAGCCGCCGACGCCGACCAGGATGACCGGCTGCTGTCCGGTGGGATCCATGTCGCCTCCCGCATCGGGCTCCCGTGACGCGGCCGGCCGGCGTCCTCCCCAAGCGCCCGCCGGGAAAAGTGTTACCCCAGTATCCGCACTCTTAGTCTGCCGTCGGCGGGTCGGCCGCCGTAGGGAAGAAGGTCCCGTATTCGGGTGCTACAGTCCGCCTGCCCGCGCATCGGCGCGGCGCCGCGCGGGTGAGCGGCAGCGGGCGGGGAATGCTGACCGTGTGCAACGGACGGGGGGCCGTGGCCTGCACGGATCGACGGCGCATCCGCTCGTCCGGCGAGTCGCCGGATGGCTGGGAGCGGATGGCAATCCGCTGCGCCGGCGGATCGACAAGTTCGAGACCGCCGCCCGGATCATGCTGGCCGTCTCGTTTCTCGTGGCCGCGCCGCTGCTCGTAGGCCTCACCGGGCGGCTGGTTCGCACCGGCGCCATGGCCGAGGTCAGGCAGGAGCAGGCCTGGCGCGAGGTCGGCGCGGTGCTGCTCAGATCGGCCCCGCAGCAGCTGCTCGGCTTCGGGGCGATGACCAGCTACTGGCTGCCAGCACGGTGGGTAGCGCCCGACGGGGCCGTCCGTACCGGCTCGGTGCCGGTCAGGCCGGGCACCAGGGCCGGAGCCTCCGTTCCCATCTGGGTCAACCCGGCCGGCCGGATGACCGGCCGCCCGCCGCTGAGCGCGGGCCTGGTCACGGTCAGGACGGCGCTGGCCGAGCTCGGCACGGCGATCGGGCTCGCGCTCGCGGCGCTGGCGCTGGCCGGCCTACTGCGGGTGTGGATGAACCGGCGCAGGATGGCGTACTGGGCGATGGAGTGGGCGTGCTTCGGGCCGCGCTGGAGCACGAGACGCTGGCCGAGGAACTGAGGCTCAGGAGCCGAGGCCCAGGAACTGGGGCCCAGGAACTGAGGCTTGAGAGCTGGGGCCTAGGAGCTGACCGCGCGCATCACCTCGAACGTCGACCGCGCGACCTCGGCGTCCTCGCGCGCGGTCAGCACGAGCGTGCGCACCGCGGCTCCGTCGGCGCTGATGTCGGCATCAGCGTGCGCCGCGGTGTTGCGCTCCCGATCGACGGCCACGCCGAGGAAGCCAAGGCCTGCCGCGGCGGCGGCCCTGACCGTTGCGTGATGCTCGCCGATGCCGCCGGTGAAGGCCAGCGCGTCCAGGCCGTTCATCGCCGCGGCCATGGCGGCGATCAGGGTGACCAGCCGGTGCGCGTACACGCCGAGCGCCAGCTCGGCGGATGGGTCGCCGGCCTGCGCAGC
>DATIZP010000070.1:0-42329 GCA_035517035.1 Streptosporangiaceae bacterium | reverse complement strand
ATCGAACGTCAAGTGCCGTTCGTAAAGTGCGTTGTCATCTCCGGCAAACCGCACCGGGCCGCAGTTGTAGCGTCGCAGCAGTTCAAGCCCCTCCGCCGCGGCGCTCCCCAGATGGTTGTTGATTTCGCTCATATCAGACGTTGTCTCCTTCCGTGGAACTGCGGATGACGGAACCGGCCGTGCTTTTCCCGCCCCATCGCCAGCCGAGGACAAACGGATGGTCCTCGCCATGCTCGGTAATATATTGTTTGTGCTCAAGGAGGGCGTCGCGAATGGCCTGTTTGGCGTAGGCGGCACGCGCGCCGAGTTGCGGCAGCCGGTCAATCACATCCTGCACCAGGTGGAACCGGTCCATCTCGTTCAGCACCACCATATCGAACGGCGTGGTCGTCGTTCCCTCCTCCTTGTAACCGCGCACGTGCAGATTCTTGTGATTGGTCCGGCGGTAGGTAAGCCGATGGATAAGCCACGGATAACCGTGAAACGCGAACACGATGGGCTTGTCCTTGGTGAACAGCGTATCAAAGTCGAGGTCGCTCAAGCCATGCGGGTGCTCCCGCGAGGGTTGGAGTTTCATCAGGTTTACGACGTTAATGACGCGCACCTTCAACTCCGGCACGTGCTGGCGCAGCAGGTCCACCGCCGCGAGGGTTTCGAGCGTGGGCACGTCGCCGCAGCACGCCATCACGACGTCCGGTTCGCCGCCCTTGTCATTGCTGGCCCATTCCCAGATGCCGACGCCGGCCGTGCAATGTTTGATCGCCTGATCCATCGTCAGCCAGACCGGCGCGGGTTGTTTGCCGGCGACGACGACATTGATGTAATTGCGGCTGCGCAGGCAATGGTCGGTCACCGAAAGCAGGCAGTTGGCGTCGGGTGGCAAATAGACACGGACGACCTCAGCCTTCTTGTTCACCACATGATCGATGAAGCCGGGGTCCTGGTGCGAGAACCCGTTGTGGTCCTGCCGCCAGACATGCGAGGTGACCAGGTAGTTCAGCGAGGCGATCGGCCGCCGCCACGGCAGCTTCCTGGCGACCTTGAGCCACTTGATGTGCTGGTTCACCATCGAGTCGACGAGGTGGATGAACGCCTCGTAGCAGGAGAAGAACCCGTGCCTGCCGGTCAGCAGGTAGCCCTCCAGCCAGCCCTCGCAGGTGTGCTCGGAGAGGATCTCCATCACCCGGCCGTCGCGGGACAGGTTCACGTCCACGGGCCAGATCTCGGCCTCCCACGTCTTGCCGGCCGCCCTGATCACGTCGTCGAGGCGGTTGGACTCCGTCTCGTCCGGGCCGACCAGCCGGAAGTTGCTCGTCGCCAGGTTGCGTCGCATGACCTCGGCGAGCAGCGAGCCGAGCACCCTGGTCGCCTCGGCGAGCCCGGCCCCGGGCACGTCAACCGCCACGGCGTAGTCGTGCGGGTCGGGCAGGTCAAGGTCACGCAGCAGCAGCCCGCCGTTGGCGTGCGGGTTCATGCCAAGCCTGCGGTCGCCGGACGGGACGAGGGTCAGCAGGCCGGGGCGCGGGGCGCCGGAAGCGTCGAAGAGCTCGGCCGGGACGTAGGACCTCAGCCACCCCTCGAGCTGGCGCAGGTGCGCCGGGTTGGTCCTGACCTCGCCAAGCGGTATCTGATGCGACCGCCAGGTGCCTTCCACCGGCAGCCCGTCGACCTCGGCGGGCCCGGTCCAGCCCTTGGGCGTGCGGAGCACGATCATCGGCCAGGCGGGCCGGTGCACGCCATGCGCGGGGTGCTCGCCGTGCGCGGGGTGCTCGCCGTGCGCGGAGTGCTCGCCGGGAGCGGCCCTGGCGGCGTCCCAGATCGCGCGGATCTGGCCGATCGCGTCGTCGACCGCGGCAGCCATCTGCTGGTGCATGACGGCGGGCACGTCACCGCTGACGTAGATCGGCCGGAAGCCGTAGCCGCGCATCAGCTCGTCGAGTTCGGCCGCGCTGATCCTGGCCAGCACCGTCGGGTTGGAGATCTTGTAGCCGTTCAGGTGCAGGATCGGCAGCACCGCGCCGTCCCTGGCCGGGTTCACGAACTTGTTCGAGTGCCAGCTGGTGGCCAGCGGGCCGGTCTCGGCCTCGCCGTCGCCGACCACGCACGCGACGATCAGATCGGGGTTGTCGAACGTGGCGCCGTAGGCGTGCGAGAGCGAGTAGCCGAGCTCGCCGCCCTCGTTGATCGAGCCGGGCGTCTCCGGGGCGACGTGGCTCGGCACCCCGCCGGGGAACGAGAACTGGCGCATCAGCCTGGCCATGCCGACGGCGTCGCGCGGCACGCTCGGGTAGATCTCCGAATAGCTGCCGTCCAGCCAGGTGTTGGCCAGCGCAGCTGGCCCGCCGTGACCGGGGCCGATCACAATCATCATGTTCAGGTCACCGAAGGTGATCGCCCGGTTCAGGTGCGCCCAGATGAAGTTCAGCCCCGGCGTGGTTCCCCAGTGGCCGAGCAGCCGCGGCTTGATGTGCTCGGGCCGCAGCGGCTCGGTGAGCAGCGGGTTGGCCATCAGGTAGATCTGGCCGGCCCCCAGGTAGTTGGCCGCACGCCAGTACGCGTCGATGCTGGCGAGCTCCGCTTGGCTCAGCACGGGCTGGCTCAGCTCGGGCTGGCTAAGCACGGGCTGCCCCGGCTCGGGCTGGCTCGGCTTGGGGCCGTCTGCTGAGTGCGGTTCTGTCTGGCTCATCGCGTGTGCCCGCCTCAGCTCTCGGGTTCGGCGCGTGCAGGTTAGCCGGTACGGACCACGGTGACCGGACACGCCGCATGCGTGACGCAATGGGTGCTGACCGACCCGAGCATCATGCCGGCGAAACCGCCGTGGCCATGACTGCCGACCACGAGGAGGTCGGCGTTCTTGGACTCCTCGATCAGCACCTGCGACGGGTGGCCGTAAGCGATCTTGCGCTCCACCTCGATGACAGGCGGCTCGCCGAAGGCTGCCTTGATCGCCTTGTCGAGCTCGTCCTGCCGTTCCTGCTCGACCTCGGCGCTGACGCTGGCAGGCGCGACCCCGACCGGCGCGGGTCCGACGGCGGCCGGGTAGTGCCAGGCCATCACGGCGCGCACTGACGCGCCTACGGCCTTGGCGTACCGCGCCGCCCAGGCCATGGCCATCGCAGACGCGGGCGAGCCGTCGACGCCGACAACCACCCATTCCTTCTTGCCTTCACTGGTCATGACAGCCTCATCGTCTCATGCGCCGTTCGGCCCGGGTCTCCTGAGTCATCCAACTGCCTACCCACAAACCCGAGCCAGGGCCATAGGTCACCGCGTCACCACGGTCACTTCTCATCCGCCACGGCCACTTCTCATCCGCCACGGTCACTTCTCATCCGCTAGCGTCATGATCGCGAGGCATTTGTGATGGTTTGCGAGACGCTAGCGGATGAGAAGTCGCTGTGCGGGCCGGAGTGGCCGCGCGCGGGGCGTGCCGACCTGTGCTCACCGGGGCGGGAGGGCGTCGCGCGAGTGAGCCATGTCACGCTTGACCAGTCCGTGCGGCGGTGATTTCGTTCTCCACATGAGCGTGGCCGGGGCGGAACGGATGCGGAGATGACGATACTCGGGATCGTCTTCGTCGGGATTGCCGCTCTCGCGTGTGCCGCGGCGCTGCTTGCCATCCTCGGCATCGGCCAGCTCGCGCTGTCCGGGTCTGGCGCGATCGCTCGTGACGGACTGGCCAGGGGTCAGGTGGCGCCTGCCTGGTCGCTGCCGGACGCTGACGGGACGCTGCGCTCCTCGCCGCCGGGTCGGCCGTTCCAGCTGATCGTGTTCGGTGACCACTCGCTGCGGTCGTTCCCGTCTGTGGTGGCCGGCCTGCGGTCGCTGCGGGACGACCCGGCCAACGCCGACCTGGAGATCGTGATCGTGACGGCGGGCGACGCACGGCTCTCGCAGCCAGCGTTGACCACGCTCGGCCTGGACAGGATCCCGGTGCTCACCGGCTCTCGAGCGCTGTACGCCAGATATAACGTGCGGGTGATGCCATTCGTGATCGTGGTGGACGCGGCCGGCCGGGTACGGGCGTCCAGCCTGGTGAACCACGACTGGCAGCTGGCCAAGCTGCGCAGGATCGCCGGCCTCCCGCTTGACTCCGGCGATGCCGCCGGCGTGGCCGGCCGTGCCGCACGTCAGAGCCAGGCGGCGGCGGTGTGAGCGTGGCCGTGCTCGCGCTGTGCTGCAAGGCGCTGCTCGCCGCATCGCTGCTCATGGCGGGCGGTGCCAAGCTCGCCGACCTGCGGGGGTTCGCCGCGACCGCGGCGCTGTTCCTGCCTGATCGCCGCTGGCCCGGCCTGGCCAGCACGATGGCGGCAGGCGTCGCGGGCGGCGAGCTTGCGCTCGGGGCGGCAAGCCTGAGTAACCCCGGGGTCCGCTGGCTGAACCTCGCCGTGCTGGCCGCCTGCGCCGGATTCGTCGTGGTGTCGGTGGTCGGCTACCTGCGGTATCCCGGCCGGCCCTGCCGGTGCTTCGGCTCCCTGTCCGGGCGGTCGTTCGGCCCGCCGGGCATCGGCCGGGCGGCGCTGATGACGCTGCTCGCCGTGGCCGCTACTGCACCACCGACGCCGTCCCTGGTCCAGCTCGGCTCGGCCGGTCGGCTCGGCCTGCTGGCGGCCGGACTCCTCGTCGCCTGGTGCGCCTTCGCCGCTGGCGCGGCACTCGGATCCGGCAGTATCGCCGGTTCAGGGCCCGCCGATTCAGGGACCGCCGGGTGGAGGCCCGCCGGGTCAGGGGCCGCCGGTCCAGGGCTCGCGTCGTGATCCGCATCCCGGTCTATCTCGCGGTGGCGCAGTGGGCCCTTCTCGGCGCGCTCGGCCTGCTTGTGGTGATCATGTTCCGGCAACTCGGTCACGTGCTGGCCGGCGACGGCCGCAAGGACGGCCTCGGTCCGGTGGCGGGCAGCACGGCCGCACCGCTGACCTACGTCAGGCCGGGCGCTCCGTCGGCCGAGCGGCTGCGGCCGGGGGACGGGCAGCCGCTGCTGCTCGCGTTCGTCGACCCGACCTGCCCATCCTGCGAGCAGCTGGTTGCGGTGCTCGACCACCTGCACGATGCGGGCGAGCTTGCCGCGGTGCGGCTGCTGCTGCTGATCTCCGACCCGCCGAGCTACCTGGAGATCTCGGACACGTTCCGGTCGACCAGGATCGAGATCGGCCGTCCCGCCGGGGACGGGCTCGCCTCCTACCGCGCCTCGGCCACGCCGCTGCTCGTGGCAGTCGACGGCGCCGGGGTAGTGCAGGCGGCGGGATCGGTCATCAGGGCGGCCGAGGTGCGCGCCTTTGTCCAGGCCTGCCTGCTGCCCGCACCGGAGCAGGTGCTGGCCGTGGTGCCCGCGCCGCCGGGTGGTGTCCATGACCTCGCAGCGGGGGAGAGGTACAACGGGAAAGGGGTAGAGCCATGAAGATCGGCCGGTCTGGCCAGGGAGCGGTCGGCCGGGTGACCCTGAGCGAGCGGGTGGCCAGGAGAGTGAACCGCAGAGACGTGCTGCGCCGGGCGGTGGTTGGCGGGACGGCCGGGCTGGCCGCGCTGGCGACCGGCACACGCCCGGCCGAGGCCGCCACCTACTGCCACTGCGGCCCGACCAGGCACTGCGACCGCTGCCCTGGCATCGGCTGCCCGCCCGGGCACCAGCTGTGCACAAGCGCCTACGACAAGGGCAACTGCATCAACTACCAGGGGTACCGCTGCGAGTGGCCACAGGGTAGCTGGATCGCCTGCATGGGCCTCGGCAAGGGGCTCGGCTACAAGGTCTGCTACGACTGCATCGGCTCATCGGGCTGCCACGACTGGTGTACCTGCCTCAGCGAGTGCATCTGCTGTCACTGCCTGAGCCCGGCCGACGTCCGTGCCGAGCAGCACAGGCTGCAGCAGGTGCAGGCGCCGTGACCATCGTGCTGGCCGGGCTCGCGGTGATCCTGGCCGTGCTGAACGGGTACTCCAAGGCTTGCTCGCCTTGAGGCGCCAACTCCGCTGCCTCGCTAGCCGCGGGCCTTCCGGTCGGGAGGCAGATGAGCGCTGCCTGGGTGGTGACGGCCTACGCGGTACCGGCCACCATCACCTGGCTTGTGGTTGGCCTCGTGCTCGGCGTCCTGCCGGTGGCCGGGATAGCGCTGGCCGCCGCGGTGGCCTACGGCTGCTACTACGGCGTTGTCGAGGTCAGCGGCCGCCGCGGCCTGCCGCCCCCGGGCCGCCGCTGGCAGGTGCCGCAGACCATGCTGATCGACGCGTCGCCACGCAGGCGGGTGCTGGTCTGGGGGGCGATACTCGGCCCTGGCTTCCTGACCCGCAACCCGTACGGCGGGTTCGGCGCGCTCCTGCTCGTGGTCGCCGCGATGGGCGGGCCGCTGGCAGGGCTGACGGCCGGGGCGGCGATCGGAGCCGCGCACGGCGCCGCGCGGGCCGCCGCATTGCTCAGGGACGTGCGCGAGCTGCGGTCCTTGCCCGCCGGGCCGGCCGCGAGCACTCACCTCGACCTGCTGCTCAGCACGGTCCGCTGGCGGCGGTGGGACGGCGCAGCCCTGCTCGCGCTCGCGGTGATCGCCTCGGTCGCGGCGGTGGGTCACTTCGGCTAGCTCCGCTGGGCCCGGCCGGGCCGGGGACGGGCTGGGAATAGAGCGGGGCGGCAGAGTATCGGAGGTAGTCAGATGGGACGCACCACGCCAGCGGCCGCGCCGGCCGCGGTTTCGACCATCATCCTCGCAGCGGCGCTCGCGGTCGGCCTTGCGTGCGGGCCGGCTCCACGGGCCCTGGCCGCCGCCTGGGTGCGGCCAGCCCTGTCCGGCCGCGAGGTCTACAAGATCGTCGACCGCAGGCCGGGCCCAAAGCAGCCGGTGGTAACCGCGTCGGGCGCGTTCCGGTCCTCCGGCACCTACTACCCGCGCTCAGCCACGCTCGCGTTCCCCCGCGGCCGGATCATCATCGCCAGGCGGCCCACCAGGACGTCGGTGAGCGGCCCAAACCTCGCGACCTGCTGGTTCTCGATCCGCCAGGTCGGGGTCTTCCGCGTCACCAAGGCCACCGGCCGGTTCCGCGGCCTGCGCGAGAGCGGCACCTACCGCACCACGATCTCGGCCAGATACAACCGCACCGGCCCGCGGCGGTGCGGCGATACGATCACCAATTACCGCGCGACGACCTACGACACCGGCACCATCGGCTGACCGGGCGGAGCGCGGCCGGGAGCGGCCCGTAGTCTGGTGGGCGTTCCCGAGCGGGGGAGGATGCCCGGAATGCCTGATCTGTCGTTGCTGCCGCCGTCGGCCGTCGTCGACGGCGAGGATCTGCGAGTGGGCGGCTGCCTGCTGTCGGACATCGCCGAGCGGTTCGGCACCCCGGCCTATGTGGTCGACGAGCAGGCGCTGCGGGACAAGGCGCGCGAGTACCTGTCCGCGCTGACCGGCAGGCACCCGCACAGCCGGGTGTGCTTCGCTGTCAAGGCCTACCCGTCGGTCTCGATGATCAGGGTGCTCGCCGATGAGGGCCTCGGCTGCGACGTGGTCGGCGCGGGCGAGCTTGCGATGGCGCTGGCGGCGGGCGCCGACCCGGCCACCATCGTGATGCACGGAAACGCCAAGTCCAACCAGGACATCCGGGCCGCGCTGGATGCGGGCATCGGGCACATCGTGGTCGACGGCTTCGACGACATCGACAGGATCGAGCGGCTCGCCACCGGGCGCACGCCGGTGCTGCTGCGGGTGAGCCCCGGCGTGGAGTCCTCCACCCACGCCGCGCTCGCCACCGGCGGCAAGCGGTCCAAGTTCGGCGTGCCGGTCGAGCACGTGCCTGAGGCGATCGCCAGGATGCGCGCCGTCGATGTCATCGACCTGCGCGGCCTGCACGCGCACATCGGCTCCCAGGTACTCAGCATCGACCAGTTCGAGGCCGCCGTCGCCGCACTGGCCAGCCTGGAGCGCTTCGAGGTCTACGACTTCGGCGGCGGGCTCGGCGTCCGCTACGAGCACGAGGACGTCGCGCCGCCGGTGCACGAGTACGTCGAGCGCCTGGTAGGTGCCGCGCACAAGCACCTCGGCGAGGACATCGAGATCCTGATCGAGCCCGGCCGCTCGATGGTGGCGCAGGCAGGGCTCACCTTGTACCGGGTGGTCACGATCAAGCGCGCCGGCAAGCTGCACGTTGCCGTGGACGGCGGGATGGGGGACAACCTGGAGTTCCCGCTCTACGGGCAGCGCTTCACGCCGCTGGTGGTCGGCCGGTGGGACGCCGAGCCCGTGCTCGCCGACCTGGTCGGCAGGCACTGCGAGTCGGGCGACGTGATCACCCCGGACGTCGAGCTTGCCAGCCCGAGCATCGGCGACCTGGTCGTCGTCCCGGTAACCGGCGCCTACTGCTTCACCATGTCGAACAACTACAATGCCGCGCTCAGGCCGCCGGTGATCTACTGCCGCGACGGAACGGCCAGGGTCGGGGTACGGCGGGAGACATTCGACGACCTGCTGGCCCGCGAGGTCGATCTCCGGTAGAGCGACGCCTACCTGATCAGGGCTGCATCGCGTTCTCGGCCTCGGCCTCGGCGGCCGCCCTGGTGGCCCTGGCGTTCTCGGCGGCCCGCTCCTTGACCAGCTCCTGGCCGCCGTGGCGCAGCGCCAGGATGGCCGCGACGACCAGGACGGCCATGGCCATGCTGAACACGATCACCAGGCCGTGATGGAACGGGCCGGAGATCAGCTGCGGGAAGAACTGCCTGCCGGTCAGCACGTGCGCGCTGTGCGCGGGCAGGTGGGCGAGCACGCCGGTCGGGGCGAGCAGGGTGTGCACCGGGTTGTAGCCGAGGAACGCGGCGAACAGGCTGCCCACCGGCGGCAGGCTGCCGATCTGGTGCGCGATCGCGTGCGGGACTCCCTGGGCTGCCAGGCCCCTGGTCAGCGTGGTGGGCAGGGTGGACGCGAGCCCGGCGATCATCAGCGAGAAGAAGATGCCGATCGATAGCACGAAGCCGGAGTTCATGAAGGTCGCCAGCATGCCCGAGGCGGCGCCCCGCTGGTTCGGCGGCACGCTGTTCATCACCGCGGCCGCGTTGGGCGCGGAGAACAGTCCCATGCCGATGCCGGAGGCGAAGATCAGCAGCGAGAACCAGACGTAGCTGAAGTCCACCGGCACGAGCAGCAGCCCGCCGAAGCTGGCGGCGGCCACCAGCAGGCCGCCTGAGGCGAAGAACCGGGCGCCGTACTTGTCGGACAGGTAGCCAGACAGTGGCCCGGCGATCAGGAACCCGCCGGTCAGCGGCAGCAGGTAAATGCCCGACCACAGCGGCGTGTCGATGAACGAGTAGCCGTGCAGCACCAGCCAGATGCCCTGCAGCCAGATGATCAGCATGAACTGCATGCCGCCCCGGGAGATGGCGGCGAGCAGCGCCGCGGACGCGCCGGTGGAGAACGAGCGGATCCGCAGCAGCCGCAGGTCGAACATCGGCGCCTTGACCCGCAGCTCGATGAAGCAGAACGCGGTCAGCAGCGCCACCCCGCCGATCAGCTCGGTGAGCACCACCGGGCTGGTCCAGCCCATCGAGTGCCCCCCGTACGGCTGGATGCCGTAGGTGATGCCCGTCAGCAGGGCGACCAGGCCGACGGCGAACGTGACGTTGCCCAGCCAGTCGATCCTGGCCGGCGTGCGGGCGCCGACCTCGCGCAGGCTGAGGTAGGACCAGATCGCGCCGCCGATGCCGATCGGCACGGAGACGATGAAGACCAGGCGCCAGTCCACCGCGGCCAGGATGCCGCCCAGGATCAGGCCGATGAACTGGCCGGAGATCCCGGCCACCTGGTTGATCCCGATCGCCATCCCGCGCTGGTTGAACGGGAACGCGTCGGTGATGATGGCGGGGGAGTTGGCCATCAGCATCGCGCCGCCGACCGCCTGAATGATCCGGAAGCCGATCAGCCACAGCGCGCCGGCGGGCCCGGTGAGCGGGTCGAACGGCAGGGCGAGCGCCCCCAGCGCGAACACCGTGAACCCCACGTTGTACATGCGGACCCGGCCGTAGATGTCGCCCAGCCGGCCGAGGGTGACCACCAGCACGGCGGACACGACCAGGTAGCCCATCAGCATCCACAGCAGGTAGCTGATATTGCCCGGGGTCAGCGGGTCCAGGTGGATGCCGCGGAAGATGGCCGGCAACGAGATGATCACGATCGACGCGTTCACCGTGGCGGCGAGCGTGCCCAGCGTCGTGTTGGACAGTGCCACCCACTTGTAGTGGGCGCCGCGAAGCCCGCGCTTGCCGCTGTCGCCGGGAGCCTGGATGGCGGACGGGCTCACCGCGCCGTTGTCGCCCTGCCTATCTGAGGTAGCCACGTCCGTTACGCCTCACTGAGTGCGGTGTTCGGGTTCAACGTCTGAACAGGCGGTCAGCCTAACTTATTTCTTTGGCTAACTATATTCAGGGCGCTGGCCGCCAGCGAGGGGCCGCCGCCGGCCCGTGCTCTTCTGAACGGCTTCGACGGTAGGCTCGCCGTTCACCGGGCAGTCTGGTGCTGTGATGGACCACCTGAGAAGCCTGCCGGGCCGGGCCGACGAGTTGCAGCAGCGCTGGGCACCCGCCGCGTTCTGCGTGGCGGTAGGGAAGAAGTTCAGCGACGACCGGGCGGGCACCCTGGCCGCGCTGGTCGCCTACTACGCGTTCGTGTCGATCTTCCCGATGCTGCTCGTGCTGATCACCGTGCTGCAGCTCGTGCTGCGGGACAACCCGGCGCTGCGCGAGCGGCTGGTCAACTCCGCGCTGCACGCCTATCCGGTGATCGGGCCGCAGCTGAGCGGCAGCGTGCACGCGCTGCGCGGCACCGGCATCGCGCTCGTGATCGGCCTGCTCGGCGCCCTGCTCGGCGCGCGGGGCGTCGCGGTCGCGATCCAGAACGCGCTCGGTGCGGTCTGGGCCATCCCGCCGGAGCGGAGCCCGGGCTTCCCCCGGTCGTTCCTTCGGGCCGTGGCGCTGGTCGTCGTGATCGGGCTCGGCCAGATGCTCACCGCGTTCCTGTCCGGCGTGGCCGGCGGGCTCGGGCACCTGATCACCGGCGCCGGCGCCGAGGCCGGGACGGTCGTGCTGTCGTTCGTGGCGAACATCGGGGTTTTCTGGGCGGCCTTCCGGCTCGGCACGGCCGGCCAGGTGAGCTGGCGGGACCTGCGCCTTGCCGCGGTGCTGTCGGCCGCGTGCTGGCAGGTGCTGCTGCTGGTCGGCAGCCTCGTCGTCAATCACCTGCTGCACCACAGCTCGGCGCTGTACGGCATCTTCGGCGTCGTGCTCGGCCTGCTTGCCTGGCTCTACCTGCAGGCCCAGATCACGCTCTACGCGGTGGAGGCCGCCACGGTGCGGGCCTGGCGGCTGTGGCCGCGCGGCCTCGGGCCGCCGCCGACCGACTCCGACCGCCGTGCCTACGAGTACTACCTACGCAGGCAGCGCACGCCGCCGGCCTAGATCGCGGCCAGGTCGGGGGCGACCCAGCCGGCCCGCGCGTCCGCCGACGACAGCGTGGCCGGCCGGTAGTGCCTGGCGAGCAGGTTCTTGTCGAGCAGCGGGGGATAGGCATCGGCGAAGGCCGCGAAGTCGCCGATCGACGGATCGGCGCTGACGTGGCCGGCCACGATCCGCGCCCAGGCGATCGTCATCGTGGCGTGGTAGCGCTCCGGCATGCCGTGGGCCGCGGCGACCTGCCTGATCCAGTCGCACATCACCTCGGGCGTACGGTCAGCGCCGTACCGGCGCGCGGCGAGGAACGCCAGGTGAATATGTTGGCGGTGACCGAACCGCACGCCCGGGGCGGTCACCTCGGCCATGGCCTCGGCCAGCGGCGGGCTGAGCGGCGCGGGCCCTGGTGGCCCCTGACGACCGGTCACTGGGATGCCGCCGTCAGCGCGCGGACCACCGCGTGGAAGCCCGCTAGCTCGGCATCGCTCACCGAGCCGAGCGCCTCAGCCTCGATCGCGTCCATGACGTCCCGGGCGGCGCGAGCCGCCCTGGACCCCGGTGCGGTCAGGGTCAGCAGGAACGAGCGCCGGTCGGCCGGGTCGAGCTCGCGGGTCAGCAGCCCGCGGCTGGCGAGCCGGTCGAGCAGGCTGGTGAGGGTGGTCGGCTTGGTTCCGGTGTCGACGGCGAGCTCGCCGACGCTGCGCACCCGGCCGTCGGCCAGGTTGGCGAGCACGTTGATCTCCGATCCGCTCAGGTTCTCGCCGGCCAGCCGGGCGGTGAGCAGGCGGAGCGTGTCGTGGGTGGCTCGCTGCAGTGCCAGGATCACCCCGGCGGGCTGCGTTGCGAATGACGAATCTGATCCCTCGGTTATCACGAAATTAGTTTATCCGATATCGGAGTTCCTTGCACGCGGATTGTCGGCTGGCTCCTGGCCGGGATTTACTTGGCGTGAGAGGGGACAGCGATGACGGCGATCGGCGAGCGGACCGGAGCCGGGGCCAGCCCGGTGGACTTCGATACCTATGGTGACTACGGCGCACCGCGGCGGCCGTCCGACCAGCCGGCCAGCTACGCGCAGCCCGCATCCCCGAAGGGCGAGTTCGTGCGGGCGAGGTATCCGTTCCAGGGCCGGATCACGGCCGACGGGTCGAGCGGCTGTCCCGCCGAGGCAGGCCGCTACCACCTGTACATCTCGTGGGCCTGCCCGTGGGCGCAGCGCACGGCCATCGTGCGCCGGCTGCTCGGGCTGCAGGACGTCATCTCGCTGAGCGTCGTGGACCCGCTCAGGGACGGCCGCGGATGGGCGTTCAGGGAAGGGGAGGGTCACGGGCTCGACCAGGTGAACGGGTTCGCGTTCCTGCGCGAGGCGTACGAGGCAAGTGAGCCCGGCTACGGCGGGCACATCTCGGTGCCGGTGCTCTGGGACAAGCAGACCGGGCGCATCGTCAGCAACAACTTCCCCGACATCACGATCGACCTCGACACCCAGTTCGGCCGGTGGGCCGACCCGGCGGCCGACCTGTACCCGGCCGGCCTGCGGACCGAGATCGACGAGATCAACGCTCTGGTCTACGAGCGGGTGAACAACGGGGTCTACCGGTGCGGGTTCGCCCAGTCCCAGCAGGCCTACCATGAGGCCGTCACGGCGCTGTTCGGCGCGCTCGACCTGCTCGAGGCTCGGCTCGGGGCCGGCCGGTACCTGGTGGGCGACGCGCTGACCGAAGCGGACGTGCGGCTGTGGGTCACGCTGGCCAGGTTCGACTCCGTCTACTACTCGCACTTCAAGTGCGCTATCCACCGGCTGACGGACTACCCGAACCTGTGGGGCTACGCCCGCGACCTGTACGCCAGGCCGGCGTTCAGGGAGACCACGAACTTCGATCACATCAAGCGGCACTACTTCATGACTCACTCGCACATCAACCCGACCAGGATCGTTCCCGAGGGGCCGCTGCTCCACTGGGGTGCGCCGCACGGCCGCGAGTCGCTGTAGCCCGGCGGGGAGGGCGAGCAGGCTCGGCGCCTGCCCGGCTGGCTGAGTGCTGCCGTCCGGCCGGCGGCCGGCCGGACGGCCCGGCCCGGCGGGACCTCCGACTCTGACGTCCGGCGTCAGCCGCACCTAGCGTCGAAGTGAGACGGGCTCTGTCGGCATCGGCATGAGCACCTGCACCGGCAGGAGGGGTACGCCATGCAGCGGCTGGTCGTACTTGGCGGCGGCACCGCTGGGACCATGGTGGTGAACAAGCTGCGCCGCAAGCTGGACAGGACCTGGCATATCAGCATCGTCGACCAGGACGACAGGCACCTGTACCAGCCGGGGTTCTTGTTCATCCCGTTCGGCGTATACGAGCCAGCCGACGTGGTGCGGTCGCGCCACAAGTTCATACCCGATGGTGTGGACCTTGTACTCGGCGTGATCGACCGGGTCGATACCGACGCCAACGAGGTGCTGCTCGCCGACGGTCGGCGGCTCGGCTACGACTACCTGGTCATTGCCACGGGCACGACACCGCGACCCGACCAGACCCCCGGCATGCTAGGCCCGCAGTGGCGGAAGTCGATCTTTGACTTCTACAGCTTTGATGGCGCGACCGCGCTAGCGCGCGCGCTGGCCGACTTCGAGGGCGGCCGTCTCGTCGTGAATATCACCGACATGCCGATTAAGTGCCCGGTCGCCCCGCTGGAATTCACGTTCCTGGCCGAGGCGTACTTCAGGCGCCGTGGCATGCGGGACCGGGTCGAGATCACGTACGCCACGCCGCTCCCCGGCGCGTTCACCAAGCCGATCTGCACGGAGCAGCTCAGCTGGATGCTCGATGAGCGCAAGATCGCGATCGAGACCGACTTTATGGTCGAGCGGATCGACGGCGAGAAGAAGGCGCTGATCTCCTACGACGAGCGGGAGATCCCGTTCGACCTCCTGGTGACCGTGCCACTGAACATGGGAGCGGACTACATAGCGCGCTCCGGCCTCGGTGACGAGCTGAACTACGTTCCTGTGGATAAGCACACGTTGCTGTCGAAGGCGCACGACAACATCTTCGCGATCGGCGACGCCAGCGACATTCCGACGTCGAAAGCAGGCTCGGTCGCGCACTTCGCGGTCGACATCTTCACCGGCAACTTCCTCCAGCATGCGTCCGGCCAGCCCATGACAGGGAGCTTCGACGGGCATACGAACTGCTTCGTCGAGTCTGGCGACGGCAAGGGCCTGCTGATCGACTTCAACTACGACACCGAGCCGCTGACCGGGACCTACCCGCTGCCAGTCATCGGCCCGTTCGGGCTGCTGAAGGAGCGCACGGCCAATCACTGGGGCAAGCTCGCCTTCCGCTGGATGTACTGGCACATCTTGCTGCCAGGCCGCCCGATCCCGCTGCCAGCGCACATGTCGATGGCGGGCAAGCACGCGCCGACCGACAAGGCGGCCGGCCGGACCACCGCGGACTTGTAAGTAGCGAACGTGCTGATAAGGAGGCAGCCATGACCGTCACCACCATCGGAACCACGCAGGTCCATGTCGACGCCGAAGGCTTCCTGACCGACTACGACGAGTGGAGCGAGGATCTCGCCAGGCAGCTCGCCGGCCAGATCGGCATCGAGCTGACCGATGAGCACCTCGAGGTGCTCAGGTTCCTGCGCGACGACTACAAGCAGCACGCCGAGTCAGCCACATTGCGTCACGCGAGCGTGCAGTCCGGAGTCCCGATCAAGGAGTTGTTCAGGCTGTTCCCCGGCAAGCCGGCCAAGAAGATGGCCTACATCGCCGGGCTGCCCAAGCCAGTTGGCTGCGTGTGAGCGCCGCCAGCGAGGGGCGGCGCCTGCGAGCGGCCGCCAGAAAGTGAGGTTTGCCGTGACTACCACGCAGGACGCGCCGGCCGAGACAGTGCCCACCGAGACTGGGCCGATCGAGACTGGGCCGGCCATCATTCCCGACTTCGGCGACAGCGCGCCGACCGGGCGCAAGCTCGCCATCATCTGCTCCAAGGGCAACCTGGACATGGCCTATCCCGGGCTGATCCTGGCCAACGCAGCGCTGGGCGAAGGGCTCCAGGTGGACATGTTCTTCACGTTCTGGGGCTTCGACATCATCACCAAGTCCCGCATGGAGCACCTGAAGTTCACCATGCTCGGCAACACCGCCACCCACATGCCGCAGGGCCTCGGCGGCCTGCCCGGCATGACCTCGATGGCGACGCACCAGATGCGCAGGCAGATCCACGACGTGGGCGTTCCTGACGTGCCCGAGTTCCTCGCCCAGATCGTCGACTCCGGCGGGCACCTGTGGGCCTGCCGGCTGTCGGCCGAGATGATGCAGCTCGACATGAGCGATCTCTACGACGACATCGAGGGAATCATCAGCGCCTCGGACTTCATCGAGAAGACCGAGGGCGCCCAGCTGCTGTTCATCTGACGCCGACTCCTGGTGCCCGGCCGCGTGAGGGCGACGGCCGGGCACCAGGTCACACCTCGGCCGGTGCCCGGGCGGGCGGGCCGTGCGGCACTGCGGCGCGGGATTTGTTAAGAAATCTGATCGAGAATGTCCGGATTCCCGGAGTTACTCGGCCAGGCAGGCCGGCGGCAGGACGAACCAGCGCAGCGCCTCGAACTCGGCGGGCAGGCCGGTCGGCCCGTCCTGGGTTATGTCCGGCCGGGTGCCGAGCAGATCGGCCGCCTCGCGCAGGTAGCCCGCCAGCACGTCCTCGCCGACCCTTGGTCGGCGCGCGGGCGCCGTGAGCCTGCCATCGGCGGAGTACCGCAGGTCGGCCAGGCGCAGCGGCGCGCGGCGCTGCCCGGCGCGGTGGTGCCACAGCCCGGTCTCCGGCTCGAACCGGTAGTCGGGGAGCAGCCGGTGGCCGTCGGCGGCGATCGCGATGATCGCGCTGACCAGGTAGTCCGCCACCATGTCGGAGATGAAGTAGTTGAAGTTGATCCTGGTCCAGCCCGGCTTGATGCCCTCGCAGCCGTGCCCAATCTCATGGCGGAACGCGACCGACCTGGCCGAGTCGATTGCCAGCAGCCGGTGGCCGTAGGGGCCGGCGCAAGAACACCCGCCGCGGGCCTGGATCCCGAACAGGTCGTTGAGCAGCGCGACGACGTAGTTGTGGTGCAGGTAGCGCGCCCCGCTGCGGATCCGCAGCGAGACGATCGACAGCCGCCTGGCCTCGGGGTTGCCAAGCACCTCGATCCCCGGGTGGTCGGACCAGCGGGTCAGCGCGCGCTTCCACAGCCGCTCCTCGCTGGCCTGGATCACGTCGGTGCCGACCGCCTCCTTGAGCGCGAAGACCAGGCCGGCCCTGATCGACTCCACGATCGCCGGGGTCCCGCCTTCCTCCCTGGCCACCGGGTCGTCGAGGTAGCGGTGCCCGATCGGATCGACGAACGCCACCGTCCCGCCGCCCGGCACCGTCGGGACGCGGTTGCGCACCAGTTCGCGGCGGACCACGAGCACGCCGGGGGTCTGCGGTCCGCCGATGAACTTGTGCGGCGAGATGAACACGGCATCCTTGTGATCCCCGGCCCCCGGCGCCGACTCGCGCACCCGGATCGGCACGTACGGCGCGGCCGCCGCGTAATCCCAGAACGACAGCGCGCCGTGGGAATGCAGCAGCGCGGCGATCGCCTCGGTGTCGGACAGGATGCCGGTGACGTTGGACGCGGCGGAGAAGCTGCCGATCTTCAGCGGCCTGGCGGCGTAGGCGCGCAGCCCGGCGTCGAGTTCGGCCAGGTCGATGTGGCCGTCGGGACTGGCGCCGATCTCGACCACGTCGGCGACGGACTCGCGCCAGGGCAGCTCGTTCGAGTGGTGCTCGTACGGGCCGACGAAGACGACCGGCCGCTGCTCGGTCGGGATCGACTCGCGCAGGCCGTAGCGCTGGTCAAGGCCGTCCGGGATGCGGATCTCCAGGATGCCGATCAGCTTGTTCACCGCGGCGGTGGCGCCGGAGCCGCAGAAGATCACCAGGTCGCCCTCGGTGGCGCGGACCGCGTCCCTGATGATCAGCCTGGCCTCCTCGCGGAGCCGGCCGGTGGCCAGGCCCGTGCCCGAGCTCTCGGTGTGCGTGTTGGCGTAGGTCGGCAGGATCTGCTCGCGGATCGCGTCCTCGATGAAGTCCAGCGAGCGGCCGGAGGCCGTGTAGTCGGCGTAGGTGATCCGGCGCGGGCCGTATGGCCCGTCGAGCACCTCGCCCTCGCCGATGATCCCGTCCCTGATCCGGCTCACCAGCGAGGTCATCGGTCGCTCCGATCCGGGTGCTGCCCGGTTGATCTGTCTGGCCCGGTCTGGGTGGGCTCTGGCCGGTCTGGGGGCTGGCCGGTCTGGGTGGGCTGGCCCGGTCCGGCTGGGGCTCAGGCCAGGTCGATGCTGACCTCGGGCGGGGTGTGCAGGGTGTTATGCACAGTACAGTGCCGCACCACCGCCGCCAGGGCTGGCCAGCGCTCGGGCGGCAGGTCAGTCGGCACCTTCACGCTGATCCTGACCGCGCTGACCCGCGCGGGCCGGTCGGTCGCGAGGTCGAAGCTGGCCGAAACCGCGAGCCCGGTCCGGTCGCAGCCGTGCCTGGTGAGATATTGCCCCGCGTAGAACGCCACGCAGCTCGCCAGTGACGCCACGAACAGCTCGGTCGGCGTGGGAGCGGTGTCATCGCCGCCCGCCTCGACCGGCTGGTCCACCAGAACCCGGTGGCCGCGCACCGCGATCTCATACGACTCCCCGCTCAGGAAGCTGATCTCCATCTGGTTCTCGTCGGTTGCCATGCTCCTAGGTTACATACCTATGGGGGTATCCTGACCAGGTGCGACGGTCCCGACGCTCACGGACCTTGGTCCCCCCGGGTGGCCAGACCACAGCACTTGCGGTGCTCGCGCAGCGTGGCCGAGCGATGTTCTCGCGGCACCTGGTGCTGTCCACCAGGGTGCTGTCCACCACGGTGCTGTCCACCACGGTGCTGTCCACCACGGCGGGTGTGCAGCATGGGCGCGATCCAGGTCCGGAGCCGCTTTTCGTGAAGAATCGGCGTGTGTAGCGGGCTTTGTGAAGGATCAGCGCGTGATATAGCTCGCCGCATCACAAAACAGGGGTCGGCGAAGTGTGCGGGTCCCGGCGGGGTGCGCCGGCCCGCGTTGGAGGTGCGACGGGCGGGGTCCGCGTACCTGTCGGCCGCTGCCGACAGGTAGGCGGGCGATGATGGGAGCATGACCTCTGATCAGCTAGCGGCGGTCGCGGACCTGCTGGCCGACGGCAGCCGGGCCGCGATCTGCCTGGCGTTGCTCGACGGCCGCTCCTGGACCGTGGGCGAACTGGCCAGGCACGCCGGAGTTGCCCCCTCGACGGCGAGTGAACACGTCGCGCGGCTCACCGGCGGCGGCATACTGGCGGTGGTGCGCCAGGGCAGGCACCGCTACGTCCGGCTTGCCGACTCCAGGACCGCCCAGCTTATCGAGGACCTCGCCGCCTACGCGACTCTGCCCGCGTTCGCCGCTCTGCCTGACTCGGCTGGCCAGTCGGCGGCCAGACCGCACTCGCTGCGGGCGGCCAGCGCCGCCGATGCGCTGGTCCGGGCGCGCACCTGCTACGACCATCTTGCTGGCCGACTGGGCGTCCGGCTGACCGATGCGATGACCGGCATCGGGCTGATTGACCAGGCGTTCGGATTCGCGCTGACCGAGGCCGGCCTTGCCTGGCTGAACACAGAACTGGGGGTTGACGTCGCGGCCATGACCTCCGCCCGCCGGCCCGTCGCGCGGTCGTGCCTGGACTGGACCGAACGGCGCCCGCACCTCGGCGGCGCGGCCGGGGCCGCGGTGTGCGAGCGGTTCTTTGCGCGCGGCTGGATCTACCGGGTGGGTACCGCCCGGGCAGTCAAGGTAACCGTCGCCGGGCAGGGTGCGCTGCACAGGCTGCTGGGAGTGGACGTCACCGCCGCCGCGGCCTGATTGCTCGGGCGCGATAGCGCGAGCCGCCGAGCCGGATGCGCCTGATCCTGATCTGACCTACTGGGGAATGCGCCTGCGCGGTACGGGGCCTGCTGATCTGCGTGCAGCTAATCGCTATGCCTGGGCTGGGATATCTGCCAGTATCCGCGCCATGACCGACCCGAGTTCGCCCGAGCCTGCTCCCGGCCGTGCCTCCGCCGATCGGGCCTCCGCCGATTCGACTGCCGCCGATCCGACGGTTGGCGCCGGGGGCGCCGCGGCGGAGCCGGGGCCAGGGCGGACAATCCGCAGCCTGTGGCGGCACCGGGACTTCATGATGCTCTGGAGCGGGCAGTCGGTCAGCGAGATCGGGGCGGCGCTGACCATGGTGGCGCTGCCGCTGACCGCGGTCGTCGTGTTGCACGCCTCGACCTTCCAGGTCGGACTCCTCTCCGCGGCCGGAACCGTCTCCTTCCTGCTCGTCGCCCTGCCCGCCGGGCTCGTGGTGGACCGGGTGCGCAAGCGCGCGCTGATGATCTGGTGCGACATCTCCCGGATGCTGATCATCGGCTCGGTGCCGCTGGCTGCCGCGCTCGGCGTGCTGACCATGGTCCAGCTGTTCGCGGTGGCGCTGCTGGCGGGGCTGGCCACGGTCTTCTTCGACGTCTCCTACCAGAGCTATGTGCCGACGCTGATCGACCGTGATCGCCTGCACGACGGGAACGGCAAGATCGGCGCTACGCAGGCCTTCGCCCAGGTCGCCGGGCCGGGGCTGGGCGGCGGGCTGTTCGGCCTGCTGCGGGCGGGCGCGATGGCGGTGAACGCCGGCTCCTACGCGGTCTCCGCGCTCACGCTGATCATGATCAGATCGAGGGAGGCGAAGCCGCGCCGCGCCGAGCCCTCCGCCCAGGTCGGCGTCCGCCCGCCCGCTCAGCCGGCCGGCGCGGCCGACACTCAGCAGGCACGCCGCGCCGGCCTCGCCGGGCTGCGCGGGGAGATCTTCGCCGGCCTCGCCTTCGTGGCCAGGCAGCCGGTGCTGCGCAAGATCGCGGCGTGCACCGGCACGGCCAACCTGTTCGGCTCCATGGCGACCGCCCTGGAGATCATCTTCCTGGTGCGCGTCCTGCACGTCAGGCCGGCCGACACCGGGCTGCTGCTGAGCCTCGGCAGCCTCGGCGGCATCGCGGGCGGCGTGCTGTCCGGGCGCCTGTCCCGGTGGATCGGGAACGCCAGGATCATCTGGTTCTCGATGCTGGTCTTCGGCGTGGTCCCGATCGTGATGCCGCTCTCCGAGCCGGGGCCGAGGCTGGCCCTGTTCCCGATCGCGATCTTCGGGCTCAGCTTCACCGCGGTGGTCTACAACGTGGCGCAGCTCAGCTACCGGCAGCTCATCTGCCCGCCGGAACTGCTCGGCCGGATGAACGCGGCCATCCGCTGGATCGTCTGGGGCACCCTGCCGCTCGGCGGGCTGCTCGGCGGTGTCCTCGGCAGCGCGAGCGTGCTCGGCGTCCGGCCGACGATCTGGGTCAGCGTCGTCGGGAGCTGGGCCGTGGCGTTCTGGGTGGTGTTCTCGCCGTTGCGAACCATGCGCGACATCCCGGCGCAGGACCTGGTCACCGCAGCGTCCGGAGAGCAGAGTCTGGTCGCCGCATGACTCCAGCAGGCGCGGGAGAGCTGCCGGCGCAGCTCTCCCGGGCTCAGCTGGTGATGCCGCCGACCGTGGTCAGCAGCACCAGCGTCACGGTGATGAGCGCGAAGATGCCGTGGCCGATCACGACGGGCAGCGGGAAGTGGCGTTCGGGCGGAACGACGGCCGCCGCGGGCCTTCGGTCACCGCCGCTGGTGCCGTGCCATAGCTCGGAACCCGCAGCTGCTGCGCCGGCCCCGACGCTGACCGGGGTTCGCGCCTGCGCGGGGAGCGCCCGGCCGCGGTAGACGGCGAACCAGCGGATGGCCATGGTCACCCCCAGGCTCACCACGAGTGCGAGGTCGCCGAGCGTGATCCAGGCCAGCATGTCCTTGTCGGTGATCAGGTACGCCACCCACACCCCGAGGCCGCCGAGCGCGAGCAGCGCGTGGCCGGAGATTATCGGCACGGGCAGGCGCGTCGCGGCCGCCCGCTGGAAGTCCGGGTCGTACTCAATCAGCCAGATCGCCAGCAGGAAGAGCCCGCCGAACACGGTGATTATCCAGGTAATGAGCGCAGCAACAGGCATGGGTGATCCAGTCCGGGGTGTCGATTGTGTGGCGCAAGAACGCAGCCAATCTGATTGACGGATGCATCAGGCGATCAGTTCAGCACCATTCGTGCTCCGCTGTCAGCGGAGCACCTCGCGGTCCTCGCCGGTCAGCCCGCCGCGGCCTCGTACCGGTCGACGATCTCCCTGGCCAGCGCGAAGGACGAGGTCGCGGCCGGCGATGGCGCGTTCCTGACGTGCGTGGCGCCCGGCGTCTGGGATATCGCGAAGTCGTCCACGAGGCGCCCGTCCCGGCCGACCGCCTGAGCCCTGACTCCGCGCGTGGTGCCTGCGTCAATTCGCATAGCTGCTACCGCAGGGACATACTTCGCACATTCCCTAACAAAGAGCTTCCGGCTGCTCGCCATCGCTAGCTCGCTGAGCCCGGTTCGCCAGAATGTCCTTGCGACCGCCCACGTGCCAGGCCAGGTGAGCGTGTCGAGCAGGTCGTGCAGGGTACCGCTGGCATGCGCCAGCGGTCCGTCCGGCGACTCGCCGCGCCTGGGCGCCGGGCGGCCCCGCGGCCGGCGGCTGACGTCCCGGCTGGCCACGAGCAGCGCGGTAGGCCCGAGCAGGACGCCTCCGTCGATGTGCCTGGTGACATGGACGCCGAGGAACGGCAGCGCGGGATCGGGGACCGGGTAGACCAGGCCACGCACGACGGGCGGCTGGTCGTCGGCCAGGCGCAGGTAGGCGCCGCGGAACGGCACGACCCGCGGATCCGCCGGCGCGCCCGCCGAGACGGCCAGCCGGTCAGACCACAGCCCGGCGCAGACGATCACCCAGTCCGCCAGGAACGACCCGCCTGCGTGCACAAGCTCGGTGGCCGCCCGCCCAGACCGCCCCGCGGTCTGCCCGGGCTCGCCCGTGGGCATCGCCGCCGACCCGCCGGGTCGGCGGCGGATCGCGGTGATCTCGCAGCCGAGCGCGAACGTGACGCCTCGGTCCCGCAGGTCGCGCTCGATCGCGCCGGCGACGGCGGCGAAGTCCACGATGCCGGTGCCCGGCGAGTGCAGCGCGGCCACGCCGCGGCATTCTGGCTCGATATCGGCGATCTCAGCGGCCTCGACCCGGCGCAGGCCGGGAACGCCGTTGGCGTGGCCGCGGGCCTCCAGGTCGGCGAGCCTGGCAAGCTCGCTCTCGTCCACGGCGACGATCAGCTTGCCGCAGCGCTCGTACCTGACCGCGTTCTCGTCGCAGAACTCCTGCATCATCCGCGCGCCCTGCACGCAGAGCCTGGCCTTGAGCGAGCCTGGGGCGTAGTAGACGCCCGCGTGGATCACGCCGGAGTTGTGCCCGGTCTGCTGCTGCGCCACAGCCGCGTGCCGGTCCACCACGAGCACCCGCGCCCCGGGCCGCCTGGCCAGCACCTCCCTGGCCACGGCGAGTCCGACGATGCCCGCGCCGATCACGGCGACGTCATAACGATTCGAGCGCATCGTCGGCCCTTCTCGAGCGAGTGACGGCCATGACGAAGGCATACCGCATCGCGCTGACTCTGGTAGTACCCGCCTTCTCGCGGGCGCATCGCACGCTATCTCCTGCGCCGCGCTCGTGCACTCAGCCGCCTCCCACCCAGCGGTCTCGCGCTCAGCGGCTCTCGCCGAGCAGCGGCGCGTCACGAAAGCGGCCCTGGGTAGAAACGGGTCATGACGCCACCGGATATCCCAGACCTGGCAGATGTACTCGCGGCCCGCGCCCGGATCGCGCCCTACGTGCGTCCGACCCCGCTGTACCGGTACCCGGCGCTCGACGCGCTGGCCGGGGCCAGCGTCCGGGTCAAGCACGAGAATCACCAGCCGGTCGGCGCGTTCAAGGTGCGCGGCGGCGTGAATCTGGTCAGCCAGCTCGACCAGGACGAGCGGCGCAGCGGCGTCATCACGGCGTCGACCGGTAACCACGGCCAGTCGGTGGCCTACGCCGCCAATCTGTTCGGCGTGCGCGCGGTCATCTGTGTGCCCGAGCAGGCCAACCCGGTCAAGGTGGAGTCGATGCGGGCGCTCGGCGCCGAGATCGTCTTCTACGGCAAGGACTTCGACGACGCCAGAGAACACTGCGAGAAGCAGGCCATCGAGCACGGCTACCGCTATATCCACTCGGGCAACGAGCCCAGGCTCATCGCCGGCGTCGCTACCTACACGCTGGAGATCCTGGAAGAACGGCCAGACACCGAGGTCATCGTGGTGCCGGTAGGCGGTGGCAGTGGCGCGGCCGGTGCCGCGATCGTGGCCAAGGCGGTACGGCCCTCGATCGAGGTCATCGGCGTGCAGTCGGCGGCCGCCCCGGCCGCCTTCCGGTCCTGGCAGGCCCGCGAGCTGGTCACGGCCGGGATGTCCACGATCGCCGAGGGGCTGGCCACCAGGACCGCGTTCGACCTGCCGCAGCGCATCCTCTGGCAGCTGCTCGACGACTTCGTGCTGGTTTCCGACGACGCGCTGCTCGCGGCGACCAGGACGATGATCGAGAAGACCCGCAACCTGGTCGAGCCGGCGGGCGCCGCAGCGCTGGCCGGCGTGCTCGCCGACCGCGACCGGTTCGCCGGCCGGAACGTGACGATCGTCTGCAGTGGCGGCAACATCAGCCCCGCCCAGCTCGTCGCCCTCTGGCCCGCCCCGGCCTAGCCCGCTCCCGCGTGGGGAGTGTTATCTCGGGTGCTTCGCGGGCGCCGGGAGCATATGGCTATGCCATATGTCTGTAGGTATTGACAATCTCTTGTCCGAACCTAAGCATGGGTCACGAGCCCGCTGGGTCAGGGCGCCTTGCGTGCAGGCGGCTCCGAGACAGGAGGTCGGCAGGTGGCAAGTCGTGAGGTAGGGGCGGTCCGGGCAGAGAGCGGCGAGTCCGGCCGCCTTTTCATCAGGCAGACCTCGGGTCTGGTCAGGGAACTCGGCATCCCCGCCGCGGTCGGCATCTCGCTGGCCTCGGTCGCTGTCGTGAACACCTTCATCAACTTCAACGCGGGCCTGACCGACTTCTCGAAGTCGGACATGTACCTGCCCCTCGTGGCCGGCGCGATCATCTGGCTAGTGGCCATGTTCGCCTACCGGTACCTGCTCCGCGCGGTTCCGAGGGCTGGCGGCGAGTACGTCTACCTGTCCCGCATCGTCTCGCCCGTCGTGGGCTCGATCGCTGGCCTGTCGATCGCCGTTGTGTTCACCTATATCCTCTCGACGAACGCGCACTTCGCGGCGCAGTTCACCCCGTTCATGCTGACCGGATTCGGGTCGGTGTTCCACAGCACGGCGCTGACCAACGCGGCCGCTCACGTGACCAGCGACGGCTGGATCTTCGTGATCAGCCTCATCGTCATGCTGATCGTGGCCGCGCTGTCGCTCTCCTCGGTCAAGATCGTGGCCAGGATCATCTTCGGGCTGATCTTGCTCCAGTTGCTGGCGTTCGTCGTCCTGATCATCGTGCTGGCGGCGAACTCCAAGTCCGACTTCCAGTCGGCGCTCGCGACTTTCAGTCATCACCCGGGCGCGTTCAGCGCGATCCTGTCGGCCGCGAAGTCCAACGGCGTGCTGTTCGGCAGCTCGGTCGCCTCGATGATCGCGATCATCCCGTTCATGGTCCTGAACTACAACGGCGTCCTGTACTCCTACTACGTCGGCGGCGAGCTCCGCAGGCCTGGGCGCACCTACCTGTACGCGTCGGCGCTGAGCCTCATCGTCCTGGTGATCTTGTGGGGCGGTGTCTGGGCGCTGCTGCGTACCAGGGTCGGTTTGCCGTTCATGCAGGCGCAGGCAAACCTTGCGCTGCTCAATCCCACCGCCTACGCCAAGATCACTAGCCTGAACTCGGTGGCGGGCGGGCTCGGCTACGGCATGATCCTGTCCAGTAACCCGATCACCCAGCTGCTATTCAGCACGGCGGTGCCGCTCGCCGAGATCGCGGTCAACCTGGCCTTCCTGACCGTGACCACGCGTGTGCTCTTCGCCCAGGCATTCGACCGGCTGCTGCCGGTGCAGGTCGCCAAGGTCGGCGAGCGCAACCACGCGCCGAATGTCGCGATCGCGATCGTGCTCGTGGTCGGCGTCTTCTTCTGCTACCTGACGAGCTTCGTCAACCTCGGCAACATCGTGGCGCTGCAGAGCCTGTTCTTCGCGCTGATTCTGCTGGCCGGGGGTGTGGCGGCGACGTTCCTGCCGTCGCGGCGGCCCGACCTGATCTTGCCGGAGAGCGGAGTCTCCGACGCCGACAAGGCGGCGTTCCTGCGGAAGGTGACGATCGTCGGCGCGGCGACGACCGTGCTGGCGCTGTTCACGATCTTCGAGATCGTCAGCCACACCTCGGTGTACGGCAAGTTCAGCGTGGAGTCCATCATCACGCTGCTTGTCGTGCTCGGGGCCGGCCCGGTGATCTACCTCGTAGCCAGGAACGTCAGGCGGCAGCGCAACTCGCTTGACCTGGCGATGGCCATGCACGAGCTGCCGCCGGAGTAGCCGCATGCCGATCTTCAGGCAGGCGAAGAAGAGGCGCGTGCTGCGCCTCTTCTTCGCTACCGACCTGCACGGCTCGGAGGTCTGCTTCCGCAAGTTCCTGGCCGCCGCCAAGGTCTACGAGGCCGACGTGCTGATACTCGGCGGCGACTTCGCCGGCAAGGGCCTGGTCCCCGTGCTGCGGCACGGGGACTCGTGGTCGGCCAGGCTGGACGGCCAGGACCTGACCGTGCCGCTTGACGGCTACGACCAGCTTGCCGGGGACATCGCCAGGCGCGGCTTCTACCCGGTGCAGATGGACTCCGACGAGCTGGCCAGGATCAGCGCCGATCCCGATGCGCTCGAGGAGCTGTTCAAGACCGAGATCAGGGCGCAGGCCAAGCGGTGGTGCGACCTCGCCGCCGAGCGCCTCGACCCGCGGGTGCGCTGCATCATCACCCCGGGTAACGACGACCCGGTCGAGGCCGACGAAGTGATCGCGGCGTCGGGCCGGGTGGAGTTCCCCTCGTTCAGCGTCTGCGAGCTCGGCCCGTTCTCGATGGCGAGCTTCGGCATGGTGCCGACCACGCCGTGGAACACCGAACGGGAGTGCTCGGAGGAGGAGATGGCCAGGCGGATCGACGAGATGCTCGAGCCGTTCCCTGCCGATACCAACTGGATACTGAACTTCCACAGCCCGCCCTATGCGACCGGGCTTGACGACGCCCCCGAGCTGGACGCGACCCTGAAGCCGGTGATCCGCGGCGGCCGGCCGAGCATCGTGCCGGTCGGCAGCCACGCGGTCAAGGACGCGGTCAGGAAGTACCAGCCGGTGGTCGCGCTGCACGGGCACATCCACGAGTCCCGCGGGGTGCAGAAGATTGGCCGGACTCTATGCATCAATCCGGGCAGCGACTACTCTTCAGGCGTACTGAGGGGCGCGGTGGTCGACCTCGCTGAGGACGGGACGTGCATGGACTTCCTGCTCACGACCGGATAGCCGGGATGGACAGCGGGCCGCTGGCCGACCCGGTCGCCGAGGCCCGGCGGCTGATTGAGCGTGCCGAGGCCAGCGGGCTCGTGCTGCGCGCGCTCGGCGGCGTGGCGATCTGCCTCCAGGCGCCCGACGGCCAGCCGCGGCTGACCAGGAAGCTCAAGGACATCGACCTCGCGGTCGCCAAGGGCGCGAGCAAGCCGACCATCCGGCTGGTCTTGCAGGCCGGCTACCTCGCCGACGAGATGTTCAACGCGCTGCGCGGATCGCGCCGCCTGCTGTTCCACGACCCCGTCAACGAGCGGCACCTTGACGTGTTCGTCGGCGAGTTCGCGATGTGCCACGACCTCCCGCTGACCAGCAGGCTGCACCTGCACCCGCTGACCGTGCCCAGGGAAGAGCTGCTGCTTTCCAAGCTGCAGATCGTCAAGCTCACCGAGAACGACCAGGGCGACGTGTATAACCTGCTGTTCCACGCCGAGGTCAGCGACGACGACCCGGGCGGCGCAGCGATCTCGGCCGGGTTCATCGCGGCGCTGTGCGCGAGCGACTGGGGCCTATGGCGCACCTGCCAGATGAACATCGACCGGCTGGCGCACAACCTGGACGACTCGGCGCTCGACGCGGACGAGCGCAAGGTCGTCGCCGGGCGGCTTGACGTGCTGCGCGAGCGCATCGAGGCCGAGCCCAAGAGCCGCAAGTGGCGGCTGCGCAACCAGGTCGGCGACCGGGTTCGCTGGTACGCCGAGCCAGAAGAAGAGGCAGCGGGCGGATAGGACCGGCCGGCTATCCCACCGGCTTGGCGTCGGCGGCGGCCCTCGGCATGCTCGTGGTGAACGCGTAGCGCGAGGCTCGATACAGGTGCTGGCCGAACTCGACCGGGCGGTCGGCCTCGTCGTAGGCGATCCGCTCCATCGTCATCAGCGCCGCCCCGCGGGTCTCCTTCAGCACCCTGGCCTCGGCCGCGGAGGCGTTCTTCGCCGACATGCGCTGGGTCGCCGAGCCGAGCCGGATCCCCGAGGCACGCAGCAGCTCGTACAGGCCGTGCTCGGCGAGCATGTCGCTGGTCAGGTGCACCAGGGCAGCCGGGAGGTAGTTGTGCATCAGCGCGATCGGCTCGCCGTCAGCGAACCTGATCCGCTCCAGGCAGATCACCAGCGCGCCGTCGGGCAACTGCAGGGCGCGGGCGACGTGCTCGGGGGCGTGGCCGACCTCGTTCCTGAGCACCTGGGTGGCCGGCGCGCGGCCGGAGGCGGCAAGGTCGTCGAAGAGGCTGGTTAGCTCGACGTCACGGTCGATCCGCTCCTTGGCCACCAGGGTTCCCGCGCCGCGCTTCCTGGTCACCATGCCCTTGTTCGCCAGGTAGAGGAACGCGGCCCTGACCGTCGGGCGGGACAGGCCTAGGCGCTCGGCAAGCTCGACCTCGTTGTCCAGCCGCGCCCCCGCCTTGAGCGTGCCCGACCTGATCGCGGTCTCGAAGTGCTGCGCGAGCTGGAAGTACAGCGGCACCGGGCTTGCCCGGTCGATCGTGATCGCGCCGGCGGAGGCCTGTCGTTCCGGTGTCGAGTTCATCTTCGGTTCCTCGTCGCGCCCTCGGGCCCGCACGCGGGAGCGATGCCCAGCGCCCGGGCGGCGATGTGGGTCCGTTTGCCCGCTTGTCCGGACAAGGTGATCATCGCGGCGGCGGCCCGCCGCAGCCGGCCAGCCAGAGTATAGACGCCGCCATCCAGATGGCCGGGCGGGCGGCCTGGCGAAGCGCGCTCACGGTGCTTCCCCGCTCGCCTCCGGGAGACCCGACCGGCGCGCTCACAGCAGGCTCACCGCCGTGTCTACCGCCGCCGCCACGTCGTCGTCCGCCGGGTAGAGCAGGTTGCGGCCGACGACGAGGCCGCGCACGTTCGGCAGCGCGAGCGCACGGCGCCAGCGCTCGTACATCTCGTCGGGTCGCTCGCCGATGTCCCCGCCGAGCAGCAGGGCCGGCAGCGTGAACGCCTCGGCGACCCGCTCCATCTCGGCAACCACCGGGATCTTCAGCCAGGTATACGCCGACGTGGTGCCGAGCCCGGAGGCTATCGCCGTGCTGCGGATCACCGCGTCGGGCGAGAGGTCATTGGCCCGCCTGCCCTGCTTGTGCCTGACCATGAAGGGCTCGATCACCGCGATCAGGCCGCGGGCGGCCAGGTCGCTGACCGCGTCGGCGCAGGCCTTCAGCGTCGGCGCGGTGGCCTGGTCGGCCGGATCGACACGCAGCAGCATCTTCCCGCCGTCCAGCCCGCCGGCCTCGATCGCGGCCGCGGTGTAGCCGGTGAACCTGTCATCCATCTCGAACGCCGCGCCCGGAAGCCCGCCCCGGTTCATCGAGCCGAGCACGACCTTGTCATCGAGTGCCTCAAGCAGCAGCAGGTCGTCGATGATGTCGGCGGTCCCGAGTATGCCATCCACGCCCGGCCGCCCGAGCGCGACGAGTATCCGGTCGAGCAGGTCAATCCGGCTGGCCATCGCCATCGGCCGGTCCCCGGCGGCGAGGATGCCGCGAGCGGTGTGATCGGCAGCGATGATCATGAGCTTGCCGGCCGGGCCGAGCCAGGGCCGGCGCTTGCGCCTGGACGCAGCCTCGGCCACGGCGGCGGGATGGCGCGCCCTGGTCTCGCCGATCATGCGCCGCTGCTCGTCACGCACCAAGTGTCTCCTCCCGCGCGGGCCCGGCCCTGGTCGTTGCTCCGACAGTATGTAATTAGTTATTGACATTCGCTCATGCCATCATGCACGGTAGGCGCACCGATGAACAATGCCCTCGCCCGCCCGCGCTTGACTGGGGGATCGATGCCAAGCGGACACGCCGCCTCGCCCGGCGGGCCGCTCCGGGTGGGAATCGTCGGAGCCGGGATCATCGCCCAGGTCATGCACCTGCATTACCTGCGCGAGCTAGCCGGCCTGTACGACGTGACCGCGATCTGCGACCTGTCCGATGACGCCGTCAGGGCGTGCGCGCACCGGTACGGCATCCCGCTCGCCTGCACCGACTGGCGCGACCTGATCGCCGAGCCGCTTGACGCCGTGCTGATCCTCACATCGGGCAGCCACGCGCCGATCGCGATCGCCGCCGCGCAGGCGGGGCGGCACGTGCTCACCGAGAAGCCGATGTGCTTCTCGGTGGCCGAGGGCCAGGCGATGGTGGCGGCCGCCGAGCAGTCCCGGGTCACCCTGATGGTCGGCTACCCCAAGCGGTACGACCCGGCGTTCGCCAGGTTCACCGAGGCCGCCGGGGACATCAAGGACGCCAGGCTGCTGCGGGTCACCACGCTCGAGTCGCCGCTGCGCCCGTACATCGGGCACTACCGCCTGCTGCCGCCCGCCGCGCTGGGCGGCGACGTGCTGAGCCGCCTGCGCGCCGACTCCGCCGAGCGGGTCAGCGCGGCGCTCGGCGCGGCAAGCGAGCTTGAGCGCCGGGTCTACCACGACGTGCTGCTCGACACTCTGGTGCACGAGATCAACACGGTGCGCGGGCTGCTCGGCGAGCCCGACACGCTCGACTACGTGGACCTGTCCGAGCAGGCGGTCACCGTGCTGCTGCGGTTCGGCGACCTGCGCGCCGCGATCCACTGGATCGACCTGCCCGGCATCGCCAGGTACCAGATGGAGTTCGCGCTGTACGGGCCCGGCCGGCGGGTGACGCTCTCGTTCCCGTCCCCGTTCCTGCGCAACGAGCCGTCCACGCTGACCGTCGAGGGCGGGGACCCTGGCACGGCCAGGTCGTGGCGCAGCGAGGAGACGGTCGGCTACGAGAGCGGGTTCCGGCGCGAGCTCGAGGCGTTCCACGCGTGCGTGCTGAGCGGTACCGTGCCGGTGACCTCGGGCCGCGACGGGCTGGCCGACATCGCACTGTGCCAGGCCATCATCGAGTGCCACCGCACCGGCCGGCCCGTGACCGCACCCACCGTGACCGGCTAGCGGCCGCCGGCCGGGGGCGGGCCGTCATCGGGGACGGCCGCCAGCAGGGACAGGGCAGAGCAGACAGGAGCGCAACCGAATGGACACGCAGCCCGAGGCACCGATAATGATCGCGAACGCGCCGGTCAGCTACGGCGCCTTCGAGGTCACTGTCGGTCACGACCCCCACGTCCCCGACGGGCTGAGCGTGCTCGACCAGGTGGCGGCGGCAGGTTACGCGGGAATCGACCTCGGGCCGGTCGGATACCTGGGCAGCGGCGCCAGGCTCGGCGAGCTGCTCGCCGAGCGCGGGCTCGGCCTCGCGGGCGCCTACCTGGAGCTTCCGTACGCCGACCACGCCGCGCTTGAGCGGAACCTGCCCGAGCTTGACGCGATGCTTGACACCTTCGACGCGGTCCGGCCCTTCCTGTCGGGTCCGCCGCCGCGGCCGACGCTGGCCGACGCCGGCAGCGCGAGCCGCCGCGGGCGGCCGGGACGGTCCGCCGGAGACCCGGGCCGCGGCCTGGACGCCGGGGAGTGGCGAGCTTTCGGCGCCGGGCTCGCCCTGGTCCTCAGCCGCTGCCGTGACCGCGGCTACGAGCCCACGTTCCATCCGGAGACCGGCACCTACGTGGAGGCGCCGTGGGAGATCGAGCGGGTGCTCGATTTGTCCGACGTCGGGCTCTGCCTGGAGACCGGTCACATGATGCTCGGCGGCGGCGACCCGGTCGCGATGCTGCGCAGCTGCGCCGACCGGATCAACCACGTGCACCTGAAGGACGCGGTGCTCACGGTGATGCAGCAGATCATCGCCGACGAGGCGCCGGTCACCGAGATCTGGTCGCGCGAGGCGTTCTGCGCGCTCGGCCACGGCGACCTCGACGTGGCCGCGATCCTCGGCGGCCTGGCCGACATCGGCTTCGGCGGCTGGCTCGTGGTGGAGCAGGACATCCTGCCGCGCACCGCCGAGCGCTTCGCCAGGGCGGCGCAGGACCAGCGGGACAACCGGGCGTACCTCGCCGCGAGGGGGCTGTGATGGCCGCGTTCCGGCTCGGCCTGATCGGCGCCGGGCGGATGGGCCGCACCCACCTGCGCGCGATCGCCCGATCGGACCTGGTCGCGGTCGCCGCGATCGCCGAGCCGTCGGCGCAGGCCAGGGACGCGGTGGCGGGAACCGGGCTGCCGGTCTACCCCAGTACCGGGGAGATGCTCGACCGGGCCGCGGTCGACGGCGTGCTGGTCGTCGCCCCCAGCGACCTGCACGAGAAGATCATCGCGGAGGTGGCCGCCCGCGGGCTGCCGATCCTGTGCGAGAAGCCGTGCGGAGTGAGTTCCGCGCAGGCGAGCGCGTCGGCCGGCGTCGCCGCGCGCGCAGGGATACCGCTCCAGGTCGCCTACTGGCGCCGGTACGTGCCCGCGCTCCAGGCGCTGCGCGCCCGGATCGCGGCCGGCGAGCTCGGCGACCTGCACCTGGTGTCCTGCTACCAGTGGGACGAGTCGCCGCCGGCCGCGGGGTTCCGAGCGCACAGCGGCGGGATCTTCGTCGACCAGGGCGTGCACGAGTTCGACCAGCTGCGCTGGCTCACCGGCCAGGAGATCGGACCGATGCACGCGGTCGCCGCGGCGATGGTCTCCGACCCGCAGGTGCGCGGCGACGTGGACAGCGCCGAGCTGATTGCGCAGCTGTCCGGCGGCACGGTCGGGCTGGTGTCGGTGGGCAGGCACCACCCGCCGGGCGACATGTGCCGCGCCGAGGTGTTCGGCACCGCGGGCGCGGAGCGCTGCGACTTCCTCGACCCCGCCGAGGGTGACCGGACGCAGCAGCAGGCGCTGCTCCGTCAGGCCGAGGACTTCGCCGTGCTGGCCGGTGGCGGTACCGGCCGCGGCGCCGGCGCGGCCGACGCGGCCGCCGCGCTCGATGCCGCGGAGCGGGCCACGGCGCTGATCCCGGCGCTGGCGGCGCAGGGATGACGAGCTGCGGCACGCTGCGGATCGGCGTCGTCGGCTACGGCATGATGGGCCGCGCGCACTGCTACGGCTACCGGGTCGCGCCGATGCTGCGCCGGCTGGCGGTCACCCCGGCGGTGACCGTGATGTCCGGCAGGGACGGCGCGGCGGTGGCCGCCGCAGCGGCCGCATACGGCGTGCCCGAGCACGTGACCGACTGGCGGGCGCTGGTCGGCAGGGACGACGTCGACGTGGTGGACATCTGCACGCCGCCGGGAACGCACGCGGAGATCGCCGCCGCCGCGGCCGCGGCAGGTAAGGCAGTGCTCTGCGAGAAGCCGCTGGCTGTCTCGTACGCCCAGGCGGCCGCCGCCGCCCGGGCGGTGCGGCAGGCCGGGGTGCACAACGCGGTCGGATTCAACTACCGCAGGCTGCCCGCCCTGGCGCTGATGCGCCGGATGATCGCCGACGGCGCGGTCGGCGAGGTGAGGCTGTGGCGGGCGACCTGGCTGTCCGACGAGTTCACCGACTCGGCGACGCCGTTCGACTGGCGGTTCGAGCGTGCCATGGGCGGCACCACCATCGCCGATCTCGGCTGCCACCTGATCGACCTGGCGCTGTGGATGGCCGGCCCGGTCAGCGATGTCTGCGCGCAGTCGGACACCTTCATCGGCCGCCGCGCACTGCCTGAGGGGGGCAGCCGCGAGGTCGAAGTCGACGACGCCTCGTCGGCGCTGCTCAGGTTCTCCTGCGGCGCCCGCGGCACGGTGGAGATGGCTCGCTCGGCGGTCCGCCGTCCGTGCGACTTCACCGTCGAGGTGAACGGCAGCTCGGGCACCCTGATGTTCGACTACGCCAGGCTCAACGAGCTGTGGTTCGGCAGCGCGGCCGACGACCCGGCCGTGTACGGGCTGCGCCGGATCAGGGCCGAGCATCCCAGCCACCCGTATGCCGCCGACTGGTGGCCGATCGGCCAGGGCGTGGGCTACGGGTCAAGCTTCGCCAACCAGGTAGCCGACCTGCTGGCGGGCTGGCCGGAAGAGCGGTGGACCCCGGACTTTGACCAGGGCGCCCGGGTGCAGGCCGTCTGCGAGGCGATGGAACGCTCCGCGGCCGCCGGGCGCTGGGTCGCCGTCAGCGAGGTCGAGTCGGCCGGGTGAACTGCGTTATGCCTGCTGGTTCTTTCTCGCGGCCAGCGCGGACAGCAGTTCGTAGCCCACGTGAGCGGCCGCGACCCCGGTGATCTGGGCGTGGTCGTAGGCCGGCGCCACCTCCACGATGTCCGCGCCGACCAGGTTCAGCGTGGCGAGCGAGCGCAGCACGCCGAGCAGTTCGCGGCTGGTCAGGCCGCCTGCCTCCGGGGTGCCGGTGCCCGGCGCGTGTGCCGGGTCGAGCACGTCGATGTCGACCGAGACGTAGGCGGGCCGGTCGCCCACCCGGTCGGCGATCCGCTCCGCCATCCCGGTCACACCGAGCGCGTCGGCCTCGGTCGCGGCGATCACCTGGAAGCCGAGCCTGGCGTCCTGGCCGAGGTCGGTCGGCGCGAACAGCGGACCGCGGATGCCGACGTGGATGCAGCCGGACCGGTCGAGCAGGCCCTCCTCCGACGCGCGGCGGAACGGGGTGCCGTGCGTGTACGCGGCGCCGAAGTAGGTGTCCCAGGTGTCCAGGTGAGCGTCGAAGTGCACGACGGCGACCGGGCCGTGCACGGCGGCGAACGCGCGCAGCAGTGGCAGCGCGATCGTATGGTCGCCGCCCAGCGTCAGCAGGTGCGGCACCCGCTCGAGCAAGTCCCGCGCACCGCGCTCGACCGCCGCGATCGCCTCGTCGATGCTGAACGGGCTGACCGCGAGGTCGCCGGCATCGGCAACCTGCAGGGCGGCAAACGGCGACAGGCCGAGCGCGGGATTGTACGGGCGGAGCAGCCTGGAGGACTCCCTGATGTGCGAGGGGCCGAACCTGGCACCCGGCCGGTAAGTCACGCCGCCGTCGAACGGCACGCCGAGCACCGCCACGTCGGCCCTGGGCACCTCGCCGATCGGTGGCACCCTCGCGAAGGTGGCGACGCCCGCGTACCTGGGCATCGCGGTCGCGTCCACCGGGCCGACGTGCTCGCCCGCCGCGACGCGCGGAACCGGCTCGGCCATCGGGTCGTGCGCCTCCTGGGCCCGCGAAGTGGACGAGACGTCGCTGCGCGGGAAGCTAAGAAAGACTGTGAGCGCGCCTTCATGCTAGTCAACGGGCCGGACGGCCGCCGAGCGGGCCGGAGGGCGGATGAGCGGGGCGGATGAGTGAGGTGGAGAGGCGGATGAGCGGGGCGGAGGGCGGCGGATGAGGCTGGTCGTGGTGGGCGGCGGGATCGTCGGCGCGGCCTGCGCCTGGACGGCCAGCGAGCTTGGCGCCGAGGTGATCCTGGTCGACGCCGCGCTGCCCGGCCAGGCCACCGCGGCGGGCGCCGGCATCATCTGCCCGTGGTCGGCCCGCGCTGACGACCCGGCGTGGTACGCGCTGGCGTGCATCTCGGCGCGCGAGTACCCGAACCTCATCGAGCGACTGGCGGAGGCGGGCGAGGCCGAGGTGTCCTACCGCCGGGTGGGCGCGCTCTACCTCGCCGGCGGCGAGCGCCCCGGGCACGAGCGCCCTGATAACGAGAGCCCCGAGCACGAGCGTCCTGATAACGAGCGCCTTGCGTACGAGCGCCTTGAGTCCACGCGAGCCGCGCTTGTCTCCCGGCGGGCCAGCGCTCCGGAGATCGGCGAGATCGAGCTGCTGCCCCCGGACCAGGCGCGCGACCTGTTCCCGCCGCTGCGCCCCGGCGCATCCGCCGTGCTGATCGGCGGCGCGGCGAGGGTGGACGGCCGGCTGATGGCGCAGGCGCTGGCGGGCGCGGCCCGCCGCCGCGGCGCGGTCGTCAGGCACGGCAGGGCGGCGATCGAGGTCGGGTCCGGCCGGGTGAGCGGGGTGACGGTCGATGGCGAGCGGGTCGGCGCCGACGCGGTCGTGGTCGCGGCGGGCGCCTGGAGCGGCGCGCTGCTCAAGTCCGCGGGCGTCGCGGTGCCGGTGCGGCCGCAGCGCGGCCAGATCGCGCACATCGGCGTCCCCGACGCCGACACGAGCCAGTGGCCGGTGATCCTGCCGTCCGGTAGCGGCCACTACCTGCTGGCGTTCGACGACTCGCGGGTGGTGGCCGGCGCGACCAGGGAACCCGATGCCGGGTTCGACTGCCGGGTCACCCCGGCCGGGGTGCATGAGGTGCTCGGGGAGGCCCTCGCCGTGGCTCCCGGGCTCGGCTCGGGAACACTGCTCGAGACCAGGGTCGGGTTGCGCCCGGTCGGCCCCGACGGACTGCCGCTGATCGGCCCGGTGGCCGGAGTCGGCGGGCTGGTGGTGGCCACCGGCCTCGGCGCCTCCGGTCTCACCATGGGGCCGTACACCGGGCACCTGGCCGCCAGGGCCGCGCTCGGGCTCGATCCTGGGATGGATCTCGCTCCCTACGACCCGCTTCGCGGAATGGCCCCGTAATCGAACGGTCTGGTCATGCGGTCGGGTAATTGAGTGGCGCGTGCCTGGCGGGGTCTGCTTTGGTTGCGGCCATGGCTGACTTCGACGAACCCGCGCTCTACGGCGACCGCTGGGCCAGCGTGTACGACGAACGGCACACGTGGATGGACCCCGGCCAGGCCGTGGAGTTCCTGGGCGCCCTGGCCGGAAACGGCCGGGCGCTTGAGCTAGCGATCGGGACCGGGCGGGTGGCGCTGCCGCTGGCGGCCAGCGGCGTGGCGGTCGAGGGCATCGACGCGTCCCGCGCGATGGTGGAGCGGCTGCGGGCCAAGCCGGGCGGCGAGTCAATCCCGGTCAGCATCGGTGACATGGCCGACGTGCAGGCGACCGGGCCGTTCCGGCTGGTCTACCTGGTGTTCAACACGCTGTTCGGGCTGCTCACCCAGGAACGCCAGGCGGCGTGCTTCCGCGGCGTGGCCGCCGTCCTTGAGCCCGGCGGCACGTTCGCGATCGAGTGCTTCGTCCCCGACCTCGCCAGGTTCGACCGCGGCCAGCGCGTCCAGACGCAGGACGTCACCGTGGACTCGGTGACGATCGAGTTCTCCCGGCACGACCTGGCCACGCAGCGGATCACTACTCAGGTCGTGACCATGGGCTCCAGCGGCGACGTGCAGCTTCGCCCGGTGGCGATCCGCTACTCCTGGCCGTCCGAGCTCGACCTGATGGCCGGCCAGGCGGGCATGCGGCTGCGCGAGCGCTTTGGCGGCTGGGACCGCGCCCCGTTCGGCCCTGCCAGCCAGCGCCACGTCTCGGTCTACGAACTGCCCTGACCGAAAGCTAGCGGGCCCGTGGCCATTGGGCCGGTTTAATGCGTCGTGTCAAACTTGTGACGTGCCTGGTACGTATGACGAAACGGAAAGCGCGATTGCGCAAATAATAATCGAACTAGGTGAATGCCGACAGCGAGGGATAGAACGGCTGGATCGTCGTTCGCATAACCAGGCGCCCGTGGCGGCGGCTACTGTGCAGCAGCTCGCCGCCGACTATGTCACAACGACCGGCATCCCGGTCCACGGCCGGGTGGCGCAGATCAAGATCCTGCTCAGGCACGCGCTCGATGACCTGGCTAAGCGCGGCGACGAGTCCGACGCCGGCCTGATCCGCGACCTGTTCTTCGGCGACTCGGTCAACGCCGTTGTGCTGTCGGCCGGCGACCTGCTCGAGAACGCGCAGCGCCGGATCGGCGAGACCAGTGAGGTGAGGTTCAGGGAGCGCAGGCAGACCGCGTTCCGCGCCTTCGCCGGGTTCCTGCTGCAGTTTGTGGACGAGGCGCGGCGGGGGCAGGAGGACCGGCGGGGGCAGGGAGACCGCCGGGAGCAGGAAGGTCGGCACGGGACGGCGCTGTACCGCCAGGAGGTTGTCAGCGGTTACGTGGAGCACGGCGAGCGGTTCGTCGCGCTGCTGGCCGAGGCGAACAACGTGACAGTGGTGGGGTTCACCAACGAGCGGCTGACCGAGCGGCTCGAGGAGGCGCTGCAGCGCAAGCGTGCGGCGCTCGCCCGGCCGGACGCGTTCTGGAGCTCGCTGCGCATCGTCTACGTCAGCACCGGGCTGCTCGACTTCCTCAACGACGAGCGCTGGGAGTACCCGGACCGCAAGGAAGCGGTTCGGCTGCGGCGGCTCGCTGCGGTGTACGGCCGCCGTGCGGTCAGCGTGTTCCTGCGCCGCGCGCCGTCCTCACGGTGGGCGCTGTATGAGACGCCGAACGTGCCGCCGTTCATCGGGTCGCTGTTCGAGATGCCGAGCGGAAAACGGGTCGTGCAGCTGCTCATTCCGCGGCCGCAGCGGAGCACCCCCGACCACCTGTTCATGGAGATGGAAGACCTGCCCGACCAGTACTTCAGCGCGGCGTTCGAGGACATCGTCTACAACAGCATCAACGACAACAAGGTGGTCCCGATCGGGTTGCCTGCCGACGGCGGGTTCCGGTGCACCGGCCGGCGGTACCGGCAGAACGTGCTGACCGACCAGTCCGGCGCGACCGGCTGGCTGCCGCTGGTGCTCGTGGTGACCTACCAGCGGCGGGCCGGCCGGGTCGAGCCGCTGCTGCAGCTGCGCACCGGCCACAACGCCGCCCGCGAGCTTGACCGGATCTCGCACCTGCCGGGCCATATCTACGACGGGGACGCCGACCCGAGGGGCGGCGGGCCTGCCGGTACGCCGCTCATCCTCGACATCGGGCACGAGCTCGCTGAGCACGCGGCCCAGCTGCGGCTCCAGATGGAGACCGGGGATGACCTGCCCGCCCCGCTGCGCCCGGTCGGCACCTGGAGCTACCTGCACCACGACAAGGAGAACATGTTCTTCTTCGTGTACGCCCTTGAGCTGCCCGAGGAGTTCCAGTTCTCACGCCGGGCCGAGATCTACCGCTTCCCGCTACCCGAGCTGTTCGCCGTCCGGGAGAACCAGGCGCTGCGCAAGGCGGCGGCGCTGCTCGGCGCGACGGGCCTGTCGGCCAGGATGTGGAACGCCGCCGCCGAGATCGTGGCGCTCAACCTGCGGCTGCACGACTACGAAGAACTCGCCCAGCGCTTCGGTCGGCCGCGGCCGTCCGGCCATGACCTGGCCGCCCTGGCCGCCGAGCTTGCCGAGATCGAGGAGCGCACCAGGCAGTCCTGGTACACCGGAGACCGCGACGTCGAGTTGCTCGGGCTCTCCGGACTGCAGTACCGCGAGTTCTTCTCGATGCTGCTCCCGCTGTACGCCGACGTCGAGATCACAGGCGCCGCTGAGCAGCTTTCCCTGGTCCGCTCCGACGCCGCAAAGAATGCGGCCATCGAACGGCTTGCCGAGCTTTACCACGACGACCAGCTGATGGGTTCGCTGCCGATCGAGCTGTGATCCGCCGGCGGAGTGTCGCGCGGCTATCGGGCGCTACCCAGGGTGGCCTGCCGGTATAAGTGTGTGCTGTGAGCGTCGCAGCTTACTTCGACGGGCTCTACGGCCAGCATGAGCGCTACTGGTGGCGGGCCAAGGAGCGCTACTCCGCCCGCGCGGAGGACTACCCGTGCTCGCTGCTGGCACAGCAGACGCTCCGCCTGGTCGGCGGCCGTCCGGTCGGCCGCGCGCTCGACCTCGGTGCGGGTGAGGGATCGGACTCGATCAGGCTCGCGCTGCTCGGTTACGCGGTGGACGCCGTGGACGTCAGCGAGGTCGGAGCCGCGAAGATCAGGCGCTTCGCCGGCGAGGCAGGCGCCAAGGTCAGCGTGACCGTGGCCGACATCAGCGAGTTCCGGCCGTCCGGGCTGTACGAGGTCGTGATCTGCAACGGCGTGCTGCACTACGTGGCCGACAAGGAGGCCGTGGTCAACGCCATGCAGGCGGCCACGGCGCCGGGCGGGCTGAACGTCATCTCGCAGTGGAGTTCCTACACCCCGGTGCCGGCCTGCCACGACCGCGTACCGGTGAGCGTCGACGACGAGGATGGCCTGGTCGTCAAGCTGTACGAGCACTGGCAGAAGGAGCTGCTCTACTTCGAGCGCGACAAGCCGGAGACGGCCCACGGCGATCTGCCACCGCACAGCCACAGCCACGTCAAGATGATCGCGCGCAGGCCCGGATAGCGGCACGCCGGCGAGCTGGGAAGGCAGTCTTTTCCCGGGGTGCGGACGGGTTTTCCGAGGTTTTCTCCGGTCTTCGATCTTCTGCATGGGAACCGGTCAGATTCGCGGCTAGGTTTCCCTTTCCCGGCCAGCGAGGCTTCCCCTATCGGCTCGAGAAAGCGCCGAGAACGAAGGCCACGAAAGGGGAAGCCAGATGGCCACACTAGATGTACTGGGCGAAGCCGTCCTTGCCCTCTTCGCGGTCGCGGCGATCGTGATCTTCATCGCCGTCATCACGGCCACGGTGCTCGTGACGGCGGGCGTCCGCGCCGAGGAGCGGCACGAGACGCTGGCCGGGCGGGCGCCAGGGATGTGGACGGCGCTGGTGCGGCGACTGCTCGGGGCGCCAGCGCAGGGCACCGGCCAGGTCGGGCTCGGGCGGGGCATCATCCGGTCGATTGCCGCCAGGCGGGGTGCCGCCGGGCCGGATGCCGCCAGGCCAGGAGCGTTTCCGCGCAGTCCGGCCAGGTCGAGGGCGCTGACCGAGGCCAGGCAACCAGGCCGTCCCTCGGGCAGGCAGCCAGGTGCCCGGCTCGCGGGCAGGCGGCCCGAGCCGTGGCCAGGCCGGGACCCTGCCGCGAACTCCGCCGCCTGGCAGCCCGTCAGGATCAGGTCGCCGCGGTGAGGTGACGGCTGATCAGCCCGGGTGTTCGGCCGGCCGGGGCCGGCCGAACACCCGGGCGGTGACCGGCAGCAGCAGCCAGGTCAGGATCGCCGCGTCGATGCCGATGCCGAGCGCCGCCGAGGCAGCGTCCGAGCGCAGCGTGACCAGGTTCCCAGCCAGGTCAGCGGCGATGATCGCGACGCCTAGCCACCGGCTCCAGCGGCGGCGGCGCCACCAGCCGGCCGCGGCGGTGAGCATCGCCGCCGACAGGCAGGCGAACCCGGCCGCGATCAGGACCTGATGCCTGAGCAGGTCGTGGAACGCCCGCTCCTTCCCCGCCCAGATGCCGGATAGGCCGCCGCCCGGGTCGACGATCGTCACCACGACGATGATCAGGAACAGCCCGGCGGCGACGAGGAAGACCCCGAAGGCATACCTGAGGGCACGCAGCGGAACCGCCTCGCGCGGTTGCCCGGTCACGGCCACGGCCTGTCCTTTCGCTGGCACCGGACCCGCTCGACGCTGCCCGGAGGCTCCGATGAAGTGGCGCTATCTGTTAAAAGGCAGGTTATTGAATTTGACAGATACTGTCAAATTTACTGGCGGCGCCGGCACGCGAAGAACGCCCTCGCCGACGCGTCACTCGCCGCGCCGCCGCCGAGGCCGGTCTCCTCCAGGATCTCGAAGTTGGGCTCCAGCGCCGCCCTGATCCTGGTCAGCGGCACGGCGAGCTCGGGGATGGTCTCCTGGTGCAGCCGGAACAGGTCGCCGTCCAGCCGCTCGAAGATCCTGACCCGCCAGAGCGACAGGTCACCGCCCGCCGGGCTGATGTCCATCAGCACCGTGTGCGGGCCGAAGTCCTCGGCGAAATCCGGGCTCTGCCAGAGCCCGCGCATCCGGCCCGTGGTGTTGACGTCGAAGGCGAAGATGCCGTCGTCGGCCAGGTGCTCGTGCACCCGGTCGAACAGCGCCACCCACGACTCCCAGCGCGCCAGGTGATTGAGCGTGTCGAAGACGCAGATCACCACGTCGAACCTGGTGTTCAGGGCGAAACTGGTCATGTCGGCCTGCACCAGCCTGGCGCCCTCGGCGTTGATCGCCGCCCGAGCGAGCATCTGAGGCGACCGGTCCACGCCGGTGACCGCCAGGTCCTTGCCGAGGTCGGCCAGCAGCGCGCCGGTGCCGCAGCCAAGCTCGAGCAGCGTGGCCGCCGAGGGCCTGAAGCGCCGGATGTAGCCGCGGATCCGCTCGATGTCGGGTCCGCGGTCGCCCATGATCTGGTCGTAGAACCGGGCGAACTCCGCGTAGGTGGTCACGCCGCCATCATGCCCGAAGCCCGCGCCCCGTTCCGGCGAGCAGCAGGGTCAGGCGCCGAGCAGGGAGGTCCAGTCGGTCGGATACTGCGACGGCAGGATCCCGAAGGTCTGCTGGCCGTAGTTGTTCGCCGCGGGCACGCCGAGCGACTGGAGCAGCTGGTCGAAGTCGTACCCGACCGCGGTCGGGAACGGTCCCGCGCCGCTGATGCCGCCGGCCTCGGGGAGCTCAGACTCCGACGAGTCGCCGTTGGCCATCGCCCAGCCGGTCTCGATGCCGTCGCCGCCGTTGTACATGTTCGCGATCACGGTGCCCGGCGTCACCCGGTCTCCCGCCACGACGGTGGGCGTGACGTCCTCGGCCACGTAGACCATCAGGCCCGCCGCCGGGCC
>DATIZP010000069.1:0-37204 GCA_035517035.1 Streptosporangiaceae bacterium | reverse complement strand
GACGACGGCGACTCACCGGACGCGCTGACGCCAGCGGGCTAATTGCACGTTAATTGCACGGCCGACGATTCTTCGCGACAAACGATCAAGGTCCAGGTTCGGGGGACTGCCTCCGACCTGGGCCTTCGTTGTGGAGCGGGTGACGAGAATCGAACTCGCACTGTCAGCTTGGGAAGCTGATGTTCTGCCATTGAACTACACCCGCGCAACGCGCTCGCGGCCGACCGCGCAGGACGCGCGCCAGGCCGGCTCGGACGACCGCCGCGACGACATAGTACCGGAACCGGTAGGTTGCCTGCGTGCTGCTCTCTGACAGGGACATCCGAGCTCAGATCGATTCCGGCCGCGTCCAGGTGGACCCGTTCGCGCCAGAACTCGTCCAGCCCTCCAGCGTGGACGTCAGGCTGGACCGCTACTTCCGCGTCTTCGAGAACCACAAGTACCCGCACATCGATCCGGCGATCGAGCAGGCCGACCTCACCCGTCTGGTCGAGACCGAGGGGAACGAGCCGTTCGTGCTGCATCCTGGCGAGTTCGTGCTCGGATCGACCTATGAGATTGTCACGCTGCCCGACGATATCGCCGGGCGGCTGGAGGGGAAGAGCTCGCTGGGGCGGCTCGGGCTGCTCACTCACTCGACGGCCGGCTGGATCGACCCCGGCTTCTCCGGGCACGTCACGCTCGAGCTGTCGAACGTGGCGACGCTGCCGATCAAGCTGTGGCCGGGGATGAAGATCGGCCAGCTGTGCCTGTTCCAGTGCAGTTCGCCGGCCGAGCACCCGTACGGCTCGGCCCTTTACGGCTCGCGCTACCAGGACCAGCGCGGCCCGACTCCGTCCCGCTCCTACCTGAACTTCTACCGCGCCGACGTGTGACCAGCGCGATCGTGCCTCCCGGTCGCATGTCCGCCCCGGGAGGTACGCGAGCCCGCAAACCGACCGGCCGAGCCAGCCTGAGCTAGCTGCCCGAGTCCGGAGCGCCTCGCCCCCCGTAGAGCCGGCGTCCCGCGGCATTGAACGCGCCCCACCCGATGATCGTCCGGCCACGGCCGATCTGCATCGCGTAGAACCTCTGGCCGGAGACGTCGGACACGGCCACCCTGGTCGTCGCACCGCCGACGAGGGTGAGCTCGATGTAGGCGACGTCCGGCCTGGCCGTGCCGATGATCCACCTCGGCTCGGCGGGCGGGCTTCCCCTGCGCATGATGATCTTCGCGCTATCGCGCAGCGCGCCGACGGCGAAGCAGCTCTGCTCGGCGCCGTCGGTGACGGGGACGCCCAGGCTCACGCAGTACCCCCACGGCCCGGCCAGCACGAGCGCGCTCCAGCCGGATGAGCCCGACCCGCCGGTCGCGATGTACGTGGTCACCTGCTTCGGCCCAGCCTGACCGGGACGCAGCCAGCTCACGAAGTACGTGCCTTCCCGGAGCGCGCCGCCGACGAACGGAACCGAGAAGCCGAGCTCGGTCCGGCCCGCGTAGGCAGCCGCCCAGATCTGGCCGATGCCCCGAGACGGCAGCACCACGCCGACCCAGCGGCGTCCCGCCACGGCGACCGGGCGCAGGTCAAAGGAGCGGCCGAGCGAACTGCGGATCACGATCCTGGTGAGGTCGGCCCGTACCGGCCCGAAGAACGCGTCCCAAAGCGGCGGCTCCATCGCGTCCTGCGCAGGGCCAGGCGTCGGCACCCACGTCCCGGACAGTGACGCCAGGCCGGTCATTCGCCCGGGACCTCGCGGCGCGACGCACGAGCGCCGCAGGCCGATAACGCCCGCGCAGACCCTGCCCGTCGCCTGGTCAAGGACGACCTGCCACGGCTGCCCACCGATCGAGCCGCTGCCGATCACGACGCTGCCCGCTGGTCCGCTGGGGGTCGGGCTGCCGGCGGGCGGGGAACCCCCGTGCCCGGCACCTGGCAGCACGAAGGCGACCGTCACAGCCGCCGCTGCCACCGCCGCGGCGCCCGCTCCGGCGAGCACGCGCCTCCTGTTCCGCAGTCGCGCCGCCCCGGCCAGCACGGCATCGACCGGCGCCGGCGACGGGCTGACCTGGTCCAGCGCCTCGCTCAGCCGGTCACGCGGGCCGGCCCTCCTACCGCTGTCCATGACCGCTCCCGTTCACCAGGTCCTGGTCGAGCCTCAGCTTGGCCAGCCCCCGCTGCCCGGCGGGCAGGCTCAGCAGGGCGGTCACCACCTCGGGACGCTGGTCACCCGACGGGACCCGGTCGGCGGTTCCGTGCTCAGGCAGGGATCCGGTGAGCTGCTCGGCCACGCGTCGGCGCCGGAATCGGCTGCGGTTGGAGTTGATCATGATCCTACGCACGTACGCGTCCGGATCGGCGGCCCGCCGGACGCGCGGCCAGGCAGCGCACGTACGGATCGGCGCGGCCTGCGCCAGGTCCTCGGCGAACCCGAGATCACCGGTCAGCCCGTAGCCGAACCTGACCAGGGTTGACCACCGCCCGAGCATGAACTCGGCGAACTCGTCGGCCTGCGCTGAGTCCACGGCCACCTCCCTCGCCCATCAGACTCCCGCAGCCGGCCGCCGGGTTGCATCACGGCGGAACGACGTGCCCGTCACCGCGACCCAGTCAGCGCCAGCGCCCCCAGCGCGGCGGCCATGGACAGCGGCACGGCGACCAGCCCGATCCGGCTCGCCCGCGCCAAGGACGGCCGCGCGCCCGCGCCGCGGGCGGCCCGCAGCCAGAGCAGCCAGGCGAGCGATCCCGAGGCGCAGAGGTTAGGCCCCAAATTCAGACCCACGATCAGGGCAAACGGAGCGCTCGGGGTCCGTGCCGCCAGCAAGGACGCGGCCGGGAGGTTGTTGACCAGAGCCGACGCAGCGGCGGCGAGTGCCGCGGTGCCCAGTGCCCCCGCATGCGCGAGCAGTGCGGCCGGCGCCGGCCAGGCTCGGCCCACCGTGCCCAGCGCGACCGCCACGCCGAACAGCCCGGCGAGCACGGGCAGCCCCAGCGTGCCGGCCACGGCCCGCACGGTTACCCGGCCCCTGGCCAGGTGGATCCCGGTAGCCGCCAGGCCCACCGCGGCGACCGGGACCGCCGCCGACCTGAGCGCCAGCACGAGCACCGCGGCGGCCAGGACCGCCGCGAGCCCTACGCCCGGCGTGAACCTGGCCGACTCGTCCCCCGCCCCACGCTCTCCCGCCTCGGTTTCCCCCGGCTCGTTCCGCCCCGGTTCGGTCTCCCCCGACGCGTTCCGCCCTGGTTCGGTTTCCCTCGGCCGAGTCCCCGGGCCGACCGTGATCGCCAGCGAACGGCGCTCGGCGACCGCCACCGCGACCGCGGTGACGGCGAGCGCGAGCGCCGATGGCAGCCACATCCTGGCCAGGAACCCGCCACCGGTCAGGTGCAGGTGGCCGAGCACGATCAGGTTCGTCAGGTTGGAGCCGGGGAGTAGGAGCGAGCCTGCGTTGGACATCAGGAGGCAGCCGTAGAGCAGCGCGGGTTCACCGCCGCCCCGTTTCCTGGCGGTGTAGACGAAGACCGGCGTGAGGAACGCGACCGAAGTGTCCAAGTTCAGTACTGCCGTCACAAGGCCGGTGAGCAGGGCCGCGCCGAGGAACAGCGTGCGGCCGCCGCGCGAGATGCGGGCCAGCCGGTGCCCCGCGGCGGCGAAGAGCCCGTCGTCGTCGGCCACGAGGCCGATCAGCAGCAGTCCCGCCACCAGCACGAACGGCGACCAGTCCTGGGCCGCGGCCGCCCGAGCGGCCGCGGCCCGCGCGGCTACCGCCGCTGTGGCGCCGGAGAGGCCAACGACCAGCAGCAGCCAGGGACCCGCTCGGCCGGGCATGCCGCGCCAGCCAGCGCGAGCCCGGTCCGATCGGCGAGCGACAGCGCTCCCGCCCAAGCCGCGCCCCTCCCAATATCGCACCAGCCGACTCATCACCCGCCCGACCACTCTTCATCCGCCCGGACCACTTTTCATCCGCTGGCGCCACTTCTTACCTTCTAGCGTCTCCCATAAGCCGTAAATCGGACGTGATCATGACGCTAGCGGATGAAAAGTGGTCCGTGAGTCGCGTGTGCCCCTGCTACCCAGCGTTGACGTGATCATTTGCGCCGGAGGGTAGCGAGAACCGAGCGGCCTCCGGCCCGGCCGAGCGACGGCCGGGAGTGCGCGCGGGGACCGGGAGTACGGGGCGTGGACCGGGAGCACGGGCGGGGACTGGGAGTACGAGCGGGACCGGGAGCGCAGCGGGGCTCCGAGTGCTCGCTACGACGAGGACGCGGGCCGCATGTCGGCGCCGCGGAGGCGGCGGGTCAGGCCGGCCAGCAACTCGTCCCGCTCGGCGATGGCATTCAGCAGTGCTTTCCGTTCGGCCTCAAGGGTCTTGACTTGCTCTTCGAGCTCCAGCACGCGGCGAATCGCGGCGAGCGTCATCCCCTCGTCGGCGAGTTGCGAGACGTAGCGGACGACGGTGACCTCGGTGCGGGAGTAGCGGCGCTGGCCGCCGGCCGAGCGGGACGGCCGGACCACGCCGAACTCGTCCAGCCTGCGCAGGAACGCCTGCTGGACCTCCAGCATCTGCGCGACCTGACCGACCGTGAACAGCGGCAGGTTCTCGTCATCGAACGGCAGCACGGCTCAACACTCCTGCATCGCAGCGGGCCGGGCAAGCGATCTCCACCGCGCGCCCGGCCCGAAGCCTGTCGAACGCTCCGATCAGGCGGCGATCTCCGCAGCCGGAGCGCTCTTGATCTCGATCTTGCGCGGCTTGGCCCTCTCCTGCAGCGGCAGGTGGACGGTCAGCACGCCGTTCTCGTACCCGGCCGCGATCTTCTCGGTGTCGACGGTCTCGGCCAGCCTGATCTTGCGGCTGAACGACCCCATCAGGCGCTCGCGCAGCACCAGCCTGTCCTGCTCGGCGGGCTCCTCGGTCCGCTTCGCGGCGACGGTCAGCAGGCCGTGGTCGGTCGTGACCTCGATGCTCTCAGGGTCCGCGCCAGGGAGGTCGATGCGCAGGGTGACCTCGTTCTCGCTGCGGATGACATCCATCGGGAGGATGGCGCCGCGGCCGCCCACGTTGCCATCGGTCCAGCCAAAGGTCCGCTGTACCAGCCGGTCGAAGTCCGCCACGAACGGGTCGAATGAAGTGAGCAACATGATCATCTACCTCCAAGGGCTCTCGCGATCCAACTCAGGATCCCACTTACCTCATAGTCTGCCCCGCTTAAACTTCATAGTCAAATTTGAAGTTCTATGAAGAACTGGCGGCAGGTTGGTGAGTTCCTCGGCGCCTACGTCGGTGCCCACGGGCGCCGCATCCGCCGCGATCCGGGGCGCAGGGCAGCCGCAGCCAGACGGGCAGAGCAGCGCGTCCCTGACGCGCAGGGCGGGCCTGTCAGACCGCGCGAGGGCGGGCTTGACTCAGACGCGCTCGATGATCGTGGCGTTGGCCTGACCGCCGCCCTCGCACATGGTCTGCAGGCCGTAGCGGCCGCCGGTGCGCTCGAGTTCGTGCAGCAGCTTGGTCATCAGGATCGCGCCGGTCGCGCCGAGCGGGTGGCCGAGCGCGATAGCGCCGCCGTTCGGGTTGGCCTTCTCCAGCGACGCGCCGGTCTCGGCCGACCAGGCGATCAGGACCGGCGCGAAGGCCTCGTTCACCTCGAAGACGTCGATGTCGTCGATGGTCAGCTTGCCCTTGGCCAGCGCCATCTCGGTCGCCGGGATCGGCCCGGTCAGCATGAACACCGGGTCGGCGCCGGTCACGGCGAGCGCGTGGATCCTGGCCCTCGGCGTCAGGCCGTGCCGCTGGATGGCGTCCGGCGAGGCGATCAGCAGCGCCGCGGCGCCGTCGGAAATCTGCGAGGCGGTGGCGGCGGTGAGTTCCCAGCCCTCGCGCAGCGGCTTAAGCTCGGCCATCTTCTCCATGGTGCTGTCGCGGCGCGGGCCCTCGTCCACGCTCACGCCGTTGACCGGCGCGATCTGGCTCTCGAACCGGCCCTCGTCGATGGCCCTGATCGCCCTGGCGTGGCTCTTTAGCGAGAACTCCTCAAGCGCCTGGCGCTTGATGCCCCACTTCTCGCACATCAGCTGCGCGCCGCGGAACTGGGAGATCTCCTGCTTGCCGTACCGCTCGCCCCAGCCGTTCCCGTACGGGAAGGCTAGGCCCTTCTCAAGCAGCGGCGCGATCGTGGAGCCCATCGGCACCTGGCTCATGCTCTCGATTCCGGCCGCGACGACCAGGTCCTGGGTGCCGGACAGCACGCCCTGGGCGGCGAAGTGCACGGCCTGCTGCGACGAGCCGCACTGCCGGTCGATGGTCACGCCGGGCACCGACTCGGGCAGGCCCGCGGACAACCAGGCGGTCCGTGCGATGTCGATCGCCTGCGGCCCGGCCTGCGAGACGCAGCCCATGATCACATCCTCGACCGCCGCGGGGTCGACGCCGGTGCGGTTCACCAGTTCGGTCAGCACGTGCGCGGCGAGATCCGCCGGATGCACGGATGCCAGACCGCCGTTGCGCTTGCCGACTGGGGTCCGGACGGCTCCGACGATGTATGCCTCAGACACGGCAAACCTCCACTGACACGAGATCACAGCTCATCAGACCTGAGGTTACCCCCCAGTAGGCAGATCGCCATAGCCGCGGCGGGCCGGTCACGCCGCCTTGGCCCTTGCCGACCGGCTACAGGCCGGTCGCGGTCACCGGCCGGTCGCGGCCGCGGGCCGGGCGGCGTACGCAGCGGGCCGGAGCGTATCGCCCAGCGCCGACCGGCCATTCGCGAACGGCGATGGGGCGAGATATCCCGTTATGCTTGAGCCAGGGCCGGGCGGAAGAGACGGGGTTTGCTGCCCCGCCGAGCAACTGGAGGCGGCAATGACCGACGGCCTCATCCTGCTTGGCTTCATCGCCCTCGTGCTCGCACTGGTCGCGGGCCGGCTCAGGCGCAGGCTGGGCATGCCGTACACCGGCCGGATCATGGCGATGTCGGTCGCGTTCTTCGCGATCGCGATCCTAGTTCTCTGGGCCGTCAGTCGCCGATAACAGGCCGACGGCGGCGGGCTTGATCGGCAGCTCGAACCAGACGGCCTTGCCCTCCTCGGTCGGCCGCGAGCCCCACCGTTCGGCAAGCTGGTCCACCAGGTAGAGGCCGCGGCCGCCCTCGTCGTTCTCGCCCGCCATCCTGATCCGCGGCAGCCGCAGGTCCGAGTCGAGCACCTCGACCCAGACCGAGGTCCGCCCCTTGCGTATCCGCAGCGTGAACTCCTTCGGCGGCCCGGCGAAGTCGCCATGCGCGCCGGCGAAGTCCTCGGAGTACGGCGAGTCGATCCACTCGTCGAGCGCGCTCGGCGTGCCCGCCCTGCGGGTCGCCCCGAGCGCGAACTCGTGCCGCGGGGCCGGCCCGGCGGAGGTGTGCAGGACGACGTTGGTGACCACCTCGGAGACCAGCAGGCAGGCCAGGTCGGCCTGGTCGTCGTCCATTCCGTACTCGATGAAGGTGTCGAACGCCAGCTTCCTGGCCTCGGACACCTTGATCGGCTCGGCAAGGAACGACCGCTCCCACTTGTGCAGTTCCTCGGGCGATGTCCTGATCGCCAGGATCGCCATGTCGTCGTCGATCTCGCCGGGCACGGCATGCTCGGCGGCCGCCACGATCTGCTCGACGCCCTGCCTGGCGACGGCGCTCACCGCGGTGGTCAGCATCGCGAAGACCTCGGCATCCTCGTAGTTGCCGCTGCCGTCCTCGCGCTGGCGCCGGTCGACCAGGCCGTCGGTGTAGAACATCAGCGTGGACCCGGCCGGCAGGTCACGCGACTCCTCGCGGTACGGCGCGATGCCGGGAACGATGCCGCGCACGCCGAGCAGCACGCCCTGCTCGATCTCCATCGGCCGCACGTGCTGCTCGGACACGATCAGCGGTGACATGTGCCCGGCGTTCGCGATCGTCAGCTTGCGGTACCAGGGGTCGTAGATCAGGTAGGTGCAGCTGACGATCGGCCAGTCGATGCCGCTCTCATCGCGGTCGTCCTTCATCGCCCGGCACCAGTCGTCGAGCCTGTGCAGGATGTCGGCGGGTGCCTTGTCGTCCTGGGCGAACGCCCGCAGCGCGGACCGCAGCTGGCCCATGATCGCCGCCGCCCGCGCCCCGCGGCCCTCGACGTCGCCGATCACGATGCCCACCCGGCCTGCCGAGAGCGGGATGATGTCGTACCAGTCGCCGCCGACCTGGGTCTGGATGCCCTGCCCGTGATCCTCGAGCGGCTTGGCAGGCACGTACCGGTAGGCGACCTCCAGCCCGTCGAGCATGGGCGGGTTGCGCGGCGGGAGCAGGCTGTCCTGGAAGGCGACCGCGGTGTTGCGCTCCTCCTCGAACAGCATCGCGTTGTCGATCGCGATCGCCACGCGGCTCGCGATCGCGGCGAACAGGTCGCGGTCCTCCGGGCCGTAGTTGCGCACGTCCCGGTCGGCGCTGAGCGATGAGAGAGCCAGGCTCATCACGCCGAGCCGCTGGCCGCGGGTGATCAGCGGAGCGGCGATCACTGACCGCAGGCCCGCGTTCACGCTCGCCGCCATGCTGTCCGGGGTCGGTGCCGGGTAGGCCGAGAAGTCGATGTCCTCGATGAGAACGACCTCGTTCTCCTCGATCGCCACGCGGCAGAAGTGGCCGGGCGGGTAGTTGACCTTCTCGCCGACCTCATGCCAGGCGCCCTGCCCGGGCGTCCAGTTCCACGCGTTCATCTGGACCCGGCGTACCAGGTGCTGCACGAGCCCGTCGCTCTTGTACAGGTCGATGAAGCAGTGGTCGGCGAACTGCGGCACGAGCAGCTGTGCGACGCTCCGCAGCGTGACGTCGAACTCCAGGGTGGTGCCGAGGGTCTCGCCGATCCGGTCGAGCAGGCCGAACTTCGCGTATCCGGCCGTGGCGCCGAGCTGCACCGCCTGCCTGGCCATGATCACCGTGCCGGTGACCTCGCCGTCGGCCGACCGCAGCGCGACCGCCGTCATCCTGATGAAGAACTTCGAGCCGTCTGGGCGCTTGATCGACAGGGTGCCTTCCCAGTCCCGGCCGCGGCAGGCCTGCCGCTCAAGGTCCTTGACCTTGCCCATGTCCTCCTCGTCGAACCCGAGCGAGCGGAAGTCGATGCCGACCAGGTCGGCGGGCTGGCCGAAGCCGTACAGCGCGGCGGCGAAGGAATTGGCGTAGCGCAGGCGACGGTAGTGATCGACCACGATGACCGCGGTCTCGACCTGGCCAAGCACCTCGTCAGTGCTCAGCGGCCCGGCGGCAGCGTGATCGGCATGCGCGGCATCGGAGCCGGAGCGATCGGCGTGGGCGCGGGCAAGCCGAACCGGACTGGCCAGTCCTGCCGGGGCCGCTGGCTGGCCCGCTAGCTCGCCGTCTGCCGTCATAACTCTTCTGCCGGGCGCTCAGGAGGGTTGGACAACGAACAAGTGTGCCGCAATGCCATGCGGAAGCGCCACGTCGACATCGCCAAGCTCGCCCGCACCTGTCACCCGCACCCCATCGCTGCCGACCACCAGCGTAACCTCTCGGCCGGGTTGTATGCCGATCTTCTTTAGTTTAAGCATTAGCGCAGCATCGCTCTGCAGTTGTTCGCTGATCCGCTGAACAATAACCTCGGTCGGCTCTGCGACCGCTATGGCGGTCATCGCCACTCCTGCCTGAGCGGCGGCCACCTGCGCGCCGTCGACGGCAGTACCAGGCACGCCAAGTTCGGCGAGGCCAGGAATGACATTTCCGTGCGGGCAGCGAACCGGATAATGCAGCAGTTCGGCCAGACGCCGTTCCACGCTGTCGGAAATGACGTGCTCCCACCGGCAGGCCTCGATGTGCACCTCTTCCCACGGCAGCCCGATCACGTCCACCAGCAGGCACTCGGCCAGCCGGTGCTTGCGCATCACCCGGATGGCAAGCACCTCGCCCTCCGGCGTGAGCCGCAGCCGCCGGTTGTCGATGACCTCGAGCAGGCCGTCCCGCTCCATCCTGGCCACGGTCTCGCTCACCGTCGGCCCGCTCTGGGACAGCCGCTCGGCGATCCTGGCACGCAGCGGCACGATGCCCTCTTCGGTCAGCTCGTAGACCGTGCGGAGATACATCTCGGTCGTATCGATCAGGCCGTGCGCCGCCAACTGCGCCTCCCTTCGGCCTTCGATGCTATGGCCAGTGCGCGGGTTGGGGAACCGGTCCAGGGCAGCGGCCTCGCCAGCCCGGCCAGCCGATCAGCCGGCCGGTCAGGGGGCGAGGCGCTCGATCACCCAGCCATCGCCGCTGCGGCGGTACCGCAGCCGGTCGTGCATCCGGTCGGCCCGGCCGTGCCAGAACTCGACATCCTGCGGTACCAGCAGGTAGCCGCCCCAGAACTCGGGCAGCGGCACCTCCTGCTCCTCGGGCCAGCGCTGGCGCATCCGGGCGTACCGGTCGTCGAGCGCCTGGCGGGACGCGATCACGGTGGACTGCCTGCTCGCCCAGGCCGCCAGCTGCGAGGCCCGCGGCCTGGTCCGGAAGTACGCCTCGCTGGCCTGGTCGGACAGCCTGGTCACGGCGCCCTCGATGATCACCTGGCGGTGAATCGCGTGCCAGGGGAAAAGCAGGCAGGCCCGCGGCGCAGCGTCGAGGTCGGTCCCCTTCCTCGAGGTCCGGTTCGTAAAGAACGCAAACCCATCCCGGTCATGTCCCTTCAGCAGCACTGTCCTGGCCCGTGGCTGCCCGGCCGCCGAGACCGTGGCGAGCACCACGGCGGTGGGCTCTGGCAGGCCCGCGGCCACGGCGTCGCTCATCCACCGCTCGAACTGCTCGTCGGGATCAGGGGCGAGCATGTCCTCGGACAGCCCCTGACTCGGCCAGTCGGCTGCGTTGCTTAGGACCCCCATGGGTACAGATCTTCACACAGTCAGCTGGCAGGGAAATCGGCAGGCGGCCATGGATGCGCGGAATGACAGGGTCGTAAGCTAAACGGCGTTTGGCCGGCTTGCCGATGCCGGGCAGAGCGGCCGGTCACGAGATGGAGGAAACCCGAGATGTCCGACTTCACGCCTGGCCTCGAAGGCGTCGTCGCGTTCGAGACGCAGATCGCCGAGCCCGACAAGGAGGGCGGCGCGCTCCGGTACCGGGGCGTGGACATCGAGGAACTTGTCGGGCATGTGACCTATGGTCACGTGTGGGGCCTGCTGGTGGACAACGCGTTCGAGCCCGGTCTCCCGCCGGCCGAGCCTTACCCGATCCCGGTGCACTCCGGTGACATCAGGGTGGACGTGCAGAGCGCGCTGGCCATGCTGGCTCCCGCGTGGGGCATGCATCAGCTGCTCGACATCAGCGACGAGCAGGCGCGTGACGACCTCGCCAGGGCCTCGGTGATGGCGCTGTCGTTCGTCGCGCAGTCCGCGCGCGGCCCGGGCCTGCCGATGGTGCCGCAGCGCCGGGTGGACGAGGCGAAGACGATCACCGAGCGGTTCATGATCCGCTGGCGCGGCGAGCCCGACCCGCGGCACGTCAAAGCCATCGACGCGTACTGGGTATCGGCGGCCGAGCACGGCATGAACGCGTCCACGTTCACGGCGCGGGTGATCGCCTCCACCGGGGCCGACGTGGCCGCTGCCCTGTCGGGTGCGGTCGGGGCGATGTCGGGGCCGCTGCACGGCGGCGCGCCGGCCCGGGTGCTGCACATGATCGAGGAGGTAGAGCGCACCGGCGACGCGGACGCCTACGTCAGGGATGCGCTGGACCGTGGTGAGCGCCTGATGGGGTTCGGGCACCGGGTCTACCGCGCCGAGGACCCGCGGGCGCGGGTGCTGCGGCGGACCGCGCGGGATCTCGGGGCGCCGCGCTACGAGGTCGCCGCGGCCTTGGAGAAGGCCGCGCTCGATGAGCTGCACGCCCGCAGGCCCGACCGGGTGCTCGCCACGAACGTGGAGTTCTGGGCGGCGATCATGCTCGACTTCGCCGAGGTGCCGTCGCACATGTTCACCTCGATGTTCACCTGCGCGCGGACGGCGGGGTGGGCGGCGCACATCCTGGAGCAGAAGCAGACCGGGCGGCTGGTCAGGCCGAGCGCGAGGTACGTAGGACCGCCCGCGCGGTCGGTGCGCGACGTGCCGGGCGCTGCCGAGGCACTCGACGCTGACCTCTAGGGTCTGGCCTGCGGCTGGGGCCTGGGCTGCGGCGCGGGTCTGGGCAGGCGCAGCGGCCAGGTGCCGATCGTCTCGTAGTGCGTGGCCGGGCCGGTCTGACTGCACACCAGGTGGATCTGGCTCGTCATCCAGGTCGAGCCGGCGAAGCCGGCCAGCGCCTGGACCAGGGCGCGCAGGTCGCTGGGCTCCCGGCTGCGGGCGAGCGTGAGGTGTGGGCGGTAGCGGCGGCCCTCATCGGGCGGTGGCGCGCCCGCCCGCCTGGCGCCCGCCGCGACCGACGCGGCCAGCGCGCGCAGGCCGGCCAGGTCCTGTGTCCCGGCGGTGATGTGCGCGCAGAAGACCCTGGCCCGTGCCGCCGAGGGGAACGCGCCGGCGGCGCCGATCCGCAGGCTGAGGCTCGGATGCCGGCCGGCCGCGCGGGCCAGCCGTTCGCCGAGCCCGGCCAGCTTGTCCGGCGCCACCTCGCCAAGGAACGCGAGCGTGACGTGCCACCGCTCCTGGCCCACCCAGCGCAGCGCGGGCCAGTCAGCGCGCAGCGGCGCCACGACCCGGTCGAGTTCGCCGAGCGGGCCAGGCGGTGGAGCGAGCGCCACGAACAGCCTCATCTCACCTTGCTATCAGAAGCTCAGGGCGATCAGAGGCTCAGGCGGCGGTGACCCGCGCCAGGCTGACCTCGCGCAGGTACCTGCGCACCGGCACGCCCCGGCGACGGGCGACGAGAACGGCGACCACGACGGTCGCGAGTACCGAGATCACGCCGCCGGCGATGAGGCTCACCCGCGTGCCGAAGTGCTGGGCGACGAGGCCGGTCAGCGGCGAGCCGATCGGGGCGCCGCCGAGGAACACGAGCATGTAGATGCCCATCACCCGGCCGCGCATCTCGGCCGCCGTGCTGAGCTGTACCGACGAGTTCGCCGTGGTGGTCAGGCTGATCACCGCGAGGCCGGTCGGCACGAGCAGGATCAGGAACAGCCAGTAGGTCGGCATCAGCCCGGTGGCGACCTCGAGCACGCTGAACGCCAGCGACGTCCCGATCAGCAGCCGCATCCCCGCCTTGCCGCGGCGCGCCGCGACCAGGGCTCCGATCAGCGCGCCGAGGGCGAAGACCGCCGAGGCGAGGCCGAACTTCCCGGCCCCGGTGTGGAACACCACGCGTGACATCAGCGCGGTGGTGACCTGGAAGTTCATCCCGAACGTGGCGATGAAGAAGATCAGCACCATGGTCATCAGCAGGTCGGGCCGCGATCTGACGTAGGCCAGGCCCTCGCGCAACTGGCCCTTGGCACGGGCAACCCGCTCGGCGGGGTGCAGTTCGGCCGGGCGCATCAGCACCAGGCTCACGATCACGGCCAGGTAGGAGGCCGCGTTCAGGAAGAACGCCGCCGGGGTGCCGATCAGGCCGATCACGACCCCGGCCACGGCCGGGCCGACGATCCTGGCGAGGTTGAAGACCGCGCTGTTCAGCGCGATCGCGTTGCGCAGGTCGTCACGGCCGACCATCTCGATCGCGAACGACTGCCTGGTGGGGTTGTCCACCACGGTCGCCATGCCAAGGCCGAACGCCAGCAGGAAGACCTCCCAGACCTGGACCACGCCCGTGACCGCGAGCACGCCGAGTATCAGAGCCAGGGCCCCCATGCTGGCCTGCGTCGCCATCAGCACGTTCCGCTTGGGGTACCGGTCGGCGATCATCCCGCCCCAGAGGCTGAACAGCAGCAGCGGCAGGAACTGGAGCCCGGTGGCGATGCCGACCGCGGTGCCGCTGCCATGGGTCAGCTCGAGCACCAGCCAGTCCTGCGCGACCCGCTGCATCCAGGTGCCGGTGTTGGAGATCACCTGGCCGGTGGCGAAGAGCCTGAAGTTGCGTACCCTCAGTGAGCTGAACGTGCGCCTGTGGCTGCGCGGCGGCCCGGCCGTCAGGACTGGCTGAGCTTCTCCAGGATCGGCAGCGCCTCCCTGAGCACCGCCCGCTCGGACGGGGTCAGGTCCCGCAGCCGCTGCGCCAGCCATGCCTCGCGCAGCTTGCGTACCTTGCGGACCACCTCCCGCCCTTGGTCGGTCACGGTCAGCACGACCTGGCGGCGATCGGTGGGGTGCGGCATTCGCTGGATCAGGCCGCGTTCTTCCAAAGAGGCGATGACCCTGGTGATCGACGGCGGCTGCACCTTCTCGTGCTCGGCGAGCTCGCCGGGCGTCATGGTGTGCTTCTCCAGCGCCGCGAGGGCGGCGAGCTGAGAGTCCGAGAGCTCCGGCTGCAGACCCTGAGCGACTCGCTCGGCCCGCATTCTGCGTGCTAGCCGACTCACGGAGATCCGCAGGGACGTCGCTAGCCCCGCGTCCGACCTGGACTGGGGATTGTTCATAGTCGTTAGCTTTGCTCATTACTCTTGCTAACCGTATAACTGGGGAGAGCATTCCGCCAGTTACGGCTCGCTGGCCGTCGAGAACCGCTGGGCGAGCCGCGCCGCCAGCCCAGGTAGGAACAAGGTACGCCACACAAAGGCCTGCGCGCGCCCGCCACGGCCGATCAGCCGGCCCACCCAGGGCGCCCGCCGCAATGCCCGGATTTGTGCCGCGCGGGTGCCAGGGGCGCGCGAGCAAGGACGGGCCGGTGACCAGGCACTTGCTAGCCTGTGGTGCATGCCCAGGCCATACCGCGAGGTGCCGCCGCCGCTGGAGGGCAACGACCTGATCATCACGGCGGCGGGGACGATCGCCTGGGCCATAGCGCTTGTCGTCCTGCTCGTGCTGCGCCACCAGATACCGGCGTCGAGCCGCTGGTGGATCTGGACCTGCGCGGTGGGCCTCGGGCTCGGCCTGTTCGGGCTGGTCTACGTGCCGCGGCTGAAGCGCTCACGAGCGCGGGCCGCCGCTAAGCGCGCGCCCTAGCACCTGTCCGGTATATCTCCGCGGGCACCGGCGGATCTACCGCGCGACATCACCGGCCACGGACAACGCCGCAGCGGCGCGGCCGGCCCCCGCACGCCCACCCGGATCCCCGCATACCACCCGAAACCGGATGTGATCACCTAGGTGTCGGTGGAATGGATGCCACATCCACTGCGTATTCTGGGACATCCGCCACATCCATCAAGATCATCTCCGGGCGGCACGGGGCGCGGCGGCCGGCGGCGGTCTCGGGGACGGCCCGCGCCGGACCGCAAGCCGAGAGCCATCAGGACCTGCTCCGCGACCCAATCACATGAGGGACAAGTCCTAGCCGAGCTCGTGGTCCAGCGTCTCAAGGACGCTCTCGGGCAGGCTCGCGCCCGGGCTGAGCATGTCGTAGCCGAGCTCGTCCACGGTGGGCTCGGCCCCGGTGCCCTCCTCGCCGGTCAGCTCGCCGTCGGAGTGGGCGCCGCAGCCGTGATCGGCCGACACCACCTTGCCGTCGTCGGGGGCGAACTCATTCGCGCAGACGCCGAAGAGCCGGCCGAGCGGGCCGTTCAGCCTGATCATGAATCCGCAGGTCTGACAGGGGGCCGGGGCGGCGAGCGCCAGCGGGGACGCGGGGCCTGCCTCGCCGATGTACCACCGCAGCGCCGCCTCGTCGCGGCCGATGGCTGACAGCACCCTGGCAGGCCTGACGGCCGGCAGGGGGCGGCTGCGGGTCCGGCCCGAGCGCCGTGACCTGCCGGGCGCCGCGGTACGGGGCTGCGGGGTGGCCTGGGCGCCGTCCGGCGGCGCGGCTTCCGGCTCGCCCCGATCCCGCCCGGCCTGCGCCGCGCCGAGGCTCCAGGCGTCGCTGTCGTCCCAGTCCAGCAGGCCTGCGTCGCCGGCGATGGCCACGTACGGAACCAGCCGCTCGTCGTCCGACCGCGCTGGCATGAGGTCGCCGGGCTTCAGGTCGCCGGGGCGCACCCGCTCGGTCCACGGCACCCAGTCGGGAGCGAGCAGCGAGTCAGGCCCCGGCAGCAGGACGCTCTCGCTGACCGTCACCACCTTGGACCTGGCGGCCCTGTTCACCGTCACCGCCCAGCGCCAGCCGACGTAGGCGGGGCTGAGGCATTCAAACAGGTGCGTGACGACCCGGTCGGCCTCGACCCCGGTGCCCACGTGCGCGCCGACCAGGCCTGGGCCGGCGTCAAGCTCGGCCGCCGCGCGGGCAAGGTCCACCGCTTCCGCGCAGGCCTGATCCGGCTCGGCGTGACGTGTCGTCGCAGGACTCACACCTGTCATTCTTCCGCATGGCGGGCACTGCCCGGGCACAGACCGCCCGGTTCGAGCCGCCGCGGGACGCTCGGTGCGGCAATACGGTGCCGCAGGGCCAATACTGGGTACATGGCGAACTCGGGAGTCGGGCCGCGGGCCAGGCGTGCCGCCAAGGCCGTCGTCGCCGGTTCCCAGACCGCCGGGCGGGCGGGAGCGGCAGCCGCCTCGGGCGCCACCCGCGTGCTGCACAAGATGACTCACGCCTCTGGCGCGGGCCGTACCGGCCTTGCCCAGCTCATCGAGCTGTCCGCCGCGGGCAGCGTGGGCGACGGCTTCGTCGCCGTGGCGCTGGCCGGGACGCTGTTCTTCAGCACCTCGGTGCACCAGGCCAGGGGCCGCGTTGCGCTTGCGCTCCTCATTACGATGGCGCCGTTCGCGCTGCTTGCCCCGTTCATCGGCCCGATGCTCGACCGGGTCCAGCAAGGCCGCAAGTACATACTGATCGGCACGGTGCTCGCGCGCGGCCTGTTGTGCTGGGGGATGGCCGGCGCGGTGCAGCACAACGACTCACTGACGCTGCTGCCTGCCGCGTTCGGGGTGCTGCTGCTGCAGAAGGCGTACGGGGTGACCAGGGCATCGGTCACGCCACGACTGCTGCCCGAAGAGATCACGCTGGTCACGGCGAACTCGCGGTGCGCGCTCGCCTCGCTGATCGCGACCTCGGCCGGCGTGCCGCTGGCCGCGGGGATCGACGCGATATGTGGCGGAGGCCAGGGCGGTGCCGCCTGGGTGCTCAGGGTGGGCACTCTCGTCTACCTGGCCGCGATGGTGCCGGGCATCCGGTTGCCCAGCGGGGTGGACGAGCCGCTGGCTGAGCCGGAGGGAGAGCAGCCAGGGGAACAGCAGCGGCCGGGACAGCCCGGGGCGCGGGAAACGCGGGGACAGGAACCGCGGGGACGGCAGCCGAAGGCGACGGTGCCCTACGAGGTGCCGCCGTTCCAGGCCGGACCGGGGTACGGCGGACCGGGGTACGGCGGGCCGGATTACAGCGGGCCGGGGTTCAACGGCAAAGCGGCGGCTGGCGCTGGGCCGGCCGGCGAGTGGCCAGAGGAGACCTCCACGCTCGGCGCGGGCGCGGGCGCGGCCGCTGCCGGCCTGGCCGGTGGTGGCTCGGGGCGCACGGCGGCGACCGGTGCGCGACCTGGCGCCAGCGCCCGCGCGGGGCGCAAGAGGCGGCAGTGGCGGCTGTTCCCGCGGCCGGTGGGTCCGGTGGTGGGCGAGGCCATCCAGGCAAACCTTACGTTGCGCGCCTACTCGGGATTCATGATTTTCTTCCTCGCCTTCCTGCTGCGCACGGTTCACTTCGGCGCGGTCCCCGACCGCGTGGCGCTCGGCGCGATGATCGCCGGGGTCGCGGTCGGCGGGTTCACCGGCACTCTGATCGGCGCGGCCCTGCGGTCAAGAGCCCCGCAGGTGATGACCTACGTCATGCTCGCCTTCACGCTCGCGGTAACAGCGGTGTGCGCCGCCAACTTCGGGCTCTGGGCGGCCGTGATCGTCGCGTTCGCCGCCGCCGTCGGCCAGACGCTGGTCAAGCTGGCGCTCGACTCGATCGTGCAGCGCGAGATCAGCAGCGACGTGCGCTCGTCGACGTTCGCGGTCTCAGAGACGCTGCACCAGCTGTCCTGGGTGGCCGGCGGTCTGCTCGGGCTGCTGCTGTCGATGACCAACAGCGGTGTGATCGGGCTCTCCGTGGCCGCGTCGTGCCTGGCGCTGTCGATCGGCTCGCTGCTGCTCACCAGGCGGGGCAGGATCCTGCGCGCCAGGGCCGCCCCTCTTCCTGGCGCGATGTCACCTGATCCCCAGCGCACGCCAGGGTAGAGCCCTCAGGCCGGTAGCCTCAGGCGTCGATGTCGTCGGCCACCGCGCGCAGCACAGCCGCGATCTTCTTGGACTCCTTGGCATCGGGGTGCTTGCCGCGGTGGTAGGTGTTTGACAGCCCGTCGAGCAGCTTGATCAGGTCCTCGACAAGGACGGTCATCTCGTCGGTGCCCTTGCGGTTGGACTTGGCCACGGTCGGCGGCGGCTCCAGGGCCCGCACCTGGAGCGCCTGGGCGCCCCGGCGGCCCTCGGCCACGCCGAACTCCACCCGCTGGCCAGCCCGCAGCGTGGTGCCCGCGCTCACCAGGGCAGTCGAGTGCACAAAGACCTCGCCCCCGTCATCACGGGTGAGAAAGCCGAACCCCTTGTCGGCGTCATACCACTTGACCTTGCCAGTAGGCACGAGCAGACCCTTTGCCGAAGAGAAATGATGAATGACGACGTCGCTTGCGGATATCTAGGCTATCGGTCCCGAGCCGGTGCGCCCACGTCCGGATCGGGCTGGCTAGGCCAGGAGGAACCTACTCTCGCTGGCTGGCCGGGGCTGGCCCGGTCGGCCGATCAGCCTGATGGGCGGCACCGCAAACGGCGGGGCCTGTGAGTGTGAACATACCCCTTGCGGCCCGACGGGACACCGGAATAACCGCCGCCGGAGGCCGGGCTGGTTCAGCCTGGCCAGCCAGGTCTCCGCCGGAGGCCGGCCGGGTTCACAGGTCCAGCTTGTGCGGGACGTTCCACGGCGGCAGCTTTGGCGGTCGCCGCCCCTGCCGCAGCCGCCACAGCAGGTAACCGGCGCTCAGCAGGGCAAGCAGGCGGCTCAGCCGGCCGATCGCCATCCAGGCTTCTGAGCCGTACAGGGTCAGCGACTGGCGCTGACCGCCGAAGACCAGTACCAGCACCGTGCAGATGACCAGCACGAGCACGGGAAGAGCCAGGCCGATCCATTTGTCGCGGGCGTCCCAGACCCTGGAGATCAGTGCGAACAGGGCGCCGAGGACCCAGATCGGCGGGTAGACGGCGCCGCCGATGGCCAGCAGCACGACGGCGATGGCCTCAAACTTGTGCTTGCGTGCGACCGCGACGAGGCTGAGCCCGAACTGCAGGAGGTAGTCGCCCGCCGAGCTTGCGACTTCGGCGATCCTGCTGGCCAGTTGGGGCTGCTCGAACTCGAGCACCGCGGACGCGTCGTGGCCGGGGTCACCGGCCGCCTGCTGCTTGGTCAGCAGGACCTGAGGGGTAGCGGGCGGCGGGACCTGGGGCCGGTCCGCCTTGCCGGCGCCGCGCAGATGAACGTTCACTTCTGGTGCGCTGTCTTTCTGTGAGTCGCCACCGGCCGGTGAGTCCCCCTCGGCCGGTGAGTCCCCCTCCGATGCCAATTCGCTGCCAGACGCAGGGTCGCTGCCGACCGGCGGCTCGGGCAGCATGTCGCTGGCTGGGCTGGCGAGCACGGGCGCAAGGACGGCGGTCGCTACGGCCGCACCGCCGCCATGCCCAGGCCCTCTGCACGCTTCCGCAGACCCGTTCAGCGAAGCCATCCCGTTCGCTGACGCTGTGCCGTTCGCTGACGCTGCGCCGTTCCCTGACGCCGTCCCGTTCGCGTGTGCCCTCCCGCTCGCGTGCGCCGACCCGTTCACGGCCGCGGTCCCGGCGAGCCTGGCGTGCTCGGCCTCGACCAGGGCAACCGGGTCGCCGAGGCCAGTCAGCGTCCGCCTGACGTCCGGCGCGCTCGCGGTGGCAAGGTCGCCGCACTCCGCCTCGATCCGCACGCGGGTGCGGTTGAGCAGCACCTGCCGGTCGCCCGGGCGCAGGGTTCCCCGGGCTGCGACCGACAGCCGGTTCAGGTAGTCACGGATTAGCTGCTCCGTGGGCGGATTCATGCCTTGATGATCCACCTTTATGGCCTCCTTGGGGAGCCGGCACGCATACATAGCGGCCGAAGAGGGAGGAGAGTGTCCCGGGAGCGGAGGGTCCCGGAAGCAGCGCCCCCGACAGCGCGGCACGGGCACGGGCGCGGGGGCGGAGACGGGCGCGGAGACGGGCGCGTGGGCGAACGCGAAGGCGGCCCTGGCCGAAGCCAGGGCCGCCCTGCGCTCGCCTGGACGGGCCGCCACCGGCGGCCCGTCCCGAGCCTGGACTAGAAGTCCATGTCACCGCCACCGGGAGCAGCCGGAACCTTCTCCTTCTCCGGCTTCTCCGCGATCACTGCCTCGGTGGTGAGGAACAGAGCCGCGATGGAGGCAGCGTTCTGCAGGGCAGAGCGCGTCACCTTCGCGGGGTCGATGATCCCGGCCTTGAACATGTCCACGTACTCCCCGCTCGCGGCGTTGAGCCCATGACCAGCGTCCAGACCGCGCACCTTCTCGGCCACCACGCCGCCCTCAAGGCCGGCGTTGATCGCGATCTGCTTGAGCGGCTCCTCGAGCGCGCGGCGCACGATGTTCGCGCCGGTCGCCTCGTCGCCGGGCAGCTCGAGCTTCTTGAACGCGTTCTTACCCGCCTGGAGCAGGGCCACGCCGCCACCGGCGACGACGCCCTCCTCGACCGCGGCCTTGGCATTGCGCACCGCGTCCTCGATGCGGTGCTTGCGCTCCTTCAGCTCGACCTCGGTGGCCGCGCCGGCCTTGATGACGGCAACGCCGCCGGCCAGCTTGGCGAGCCGCTCCTGCAGCTTCTCGCGGTCGTAGTCCGAGTCGGTGTTCTCGATCTCGGCGCGGATCTGGTTAACCCGGCCAGCGATCTGGTCGGCGTCGCCGCCGCCGTCGACGATCGTGGTCTCGTCCTTGGTGACCACGACCTTGCGCGCCTTGCCGAGCATGTCGAGCTCGGTGCTGTCCAGCTTCAGGCCGACTTCCTCGCTGATGACCTGGCCACCGGTCAGGATGGCGATGTCACCGAGCATGGCCTTGCGGCGGTCGCCGAAGCCGGGCGCCTTCACGGCGACCGACTTGAACAGGCCGCGGATCTTGTTCACGACCAGGGTCGCGAGGGCCTCGCCCTCCACGTCCTCGGCGATGATGACCAGCGGCTTGTTGGCCTGGACGACCTTGTCGAGCAGCGGCAGTAGATCCTTGTTGGCCGAGACCTTGGAGTTGACCACGAGGATGTAAGGGTCCTCGAGCACCGCCTCCATGCGCTCGGGGTCGGTCGCGAAGTAGTGCGAGATGTATCCCTTGTCGAAACGCATTCCCTCGGTGAGCTCAAGCTCCAGGCCGAAGGTGTTGCTCTCCTCGACGGTGATGACGCCTTCCTTGCCGACCTTGTCCATGGCCTCGGCGATCATCTCGCCGATCGCGGTGTCGCCGGCCGAGATGGAGGCGGTCGAAGCGATCTGCTCCTTGGTCTCCACGTCCTTGGCCAGCTTGGAGAGCTCCTCGCTCACCCGCTCGACGGCCGCCTCGATGCCGCGCTTGAGCGACATCGGGTTGGCGCCCGCCGCCACGTTGCGCAGGCCCTCGCGGACCAGCGCCTGGGCGAGCACGGGAGCTGTGGTGGTGCCGTCGCCAGCGACGTCATCGGTCTTCTTGGCGACTTCCTTGACGAGCTCGGCGCCGATCTTCTCCCACGGGTCCTCGAGCTCGATCTCCTTGGCGATGGACACGCCATCGTTGGTGATCGTGGGTGCGCCCCACTTCTTCTCGAGCACCACGTTCCGGCCCTTGGGGCCGAGGGTTACCTTGACGACGTCGGCCAGCTGGTTCATGCCGCGCTCGAGGCCGCGCCTGGCGTCCTCGTCATACGCGATCATCTTCGCTGCCATAGGCTCTTAGTCCTCCTGAGACTTATTGCCTGTCGAAATGCCGACCGAGCCGACGCCCGCGACGGACGGCCCGGCGCGCAGGCAGTCACTTCCTGCTACGCGCCGCGCCTCATCGTCCCGATCACGCTTAAATCGCTGTCACTCTCACCCGGAGAGTGCCAACGACCTGTTTAGCACTCTCATGGTGAGAGTGCAAGCCGGGGGTATCCTCCGGTGGACGATGCGCAGGTCAAGCGCTTGGTCAGCGCGCCGACCCAGCGCCCAGGCAACCAGGCAGCCAGACCGGGGATGCGGGTGCGCGAAGGCCTGTCTCCGGGTACGCGAAGACCCGGCACCCGTCTTCCGCCGGGTACCGGGCCTGTCGCGCTAAGCCGCGGAGCTTAGACCGCTCGGACTGCCTCGGCCTGAGGTCCGCGGTCGCTCTGCGTAATCTCGAACTCGACTCGCTGACCTTCCTCAAGCGTGCGGTAGCCGTCCATCTGAATTGCCGAGAAGTGGACGAATACGTCCCTACCACCGTCGACCGCGATGAAGCCGTAGCCCTTATCCGCGTTGAACCATTTGACGGTGCCCTGAGCCATGAACAACAACTCCCTAACTTTTGCTCGGGCTTTCGGGTCACGCCCTTGCTACGCGAAACCCGTTGATCGCGGAGCGGGCCAGACGTCCTCGCAAGCTCTGCCTGCCGTTCTCGCCGTACCGACAGCGACCGGACATTACTGTACATGGTCCCGAGGTCCGGCGTACTGCGGAACCCGTCGAAGACCTCGACGTCCTGACCGTCCCGGCTGACGTGCTGGAACCAGCCCTTAAGGCACGGTTTCAACCGAATCCGCCACCCGTGATCGCCTAGTTTTGTGCGCCCCGCGCCGACCGGCGCAATGCGCGGGCACAAAACTAGCTGGCGCCGTCCCCGGCATCAACCACCGCGGCCATGGCACAACGCGCGGCTTAGCACAATGCCGAATGCTACTCATTAGTAGCATTCTCGCGCGTTAGCGTAACGCATCAATTGCGCCGGGCGCGGAGACCCGCCGTCACTGCGCGTGCACGTTCGGTCCTGGCTCGCGCACGCTCTCGTAGTGCCGGAGGAAATCCGCGAAGTCCGGCCTGATCGGCGCGGGCACGGCGACCGTGCCGGCGACGGCGTTCAGCGTCTTCAGGCCGTCGCCCGAATTGATGATGACGGTCTCCTCGTCCGGATCGATCTGGCCGGCGGCGAGCAGCCTGCGCAGTACCGCCAGCGTGACGCCGACCGCCGTCTCACCGAAAATGCCCTCGGTGGCCGCCAGCAGCGCGATCGCCTGCACGATCTCCTCGTCGCTCGCGTCGGCCACGGTGCCGCCGGTCCGGCGCACGACGTCGAGCACATAAGGGCCGTCGGCCGGGTTGCCGATCGCTAGCGACTTGGCGATCGTGTCCGGCCTGACCGGCTGCACCACGTCGCGGCCCGCGCCGAACGCCGCCGCCACCGGCGCACACCCGCTGGCCTGGGCGCCGTAGATCCTGACCGGCGTGTCGGCGACCAGGCCGAGCGCGGCGAACTCGCCGAACGCCTTGTCGATCTTGACAAGCTGCGCGCCCGAGGCCACCGGGACCACGACCTGGCGCGGCAGCCGCCAGCCGAGGTCCTCGGCGATCTCGTAGCCGATCGTCTTGCTGCCCTCGGCGTAGTACGGCCGGACGTTCACGTTGACGAACGCCCAGTCGTCACGCTCCTCGGCGAGCTCGGTCGCGAGCCTGTTCACCTCGTCATATCCGCCATCCACGGTGACGAGCAGCCCGCCGTAGACGGCGGAGGCCAGTATCTTCTCCGGCTCGAGTCCGGCCGGGACCATGACGACGGACTCGATCCCGGCCTTGGCCGCCGCGGCGGCCACCGCATTGGCCAGGTTCCCCGTGGACGGGCAGGCGAGCACCCGATACCCCATCTCGACCGCCGCGGCGAGCGCGACGGCCACGACCCGGTCCTTGAACGAGTGCGTGGGGTTGGACCGCTCGTCCTTGACCCAGAGCGCGCGCATCCCGAGCGCCTTCGCCAGCCGGTCGGCGCGGACCAGCCTGGTCCGGCCGGGCTCGGTGTTGGGCCGCTGCGCGATGTCAGGCGGGACGGGAAGTAGGGCCGCGTAACGCCAGATGTTCGCCGGCCCCGCCTCGATCTGCTCCCTGGTGATGGCCGGGTAGTCGTAGCTGACCTCAAGCGGGCCGAAGCAGTCCGAGCAGGCGTGCTGCGCGCCGAGGTCGAAGCGGGAGCCGCACTCGCGGCAGGTGAGGGAATTTGCGTTGCCGAGCCGGAGGGCGAGCGCAGGGCGCGCGATTACGGACGTCAGTGCCGTGGTCATAGCGAAGAGGCCTTTCCTCATCTGTCCTGCTGCCAGGTCGGCAGTCAGGCCGGAGTTGGCACCAGTCACGAGATGGCCTCATCGTCGAGCGCGAATCACCGTGATGGTTGCCGGGGCTTCACAGGGCCGTTCCCTCCACCCCTCTGGATGAGCACTATGAAATTTTCTGGGCGACACAGCCGGCTATGCCGGTGATGGCAGGGAGCAGCCGCTGTCGTCACTCCAGTTGCCCCACAGGCTATCACCGCCGATACGGGCTGCTCGCGGTGGTATCCGGCGGGCTGAGCAGGCCGTCGATAGTTGCGAGGGCGTTAGGCGATCGAAACGCGTTCGAAGTCTGCACCGTGCTTGTCTGGCAGCATCATGATGTCGAAAGCGCCTTTCCTCCTGTGCCGGATGGGATCGGTGCGGTTGCTGCTACTCAGCGTGCTGCTGAGCACATTGATCGCGGCGGCCCTGGTGGCGGCGCTTGCCGGGTTCGCCGCGGGCTCTCTGCCCGAGGCCGTCTCTGGAGATCTGGCCAGGGCGCCGCGCACCTCCATCGTCATCTACGGCGCCTTCCCGGCGCGGCAGGCCAGGATCGACCAGCCTGCCGTGCCGGCCACGCTGCACCGCGCGTTCGGCACGGTGCCGTTCGCGCTGCGCGAGGCGGTCTGGTCCGACCCGATCGGGCTGCCCGCCCCGCGCGGGCAGCGGAACGTCCCGCTCGTCGAGGCCGCGTCGGTCGGCCAGATCAGCGGCCACGCCAGCCTCATCGCCGGCCGGTGGCCCGACTGGCCGGCCGGGCCGGCGGGGCCAACAGGGTCGGCAGGGTCGGCAGGGTCGACGAAGTCCGCTGGGGCGACCAAGCACGCAGGGCCGGCCAGCGGCGCCTCGATCCAGGCCGCGGTGCCGGTGACGGTCGCGCAGGCCCTGCACCTGCGGATCGGGCAGGTGCTCGCGCTGAGCGACCGGCAGACGGGGGCGCGGGTCAGCTTCGTGCTGACCGGGCTGTACCGGCCGGAGTCCCCTGCCGCGCAGTACTGGGGGCTCGACCTGATTGCCCCGTCCGGCATCAGCGTGCAGGGCGGCTCGATCACGTACGGCCCGTTCGTCGTCGCCAGGGGCGCGTTCACCAGCCGCGCTCTCGCCATCGACGGCGTTACCTGGCTCGCGACCCTGCGCAGCACCAGGATCAGCGCTGCCGAGTTTGCGCCGCTGGCCGACCGGCTCGACCGTGCGCAGGGTTACCTGACCAACTCCACCTACCTCGGCGGGCTGCAGGTGACCAGCGGGCTGCCCGCCGTCCTGTCGGGCATCGCGACCAAGCTCGTGGTGGCCAGGTCACTGCTGCTGGTCAGCGGGCTGGAGCTGCTCCTGCTGGCCGGCGCCGCACTGACCCTGGCCGTCCGCACCCTGGCCGAGCACCGGGAGAACGAGGCTGCGCTGCTCGCGGCCAGGGGCGCCGCCAGGCGGCAGCTCGCCTGGATCGCGTTCGCCGAGGCGCTGACGGTCACGGCGGTCGCCGCCGCGGTCGGCGGGCTGCTCGGCACCGCCCTGGCTGCACTGCTCGCCAGGTCCGGGCAGCTTCGGGCGGCCGGCCTTGCCATCCACGGCATCCCCGCCGAGGTCTGGTGGACGGTCGGGATCGTGGTGGCGATCTGCACGGCCATCCTGGTGTGGCCGGCCCTGCATCCGATCGACCCGGGCGCGGCCAGGGTGCGCAAGGGACGGCGGGCCATCGCGATCGCCTCGGCCAGGGCCGGCGCCGACCTCGGGCTCGTGGCGCTCGCCGTCCTGGCCGGCTGGCAATTGCGTGATTACTCCGTGCTCGGCCGTACATCCGGCGGGATCGGCATCGATCCGGTGCTCGCGCTCGCCCCCGCGGTGGTGCTGGCCGCGGCCACCGTGCTGCCGCTGCGCCTACTGCCGCTGCTTGCCAGGGCCGCGGACCGGCTTGCCGCGCGCACCAGGCGGCTCGGCGCGGCGATGCCGTGCTGGGAGATCAGCAGGCGGGCAGCCAGGCAGAGCGCCTCGATGCTGCTTGTCGTGCTGGCGGTCGGGACCGGAACCCTCGCCCTCGCCCAGCATCAGAGCTGGCGCCAGTCGGCGCTCGACCAGTCGGCGTTCGTGGCCGGGGCCGACGTGCGCGCGACCCTGCCCGCGCCGCTCGGGCTCGGCAGGGCAGCCGCGATCGGCAGCGCGCGCGGCGTGACCGCCGCGATGGCCGTCGCCACCGCCGTGACCGCGGGCGGCGGCCAGGTGCTGGCACTCGACCCGCGCGCGGCGGGCCGGACGGTGCTGATCCGCGCCGACCAGTACGCCGGGCCCGAGGCGGCGCTGTGGCGGCGGCTCATCCCGCCGATTAACCCGCGCTGGGTGAGCCTGCCGGGCCGCCCGGCCGGGCTGGCGGTCACCGCCAGCCTGGACCCGGGTGCTGGCCCTGGCATCGGGCCCGTCGAGGTCACGGTCTCGATTCAAGATGGCGCCGGGATCGTCTACTCGGTCCCGGCCGGCGTGCTGCCCGACGACGGCAGGCAGCACGCGCTCGTGGTCACGCTCTCCGGCCAGCGGCGTGCGATCTACCCGCTGCGGCTGCTCGCGATCACGGCGCAGTACACGCTGCCGCCGCTGCCGCCGAAGGCGCAGGAGTCCGCCGCGTTCGCCCGCACCGCCACGCTGACCGTGCACGGCCTGGCGGTCTCGGCACGCGCCGCGGGCTCCTTCGGCAGCCCGTTCGCCTCAGGGACCGCGCTGCGCGGCTGGCGGCCCGCCGTGTCGGCGCCCGGCCTTGCCGTGTCCGCCACCGGCACCGCGCCTAGCATGCTGCCGGCCCAGGGCAGCCCCGCGCCGGGCACCGCCAGCTTCCATCCCGGCTTCGGGCAGATCAACGCGGGCGTGCCCGCGCACCCACTGCACCTGCCGGCCGCCGGGCAGCTGACGCTCACCGCGCCCGTGCCGTTCACGGCGGCCAGCGGCATCGCGACCCGGGCCCTGCTTGCCGCGAACCAGCTCAGGGTCGGCGACTCGCTGCAGGTCTCGGCCGGGTCGACGACGGTGAACGTGCGGATCGTCGGCGCCGTCGCCTCCTTCCCCACGATCACCGGCAGCGGCGGCGGGCTGATCGTGGACCAGGCGGCGATCCAGGACATCGTCGCCGAGCAGGACGGGGCGCCCTTGCCGGTGACGCAGTGGTGGCTGGCCACCAGGGCCGGGGAGGTGCCGCCAGGACTCCCGCGCGGCACGGTGGTCGCCGATCGCGACGCGCTGCACGCCGCGCTGCTGAGCGAGCCCATTTCGGCCATCGCGCAGCAGGCCGCGCAGGCGGTGGCCGTGGCCGCGGTCCTGCTCGCCATGCTCGGCTTCACCGTGAGCATCGCGGGAAGCATGCGGGAACGCCGGTCGCAGAGCGCGCTGCTCGCCGCGCTCGGCGTCGACGCGGCGGCCAGGGCCAGGCTGCTGTGCGTCGAGGCGCTCGCGCTCGGGGTGCCGGCCGCGGCCACCGGGCTGCTGCTCGGCACGGTGCTCGCGCACCTGCTCGTGCCTGCGGTGACGCTGACCCCGGCCGGGGCGGTTCCGGTGCCGTCGGCACTGGTCGAGGTGCCACTCGGGCTCGCCGTACTGCTCGCGCTCGCAGTCACGACGGTCCCGGTGATCGCCGCCGCGGCCACGGCCGCCTACCGGCCCGACCCGGCGGCCCAGCTTCGCGCGTCGGAGGCGGCATGAGGACGGCGCTGGCTCGGCTTCGGGCCGGCCTGACCACGGCGACCGGGACCGAGGCAGGCGCGAGCCTAGTGCTCGCCCTGCTGGTCATCGCCACCGTCTTCGTCGCCGTCGCGATGCCGCGGGCGAGCCTGGCCTACCGCACCAGGGCGCTGCGGCAGATCATCGACCAGGCGAGCGCGCCCGGCCGCGCCGTGGTGGCCTCGGTCGGTTTCTCCGATCTGGCCCCGGCCCTGTCCCCCGGCAGCGCCGGGCAGACCCTTTTCCCCGGGCAAATCAGCGCGGTAGGGACGAAGGTCGGGGCCAACCTGGCTGCGGTGGGGGTGCCGCTGCAGCCCCGCAGGAACCGGTGGTGGGGGATGGCGACGGGCTACCTGCCGGCGCCGAACTCCCCAAGGGCCGCGCACAACGGCAGCAATCCGCCGCAGGTCGAGGTGCTCTGCCGGCCGGCGCTGGGCAGGTTCTCCCGGCTGGTGAGCGGTCAGATGCCGAGAAAGAGCCTGGTGCTGGGGACCAAGGCCGTGTTCCAGGTGGCCGTGACAACCGCCACCGCGGCCAAGTGGCACCTGCGCACGGGAACGGTGCTGAAGGTGGACAGCGTCCGGGAGTCGGTCAGGCTCGTCGTGACCGGGATCGTCAGGCCGGCCGATCCCGGGTCGTCGTTCTGGACGCAAGACCCCAACGCCGCCGCAGTCACCTTCAACTCCGCCCGGGTCACCGGCGGCTACTGGCTCGGCGCGGTGTTCGTGCCACCGTCCTCGCTGGTGAACCTGGAGAACGTGTTCAGCGCCACCAGCATCCAGGTCACCTGGGAGTACCCGCTCGCGCTCGGCTCGGTGAACGCGAACCAGGCCGCGGGCCTGAGCGCGAATCTGAGCCGGGCGCTCACGACGGCGGGAATCCTGCAGATGGCCGACACCGTCCCGCCCGACATCGCCCTGTCGTCCGGGCTCTCCGCGCCGCTCGGCATGTTCGTACAGAGGCAGGGCCAGGTGGGCAGCCTGCTCGCGCTGCTGTACGTCAGCCTGACCGTGGTCGGCGCGGTCGTGCTGCTGCTCGGCGGCCTGCTGCTCGCCGAGCGCCGGGCCATCGAGTTCCGCCTGATCAGGGCACGGGGCGCGGCGCGCAGGCAGCTTGCCTTGCTCGCGCTGCGGGCCGGGGTGATCATGGTGCTCCCGGCGGCCGCGATCGGCGCACTGGCCGGCGCGGCCCTCACTCCGGGCGGCAGCGAGCCGCTCGCCTGGTGGCTGGCCGGGGCGACGGCGCTAGTGGCGATCGCCGGCGTGCCCCTGCTGGCGGTCAGGGGGACCTCGCTCCCCGTGGCCGCCCGCGCCGACGCCGACGCTGCGCCCAGCCGCGCCGCGAGGGCCAGGCGGCTGGTGCTCGACGTGACGTTGGTGGCGGCCGCGATCGGCGGCATCGTGGTGCTGCGCAGCCAGGGCCCGCCGCCGCCCGGCGGCACCGACTGGTACACCAGCGCCGCACCGGCCCTGGTCGCGGTCCCCGCGGCGATCGTCATGGTGCGCCTGTACCCCGTCGTGGTCGGCTGGCTGGTCAGGCTGGCCGGACGGCGGCACGGGGTGAGCGCCTACGTCGGGCTGGCCCGCGCCGTGCGTGGCTCGGTCAGCACGGTGCTCCCGGTCTTCGCGCTGGTGCTCGCGCTCGGCGTGATCGCGTTCGGCGCGACGCTGCGAGCCGCCGTGCTGCGCGGCGACGTCGCGGCCTCGTGGAGCGCGATCGGTGCCGACGCGGTCGTGGACGCCGGGTCAAGTTCGCTGCCGCTGAACCAGGCGGCACAGCGCGCGATCAGCGCGGTGCCCGGGGTGCGCCGCTCGACGGTGCTGACCGTGCTCGCCGGCACGGCCGCCGACGGCTCCACGCTCGCGGTCGTGGTGGTCCGCCCGGCCAGTTATGCCGCGTTCGTGGCTGGCACCCCGCTGCCACCGTTCCGTGCGCGGGCGCTGGGCGGCGGCCTGAGAAACACGGCCGGCGCGGCCGGCGCGGCACGGCCGGGCACGGCCGCCTCGGTTCCCGCGCTGGCCTCGCCGGGCGCGGCGGCGGCGATCGGGCACGGCCCGCAGGTGCTTGTCGGGATCCGCACGGTGCGGATGCGGGTGGTTGGCCAGATCACCAGCGCGCCCGGCGTGCAGAACACGACGCCCTACGTCGTGGTCCCCTACCAGCCGACGGCCAGGGTCATGGGCGCCAGCCTCGGTCCTCCGAACCTGATGCTGATCCTGGGCGCGCACGTGGACGCGGCCGGGCTGACCTCCGTGGCGGCGCAGCTGCTGCCCGGCGCCACGGTCAGCCTGCGGTCCGCCGCGCTCGCCGCGCTGACCGCGGCACCGCTGCCGCACGGCGCCTACGTGAGCTTCGCGCAGGGCGTGGCGGCGGCCGCCGCCCTCGGCGCCGTGATCCTGGCGATCATGCTGGCACTCAGCGCGAGGCCGCGTGAGCTGACCCTGGCCAGGCTGCTGACGATGGGCCTGTCGCCCGGCCAGGCCAGGCGGCTGGTGGTGGCCGAGGTGCTTCCGGCGATCGTGGCCTCGGCGGCGGGCGGGGTGTGCTGCGCGTGGGCGCTGGTCAGGCTGCTCGCCCCGGCCGTCGACCTGGCGCCGCTGACCGGCACGTCGGCGGCGGTCCCGGTGGGCGCCGACTACGCCGTGCTGGGCTACCTGGCGGCCGGCCTGCTGGTGCTCGCGCTGGCCACGCTGGTCGTCCAGTCGGCGGCGACGAGGTTCCGCGGGGTCGCGCGGGCACTGCGGGTCGGTGAATGATGGTCGGCGGAGAAGGGTGCGCGGCGATGGCGGGCAGGCGATGACGAGCAGCGGCACGGCCAGGGGCGCCGATATCACCGCTGCGGCGCAGATCAGCGAACTCGCCGCCGAGGCCGCCAGGGCGCGCGTCACCTTCGGCGAGGGCGCGCTGGTCGCCTGCGACCGGCTGGTGCGGATCTACCGTGCCGAGGGCATCGAGGTACAGGCCCTGCAGGGCCTTGACCTGCTGATCGGCGCCGGCGAGCTGACCGCCATCGTGGGAGCTTCGGGCAGCGGCAAGTCGACGCTGATGAACATCCTCGCCGGGCTTGACACGCCCACGGCGGGCTCGGTCCGCGTGGCCGGGCACGACCTGGCCGTCATGTCGGCGCGGGAGCGGCTCGGGTACCGGCGCAAGGTGGTCGGGTTCGTCTGGCAGCAGACGTCACGCAACCTGCTGCCCTATCTGACCGCCAGGCAGAACGTGATCATGCCGATGCGCCTGAGCGGAGTCGGGCTGCGCCAGCGCGGGCGGCGCGCGGACGAACTGCTCGGGGTGCTCGGCGTCACCGACTGCGCGGACCGCAGGCCCGACCAGATGTCCGGCGGCGAGCAGCAGCGGGCGGCGATCGCGACCGCGCTGGCCAACCAGCCCAACCTGCTGCTGGCCGACGAGCCGACCGGCGAGCTCGACAGCGCCACCGCGGTGGACGTGTTCGGCGCGTTCCAGACGGCGAACGCCGAGCTTGGCGTCACGGTCCTGGTCGTCACCCACGATCCGGCGGTGTCGTCGCAGGTGCGCCGCACGATCGCGATCGCGGACGGCCGGACGTCGACCGAGACGCTGCGGCACTCATCGGCCGCCGACGACGGCAGCATGACCCAGCACGCGGTGGAGTACGCGGTGCTCGACCGGGCCGGCCGGCTCCAGCTGCCGCTCGACATGATCGAGCCGCTCGGCATGCGGGACCGGGTGCGGCTCGAGGCGGAGCCCGACCACATCGGCGTCTGGCCCGACGTCCAGCGGCCTGCTGAGCCGGAGGGGGAACAGGGATGACCGCCGTGCTGGCACCCACGCTGGTCGACGTCAGGGACGTGACCCGCACCTTCGGCAGCGGCGGCACGGCGGTGCACGCGCTGCGCGGCGTCTCGTGCACGATCAGGCAGGGCGAGCTGACCGCGCTGATCGGGCGGTCGGGCTCGGGCAAGACCACGCTGCTGAACATCATCGGCGGGCTTGACCGGCCGACCGCCGGCTCGGTGCACGTGGCCGGGCACGAGGTGACGGCGATGAGCGAGCGGGAGCGGATGCTGTTCCGCCGGAACACGGTGGCGTTCATCTTCCAGTCGTTCGGCCTGATCCCGATCCTGTCAGCGACCGAGAACGCCGGCCTGCCGCTGCGGATCGCCGGAGCGCCGGCCGGCAAGCGGGAGGAACGTGTCCGCCTGATGCTGAGCCTTGTGGGCCTCGCCGATCACGCCAGGCAGCGACCCAACGAGCTGTCCGGCGGCCAGCAGCAGCGGGTGGCGATCGCCAGGGCGCTGGCCGGGAACCCGACGCTGCTGATCGCCGACGAGCCGACCGGCCAGCTCGACTCGCAGACCGGCCGACAGATCCTGCGGCTGCTCCGCACCGTGGTCCGCTCGGAGGGCATCACGGCGCTGGTGGCCACCCACGACCCGGTGCTGATCGACATGGCCGACGCCGCGCTGGCGCTGCATGACGGGGTCCTCTCTCAGGCCTAGCGGGTCGGTGCCGCCGGGCGGCGGCGCCCGGGTCTAACCTCACTGGCGTGAGCGATGCTTCTGCCGGCCACCGGATCCTGGTCGCGTCGAACCGGGGGCCGGTCTCGTTCAGCCGCGGCGACGACGGCCTGCTGTCGGTCGGCCGCGGCGGCGGCGGCGTGGTCTCCGGACTCTCGTCGGTGGCGGGCAACGAGGACCTGCTGTGGGTGTGCGCGGCGCTGTCCGACGGCGACCGGGCGGCAGCCCGCCAGGCACCTGGCGGGCTGCTCGGCCTGGACGGCGACCCGGCCGGGTCCTCGGTGCGGATGCTCGACATCCCGGCCGCGACCTTTCACCGCGCGTACAACACCGTGGCCAACTCGGTGCTCTGGTTCGTGCACCACATGCTCTACGACACTCCGAACCACCCGCAGTTCGGCCACGCCTTCCGCCGCGACTGGGAGGCCTACCGCGAGTACAACATGGCCTTCGCCCGGGCACTCGCTGCCAGCGACGGCGCGGGCGACGACGGCGGCGACCCCGGGCGGGTCAGCGCCGTCATCCAGGACTACCACCTGACGCTGGCGCCCAGGATGCTGGCCGAGCTGAGCCCCGGGATCAAGATCGCGCACTTCTCGCACACGCCCTGGGCGCCGGTGGACTACTTCAGGCTGCTGCCCGACTCGGTCGCCGCCGAGGTGCTCGACGGGATCCTGGGCGCCGACCACGCCGGCTTCCTCTGCCAGCGCTGGGCCGATGCTTTCGTTGACTGCTGTGAGCACGTGATCGGAGCGCGGGTGGACCGCGAGCGGGCCCAGGTGACGTACCGGGGCCACGTCACCGGCATCGGCGTGCACCCGCTCGGCGTGGACGCCGCCGAACTGCTCAGCCGCGGCGCCGAGCCCGATGTGCAGGTGCGGCTTGCCGCCCTGCGCGAGCAGATCGGCGACCGCAAGCTGATCGTGAGGGTGGACAGGACGGAGCTGTCCAAGAACATCGTCCGCGGCCTGGCCGCCTTCCGCGAGCTGCTGCTTGCCCACCCGCAGTGGCGAGGGAAGGTGATGATGCTCGCGCTCGCCTACCCGTCACGGCACGACCTGCCCGAGTACCGGGAGTACGCGGCCAGCGTGCAGCGCCTCGCCACGGCCATCGACGACGAGTTCGGCACGCCGGACTGGACGCCGATCCTGTTGCGCTCCAACGACGACTACCCGCGGTCGCTGGCAGGCTACCGGCTGGCCGACGTGCTGCTGGTCAACCCGATCAGGGACGGCATGAACCTGGTCGCCAAGGAGGGGCCGATCCTCGCCGAGCACGGCTGCGCCCTCGTGCTGTCCCGCGAGGCCGGCGCGGCCGACGAACTCGGCGAGCACGCGCTGCTGGTGAACCCGTTCGACATCTCTGACACCGCCGCGGCCCTGCACGAGGCGCTGATCATGCCTGATGATGAACGAATTCGCCGGTGCCGGTTGCTGGCCGCAGCCGCCGGTGCCGTGCCCCCGTCTGACTGGCTGGCCAGCCAGCTCGCGGCGCTGCAGGCCGTCGGCTGATTGGCCGGGACCCCGCCCGCCCGGCCGGCGGGCTCGCCGGCGGCCGCGCTTACCCGGCGGCGCCGCGGCCGGAACGCAGCGTGCTGCGGTCGGCGCGGCGCCTGCGCAGCCGCGCGACAAGCGCCGGGTCGAACCTGGCCGCCTCCGGCCGGTCGATCAGCTCGTTGAGAAGCTGGTAGTACCTGGTCGGCGACATCGCGAACGCATCGAGAATCTCGCGCTCCTTGGCGCCCGGTGACCGCCACCAGCTTCGCTCGAAGGCCAGGATCCGCATCTCAAGCTCGGTCAGTGACGCCACCAAGGACCCGGCCCCTTCTCCCCCGCATCATCGTAGGCGGAGTTTGGCGGCCCGATCTAGCGAGCCGGCTATCCGCCCACGTACGCTCACGATCTGTGACCTCGTACAGCTGCCTGACCTTCCTCACCGACTTCGGGCTCGAGGACGGCTTCGTCGCCGCGTGCCACGGGATCGCGATGCGGATCGCCCCGGCGGTCCCGGTGATCGACATCACCCACCTGGTGCCGCCCGGAGACGTACGGCGCGGGGCGGCGGTCCTGTCCCAGACCGTGCCCGCGATGCCGCCCGCGGTGCACGTCGCGGTGGTCGACCCCGGGGTCGGCACCACCAGGCGGGCGATCGCCGTACAGACGCGGTCGGGCATCCTGGTAGGCCCGGACAACGGCCTTCTCTCCTGGGCGGCGACCGCACTCGGCGGGGCGATCAGGGCCGTGCTGCTGACCAACGACGCGCTCTGGAACAAGCCGGTCTCGCCGACCTTCCACGGCAGGGACGTCTTCATGCCCGTGGCCGCCCGGCTGGCCACCGGCACCGACCTGCGCGAGGCGGGACCCGAGACCGACCTCTCCGACCTGGTGCTGCTGGCCCCACCGACCAGCCGGATGCTCGATCGCGAGGCGGAGGGCGAGGTACTTTCCGTCGACAGGTTCGGCAACGTGCAGCTGTCCATCCCGTCGTCGGCCGCCGCCGAGCTCGGCATCGCGGTCGGCGCACCGATGATCGTCCGCTGCAACCGGCGCGAGCTTAGCGCACCATACCTGGAGACCTTCGGGTCGGCGGCCCCCGGTGACCTGATCGCCTACACCGACAGCGCCGGGCTGATCTCGCTGGCGGTCAGCAGCGGAAACGCGGCCGAGCGGCTCTCGCTGCCACCAGGCGCACGGGTCAGGATCGCCGCCGACCTGCCTGCCTGACGCAGCGGACCCCACCATGATGTTGAACTCGCAACAAATCGTTACGTGCAACAAAATAGCCTAGTTGTGGCAGAATTCTGGTCAGACCCAACGGAAGGCCACGACGCTCGTGCCGCTGCGCATGTCCCGCATCGCCAAGGGGGCCGCCACGATCGGCCTGGCCCTCGCGCCTGTCGCGGCACTCGGCTCCCCGGCACTCGCCAGTTCGGTGCACAAGCATGAGTGGTGGCTGCCAGCGCTGCACGTGACCGGCGCCTGGCACACCGGCCAGGGCGGCCATGTGGTTGTCGCCGTGCTGGCCGACGGCGTCGCGCCGAACCAGGCCGACATGGCCGGCTCGGTCATCAGCGGGCCGAACTTCACCGGCTCAGGCCGCAAGCCAGGCGGCCCCTACTTCGGCGTGATCGGCACCGGCCTGGCCAGCCTGATCGCCGGGCACGGCCACGGCAAGGCCGGCCGGGACGGCGAGCGGCCGCTCGGCATCCTCGGCATCGCCAGCCAGGCCAGAATCCTGTCCGTGCAGGTCACCCTCAGCCCTGGCGACCCGCTCTGGTCGAGCAGCAGGATCACCTCGCGGCTGCCCGAGGCGATCGCGGCCGGCATTAGGTACGCGGTCGAGCACAAGGCGTCGGTCATCGACCTGCCGCCCGATCCCGGCCTGCCCGGGCTGACCGGCTACGGCGACGTGCCGGCGGCGGCCGGCGGCAGCGCCGCCGAGCGCTCGGCGATCGCCTACGCGGTGCGCCACGGCGTGCTCCTGGTGGCGCCGGCCGGCGACGACGCCCAGGACGGCGACGCGGTGGACTACCCGGCGGCCTACCCGGGAGTGATCTCGGTGGGCGCGTTCGGCCCGACGTTCATCAAGGCCCCGTTCAGCAACCGGCGGTCCTACGTCACGCTCACAGCGGCTGGCCAGCAGATCGTGGCCGCCGCGCCGTCCGGCTACCAGACCATGAACAGCACCTGGGCGGCGAGCGCGATCGTCTCCGGCATCGCGGCCCTGGTCAGGGCGCGGTTCCCCAGCCTCACCGCCGCCAAGGTGACCACGGCGCTGACCAGCGGTACCCAGTTCCGCCCGCCGCACGGCAGGCTGGACGGGTCCGGATACGGTACCGTCGACGCGCTCGGCGCGATCACCCAGGCGGCCACGATGTCGCCGCCGCACGCGCAGTCGGCGGTCAGCGGTGCCCAGCCAAATGCCCGCCCGCTGACTCCGCAGGTTGCGTCCCAGGAGTCGGTCATCAAGTCGGACCTGGTCAGGGACGGCGAGATCGCGGGCGCCGCGCTGGTGCTGCTGCTGCTGCCGATCATGGCCTACGGCGCCGCCGGGCGCCGCCGTGACAAGCAGGCCGCCGCCGCCTCGGCCGAGCGGGACGCACGGAGCCAGGCGCGGACCGCCCACGGCGGCATGCTCGCCGACCCGCTGCTCGAGTTCTTCGGGCCGCAGCATGCGAAACCCGACGAGCGCCCGTCGGCCCAGCGCCCGTCGGCCAACCCCAGGTATCAGCCAAGGCCGAGCCTGACCGGCCGGTCGACGCTGTCCACCCTGTCGGCGCGACCGGGCCTTGCGGCCGACGACGAACTGCTGGGCGGCCCGGCCGGGCCGGCCGGTCCCTCGATGGTTCCCGCGCCGGTCGGCGCGGGAACCATGCCCGTGGCTACTGTCGCCGACGCAGGCGGCCTGCAGCCGCCGGGCGCGGCCGACCGGAGCGTCGGCGGGCTCCCGCGCCAGGACCACGACGAGGTCCGACTGTCGAGCGGGCTGAAGCCGCAGGTCAGCGGCGCTCCGCCGTGGGAGCCTGCGCAGCAGCCCACGACCGCGCTGCCGTGGGCCATCCCGGCGTCCGGCGGCACGGCGCCGCGCCCGGCGTTCTCCGGGCAGACCAGGCACGCGCCGCCTGAGTCGCTGTTCGGTGCGGCGGGGCCCGCAGACCGGTCGGTCTTCGACTCAGGCCCGCAAGGGACGGCCGACCTGTCCCCGTCCGGCCAGTCATTGTCCGGCCAGTCTGGCCAGT
>DATIZP010000068.1:0-60085 GCA_035517035.1 Streptosporangiaceae bacterium | reverse complement strand
CCGCGCCTGCGCCCGCGATCCTCGCGGCGAGCAGCACCGGGATGATCGTCAGCACGATCACGATCGTCACTACGGCGTTAACCTCGGGGAGCTGCTGGCCGAGGCGGAGCGCGCCGAAGATCCAGATCGGCAGGGTGTTCTGCGCCCCGGCGGTGAACACGGTCACGATCACCTCGTCGAACGAGAGCGCGAAGGCGAGCAGGGCGCCGGACACCAGCGCCGTGGCGACCAGCGGCAGCATCACGTGCAGCTGGGTCTGCCAGCCACGCGCGCCGAGGTCCATCGACGCCTCGGAGAGCGAGCGGGGCAGCCTGCGCAGCCTCGCGATCAGGTTGTTGAAGACCATCACGATGCAGAACGTGGCATGTCCGATCACGATCGTCCACAACGACAGCTGGATGCTCGTGAACGTGAAGAACGAGTTCAGCGCCAGCCCGGTGATGATGCCGGGCAGCGCGATCGGCAGCACGAGCAGGAACGAGATCGCGTTCCGGCCGAAGAAGCTGAACTGGTGCAGCGCGTACGCCACCGCCGAGCCGAGCACCACCGCGATCCCGGTGGCGAGCAGGCCGACCTTGACCGACAGCAGGAACGCGGCGCGGACGCCCTGGTCCTGCCACGCGACCGAGAACCAGTGCGGGGTGAGTCCCTGGATCGGCCAGCTCTCCACCGTCGCCGGGTCGAACGCGTACAGCACGATCGTCGCGATCGGCACGAACAGGAACAGCAGGACGAGGGCCACCCAGACCCGCAGCGCGATCCTCAGTCCGCGGGACTCCATCACAGCTCCTCGAACGCACCGAGCGCCCTGGCGCCCAGCAGGTAGCAGATCATGATCACGATCGGCACCATCGCCATGGCCGCGCCGAGCGGCACGTTGCTGGACAGGAAGTCGTCGTAGGCCACCGAGCCGATGAACACCGAGTTCGTACCGCCCAGCAGTTCGGGGGTGATGTAGTCGCCGAGCGTCAGCGAGAACGTGAAGATCGAGCCGGCCACGATGCCGGGCAGCGCGAGCGGCAGGATCACCGACCGGGTGGTCCGCCAGGTGCGCCCGCCCAGATCCTGAGAGGCCTCGATCATCGAGCCGGGGATCCGGTCGAGCGCCGCGTAGATCGGGATCACCATGTAGGGCAGCCAGATGTAGCAGAACGCGACGAATACCGCCCAGTTGGTGTTGATCAGGTTGGCCGGGCCGAGCCCGAACTTGCCGATGGTCCAGTCGAGCACGCCGTCGTGGGTGAAGATCAGCTGCCAGGCGTACACCTTCGCCAGGTAACTGGCCCAGAGCGGGAGCAGGATCGCGACGTACAGCACCGTCCTGGTCCGGCGCGAGGCGATCCGGGCCATGTAGTACGCGAACGGGAACGCGACCACCGCGTCGGTCACGGTGACGGCGGCGGCCATCCCGACGGTGCGGACGATGATCGAGCGGTACGCGCCGGTCTCGATGATCTGGGTGAAGTTGCCCAGGTTCCAGATCCGCACCAGGTTGCCGGTGAACGCGTTGGTCTCCCAGAACGCGGTGATCAGCAGCACGATGAGAGCCGCGATGTAGATCACCAGGAACCAGGCGAGCGGCGGGGTCAGCAGCAGCGTGGCGCGGGCCCACGGCCGACGCCACAGGAACATGCTCGCCCTGGACCAGGCGCCGGGGCGGGCCGGGCCTTGGCCCGGCTCGCCCCGGCGCTCGATCACTTGACCTGGGTGTTCCATGCGGTGACCCATTCGGAGTACGGCACGCAGTCCGGCTTGCCGTTGTCGCAGGTGGCCACCGGGGTCTTCCACAGCTCGATGGAGTTCAGGTAGGCCGCGGGCGCGTTGGCGTGGTACTCCTCGCACGACCCGGCCGCGAGCTTGTTCATGTACGTGCAGGCCAGCGTGTTGTCCGGGGTCTCGCCGTAGCTGACCGCCTGCTCGGCCTGCACCTGCGGGGTGCTGATGTAGCGCATCCACATATAGGCGCAGTTCGGGTGCGGCGCCTTCGCGGCCAGCATCCAGGTGTCGGCCCAGCCGGTGGCGCCCTCGCTCGGGATCGTCGCCCCGATCGGGAACTTCACCGACTTCAGGGTGCTCACCTGGTAGGGCCAGCCGGCCCCGACCACCACGTCGCCGTTCTTGAACGCGGAGATCTCCTGGCTGGCCAGGTCCCAGTACGACTTGAGCAGCGGCCGCTGGTCGGCCAGCAGCTTGACCGCCGCGGAGAACTGCGGCTGGGTCAGCTCGTACGGGTCGGTGATGCCCAGGCTCGGCTGGTGTGTCTTGAGGTACAGCGCGGCGTCGGCGATCTGGATCGGGTTGTCAGGCACCGTGATCTGGCCCTTGTACTTCGGGCTGTAGATCACGCTCCACGAGGTCGGCGGAGTCTTGAACACCTTCTCGCTGTACATCAGCACGTTCGGGCCCCACTGCAGCGAGACGCCGTAGTGCACGCCGTCGACCGTGTTGAACGCCGGGGACTTGAACTGCGGGAAGAAGTTGTTCCAGCTCGGGATCAGGTTGATGTTCACCGGATGCGCGTCGCCCGCGTAGATGATCCGCAGGTCCGCGTCGCCCGATGACGACACCATGTCGTACTGGCCGCCGCCGCCGTTGGCCATCAGCGCGACCATCTCGTCCGAGGTGTTCGCGTACTTGGCGCTAATCATGCAGCCGGTCTGCTTCTCGAACGGCTTCACCCACTCGGGCTGCAGGTAGCCGGCCCACGCGATCAGGTTGAGCTGGCCCTCGCCCTTGCCGATGTGCTTGAGCACCGGGAGGTTCGCGGTCGGCACCGTGCCGGTCGGGGTTCCGCTCCCGTTGTTGTTACCGCCGCCGCTCGAGCTGCCGCTGCTACCGCAGGCGGCCATCAGGGTCACGGCACCGAGCAGCGCCGCCCCGGCGAGAGCCCGGCGGTGCAATCTGTTATGAATGAGCATTTCCTGACCTACCCTTCAGCGCGGCTCCCTGCTAGGGATGCGCGGCCTCCCCTTGCGGAATCGTGATGGTCTGATCAGGCATCCAGGCGATTCTGGCGCGCGTCCCGCGCAGGCCGTGCGTCGCTTCTGGTGACTGCTCGTTCTGCCTGGCGACCACGAGCTGGCCGCCGGCGTCGAGGTCGATGACGTACCTGGTGAACACGCCGACGTACACGACGTCGCTGATCACGCCGGTCTCGGCGTGCGCCCCGGCCACCGGTTCCTCGCCGTCGGCGAGCAGCCTGATCTTCTCCGGCCGCACCGTCATGTGCCTGCCGTCGCGCTCGATCAGGTTGGACGTGCCGATGAAGCCGGCCACGAAATCGGTGCCCGGCCGCTCGTAGACCTCGAGCGGGCCGCCGACCTGCTCGATCTGGCCGTCGCTGAGCACGGCGATCCGGTCGCTCATCGCCAGTGCCTCTTCCTGGTCGTGCGTCACGTAGACGAACGTGATGCCGACCTCGCGCTGCACGTGCTGCAGCTCGAGCTGCATCTCCTGGCGCAGCTTCAGGTCGAGCGCCCCGAGCGGCTCGTCGAGCAGCAGCACCTGCGGCCCGTTGACGATCGCCCGGGCCAGCGCGACGCGCTGCCGCTGGCCGCCGGACAGCTGGGCCGGCTTGCGCTCGCCGAGCCCGGTCAGCCTGACCATGTCGAGCGCCCGGGCGGCCCGGTCCCGCCGGTCGTCCCTGGCCACCCGCCGTACCCGCAGCCCGTACTCGATGTTCTGGATCACCGACATGTGCGGGAACAGCGCGTAATCCTGGAAGACCGTGTTGACGTCGCGCGCGTACGGCGGCACGGCGGAGATCTCCCTGCCGGACAGCTCGATCGTGCCGCCGTCCGGCCGCTCGAAGCCCGCGATCAGCCTGAGCAGCGTCGTCTTGCCCGACCCTGACGGCCCGAGCAGCGTGAAGAACTCGCCCTGCCGGATCTCCAGGTCCACGCCGTCCAGCGCGACCACGCCGCCGTAGTTCTTGCGCAGCCCCCGCACCCGGACAGCGGGCACGGCGCCGCCAGCCCGTTCGGCGGCAGCGGAGAGCGCGGGACCAGAGCTTGCGGTCATTCGGCCTGTTGTACCACGTCAGCGGTCAACGGACAACGATGAGCCCAGAAGATGTGACGTATTCGGTATAGCCGCTATAAGAGTATTAACACTATTCAAGCGCGTAACTCGCCGAGCGGGGAGTGTCGGCTACGGCACACGTCACTTTACGCAGATCCGCCGAGGACGGCGCGGAGCGACCTGAAGGGGACATTCCCCGACGAGCGGCCCGATCGTTGGTAGCGTCGGCTCGATCGTGCGCCGACTTAGGAGGATAGGCATGAAGGGGTTCAGGGCTTTCCTGCTCCGCGGCAACATCGTCGACCTGGCCGTGGCGGTCGTGATCGGTGTCGCGTTCAACGCCGTCGTGCAGGCGCTGGTCAGCGACATCATCACGCCGCTCATCTCGGCGATCTTTGGGCAGCCCCAGTTCGGCAAGCTGACGTTCACGATCGGCAAGGCGACGTTCACCTACGGGCTGTTCCTGAACGCGCTGATCTCGTTCATCATCCTGGCCGCGGTGATCTACTTCCTGGTCGTGGCGCCGATGAACCGAGTGATCGCGTACACCCAGCGCAACAAGGCAGCCACCAAGCGGGAGTGCCCGGAGTGCCTGCAGCAGATCCCGATCAAGGCCACCCGGTGCATGTACTGCACGGCGGCCGTGCCGCCCGTGGCTCCGGCGGCAGCCCCGGCGACCTGAGGTGCCGACGGGGGCGCCTGCTCGGGCGTGGCGGGCCGCCACTCGGGCGTGGCGGCCGCTACTCGGGCGGGGCGGCCTACCCCGGCGACCAGAGATAAGGAGTGGTGACCGCGACCCGCTCGAACCCGGCCCGCTCCAGGATCGGCCTGCTCTGGTCCGACGCGTCGACGGTCAGGTACCTGTAGCCGCGGCGGGCGGCTAGCTCGGCGCGGCGGCGCACCAGAGCACGGTAGATGCCGCGGCCACGCCAGTCGGGCACCGTTCCGCCGCCCCAGAGACCGGCGAACTCGCTGCCGGGGATGAACTCGATCCGGCCCGCGCACACCGGCCGCTGGCCGGCCATCGCCACGGTCAGTCCGACCGAGTCGGGCGCGGCGGCAAGCTGCGCCTTCAGCGCCGCCCTCAGCTCGGACTCGTCCGTGCCGAACACGGCCTCGTGCGCCTCGGCCAGCAGGTCCACGACGGCCGCGTCGCCGCGCTGTTCCAGCCTGACCCCGGGCGGCAGCCCGGCGGAGCGCAGTGTCTGGCACACCTGCTCGACCTCGCCGATCATCAGCGACTCGGGCTCCTGCGGCGTCAGCCCGGCGGCCAGCAGCCGGCCGGCCAGGTCGGCTGGGGTGTCGTAGCTGTACAGCTTCCACTCGAACTCCTCGCCGCGGGAGCAGAACAGCGCCACCTGCTCGGCGATCGCCCTGTCGGCCGTGCCGGCCGACAGGCCCGACCACAGCACGGCCGAGCCCCCGGTGCCCGGCCGGGCGATCCGGCGGACCACGAACTCGTCGGCCTGGTAGAGCGCACCGGCGGCGTCCGGCGCGGTGCTCCCGCGCACCTGCCGGTCGTAGGCGGCAAGCGCCTCGGCGTGGTTCACGAGGACAGGCTTACCACGGCGCCGGTCCGGGTGCCCGGGCGCCGCCCTGCGGGCGGCGCCCGGGCACACCAGCTACGCCCCCGGCGTCACGCCCGACCGCTTCGTCCTCGACAGCCGCGGGATGGAGTAGCCGCGGGTGATCCGGTTCCGCCTGGCGTAGCCGGGGCCCTGGTGGTCCTGCGGTTCCTGCGCTTGCTCATCCGGCTCGCCGGGCTCGCCCTGCTCGGATTCCGCGTCGAGGTAGGGCAGGTCGGGAACCCCGGCCAGCCGGTGCCTGGCGCCTGCCGCCGTCTCTGGCCGCGCGGCCAGCTGTCCCCGACCGTCGCCGCCGCGGCCGCGGCGACGACCCCCGGCGGCGGCGTGGCGGCCGTTGCCGCGATAGTCAGGCTCGGCGTATCCGGCGTCCGCGTAGTCCGGCTCGCCGAGCGCGGGCTCCTGGTAGCCGGGCTCGGCGTAGTAGGTCTCGGGCGCCGCGTCCCAGCCGCCGTCCTGCCCGACCTCGAGGTCAGGATCGGTGACGTCGAAGCTGCCGCCCGAGTAGGGGTAGTCGGGCTCGTCCGACCACTGGCCATCGAGCAGCGCGGCCCGGATCCTGGCCTCGGCCTCCACCTGCGCGGTGGACGCGGCGAGCGCCAGCGGTCCCGGCTCGCCGCGGCGCCGGTCGGCACGGTCGGCTCCCAGATCGCCGGCCTCGGCTGACCCAGCAGCGGGAGAGACGGCAGCCGGCCAGACAGCACCGGGCGCAAGGGCCTCCTCGGGCTCGGACTCATCCGGCCAGCCGAACCTGACCAGCACCCCGGTCGCCTCCAGCGGGTCGCGGCCGACGGCGTCGCCGTCCGCCGCGTCGGAGCCCGCCGCATCGTGGGCCGCCGCATCGGATGCAGCCGTGCCGTAGGCAGCCGCGTCGAAGGCAGCCGGGCCGTAGCCCGCCGCATCGTAGCCCGCCGCATCGGACGCAGCCGTGCCGTAGGCAGCCGCGTCGGAACCGGATGCGTCGGAGCCCGCCGGTTCATAGCCCGCCGGGTCCTGGTAGCCGTACTCGTCGTCCTCGTAAGCCTCGTCGTCACCGGAGAGGTCATCCTCGTCCGAGTCGGCGTCCCACTCGTCGGTGTCCTCTTGTTCCTCCTGCTCATGCCGCGCGGCCGTGCTCGCACCGGTGCGGGCCTCATCAGGATCGCGGGCCTCATCACGATCGCGGGCCTCATCACCGTCGGCGGCGCAGCCAGTCTCGCTGGGCTCGCCCGCCGGCTCGCGATGGCCGGGAAGGCCTGGAGCCCGCCGCAGGCCCGTCAGGATCGCGTCGGCGCCCTTGGCCGCCGCCGCTTCCTGCGCCGCCGCAGCCACCTGTCTGAACACCGGCCCGTCGCGGTCATCGCCGCCCGGCAAGCGCCCGGCAAGCGCGACCTGAGCCGGGATCGCGATCGCGTGCGCCGGGCCGGCGCAGTCGTGCCTGTCGAGAAGGACCGCGAGCTGCTCGGCATCCTGCGCGGCGAGGCCGAGCACCACGCGAGGCTGACCCCACGGGTCCTCCAGCGAGTACCCCACGTAGCTGGAGACCACCGGCGTCGGATCTGCCGTCTGCCCATGCACTATGCGCCAGCGCTGCCAGGCGCGCTCAAGCGCCGACGCGGCTCGCTGGGCCCTGAACACCAAATCCGGATCCCGCATGGCGGTCCCTCCCTTATGGCGACGGCAGCTCCCGCCTGACGGCGGGCCCCCGGGCGTCACCCGCTGCACCGGTCCCAAGTCGTGCTGCGCCGCTGCCGCGCCATCGGGCTCGGTCGTGCGCAGACGCCTCGATGCCGCCACGGTTCTGTAAGGGCGGCGGCATCGCGGACAAGTATGGTCCGGCCACCATGGCCATCAGGGGCGATTACTCAAAGTTGCAACACGACTGCGATGAGCGATGTCTGGGTCTCGTGCCGCGACGGGCATCAGCGCTGCCGATGGCCCTTTTCTGCCCCCGTGAGCTCCTGGCCGCATCCCATCGATGCGGCGGGAGGACCGGCAGCCTATCTGGCTGCGCGCACCAGGCCACGCGATCCGCGGGCCGGCAATGTCATGAACACCATGTCAATCTCGTTTGAACGCGCCCTTTCGGGCACCTGCTTTAGCTTGCATTTTTCCCCAATCCCCCGCACAGGCCGGACCGGCCCCGGCTGCGGTGCCAGGACTCCGTCCAGAGCGCCAGCGCTCTGCGCACGACGACCTTCGGACGGCAACCGCCGCCGGGGCCGACCCCCCTGTGCTGCGCTGAGCTTCGCTACGCGTCGCTCCGGCGCGCGCCCGCCACCCCCGTACTCCGGGCGCCAGGCCGCGACCAGCTTTACTCCGAGCGCTGCTGCGGAATGCCCGCCAGCAGGGCGCGGACCTCGGTCTCGCGGTAGCGACGGTGGCCGCCGAGCGTCCTGATGGACGTCAGCTTTCCTGCCTTGGCCCAGCGGGTCACCGTCTTCGGGTCGACCCTGAACATGGTTGCGACCTCGGCTGGAGTCAGCAGCGGCTCAGCCTCTGGGGTACGTGCAGACATTTTGACGGCCTCTCCTCCTGGACCTGTTGTGAGATCCTTGCGTCTGTTCTGTTCGTGGCTCCATTAGGAGCCTGCCTCGGATGTCCCATATGGTTCACTGTTACCATATTGCCATCACCAGCGGTGACAAAGCGACCACCAGGAGCAGAAGTTTTTGGACGTGTCCCCGTTACCCCCGTTGATCTCCATCACGTTGCGTGATCCTACAGACACGCACCGTCGCAACGGGCGGATTCGGAAAAGTCATGTCCGCCTCCTGCCGACTACTGGATGAAGCCCCTCTCGCCCTTGCCGGTAACAGCCCCGCCACGGTTCTGGCCGTCGGTTCCGCCCTGGCTGTCAGATCGGCCCTGGCCGTCAGATCCGCGTCGGCAGGCTTAGGTGCCCCGCTGAACGCCGCTCACCTCCTAAGGACGGGAGGTCACGCACCGTCACATCGGCGGCTGCGTCCTGCGGCCGGCGCGCGCGTGCCGCTTCGAATACCCCCCGGCTGCGCAGGATCCCGCTGACTACTGCAACTATCGCCAGTGCCGAGATAATCCTCCGCAGTTCTACGGCATGCTCTGTCACGAGGTATTTGCCCCGCACAGACGGCTTCATGCATTGCGCGACATCATTAGTGCTGTCAGCAGACCTGCGAATAGTCTGGGGTGGTGCGATCCGGGTCAACGAGGTCCCGGAGCTGACACCCCTGGAGCGGCAGTGGTGACCGTAGCAGAGCCCCCCGTCCCACCTTCGCAGACCGTGCTCGGCGACACGGACCATGAGCAGGTGGTCTTCTGCCACGACGCGCCGAGCGGGCTACGCGCGATCATCGCGATCTACTCGACCGCGCTCGGCCCGGCGCTCGGCGGTACCAGGTTCTACCCGTACCCGAGCCTAGGCGCCGCCGTGGTCGACGTGCTCAGTCTGTCCAGGGCCATGGCCTACAAGAACGCGCTCGCCGGGCTTGATCTCGGCGGCGGCAAGGCCGTGATCATCGGCGATCCCGGCCAGCTCAAGTCCGAGGCGCTGCTGCGCGCCTACGGTCGGTTTGTCCAGTCGCTGAACGGCCGCTACATCACCGCCTGCGATATCGGCACGTACAGCCAGGACATGGACATCGTGGCCCGCGAGTGCAGCTTCGTCACCGGCCGGACGCTGGCGCGCGGCGGCTCGGGCGACTCGTCTGTGCTCACCGCGCTCGGCGTCTTCCAGGGCATGCGCGCCTGCGCCGAGTACACGTGGGGCAGCCCTGACCTGCGCGGCAAGGTCGTCGCCGTGGAGGGTGTCGGCAAGGTCGGCGGCCATCTGGCCGACCACCTCATCGCGGACGGCGCCCTTGTGGTGGCCTACGACGTCAGCGATGCCGCGACCGCCAGGCTGCGCGAGCGCCACCCTGAGGTGGCCGTGGCGCCAAGCCGGGCCGCGCTGGCGGCCGGCGAGATGGATATCTACTCACCGTGCGCGCTCGGCGGCGCCATCGACGACGCGGCCGCCGAGTCGCTGCGGGCTAGGATCATCTGCGGCGGCGCGAACAACCAGCTCGCCCACCCTGGCCTGGAGAAGGTGCTCGCCGACCGTGGCATCGTGTACGCGCCCGACTACCTGGTGAACGCCGGCGGGGTGATTCAGGTCGCCGACGAGCTCGAGGGATTCGACTTCGAGCGCGCCAAGGCAAGAGCGGAGCAGATTTTCGACACCACCGGCCGCATCCTGGCCGCGGCCGAGCGCGACGGACTCACTCCGGCCATCGCGGCTGACCGACTGGCCGAGCGCCGGATGTCGGAAATCGGCAGGCTGCGGGGCCTCTGGCTGGCTCGCTGACGCAACAGGCGCCATCCGCCGGAAGCGCGAGCCGCCCAAAACAGGTACGGTTGTCTATGTACGAAGGCACTAGGCGCGCTGGAGTCCATGCGCTGGAACTGCAGCGGGCGGTCCGACGTGCAAAGAATCCGGTGACTGGCCGGATAATTGATTGAGTTGGGCGTCAAGCGCTGTGGTCAGGGACCTCCCAGGGTCCCGTACGTTCGAGGGGGTCGAGCCAATGGGGCGCGGCCGAGCCAAGGCCAAGCAGGTGAAGGTGGCCCGCCAGCTGAAGTACAGCGGTGGCGGCACTGACCTTGACCGACTGCGGGCAGAGCTGGGTGTCGGCATGGATCAGCGGGACACCGACGGCCGGGACGCGTACGCGGACCACGGCGATCGCTACGCCTTCGCTGACGATGACGGCGCTGAGGATGACGACGCCGACGAGGACGACGACTACGCGGACGACGCGGGGGACGACGAGGACGCGCGGTAGACGTCCCGGGAGTCTGGCCAGCAAAGGATCGGGCCACTTCAGCCGTCCCCCCGGCTGACGGTGCCGCCGTTTAGCCGCGCTTCCGACTAGCCGCGTCGCCCGACTAGCTCGGCTCGGCCGGTCCCTTCGGTGATCTCGCCGAGCAGCCAGCAGGGCACCCCCCGCTCGGCAAGCAGCGCGATAGCGTCGTCGGCGTCGGACGCCGCGACCACCGCGGTCATCCCGACCCCCATGTTGAAGACGCGCTCCATCTCCTGCCTGGCCACCGAGCCGTGCCCGGCGAGCAGGCCGAACACCGGCGGCGGTGTCCAGCTGTCCCGGCGCAGCCGTGCGTCGGCGTCCGGCGGCAGCACCCTGGCCATGTTCGACGCCAGGCCGCCTCCGGTGATGTGGGCGAACGCATGCACCTCGCACGCCCGCGCCAGCGCCAGGCAGTCCTGTGCGTAGATCCTGGTCGCGGTGGCAAGCTCGGCGCCGAGCGAGCCGCCGAGCTCGGCAGGCTCGGACTCAAGGTCCAGGCTGGCACGGTCGATGATCTGCCTGACCAGCGAGAACCCGTTGGCGTGCAGCCCGGAGGAGGCGAGCCCGAGGACGGCGTCGCCGACCGCGACCCGCTCAGGGCCGAGCAGCCGTTCCGCGTCCACCACGCCGGTGGCCGCGCCCGCCAGGTCGAACTCCTCGGGCGCGAGGTGCCCGGGGTGCTCGGCCGTCTCGCCGCCGAGAAGTGCGCAGCCCGCCTGCACGCAGCCGTCGGCGATGCCCTCGACGATCTGCGCCACCCGCTCGGGCACCACGCGTCCGCAGACGATGTAGTCGGTCATGAACAGCGGCTCGGCCCCGCACACCACCAGGTCGTCTACGACCATCCCGACCAGGTCGACCCCGATGGTGCGGTAGCTGCCCAGGCGCTGGGCGATGACGACCTTGGTCCCCACGCCATCGGTGGATGTGGCGAGCAGCGGGCGGATCATCCCGGCCAGCCTGGACGCGTCGAACAGCCCGGCGAACCCGCCGATGCCACCGATCACCTGCGGCCCGGCCGTCCGCGCCACCGCTGCGCGCATCAGCGCGACCGCGCGCTCGCCCGCCGCGATGTCCACCCCTGCCGCCGCGTAGCTGGCACCGCCGGCTTCGCCCGCGCTCTCCGGTGTCATCCGGCCCTGTGTCATCCGGCCCCGTGTAATCGGGTCCTGTGTCATCCGGTCCTGCGTCATCCGGCCGGCGCCTCCTCGAGCAGGTGCTTGCCCTGCTCGGACTCGCTGACCGGGACCGGGTAGTCGCCGTCGAAGCAGGCGCGGCACAGCCGGTCGGCCGGCAGCGTGGTCGCCTCGATCAGGCCGTCAAGCGACACGTAGCCGAGCGAGTCGGCGCCGATAGAGTCGCGGATCTCGTCCACGGACAGGCTTCCGGCGATGAGCTCGGCGCGGCTGGCGAAGTCGATGCCGAAGAAGCACGGCCAGGCGACCGGCGGGCTTGAGATCCGGACGTGCACCTGCGCGGCGCCCGCCTCCCTGAGCATGGTGACGATGGCCCGCTGAGTGTTGCCGCGCACGATCGAGTCGTCGACCACCACCACCCGCTGGCCGGCGATCACGTCACGCAGCGGGTTCAGCTTCAGCCTGATGCCGCGCTCTCTGATGGTCTGGCTCGGCTGGATGAAGGTGCGGCCGACGTAGCTGTTCTTGACCAGGCCCATGCCGTACGGGATGCCGCTGCCCTGCGCGTAGCCGATGGCCGCCGGGGTCCCCGACTCGGGCACCGGGATCACCAGGTCGGCGTCGGCTGGGTGCTCGGCGGCCAGCCGCCGGCCCACCGCGACCCTGGTCGCCTGCACGCTGCGCCCGCTGATCGAGGTGTCCGGCCTGGCCAGGTAGACGTACTCGAAGACGCAGCCGCGCGGCGCCGCGGGAGCGAACCTGCTCGACCGCACCCCGCGCTCGTCGATCGCGATCAGCTCGCCGGGCTCGACCTCCCGCACCACGGTAGCGCCTACGATGTCAAGCGCCGCGGTCTCGCTGGCCACCACCCAGCCGCGGTCCAGCCTGCCGAGCACCAGCGGCCGGAAGCCCTCGGGGTCGCGGGCGGCGTAAAGCGTCTGCGCGTCCATGAAGACCAGGGAGAACGCACCCTGCACCCGCGGCAGCACGGCGAGCGCGTTCTGCTCGATGCTGGGCGGCTCCCCGCCGCCCGGTGCACCGGCGGCGACGCCGACGGCGAACAGCGCGGTGAGCACGTCGGTATCGGACGTGGCCATCTGGGCACCGCGCGGCGCGCCGGCCAAAGACGCCAGCTCGAGGGTGTTGATCAGGTTCCCGTTGTGGCCGAGCGCCAGGCTGACCGCCGGCGTGGCGCGGAACGTGGGCTGAGCGTTCTCCCAGACCGATGAGCCCGTCGTGGAGTAGCGGCAGTGCCCGACCGCGATGTACCCGCGCAGCGTGGTGAGCACGGACTCGTTGAACACCTGGGCGACCAGGCCCATGTCCTTGAAGACCACGATCCGCGAGCCGTCGCTGACGGCGATCCCGGCCGACTCCTGCCCCCGGTGCTGGAGCGCATAGAGCCCGAAGTAGGTGAGTTTCGCCACATCCTCGCCGCGGGTCCAGACCCCAAAGACGCCGCAGGCGTCCCTGGGCGGATGGTCGGACGAGCAGAGGTCGTGGGTCAGTCGGCCGTCAGGCTTCATCACCAGGTAAGTCTAATGAGACCGGTCGGGTGGGGCCGCCCAGTCAGGTCTTGACAGGTCAGTCAGGTCACGACGGGCCAGTCAGTTCATGACGGGCTAATCGGGTCATGACGGGCCAGTCACGGCAGGCCAGTCGGGTCACGGCGCGCCAATCAGGTTATAACAGGCCAATCGGATCTCCGGCGGGCTGATCAGGTCACCGGGGGCCAGTCAGGTCGTTGGGGTCAATCAGGCGGCCTAGTCAGGTCGTAAAGGGCAGATACGCGGACAGGTCGGCTCGCGGGCCGCTGGCCCGCACCGAGCCGTCGGCCAGCGCCTTCGCCCAGGGCTGCCGACCGGTGGCCAGCCTAATCCAGCTGACCGGGTCGGTCTCGACCACGTTCGGCGGGGTACCCCTCGTGTGCCTGGGCCCGGCCACGCACTGGACCGCGCCGAACGGCGGCACCCGTACCTCGACCGCGCGGCCCGGCGCCTGGGCCTCAAGCAAGCCGAGCGCGTGGATCACGGCGGCCCGCAGTGTCTCACGCTCGGGCGTGCCCGACGCGTCGATCACCTGCCCGGCCAGGTCAAGGCAGGCGGCACCGAGCGCGGCGGCGGTGATCGGGCCGTCCCATGGCCCGGCGCCGAGCGCGGCGCGCTGGGCGGTCAGCGCGGCGAGCAGGCGCTGGGGATCGAGGCGTCGTGCGGGCATCGCTTGCGACCGTAGCCGAGGGGCCAGACGCTTGCCAGACCCATGGTCGGCTGAGCCCGTGTTGCGCGATAATCGCTGGCTATGCCGGACCCATCGAGCACGCGTCCGCGCCGGGCCAAGGGATCGTGGATCCCCAGGCTGACCGGCCTCGGCATTGTCGTCGTGCTCGCGGCCGGCGGGCTGACCGCCTACCTCGCGTCGCAGCATCCCGCGCCCTCGCCGCGGCGCCACCGGCCCGCCGCGCTGTCGTCGAAGATCGTCAGGGCGCAGACCGTCGGCATCATCGATTTCGGGCCGGACGACGACGGCGACCCGTTCGCCAACGACCCCGACGACCACCCGCTGATGCTCGAACCGACCAGGACGGGCCTGGAGTTCGCCACCATTTCCAGGGCAGAGATGACCAACGGCACGCCGCTGTGGACGGCGAACCTGATGGGGGACGGCAGCGAGATCTTCATCTACACCCCGAACGGCCTGTGCCTGGCCGCCGGCCGCCAGGCCGGCCAGGTAGTGCTGGCCAGGTGCAACCTCGGGCTCGGCCAGCGCTGGCGGGCCAGGCACGCCGTCACGGTACTCGGCCAGGCGATCGCGGCTTATGCCAACGCGGAGACCGGCGGCTGCCTGACCGCGCCCGCCCCCGCGCCTGAGAAGGTGAACAAGTCCCGTCCCGGCCCGGCCAGGCTCGCCGCCTGCGGGCCTGCCAGGGACAAGACCCAGGAGATCGCGTTCTGGTGGAGCGCCTGACCGCTGGCCGAGGAACCCGACCGCTGGCCGAGGAACCCGACCGCTGGCCGAGGAGCCCGACCGCCACCCGAGGAGCCCGACCGCCACCCGAGGAGCCGACCGCCAGCTGAAGCACCTGACCGCTAGGGCCGTCCCGAAGATCATGGGACTGGGTCGCGGAGCCAGATCCTGATGGCCCGCCTTGAAGGTCTGGCGCGGGCCGTCCCCCGGAGATGATCTTGATGGATGTGGCGGATGTCCCAGAATACGCAGTGGATGTGGCATCCATTCCAGCGAGATCCAGATGATCACATGTGGTTTCGACGGGTATGCGAAGATACGCGTGATCGTGCTCGGCCGGCCGGCCGCCGCGGCGCGGCGCGGAGGCCAGCCGAACTGCTCCGGGTTGTCCGTGGCCGGTGATGCCGCGCGGTAGAGCCGTCGGTGGCCGCGGAGATCTACGGGACGGGCGCGAGCCGAACCGCCTGACCGCCAGCCTAACCGCCTGACCGCCAGCCCAACCGCCTGACCGCCCGCCGAACCGCATGACCGCTAGCCGAACAGCGCGGGCAGCGTGCGGCGGTACGCATCGCCGAGGTCGGCCAGCGGGATCGAGAACAGCCCGGTGACCTCGAGCGCCGGCCCCCCGGTGCTGCCGAGCACGACGGCAGGGACGCCCTGACCGGCGGCCAGATCGGCGAACTCGGCCCCCGCCCCGCTGCGCGTCACCGCGACCGCCCGCGCGGCCGACTCGCTGAACAGCAGCGTGAACGGGTCGCCGGGCAGCGTCACGGTGGCGCCGACCCCGCTGCCCGCCGCCACGCCCGCCGCTCCGGAGCCGCCGATCAGGCAGCACTCGGCCAGCGCGAGCGCCAGCCCGCCGTCGGAAAGGTCGTGCGCGGCCGACAGCAGCCCGCGGTCCGCCGCCTGCGCGAGCACCGCCGCCAGGCGGCGCTCGGCCGGAAGGTCGACGGCGGGCGGCCGGCCGCCGAGGTGCCCGTGCCTGGCCTGCGCCCACAGCGAGCCGCCGAACTCGGCGGCGGTCTGGCCGAGCAGCACGATCGCCTCGCCGGGCGCGGCGAACCCGCTCGGCAGCCTGCGCCGCACGTCCTCGATGACGCCGAGCACGCCCACCACGGGCGTGGGCTGGATCGCCCGGCCGCCGGTCTGGTTGTAGAAGCTGACGTTGCCGCCGGTGACCGGGACGCCAAGCTCAAGGCAGGCGTCGGCCAGCCCGCGCACCGACTCGGCGAACTGCCACATCACCTCCGGGTCCTCGGGCGAGCCGAAGTTCAGGCAGTTGGTCACCGCCAGCGGGCGGGCACCGGCCGCCGCCACGTTGCGGTAGGCCTCGGCCAGCGCGAGCTGCGTGCCCGCGTAAGGATCAAGCTGGCAGAACCGCCCGTTCCCGTCGGTCGCGATCGCCACGCCGAGGCAGGTCTGCTCGTCGATCCGCAGCACGCCGGCGTCGTGCGGCATCGCGAGCACGGTGTTGCCGCGCACGTACCTGTCGTACTGCTCGGTCACCCACGCCTTGTCGGCGCCCGCGGCCGATCCGAGCACCGCGAGCAGGTCGCCAGCCAGCTCGCCGCCAGCCAGCTCGCCGCCGGCCAGGCCGCCGCCCGCCGGGCGGGCCAGCGCCGCCGGGTCGTCGGCGGCCAGCGCGTCCTGGCCGGCCGGGCGGCACCGCGGCCGGTCGTACAGCGGCCCTTCGGCCGCGCTGCCCGGCGGGATGTCCACCACCGGGTCGCCGTACCAGGTCATCTCCAGCCTGCCGGTACCGGTCACCTCGCCGATCACGGTGGCTGGCACGTCCCACCGGGCGCAGATGCCCAGGAACGTCGCCAGCGCGGCCGGCTCGGTCACCGCCATCATCCGTTCCTGTGACTCGCTCATCAGGATTTCCGGTGGGGTCAGCCCGCTGTCCCGCAGCGGCACGGCGTCGAGCGCCACCGCCATGCCGACCTTGCCCGCTGCGGCCAGCTCGGTGGTCGCGCAGGCGATGCCGGCCGCGCCGAGATCCTGGATCGCGACCACCACCCCGGCCGCGTACAGCTCGAGGCAGCACTCGATCAGCAGCTTCTCCATGAACGGGTCGCCGACCTGCACGCTCGGCCGCTTCGCCCGCTCGCCCCCTGGCTGGTCGCTCCGCGTCTGGCCGCCGCCCGCCCCGTCGCCCCCCGCCTGGCCGGCCCCGAACGAGGCGCTGGCCAGCACCGAGGCGCCGCCGATCCCGTCGGGCCCGGTGGGCGATCCGAGCAGGACCACCTTGTTGCCCGGACCGCTCGCCGCGGCGAGCTTGAGGTCGGCGTGCCGCATCACGCCCAGGCACAGGGTGTTGACCAGCGGGTTGCCCGCGTAGCACGGATCGAAGGTCAGCTCGCCGCCGATGTTGGGAAGACCAAGGCAGTTCCCGTAGAACGAAATCCCGCTCACGACTCCGGCCACCACCCGGCGGGTGTCGGCGGCGTCGGGCGGCCCGAACCGCAGCGCGTCCATCACCGCCACCGGCCGCGCGCCCATGGCCAGGATGTCCCTGACGATCCCGCCGACGCCGGTCGCCGCGCCCTGGAACGGCTCTACGTACGACGGGTGGTTGTGCGACTCGATCTTGAACGTGACCGCGTAGCCCTGGCCGATGTCGACCACTCCCGCGTTGCCGCCGATCCCGGCGAGCAGCGCGGGCGACGGCGGCGCCTTCTCGGCGAACTGCCGCAGGTGCAGCCTGGACGACTTGTACGAGCAGTGCTCGCTCCACATCACCGAGTAGATCGCCAGCTCGGAGTCGGTGGGCCGGCGGCCGAGCAGCGCGCCGATGCTGTCCCGCTCGGCGTCGGTGAGCCCGAGCGCGCCGTGCGGCTGCTCCCGGTCCGGCGTTGCGGCGGCGGCCGCCACGGTGTCCGCGGTCACGTGGTCGCCGACGCCAGGATCGAGGTGAAGAACCGCATCCCGTCGGTTCCAGGGCCGGTCAGCGCCTCGATCGCGTGCTCTGGGTGCGGCATCAGCCCGACGACGGTGCCCGCCGCGCTGGCGATCCCGGCGACCGCGCCGGCCGAGCCGTTCGGGTTGCCGTCGGCATAGCGGGCCACGATCCGGCCCGATCCCTCAAGCTCGGCCAGCGTGGCCTGGTCGGCCTGGTAAGCGCCCTCGCCGCTCTTGAGCACCAGCGTGACCACCTCGCCGGCCGCGTAGCCGGCCGTCCAGCAGGTCCTGTTGTTCTCGATCCTGACGCGCACGTCCCGGCAGACGAAGTGCAGGCCGGCGTTGCGGGTGAGTGCGCCGGGCAGCAGGTGCGCCTCGCAGAGGATCTGGAAGCCGTTGCAGATGCCGAGCACGGGCAGCCCGGCCCTGGCCGCGGGCACCAGCTCGGCCATCAGCGGCGCGAACCGCGCGATCGCGCCGCAGCGCAGGTAGTCGCCGTAGGAGAAGCCGCCGGGCAGGATCACCGCGTCCACGCCGCGCAGGTCACGGTCGCCGTGCCAGAGCGGCACGGGCCGCGCCCCGGCCCTGGCCACCGCGCGGCACGCGTCGGCGTCGTCGAGCGAGCCAGGGAAGGTGACGACCCCCACGCTGAGCGTCAACGCAGCCCCCGGCGTCCCGCCAGGCGCCCGCCCGGCCTGGTCACCATGACGGCAGGCTACCCGGTCAGCCCGCGTCCTTCAGTGCCCAGCCTCCGAGATCGGCGAGCGGGGCGCCGTCACGCCACTCGATCCGCTTGCGAAGCTGCACCACCGTACCCTTGCCTGGCCCGCTGTGCAGGCTCACGTCGTCCACGCACGCCCGCATGATGGCCAAGCCGCGGCCGGACTCGGCGAGCCTGGCGATGTCGGACTCGCGCGACCTGCGGCGCACCAGCAGCGGCACCGGGCCTACCGGCGGCCTGCGCAGGTGCTCGCGGCGCGCCGCCCTGATCCTCGCCCGGCTGAAGCCGCGGCCCGTGTCGGTCACCTGAACCACGCACCGGTTCCGGCTGACCGCGGCGACAAGCTCGTACCCCTCGTCGCCAGGGCCGGCGTGCCGCACCACGTTGGTGCAGGCCTCGGTGACCGCGAGCAGCAGGTCGGAGATGCACTCCTCGTCCATGCCGAACCGGCAGAGCGTGTCGCCAAGCACATGGCGCATCACGGGAATGCTGAGCGACTCACGCGGAAACACCAGACAGAACCGGACATCCCTGGCCGGCCCGTGCAGATGCGGCATCCGAGCTCGCATTCGCTCCTCAGTCCCTTGGTCTAACCCCGCGCTGTACTTCACATTGTGAGAGTTTCCAAACCTGGGACCTGGTAATCATGAACTCGGGCGATCTTCGGACGAACTCTGCCGTTCTTACAGGTCAACAGCGGATTGCCAACGGCGGACCGGCAACGCTGAACGCGCCCGCCCAGCAATAATCCGCGCCTGCCGGGGCGCGTTGTAAGTGGCGGAATCCAATCCCGCGCGCCCCACCGAATATCGGCGTGATCAGCCGGCCCGAATGACAAATTCCTCGATGACCGGGTTCGCGAGCAGTTCCCCGGCTAGCTCGGCCACCCTGAGCTGCGCCGCGCTGGAGTCGGCAGGCTCGCCGAGGTCGATCTCGAACCGCTTTCCCTGGCGCACGGAGACCACCTCGCTGAAGCCGAGCCGATGGCACGCTCCGGCGATCGCCTCGCCCTGCGGGTCTGCGATCTCGGGCTTCAGCATGACGTCGACGACTATCGTGGCCACATCACGCAGCGTACGTCAGTGACTCACTTGACCGGGCGTGCGGAGTGGGCAGTACTGTCACAGCGGAACACGATTGCGGTCCGAGCGGCCGCCGGCCTTCGCCGGACGTCCGCCCTGAGCATGCAAGGAGTGGCACGTGACCGTCAGAGCTGCCGGGCGAGCTGCCTCCAGAACCCGAACCCCAGACAAGTCAGTGGCCACCACCGACGAGCCGGTGACGAAGCCGGAACTGATCCAGCTGCTCACCCCGGAGGGCGAGCGCAACGAGCACCCCGGCTACCCGCTCGACCTGTCGGTCGACGAGATCAAGGCGCTCTACCGGGACCTGGTCCTGGTCAGGCGGATCGACTTCGAGGCCATCGCGCTGCAGCGCCAGGGCGAGCTCGGCATCTGGGCCTCGCTGCTCGGCCAGGAGGCCGCGCAGGTCGGGTCGGGACGCGCGCTCGGCCCGCGCGACATGGTCTTCCCCACCTACCGCGAGCACGGGGTGGCCTGGTGCCGCGGCGTGGACCCGGCCAGGCTGCTTGAGCTCTTCCGCGGCGTCAGCCACGGCGGCTGGGATCCGGCCGAGCACCGGTTCCACCTGTACACGATCGTGATCGGGGCGCAGACCCTGCACGCCACCGGCTACGCGATGGGGATACAGCGCGACGGCGCGCTCGGCGACGACGGCGAGGCCGTGATCGTCTACTTCGGCGACGGCGCCACCAGCCAGGGCGACGTGAACGAGGCGTTCATCTGGGCCTCGGTGAACAACGCGCCGATCGTGTTCTTCTGCCAGAACAACCAGTGGGCGATCTCCGAGCCGCTCGACCGCCAGACCAGGATCCCGCTCTACCTGCGGGCGCGCGGCTTCGGCTTCCCCGGCCTGCGGGTGGACGGCAACGACGTGTTCGCCTGCCTGGCGGTGACCCGCAAGGCCATGCAGGCCGCCAGGGAGGGGCAGGGCCCGACGCTGATCGAGGCGTTCACCTACCGGATGGGCGCGCACACCACCACCGACGACCCGACCAGGTACCGGCTCTCCGCCGAGCTCGAGTCGTGGAAGCTGAAGGACCCGATCGAGCGGGTCAAGCAGTACCTGATCAGGTCTTCGATGGCGAAGGAGGACTTCTTCACCCGGGTCAGCGCGGAGGCCGACGAGCTTGGCCTGCGGGTCAGGAAGGCGTGCCTGGAGATGGCCGATCCCGATCCGCTCTCGATGTTCGACAACGTGTACGCCGAGCGCACCACGCTGCTCGACCGCGAGCGCGAGCAGCTTGCCGCCTACCTCAGTTCCTTCGCCGACGAGGAGGTCGCGCGATGACGACACAGGCACCGGCGACCAGGGCCACCCAGACGCTAACGCTGAGCAAGGCGATCAACGAGGGCCTGCGCAAGGCACTGGAGAACGACCCGAAGGTGCTCATCATGGGCGAGGACGTCGGCAAGCTCGGCGGCGTCTTCCGCGTCACCGACGGCCTGCAGAAAGACTTCGGCGAGGCCAGGGTCATCGACACCCCGCTGGCCGAGTCCGGCATCGTGGGCACCGCGATCGGGCTAGCGCTGCGCGGCTACCGGCCGGTCTGCGAAATCCAGTTCGACGGGTTCGTCTACCCGGCGTTCGACCAGATCGTCTCCCAGCTGGCCAAGATGTCCTACCGGTCGCGCGGGCACTGCAGTCTGCCTGTGGTGGTCCGGATACCGTTCGGCGGCGGCATCGGCGCCGTCGAGCACCACAGCGAGTCGCCGGAGGCCCTGTTCGCGCACACCCCCGGGCTGCGCGTGGTGGCCTGCGGCGATCCCGCCGACGCCTACGCCATGATCCAGCTGGCGGTCGACTGCGACGACCCGGTGATCTTCTTCGAGCCCAAGCGCAGGTACTGGGACAAGACCGAGGTCGACCTGCGCGGCGGCGTCGCCGCCGCGCAGCCGCTGGACAGGTCGAGGACGCTCATCGCCGGGACCGACGTGACGCTGTTGTGTTATGGCCCTATGGTCCGTACCTGCGTGGAGGCGGCCACCGCGGCGCAGGCCGAAGGACATTCCGTGGAAGTGATCGACCTGCGCTCGCTGTCGCCGCTCGACGTGGATGCGATCTACGCATCGGTGCGCAAGACCGGTCGCTGCGTGGTGGTGCACGAGGCCCCGGTGACCGGCGGGCTCGGCGCCGAGATCGCCGCAAGGGTTTCGCAGGAGTGCTTCTACTCCCTCGAGGCGCCGGTGCTGCGGGTCGGCGGCTACTCCACGCCCTACCCGCCGTCCAGGCTGGAGGAGCACTACCTGCCCGACCTGGACCGGGTGCTCGACGCCGTCGACCGCTCGTTCGGCTACTGAGGGGTCGTCATGTCAGAGCTGAAGCAGTTCAGGCTCCCCGACGTCGGCGAGGGCCTGACCGAGGCGGACATCGTCAGGTGGCACGTGCATCCCGGCGACAAGGTGACCGTCAACCAGATCATCGTGGAGATCGAGACCGCGAAGGCCGTGGTGGAGCTGCCGAGCCCGTACGAGGGGGTGGTGGCCGACCTGCTCGTGCCCGAGGGCAGCACCGCCGACGTCGGGTCGCCGATCATCGCGGTGCGGGTAGGGGAGGCCGGGCCGGACGACGCGGGAGCGGGCGGCGACACGTCGGCCGCCGAGGCGGTCACCGGCATCGGATCGCCGCCGGCCGAGGGCGCGGTGGAGCCCGGCATGCACGGCAGCCCGGCACCCAAGGTGGAGCGCCAGGCCGTGCTCGTCGGCTACGGCGTCAAGCTCGGCGCAACCAAGCGGCGGGCGCGCAAGGCCGTGGGCGGCGCGGTGAGCGCTGCCGTGGTCCAGGCTCCGGCTCCGGCTGTCGCTCCCGCTGTCGCCTCGGCTACCGCGCCAGCGGCCGCTCAGGCAGCTGCTCAAGCAGCCGGAGCGAACGGCGCCGCGGACGGGCACCTCCCGCAGGCCGGGACCGCGGTGCTCGCCAAGCCGCCGGTGCGCAAGCTGGCCAGGGACCTCGGCGTGGACCTCAGCCAGCTCACGGGCACCGGCCCGGCCGGCTCGATCACCAGGGACGACGTGCAGGCCGCGATCGGAGCGCAGGCGGCCGGTGCGGCCGGTGCGGTCCGTGCGGCCGGTGCCGCCGGTGCGGCCGGTGCCGCCGAGGCGGCCGGTGCCGCCGGTGCGGCCGAGGCGGCCGGTGCCGCCGCGATGCCGGCCGGGGAGCCCGGCCTTGACCGGGTCGCCGCGATGCGGCTTGCCTCGCTGCCGCGCGAGGAGCGGATCCCCATCCGCGGCGTGCGCAAGCACACGGCGGCCGCGATGGCGGCCAGCGCGTTCACCGCCCCGCACGTGTCCGAGTTCCTCCAGATCGACATCACCGAGACGATGACCGCCACGGCCAGGATCAGGTCCCTGCCGGAGTTCGACGGGGTCAGGGTCTCGCCGCTGCTGCTCGTGGCCAAGGCGCTGCTGATCGCTGCGGCCCGGCATCCGCTGATCAACTCCTCGTGGGACGAGGCCGCCCAGGAGATCGTGGTCAAGCACTACGTGAACCTCGGCATCGCGGCAGCCACCGACCGCGGCCTGATCGTGCCGAGCGTGAAGGACGCGCACGCGCTGTCGCTGCCCGAGCTTGCCAGGGCGCTGGCCGGCCTGGCCGAGACCGCGCGGGCCGGCAAGTCCTCCCCCGCCGACCTGCGCGGCGGCACGATCACGATCACCAACGTGGGCGTGTTCGGGGTCGACACCGGCACCCCGATCATCACCCCTGGCGAGGCAGCGATCCTGGCGTTCGGGCAGATCAAGGATGCACCGTGGGTACTCGGCGGCCAGCTCGCCGTCCGCAAGGTGTGCACGCTCGCGCTGTCATTCGACCACAGGATCGTCGACGGCGACCTCGGCTCCGCCGTGCTGCGCGACGTCGGTGCGATGCTGACCGACCCGCTGCGCATGCTTGCCTGGTCCTAGGCCGACCAGTCCCAGCCAGCCAGCCCAGCCAGCCAAGCCAGCCAGTTCCAGGGCCGGACTACCGATCGGAGCGCGAATGATCAGGCACGTGGTGGTGATCACCTGGCGGGACGACGCGACGGCCGAGCAGCGGCAGCAGGCACGCGACGAGCTCGCCACGCTGCCGCCGCTGATGCGCGGGCTGGTCAGCTACACGCTCGGCCCCGATATCGGGGTCAACCAGGGCAACGCCGACCTGGCGATCGTCGCCGACTTCGACGACGTGCAGGCCTACCAGGCCTACCGCGACCACCCGGCGCACGTCGAGGTCGTCAGCCGGTCGATCGCGCCGATCGCGGCGCAGCGCCGGGCCGTGCAGTTCGAGATCTGACCCGGGCCGTCCAAGGCCCCACCGGCCCCGCCGCCTAACGCCTGTCCCGTAGATCTCCGCGGGCACCGACGGCGGTACCGCGCGGCATCACCGGCCACGGACAACCCGGAGCAGCGCGGCCGGCCTCCGCGCCGCGCGGCCGCGGCCGCGGCCGCCGACCGAGCACGGCCGCCTGAGCAGCACTGCCGCCCGAATCCCGCATACCAGCCGAAACCGCACATGATCACCTGGGCGTCGCTGGAATGGATGCCACATCCACTGCGTATTCTGGGACATCCGCCACATCCATCAAGATCATCTCCGGGCGGCACGGGGCGCGGCGGCCGACGGCGGCCTCGGGGACGGGCCGCGCCAGACCACAAGCCGAGCATCAGGACCTGGCTCCGCGACCCAGTCCCACGATCTACGGGCAGGCCCTAGAAGGCGGCCTCGGGCAGGTCCATCAACTCAAGCGAGGTCGACTCGACAAGCTCGCGCTCGGTGGCCAGCCTCGGCAGCACGGTCTCGGCGAAGAACCTGGCCGCCGCGATCTTGCCCTGGTAGAAGGCCTTGTCGCCATCACCGTCTGTGCCGCCCCGCCCGCCCGTACCGTCCAGCCCGCCTGTGCCGCCCAGCCCGTCGAGGGCCCTGGTGGCGACCTCGGCCTGCCTGACCAGCAGCCAGCCGACCACCAAGTCGCCAAGGCTCAGGAGCAGCCGAGTGGTGTTCAGGCCCACCCGGTCGACCTCGGCAGGCTGCTCGAGGCTGGCGGCCAGGTAACCGTGCAGCGTGTTCACCATCGCCTCGACATTGTCCGCTGCCCTGGTCAGTGCCGCGCGCTCCTTCTTCAGCCTGCCGTTGCCCTGCTCTGCCGCCGCTGTCGCCCTGATCTGCGCGAGAAGGGCGGCGAGCGCCTCGCCCTTGTTCCGCACGATCTTCCTGAAGTACAGGTCCATGCCCTGGATCGCGGTGGTGCCCTCGTAGAGGCTGTCGATCTTGGCGTCCCTGATGTACTGCTCGATCGGGTAGTGCTGCAGGTAGCCCGAGCCGCCGAAGGTCTGCAGTGACAGGGTCAGCATCTCGTAGGCACGCTCCGAGCCGAGGCCCTTGACTATCGGGAGCAGCAGGTCGTTCAGCGCTGCGGCCTGCTCATCGGCGGTGCCCGCCGCCGCGCTGACCTGGATGGCGTCCTGGATGCTCGCCGTGTACAGCACGAGCGCCCGCATGCCCTCCGCGTACGCCTTCTGCAGCATCAGGATCCGGCGCACGTCCGGGTGGTGCACGATCGTCACCCGCGGAGCGGTCTTGTCGGACATCCTGGCGAGTTCGCCGCCCTGCACCCGCGTCTTGGCGTACTCGAGCGCGTTCAGGTAGCCGGTGGAGAGCGTGGCGATCGCCTTGGTGCCGACCATCATCCTGGCGTGCTCGATGATCACGAACATCTGCTTGATGCCCTCGTGCACGTCGCCGACCAGGGTGCCGACCGCTGGGTGCTCGGCGCCGAAGGTCAACTCGCAGGTGGTGGAGGCCTTCAGGCCCATCTTGTGCTCGACGGTGGTCGCGTAGACGCCGTTGCGGGCGCCGAGCGAGCCGTCCTCACCGACCAGGTACTTGGGCACCAGGAACATGGACAGCCCCTTGGTGCCAGGGCCGCCTCCCTCGGGCCTGGCCAGCACCAGGTGGAAGATGTTCTCCGCCATGTCGTGCTCGCCGCCGGTGATGAAGCGCTTCACACCCTCGATGTGCCAGGTGCCGTCAGGCTGCCTGATCGCCTTGGTGCGCCCCGCGCCCACGTCGGAGCCGGCGTCCGGCTCGGTCAGCACCATCGTGGCCGTCCACTGGCGGTCGATGGCCTGCTCGGCGAACTGCTTCTGGGCGGGCGTGCCCATCTCCCACAGCGCCCTCGCGAACGTGGCGCCGCTGGCGTACATCCAGACCGCCGGGTTCGCGCCGAGCACGAACTCGGCGACCGCCCAGCACAGCGACCGTGGGGCGGCAGTGCCGCCGAGCGCCTCGGGCAACTCCAGCCTGTACCACTCCGCGTCCATGAGCGCGCGGAACGACTTGGCGAACGACTCGGGCATGGTGACCGAACGGGTCGCCGGGTGGTAGACGGGCGGGTGGCGGTCGCTGTGAGCGAACGAGCTCGCGATCGGCCCCAGCGCCAGCCGCTCGACCTCCGCGAGTATGCCGCGCGCGGTCTGCTCGTCGAGCTCGCCGAACGGCTCCATGCCAAGCAGGTCCTGCCTGCCAAGCACCTCGAACAGATTGAACTCGATGTCGCGCCGGTTGCTCTTGAAGTGCGTGGAGTGCGCCATGTCCATCCCCCTAGGTCCCACCGCCTGCTCTGGCAGATCCGAGTCCCTGGTTACTGGTCCGAGTTGCTGGTCCCAGCCTTAGTTACTGGTAAGTAACAAAGTATACTACCGGTCGGTAACTAGGCCAAGGCCCCGGTCGCCAGCGGAGCCGGCGTGAGTGGGTAGCCGGGAGCCGGAGAGCCGGTGAGCTGGTGAGCTGATCAGCTGGTGAACTGGTGAGCCAGGGATCCTGTGATGAACTCCGGCTCACAGGATGTTCACGGCGCGGGCGATGACCAGGGCGCCGAGCGCGAGCGAGACGGCAGACTGCACGAGCATGGTCAGCTTCGCCCACCTCGCCAGCGGCATGACGTCGGTCGGGCTGAACGCGGTCGCGTTGGTGAACGATAGGTACAGGTAGTCAACGAACCGCGGGGCCCAGCCAGGCGGGGTCAGCTCGGGCGCGGTCATCTGCGGGAACTGCAGGTCAGGGTATGGCCTGGTGCCCTGCAGCCGGTGTACAGGGCCACCGCGGTCGAACTCCCAGTACCACAGGGCGAACGCGATCACGTTCGTCCCCCAGATCGCCGCGCCTGAGGCGAGCAGCGCGACCGGGGCGTGCCGACCTGGCACGTGTATCTGGCTGGTCACGATCGCCCTGACCAGGAACGCCGCCGAGGCCGCGTTCGCGGCCGTGATCAGCAGCACGAGCGCGAGGCTGGCGGCGCGCAGCGGGCCGGACATTCGCTCGATCCGCACCGGGTTGGCGACGCTGAGCCCGACCAGCAGGGCGATCTCGAGCGCGGGGATCAGGTACCTGGGGTGCAGCGAGAGCTCGCTGGAGAGCAGCCACTGCAGCACGATCGCGACGATCACCGAGGCGGACACCGGCCAGCGCGGCTCGGCCCGGCTTGGCCCGTGCAGCCGGCGGGCCCCGGCCGCCTGCAACCGCCGCACCGCGTGGTCGAGCATCGCCAGCATCTCATCCCTGAGCACCTGCTCCTGCTGGCCGTTGTGCGGCGCGGTGCCGCCTGGGCTGCCCTCGGCGCTGCCGCCGGGGCTGCCGTCGGGGCCGCCGGCCCGGCCGGCTCCCCGATCCTGATCGTCCATATCCTCATTCTGGCCGGTAGACACGTTCGGTCTGTCGTCTTCCCGGCCTACAGTGTCGGCAAGGGCGGCGGCGGCAACGGCGGCCGGAGCAGGCGGCGAGCGAGGTGGCTTAATGACGGTGGGCCTGACCCCTGAGCACGTGCAGCTTGCGGACGCGGTCCGCGCCTGGTCGCAGCGGCACTGCCCGCCGGAGGTCGTGCGCGCCGCGATCGGCGACGCCGACGGCGGGGTCGCGCGCTATCGCGAGCAGCTTGTGCCCGCACTGGCCGGGCAGGGCCTGTTCGGGCTCCACATAGCCGAGGCCGATGGCGGCCACGGTTACGGCATCGCCGAGCTCGCGATCGCGGTGGCCGAGCTCGGCCGGGCGCTGCTGCCAGGGGCGTACCTGCCGACCGTGCTCGCCGCCGCCGTCCTTGCGCAGGCGGACGGCCGGACGGCCAAGCTGCTCGCCAGGCTGGCCGACGGCTCGCTGGCCGGGACCGTCTGCCTGGCCGGCGGCCTGACCGGCACGCCGGACTCCGGTGGCGGGCTGCTCGTCAGTGGCGAGGCAGGCCCGGTACTCGCCGGGTCGATGGCGGACATGGTCGTGGCGGAGGTCGGCACGCCGGGCGGGGACCGCTGGGTGGCAATCGACACGGCCGACCTGGCCGTGACCTCGCTGCCGGGAGTCGACCTGACCAGGCCGCTGGCCAGCATCGCAGCCGACGGCGTGAGCGTGCCCGCCGACCGGGTGCTCGGCGCCGTCAGCCGGGCCGACGTGACCAGCCTGGCCGCGATCCTGTTCGGCGCCGAGGCCTGCGGCATCGCCGACTGGGCCGTGCACACGGCATCGGAGTACGCGAAGATCAGGATCCAGTTCGGCCGGCCGATCGGCCAGTTCCAGGCGGTCAAGCACCGCTGTGCCCGGATGCTGACCGGCGCCGAGCAGGCCGCCGCGGCGGTCTGGGATGCCGCCCGGACGCCGCGTGGCCGGGACCGCGAGTTTGCCGCGAGCGTGGCCGGCGTGGTCGCGCTCGACGCGGCGGAGGACGCGGCCAATGACTGCATCCAGACCCTCGGCGGCATCGGGTACACCTGGGACCACGACGCGCACCTGTACTACCGGCGCGCGATGTCGCTGCGCGCCCTGCTCGGGCGGTCGGCGAGGTGGCGCGAGCAGGTAGCCAGGGCCGCGATGGCCGGAGCGATGACGCCGGCCACCGTGCAGCTTCCGGACGGTGACGCCGAGTTCCGGGCCGAGGTCAGGACCGAGCTTGCCGAGATCCGCAGGCTCACCGGCCGGGACCGCACCGCCGCGCTCGCGGCGGGCGGCTGGGTGCTGCCGCACCTGCCGCGCCCGTGGGGACGCGACGCCAGCCCGCTCGAGCAGCTCGTCATCGACGCCGAGATGCGGGCGGCCGGGGTAGTGGCGCACAACCTGGCGATCGGCGCCTGGGTGGTTCCTGCCCTGATCAAGTACGGCACCCCGGATCAGCAGCAGCGGTTCCTCCCGGCCACCCTGCGCCTGGACTACCTGTGGTGCCAGCTGTTCAGCGAGCCCGGTGCCGGCTCCGACCTGGCCGGGCTCACCACCAGGGCGCAGCGGGTGGACGGCGGCTGGCGGATCACGGGCCAGAAGATCTGGACCTCGCTGGCCAAGGAAGCGGCCTGGGGGATCTGCATCGCCCGTACCGACCCGGCGGCCGCCAGGCATGCCGGGATCAGCTACTTCCTCGTCGACATGCACTCGCCGGGCATCGACGTGCGCCCGCTGCGCGAGATTACCGGGGACGCTTCGTTCAATCAGGTCTTTCTTGACGGTGTCTTCGTGCCCGATGACTGCCTGGTGGGTGAGGTCAACGGCGGCTGGCGGATCGCGCGGACGACACTGGCCAACGAGCGGGTCTCGCTCTCGCAGTCGTGGACCTTCGGGGCCGGCCTGCCCGAGCTACTCGACGCCGCGCGGGCGGCCGCCGATCCGCCGCTCGCCGAGGTCGGCAGGCTCGTCTGCGACGGGCGGGCGATCGAGCTGCTCGGGCTGCGGGTCACGCTCAAGCGGCTGTCCGGTACCGAGCCGGGCGCGACCGGCAGCGTGCGGAAGCTGCTCGGCATGCGCAACGCGCAGCAGATCGCCGGGCTGTGCTGGGCGATGGCCGACCAGGGCGGCGCGCTCGGTGATGACCGGTGGGCCAGGCAGACGCTCGCGGTCAGGGCGGTGACCATCGGCGGCGGCACCACGGACATCCAGCTCAACATCATCGCCGAGCGGATGCTCGGGCTGCCGCGCGATCCCGAGCCACCGGGGGGTGACCCGCTGCCGACGTGACCAGCGCGGGGTGACCCGCCGCGCGTGTGACCCGCCGCGGGCGTGACCAGCCGCGGTGGCCAGCCGGTGAGAAGCTCTCCGGATCAGGCTCCAGACGACGGGGGGAACAAGCCCTGGCCCTGGCCCTGGTCGGGCTCGGGCTCGTCGACGGCCGCGGGGAAGCCCATCGGGTTCGCCACGGGGAACCCGGCGGACCCGCCCTGCTGGGGGTACCCCGTCGGCGCCGAACCATGGAATCCGCCCTGCGCCGCGCCCGGGAATCCGCCCTGGTCACCGAACCCGGACTGATCGCCAGGGAAACCGGTCGACCCCGGCTGCTGAGGGAACCCGGTCTGCACTGCGCCGGGGAAGCCGGACGGAGCACCCTGCTGCGGGAACCCCGCCGGCGCCTGGCCGGGGAAGCCGGCCTGCGCGCCATGCTGCGGGAAGCCCGTCTGTGCCGCGCCAGGGAACGCGGACGGAGCGCCCTGCTGCGGGAACCCCGCCGGGGCCTGGCCGGGGAAACCGGACGGAGCGCCTTGCTGCGGGAAGCCCGCCGGGGCGCCCTGCTGCGGGAAGCCTGAAGGCGACTGGCCAGGGAACCCGGCGGCCGATGGCGGCACGTTCGGGTCAACCGGCGCCGCGCCCGAGAGGTAGTCGCCCTGCATGTTCATCCGCGCCTGCTGTGCCTGCATCTGCTGCGCCTGAGCCTGCGCGGCCTGCTGCACGAGGTCCACGTTGTTCTGCGCCTCATGCTGCGCGAGCTCGGCCAGTATCTGGTCGATCTGCGTCTGCGTATCGCCGGTTGCCCGGCCGGTGCGCTCGGCGAGAACGGCGAGGCCGAGGTTGCGAAGCAGCGCGTCGGCGCGCCTCTGGGCGGGTATGGCGTCGAGCTTGGCTATCCCAGCGTTCGCGGACTGCGCGAGCGTGTTAGCCTGCGCCTTCACCTTGTCCATCAGTCCCATGTCGGCACCTTCCACGTCGCTGGCAATGGGGAGAACCGCCGGTCACCCGGGCAGAGCCCGCGGGTTCCCAAGGGGCGTCGGCCCAGACTGCGGCCATCGCGCTCAGACTAGCCCCGGCCAGCCGAACAAACCAGAAACGGCCAAGCCGCTACCCCATCCGCCATTCCCGCCACCGCCGCGAGCCGCCCCCGCCCGCCCCGACCGTCGCCAGCCGCCTCGCCCACCCAGCACGGCCGCCCGGATCGCCGCATACCACCCGAAATCGCATCTGGGCATCTGAGTGTCGCTGGAATGGATGCCACATCCACTGCGTATTCTGGGACATCCGCCACATCCATCAAGATCATCTCCGGGCGGTACATGGCGCGGCGGTCGGTGGCGGCCTCGGGGACAGCCCGCGCCGGACCGCAAGCCGAGCGATCAGGATCTGGCGCCGCGACCCGGTCTCACGATCTACAGGACAGCCCCCGGTCGGCGCGGAACGGCGGCGACGCGGGCCGGCGCCGGCACGAGACGGCGACGCGGGCCGGCTCCGGCACGAGACGGCCCGCGGGCCGGCTCCGGCACGGAGGCGCGGGGCGGCGGCGTTACCGGGTTGGGGCGGCCACGTCGGTCGTGATAATCGGCGAGACGGCAGACCAGTCGCCGGGCGCCTGGAGCAGGGCAGCACCGGGTACGCCGGCGAGGTCGGGCACGACGCGCAGGTCCATCTCGCCGGTGGCCGACACGCTGGAGCGGCTGGCGGTCACCCGGAACCGCACCGTCGCCTGGCCGCGCGGCCCGAGCCTGACGACACCGATCAGCATGCCGTGACCCGACTGACGCCAGGCGCTCGCGCCAAGAGTCCGCCAGGTGCGCCCGTCCAGCCACTGGACGCTCGTACCTGGTGGCGGCTTGGCGCAGCCGGCGCCGTCGTGGCATAGGAACGCCGAGACCAGCAGGCGCACCCGGAGGGACATGCGGGCCGGGGAGCGGACGGTGATGCCGAAGGTACGCGACTGACCCCGGGGCACCGTGATTCGGTTCGCCGGCTGCCAGGTGAGGGCGACGGTCCTGAGCCTCGCCGGTCGTCCGGACTGAGCCCCGACCAGCGCGCCTGCGCGGAATACGCGCACCGTCACCCGGCCCGCTCCCCACGGCGGCGCGGCGGCGGGCTCGGCGACCTCGACGAGCAGGTGCTGCGTGCTGGTCCACGCGGGCACCCGCACCTGATAGGCGCATCGCCAGTCGCCGTGCAGGTCGACCACCGGCACGGACAGCCACCGGCCGGTCGCCGGGTCCTTCCTCAGCACGACCGGCTTGCGGTAGACCGCGTACCGCGGCCGGCCTAGGTTCACCTCGACCCGGACGGTGCCGCGGCGGCCGGTGCCGGAGATCGCGAACGTGACCGCGCTCGGCACGCCCGCCAGGTAGCTGACCGGGGCGACCAGCGCGAGCCCGCGGTCGCTGACTCCCGTGGGGCTGCCCGGCGCGGCACCGAGCGCCTCGTAGCCGCCGAGCAGGCCGGCCACCGCGAGCAGGGCGAACGCGGCCGATCCGGTGACCTGACGGCGCCTGCGCTGCTCTCCCCTCGCCCTGATCTGCTCGGCCCCGGCCGGCCTGACGGCCTCGGCGAACCGCTCGGTGCCTTCGCGCAGCGCGGTACCCGTCCGGCCGAGCCCCAGGTACTCGCGCCCGCTGCCGAAGTCATCGTGCATCGACGTCTACCCCCTCATCGCGCAGCCCGCCGCACGGCTGGTCGTCTCCGAGCAGCGGCTGCAGTGCCCGCCGGCCTCTGGCCAGCCGGGCCTTGATCGTGCTGGCCGGCATGCGCAGCTGTCCGGCGATCTCAGCTACCGACAGGCCGACCAGGTGGTGCAGCACGATTGCCTGGCGCTGCGCGGCGGGAATCTGGCGCAGCGCGGCGATGATCGTGACGTAGTCAGGCCCGAGTTCGGGCGGGTCGGCTGCGGGTCCGTGGCGGCGCTGCGCGGACAGCCTGTTCACCGCCTTGCGCCAGGAGCTCACGCTGATCCGCCATGCGACCGTGCGCACCCAGCTCTCAGGATCGGCGTAGCCGCTGACCCGGCCCCAGTGCTGCCAGGCCCTCGCGTACGCCTCCTGCACGGCGTCCTCGGCCTCGGCGCGGTCGCCGGTCATGGCGTAGAGCTGGCTGGTGACCCGGCGCACGCTGGCCGCGTAGAACGCGTCGAAATCCGTCGCGTCGCGCACCTGTCACCTGCCGCTCTGCGCACCGATCGCCGCTAGGCTGGCCACCGCGCTCTGGGCACCGCTGCTCTGGCCACTGCCGTCGTACCTGACACGCCCGGGACGGGCCTGAGGTTGCATGCCGGCGCGACTTTGCGCCGGCGGCCAGGATCAGCGCAGCCGCCACCCGGTCAGGCCGCCGCTGTCGGCCGTGAACAGCATGCCGTCGGCGAAGACGGTCTGCGCGAAGTCCAGCTGGCCGGTGACCAGGGTGCGCAGGATCCGGCCGGTGGCCGCACTGACGAGATCGATCACGTTCGGCGGCCCGCCGCCGTAGGTGCCGACCGCGAGCACCCCGGCGCCGTCCAGGGTCGGCGAGCCGGTCACCACGTCAGGAAGCCCGGTCGCCCAGATCCGCCTGCCGGTGCTCGGGTCGAGCCGCTGAATGGACCCGAAGTACCTCTTTCCCCGCAGCGTGATACCGCCGCCCGCGACGTACAGCGAGCGCCCGTCGTAGACCGCGGCGGCGATGCAGGTGCTGTTGCCGTGCCGGGGCTGTGGTGCGCCGATCCGGCGCGACCAGGCGAGCGTCATCGACGAGCGGTGCAGCGCGTAGAAGACGCCATTCTTATCGCACGCGCCGACATCGCCGCCGAAGATCGTCGGCGAGGCGCCGAAGTCGCCGTCCGCGATCACCTGCCAGGCCGGGACCGCGAACGACCCGAGCACGCGAAGTGTGCTCGGGTCCAGCTTGAGCATGGAATCGGAATACGGCGGCTCACGATAGCCCTTTATCGCGTTTCCGGTCGTGACGTAGATATCGCGATCCGGGCCGATGGCCGCGCTCGACCAGATCGACCCGCCGGGAATCCCGCGCGGCAGCGTATAGAACGTAGCCAGTCTCCGGCCGGTCGCCTGGCTGAAGCTGATCAGCCCGCCGCGGACCAGTGGGTGATCGCAGTTCGATGAGATGCCGATGTAGATCCGCCCCCTGGCGATGGTCGGCGAGGCCCACTCAAAGTAGTTGCTCACGGTTCGCGACGGGATGCCGATGACCGAGCGCCACGCGACCGAGAGATTAGCTGCGCGCAGCGCGTACAGGTAGCCGTCGGGCCCGCCCACGTAGACCATCCGCTGCCCGCTGGCGTGGTCGACGACCACCGTGGCGGTGTCCACGAACCCCAATGCGTCGCACGTCTTGGCTGGCTGGTAGCCGATGAACCGCTTCGCGAGGACGGCACCGGTCGCCGCGTCGATCTTGTAGAACCAGCCAGTGTCGGCACCGATGTAGATCACCCCGTCCACCACGGTCGGGCTGGACAGGAACCCGCGCGGCGGCTGTCCGCGATGCGTCGGCGGGTCGCCGAGGAAGGTCCAGGCTGGCGTGAGCTCACGCACCGTAGCCGACGTGATCACCGTCTGACCCGCGCCGTAGGACTGGTGGGCGGGCCCGTCCAGGTAGGTCGACCAGTTGCCGGCCGACCCGGTCGATGCGTCCCCGCGCACCGCGGGAAAGGCGGTTCCCGCCGAAATCATGACGGCAAGAACGGCACGTGTACCAACGACCCTTATGCTCCGCTGCATTTCGCTGCCCCCCGGCGATGAGCTTTCGCGGCGGGCACCATCCTGCAGCAGGAATGAGCCTCGGGCAGCTATTTACGCGCGGCGGAGAGCTCGGATTTCGCTGTCCTGGAAATCGCGAGCACATCGGAGACCACGTTGACCAGGCGGCATCCGTTCTCCCGGTAGAGCCTGGCCGTGGCGCCGTCGGCCGAGTGCACGCCCACGGGTTTGCCGGCCCGCGCGGCGGCCGCCCAGATCTGCTCAAGCGCGGGCCGCAGCACCGGGTCGTCCGGGTCGAGCACGCAGCCGAGCGAGTAGGACAGGTCCCTCGGCCCGACGTAGATGCCGTCCACGCCGGGCAGCGCGAGCGTCGCGTCCAGGTCGGCCATGGCCGCCCGCGATTCCACCATGATCACGCAGAACGGCTCCTCCTGGCTGGCCAGCACGCCACCGCCGGACCGGTATCCAGCCGGCGGGTAGTGGCACGCGCCGACCACCGCCGCCGCCTGCTCAGCCGACTCCACGTTGGGCACGATGACGCCGGCGCAGCCGAGGTCGAGCGCTCGGCCGATGTCGGCGGTGTGCGCGTGCCTGACCCGCGCCACCGGCACCGCCCCCGCCTTGCTGATCGCGGTGGTCAGGGCCGGCAGGTCGCGCTCGGTGGCCCCGCCGTGCTGCAGGTCGATCGAGACGTAGTCCAGGCCGGCGCCGGCCATCGCGCCGACCGCGATGACGTCACCGATGGTGACCCAGCCGCCGTACAGAGCCTCGCTGCCGTCGCGCAGGCGCGCCCCGAAGGATTGGTTCTGCATAACGGACAACCATACGCGTGCCGCGAGTCGCCGCTGGTGGCCGGATTCACCGGAAGAGAACAGTTCGGTTCCAAGGGGGTCGCACGCCGGGCCGGGGCGGCACCGCGGGCGCTACCCTCGTTCCGATGATGCACTGGGTCACGAATTGACCGTTCCCCTCGCCACCGCCGGGTTCTGGCTGACCGGGCTGGAGCGCGGGCTGCTGCTCGGCGCACTGGCCGTCGCGCTGGGCGGCCTGGCCGGCCGCGGCCTGGCCAGGAACTACAAGGGGACCGGGCCGGCGCCGCTTCCGGCACCGTGGGCGCTGCGCGCCAGCCTGGTCGGCCTGGCGGCCTCGGCCGCGCTGGTGGTGACCGCGCTGGCCGGGCCGAACCTGGCCGCGCAGCTGGCCAGGCCGCCGGTGGCGGCGCTGCGGTCGAGCGCGACCCTGGACATCGCCATCGCCGAGTGCGCGTGCTTCGCGATCGCCGCCGTCCTGCTCAGGCTGCGCCGGCCGGGCCCAAGCGTGCTGCCGCTGCTCGGGGTGGCGCTCGCCGAGGCGCTGCGCGGCCATGCCGAGGGCATCATCCCGGTGGCCGGCGCGCTGGTCACGCTGTGCCACGTCGTGCCGGCCGTCCTGTGGGCGGGCATGCTGGCGTACACGCTGCGCGCCGCGGTTGCCTGGCGCGGCGACCCGGCCGCGATGCAGGGCCTGATCAGGTTGTATGCCAACGCGGCCGCGTGGCTGCTCGCGATCGTGGTGGTGACCGGCGTGGTGTCCGCGCTGCTGCTCGTCCCGCTCGGGTCGCTTTTCAGCACCGGATACGGGTGGCTGCTCGTGGTCAAGGCCGCGCTGGTGGCGACCGCCGCCGCGCTGGCCGTGGCCGGCCGGCTGGCGCTGCGCCGCCCTGTCCCCGCTGGAACCGGCCCGGCACGCGCGAGCAGGGCCGAGGTCGTCGCGCTCGCGGCGGTGCTTGTCATCGCCGGCCTGCTCACCGTGCTCACCCCGCCAGCCAAGCCGGTCTACCCCACCGGGCTCCGGGCGCCCGCCCATGCCGCCCGGCATAATGACCACTCGTGGAGATCTCCGAGCACATCACCGCCCTGACCGAGCAAGGACCGCTGCTCGCGGCCGCCGCCGCGGCCGCCGGGCCCGACGCGCCGGTGCCGAGCTGCCCCGACTGGCTGGTCAGGGACCTGGTCAGGCATCAGGGCGGGGTGCACCGGTGGGCGGCATCGATCGTCGGTACGCCGCGCACCGAACCGTGGGACGTCGACCTCGACGACGTGGTCGGGACCTGGCCAGCCGACGACGAGCTAGTGGCATGGTTCAGCGACGGCTGCCGTGAGCTGGTCGGCGTCCTCGAGCAGGCCGATCCGGGACTGTATTGCTGGACGTTCCTTCCCGCGCCGTCGCCGCTGGCGATGTGGGCGCGGCGACAGGCGCACGAGACCGCCGTGCACCGCGTGGACGCCGAACTCGCCGCCGGGACGCCGGTCACGCCCTTCCAGGCGCCGTTCGCCGCCGACGGCATCGACGAGCTGCTGAGCTGCTCCATCACCAGGCAGCACGGCCGGCTGCGGTCCGACGACCCGAAGCTGCTGCGGGTGCGCTGCGCCGAGGGGGCTGGGGAGTGGCTCGTCAGCATCGGCCCCGACGGCGCGCGGACGACGGCCGGCGCCGAGGGGCCGGACGGCGACTGCCTGGTCGCCGGCACCGCCGACGACCTGTACCTGGCGCTGTGGCGCCGCCGCGCCCCTGACGTGCTCGAGGTCGAAGGCGACGGCGGCGTGCTCGATCTCTTCCTCGACAAGGTCCAGGTGCGCTGGAGCTAGGCTGAGCTGGCCGAGCTGGCCGGGGAAGGAGCGCCGGTGCGCATCTCGAGCGAGCATGGCGAGACCCAGTGGGTGAGCATCGTGCCGCAGCTCTCGGTACGCGGCGGCATCGCGGCGGTGCGCTTCTACCAGGAGGCGTTCGGAGCCGTCGTGGTCTACCAGGTCGGCGGCACGCCGGAGAACGAGGCCGTCGTCGCCCAGCTGTCGGTGGCCGGAGCTCCGTTCTGGGTCGCCGACGAGTCGCCGCGGCACGAGAACTTCAGCCCCGAGTCGCTCGGCGGCTCCACCACCCGGATGCTGCTGATCGTGGACGATCCGGCCGCCGCGATCGACCGCGCGGTCGCGGCTGGCGCCGCCCTGGTCCGGCAGGCGCAGCGGGAGCACGGCTGGCTACTCGGCCGGGTGAAGGACCCGTTCGGCCACCACTGGGAGATCGGCAAGCCGCTGACCGCCTGGCCGCCGCCTGGCGGCCGGCCGCGGCACGGGCCGGGCTGACCTGCGCCTCAGATCCGGCGGCCGCGCAGGAACGAGGAGGCCATCAGCGCGACGATGCTGCCGCCGATCGTCAGCCAGGCACCCTCGCGCAGGTCCGAGGCCGTCAGGCTCACCTGGCTGTAGTGGCTGGCGTTCAGCCCGATCCACAGCCCGGCCGCGGCGAGCGCGAGGAACGAGAACAGCCCGGCGATCAGCCGGGAGGCCAGCAGGCCGCCGACGAACACGAGCACCCCGGCCACGATCACGGCGAACGAGAATGACTGCACGAACGTCTGGCACGGCTTGTACGACCAGGTCAGCAGCCCGGTCACGGAGGTCCCCGCAATCCCGGAGGCCGACCTGGCAGCCCGCGCGGTGACCCAGCCGAGCCTTGCCCCGGCGACGATCGCGATGCCGCAGAGCCCGACCAGGACGGCGATCCCGGCGCGACGCTGACTCCTCATGGGTGAGAACACTAGCCCCTTGCGTCCGTTTACCCCCAAGAACCGGAGCGTCCCGCCGTGAAAGGATCGCCACGTGGCGAATCCCGGCCAGGACGGCTACGACTCGGCCGCCGTTCGGCGCGTCTACCAGGGCATGGCCGCCGACTACTCCGACCGCTTCGGTGCCGACCTCGCGTGTCCGGACTCCGACACCGCCTTCCTCGACGCCGCGCTCGCCGATCTCCCCGACGGCCCGGTGCTCGACGTCGGCTGCGGGCCCGCCCAGGTCAGCCGCTACCTGCTTGGCCTGCGCAGGCTCCCGATCGGCGTCGACTTCGCCCCTGACATGCTCGCCGCCGCCGCGCGGCTCGTGCCGCAGGCCAGCCTGGTCGCCGCCGACCTGCTCGACCTGCCGTTCCGGCCAGCGAGCTGCGCGGGCGCGGTGGCCTCGTACTCGCTGCACCACCTGCCTGGCGCGCGGCTTGACGCGGCGCTGGCCGGCCTGCGCGCGGCGCTCAGGCCGCGCGGCGTGCTCGTCGTCATCACGCACGGCGGCAGCGGCGAGGAGCGGCTGGGCCAGTACGACGGAAACGTGGTGCTGTGCCGGCACTCGGCGGCGGACCTCGCGGCTAGGCTGGCCCGCATCGGGCTGGAGATAGAGCTGGCGAGCGAACGGCCGCCGCGGCCCGGCGAGTTCCCCGCCGACAAGGTCCGCGTCAGCGCCCGCGCCCCGGCCTAGGAGGCAGGCCATGGACGGGCAGCCGGAGTTGCCCGGGGCGGTGGCGGCGATCGTGGCCGGCCGGCCGGTCAGGCTGGCCTGGGAGAACGCGATCGGCGGCCGCACCTGGCAGGTCGGCGACGGCCGCGGCCGCTGCTTCGTGAAGTGGTCGCCGCACGACCCGGGCATCGACCTGGCCGGCGAGGCCGCGAGGATGACCTGGGCCGGTGCCTACACGCCGGTGCCGCGCGTGCTGGCCACCGGCGCCGACGAGGCCGGGATGTGGCTGGTGACCTCGCCGCTGCCGGGCAGCAACGCGGTCGACGACTCCTGGATCGGCAGGCCGCAGGTCGCGGTGCGCGCGATCGGTGAGGGCCTGCGCGCCCTGCACGAGGTGCTGCCCGTGGACTCGTGCCCGTTCTCGTGGATGGCCGAGCAGCGGGTGGCCGACGCGGTGCAGGCGGCGCGGAACGGCTGGGCCGGCCCGCGCGAAGACTGGCACGAGGTGCACAGCCACCTCACGCTCGCCCAGGCGCTCGAGCTCGCATCCGACATCCCGCCGGCCGACCGGCTGGTGGTCTGCCACGGCGATGCCTGCGCCCCGAACACGCTGCTGACCGACGACGGCCGCTGGTCGGGCCACGTGGACCTCGGGTCGCTCGGCGTCGCCGACCGGTGGGCGGACCTGGCCGTCGCCACCTGGAGCACGGAGTGGAACTACGGGCCGGGCTGGGAGGGCACCCTACTCGGCGCCTACGGGATCGCCCCCGATCCCGACCGCACCCGCTATTACCGCCTGCTGTGGGACCTCGGCCCCTGACCGCGCTCCCGCTCCGTGGCCGCTGACCCAGCGAGAGATGACTCAGCGAGGTCAGACTCCGGCCAGCGTCGCATCACCTCGGTCAGCAGCAGCGTGGCCACCCCGCGCCGCCTGGCGTCCGGCCGGACCGCCAGCCAGCTGATCCGGCGCGGCGGCGCGGCGGCACCGACCCACGTGGCCCCGAGCACCACCTCTCGCGGGTCGCGCACGACGAGCGCCAGGTTCTCGTCGATGGCACGGCGCAGGTGCGTCTCCAGCCGGGGAACCGACCCGGGCAGCGGCTCCACCTGCGCCGCGAGCTCAAGCCAGGACGCGACGTCGGACCTGGCGGCGGGCTCGGCCTTGAGCACGACGGCGTCGAGCAGCCCGGAGTCGGCGAGGATCGTGTCCACGGTGTGGCCCAGCGAGCTCGCCTCCCCGATCACCCGCTCGGGAACGCAGCCGAGCAGGTCGCGCCGCAGGTACCAGGAGCGCATGTCCTCCGCGGTGAACTCCGCCGCCTGCGGCCTGGTCGCGTGCCTGCGGATGGTCTCCTCCAGCGAGATGTCGAGATAGTAGAAGAACGAAGGGCCGCCGTGGAACTCGCGCAGCGCGGCCAGCATCGGGCCGTACCGGCCCGCGTCCAGGATTCCCTCCACCACCACGTGGAACCGGTGCTCGAGCGCGTACCTGGCCACCTCGCCGATCAGGCCGATGTTCGACGTGCCTGGCCGGTCGCGGTCGCGCAGGATGGTGCGGCGGATGTTGTCCTGGCCCACCACGGCCACGCCGCGGCCGTAGGCCGCCCGCAGCGCGGTCGCCACGCTGCTCTTGCCCGAGCCCGAGTTGCCGCGCACGACGATCAGCCTGGGCTGCGCCTGCACCGCCGTCATGGCATGAGTATGCGGGCGATGAACGCGCCGTGAACAGACCGCGCACGAGCGGCCGCCGTCAGGATTCCGTGCGTCGGCGACTAACCCGCGCGGTCCTGTTTGGCACTATGAGACGTGGGACTCGGGCAGCCCGGCAGCTCGGACGCCGACCTGGTCGACCAGGCGCTCGGCGGATGCCGGGACGCGCTCGCCGCGCTGCTGCGCCGCCACTGGGACACCGCCGCCTTCCTCGCGGCCCGGGTGCTCGGCTCGCCAGACCTGGCCGCCGATGCCGTGCAGGAGGCCGCCATCGCGGCCATGACCGACCTGGGCAGGCTGCGTTCGCCGGAGAGGTTCGGCCCGTGGTTCTGCGGCATCGCGCTGAACGTCTCCCGCCGGTGGCTGCGCCAGCTCTGGTCCGAGGTACCCGGGCCGCAGGCCGACCGCGCCTGCGACTCGCCGGGCCCGGCCGAGGCGGCCGAGCTAGCTGACCTGGCCGCGCGGGTCAGGCGCGCGATCGGCCAGCTTCCGGCCGGCCAGCGTGACGCGGTGCTGCTGTTCTACCTCCAGGGCCTGAGCCACCGCGAGGTCGCGGCCGAGCTCGGCATCTCGGCCGGAGCCGTCAAGGCCCGGCTGCATCAGGCGCGGGCGGGCCTTGCCCCGAGGCTGGCCGACGTGATCGACGGACAGGAGAGGCCCGTGACGCACGCACACGCGACGTCCGACGCGACGGACTGGACCGACATAGTCGTCTCTGAGATCAGGCAGACGCCGGGCGATGACCTCATGTCGCGCAAGCACATCGTGATCCTCACCGAGCGGGACGGTGAGCGCTGGCTCCCGATCTGGATCGGGCCCGCCGAGGCGGTGGCGCTCGCGATGACGCTGGAGGCCGAGCAGACGCCGCGCCCGTTCACCTACAAACTGGCGGCCGGCCTGGTGGAGGCCGCGGGCGCCAGCGTCGCCGAGGTCAGGATCACCCGGCTGCTGGCGCCGGTCTTCTACGCCAGCGTGCTCGTCCGCGGACCGGCCGGGGTCAGGGAGGTGGACGCCAGGCCGAGTGACGCCATCAACCTGGCGCTGGCGACCGGCGCGCCGATCAGGATCAACCCCGAGCTGTTCGGCACGGCACCGCCCGGCACGCGCGCCGACGACGTCACGCGGTATCCGGTGGCGACCGCCGATCTGGTTGCGCAGGCCAGGCAGCGATTGGAGGCGGCATTGGATCCGAACTGGGACTGCTGAGGAGACCTTTGGCCCTTCCGGATGGGCGGCCGACGCCAAAGACTGGCAATGGCGGATCTTGGGCAGTCCAAGTCCAATGGCCGGAAGAAGGTTCGCCATGTGGTGGCTCATCTCGCTCGTGGTGGCGGTAGCCCTTATCTTCGGAGCCTTTTACTTCTGGGCACGACAGCGGGCGAGGGGCGGCGAGGTGCAGGCCAGCCAGCCGAGCATGCCGCGCATCTGGCAGGTTGTCGAGGCCCTAACCCTGGTCGGCATCGTGTTCGTGCTGGCGGGCGGCGGCATCGCGGCCGGGGAGCGCTGGCAGTACCTCAGCGACTGGGGTCACGTCACCGTCTTCGCCGTGGCCGCCGCGCTGTTCCTGATCATGGCGCTGCGGATGGAGCGGTTCGAGGTGGCCGCGCTGGAGCGGCTGACCAGCGTCTCCTGGGTGTTCTGCCTGGGCTGCGCCGCAGCCGGAGCGTCGATCGCGGTGCACGACGTCTACGGCCGGGGCGGACCGGTAACGACGCTCGCCACCGGGCTGGTGATCTCCGCGGGCTCGATCGGCCTGTGGCTGACGTTCAGGCACGAATGGCAGATGGCGGCATTGTTCGCCGGTCTCACCATCACGCTCTGCGGGTCCATCCTCACCGTGACAGGAACGGCCCCGCCGTGGCTCGCGGTCGCGCTCGGGCTGTGGGCGCTCGGCGTCGGCTGGACCATCCTCGGCATGTGGTACCCGGACCCGCTGTGGACGACCGTGCCGCTCGGCGCCGCGTTCGGGCTGCTCTCTCCGGCGTTCGTGGTCTGGGACCACGGCTGGGTGTTCGCCGTCGGCATCCTCACCGCGGCAGCGGCGATGGCCGCCAGCGTCCCGCTGAAGAACGGCCTGCTGCTCACCTTCGGGACCGTGACGCTGGCCGGCTACCTGATCGCGACCGTGGCCAGGTACTACCAGGTGCTGTTCGGGCTGCCAGGAACGCTGGTGATCGCCGGCCTGCTCTTGCTGGCGCTTGCCGTGGTGACCGGACGGCTGTGGCATGGCACCCGGCTGCCGGAGGACGACCTGCGGGATCTGATCCGCCAGCTGCCGCAGCGGCCGATCACCAGGCCGCCGGTGCCCCGCCGGCCGCCGGTGACCAAGCCGCCGACGCCGCGGCCTCCGGCCGCGCGGCCACCGGCCGCGCGGCCCCCGGTGCCCAGGACCTCCTAGAGGTCCACCGAGCCGCCGGTGCGCCAGTATTCGCCGTGGTCGCGGCTGAGGAAGCCCTCATCCACCAGGTAGCGGCGGAGCGCGGCGTAGTCCTCGTGCAGGCCGAGCAGGATGCGGTTGACCTCTCCCTCGCTGTAGCGCACGCCGACGTCGAAGAGCTGCGCGATGTGGTCGAGCAGCACAAGGCGTCGTGACCGCTTGGCGGGCAGGGCCGTGATCCGGCCGTTGCGCATGAACGTGCGGAGCACCGCCTCATCGGACAACCCCAACGTTCCGCCCTCCCCAGCCACGCCGCCGTGGTCCGGGCCCGCGCGAGCCGCGCCGGTGCCGCTAGGCGCGGAAGCGTAGCCGTGTTGCTCACTCAATACCCGGATTCTCCCGGCATGCGCGCGTGGATGCGGCCGCGTCATCGTCCATCCCCGGCCGACGGGGTGATCAGCGCCATGCGACCAAGCCTGCCCGCGGGCCCGCCGCCGCGACAACAGGGAATTCCTGAGCGGGACTTGTGCGCGGGCCTGGAGTCGGTGAGTCGGGGCGGTTCGCGACGCGACCAGGCTGCGGGCCGACTGGGCCGAGACGGCGTGCCTGGTGGCCGACGGGCTGCGGTTGCACCTGCCCGGTCCGCAGACACTCACCGCCGGGCTGCGAGTTCGAGCAGCGCTACCTGCCGCACGAGGACGGCTGGCTGGAGGAGGCCGAGACCGCGGTCAACGCGACCGGCGACGTCGACGGGCTCGCACCGCCCGGCGACATCCACCTGGTGCGCAACAACGGCAGCGAGACCGCGATCTCCCTGCATATCTACGGCACCGACATCAGCCGCCTGGGCGGCAGCGTTCGGCGGGTCTACGACCTGCCCATGGTGGCGCGGGACGAGCGGTAGCGGGCAGGGCTGGCCTGGCGGCCGGGATGGCGAGGGCGAGTTGGTTACGGGGAGTGCTTGAGGTTGTGCCTTCAGGCAGCGGCGGGCCGGGCACGCTGACCCGGCCCGCCGCCGACGGACTCAGATGCCGGACAGCAGCAGTCCCGCCTGGATCACCGGATGGAGGGTGATCTGCCTGCGGTGCGTCACCTGGCCGCCGGAGGTGAGCGTCACCGACACGGACTCCCCGCCGAACGGCCCGAGCCGCAGGCCGCCGTGCTTGTTCAGGGTGGCGAGCAGGCGCGCGGGGAGGGCCCCGCTGAAGCTGGCGGCGCTGGTCACCTTCAGCCGCAGCACGACGAAGAACGCGGGGGCGCGCTTGTTCTTATGCACCTTCCTTTGCCCCGGCGCAGGCGGCATCGGTCCCGCCGGGCCGAACGTGAACATCAGGGCCGGCCTGGACACCTTCACGTTCGCGCCGCCCGAATAGGTCACCGAATCGATCTTGATTCCGCCTTTTGGCCCGGACACGTACTTCACCTGCACGGTCAGGCTGCCCGCGGCCGACGACGAGGTCACCGTCGACGTGGTGGCGCCGCGCATCGATGTCGATGACTCGGCCGCCGCCGCTCCCTGGACGCCGGCCGCCGCGGTGGTGAGGAGCACCGCCGCCGCGACCCCCGCGACCGACAGCCCGGCGAGCGACGTCCGCAGGCCCACCTTGCGGCGGCCGCGGCCGCCGGCGCGGGCCTCGCGCTGGTCTGCACCTACTTGATCGGACACTGAACCTCCCGGTCATGACTAGCTGGTCAGGCCGGCCGCTGCGGGCCGGTCGACGGCAGGCCGATGTGGCCGCCACAGGCCAGCATCGGGGACCAAGCTCAGATGACCGCGAGGATTGCGTGTGAGTTGGATGTGAGCGCCGGCCCGCGGCTCACTCGCCGTGCCACTGCTAGCGGTTCCACTGGCAGCGGCTCCACTGGTAGTGGTGCCACTGGCCGCCGTGGTGGCCGGAGACGTAGCCGCCGCCCTGGCCGCCTTCGCCGCCGCCGCCGTGGTCGAAGCCGCTCATGCCGCCCGACTGCCAGTGCCTGCGCAGCCGCCGCCGGAACCTGGCCATCGCCACGAATCCCACCAGGCAGGCCACCAGCCAGGCCACAAGGAGCACCTTGACCACCGTGGCGAGCACGAAGCCCGCGCCCGGCAGGGCGATCGCGACGACCAGCGCGACCAGCAACAGCGGCAGGATCCGCGGCCGCCGCCCGACGAGGACTCCGCGGCGGCCCGCCCACGGCGGCCCGGACTGCGGCGGCCCGGACTGCGGCGGCACCGGGGCCGACAGCGGAGTCTCGCCAGGCAGGTCGGTCATGACCTGGCGCAGGTCACCGACCGTCTTCGCGCCGAGCGTCGCGGTGATCCGCTCCTCAAGCTCGTCAGAGGTCAGCCTGCCCTGCGCGAAGTGCTCGCGCAGTCGCTCGGCGACCCGCTCGCGGTCGGCGTCAGAAACCCTGATGTTCTCGTTCATGCCGTGCCTGCCTTACCTCTTGGTCCCTGCGTCCGTGCTGCCGGTCCCTGCGTCGTCGGTACCGACGTCCTGCGTGTCGTCTTCATACGCGTCGGCGTCGTCCGTGTCGTCGGCGTCATCTGTGTCGTCGGCATCGTCAGCGTCGTCCCCGTCGGCGAGTATCTGGTACAGCGACCGCCTGGTCCGCTCGAGCAGCCGCTCGGCGGCGCGCACCTGCTCGGGAGTCCCCGCGTGCGCGATCTGCACGATGCCGCCGCCGAGCCGCGCGGCCTCGGCGAACAGGCCGGGCAGCTGCCAGGCCTCCTGCTGCTCGTCCGACTCCCACGCGCCGCGGGCCATGTCCGGGTTCCGCTCCACGTACGCCTGGCCGGCCTCGGTCAGGCTGAACACGCGCTTCCCGCCCGACTCGTCGCCAACGATCAACCCTTCGTCGGCAAGCTGAGACAGGGCCGGGTACACCGCACCCGGGCTCGGCCGCCAGGCGCCGCCGCTGCGTTCCTCGATCTCAGACATGATCTGGTAACCGGTGCACGGACCCTCGCGCAGCAGGGCCAGGATCGCGGCCCGCACGTCACCGCGGCCCGCCTTCCTGGTGCGGCCAGGTCCGGGCGGCCCTGGCGGGCCGGGCGGTCCCGGCGGCCCTGGCCACCAGCCGCCCCACTGGCCCGCGAAGCCGCCGCCCCAGTGCCCGGGGCCCTTGCCGCCGAAGCCGCGGTCCCACGGCCCGCCCCGGCCGCCGCCGTGCCGGCGCTCGCCATGCCGACGCTCGTCGGCCATGGTCTGGCCGCCGCGACCGGCTTGCCCGAGCAGGTCGCGCAGGGTCTGAGCGCCGCGACCGGACTGCCCGAAGAGATCGCGCAGGGTCCGGCCACCGCATTCGCCCTGCCCGAAGAGGTCGCCGAGGAACCCGAACACCTCGGCGAAGTCAGGACAGAAGTCCGACGCGTCCCAGGCCGCTGCTGCCGCCATCTCGCCTCCCGCGCTCCCACGATACGGTCACGATATATCGACAGCCTACGTCGCGTGACTCGAAAGGACAAGTAATAGCTCGATGGATTTCGCGGGCCGGGATGCTGGCGCGGGCCGGGCCACTGGAGCGGGGCAGGTCGCTGGCGCGGCCTATGGCCCGGGGCGGGACGCCGATGGGGCTGGGACACTGATGGGAGCAGGATACTGGCCCCTGGGCCGGCGGCCGGAAGGCAGCGGGCACCGGCCGACGGGTGTGGCCGACGGGCAGCGGGCGGAGGACGAGATGGCGCAGATGCCGGTGCTTGACGTGGTGGCGGTGACGATCGCCGCACCCGATCCCCGCGAGCTTGCGGCGTTCTACGAGCGCATGCTCGGCTGGACCATCGTGGCCAGCGAGCCTGCGAGGCCCGGCTTTCCGCCGCAGGACGGCTGGGCGCAGCTTCGGCCACCCGAGGGGCGCGGCGGACCGACGCTGAACTTCGAGTACGAAGAGCACTACGCGGCACCGACGTGGCCGAGCGCGCCGGGCCAGCAGCACATCACCGCGCACCTGGACATCGCGGTGGCCGACCTCGACGAGTCGGTGGCGTGGGCGCTGGCGACCGGGGCGACGCTGGCCGAGTACCAGCCGCAGGATCTGGTCCGGGTGCTGCTCGACCCGGCGGGACACCCGTTCTGCTTGTTCCTGAGCGCTACCCCGGCCGGATCGTAGGGCGCATGGATCTCGGCTTCGGCGGCGAGGTCGCCGACCTTTACCACATGTACCGCCACGGCTATCCGGCCGAGGCGATCGACCTCATCGCCGGCGCGTTCGGCCTGGACGGCGCCGACCTGGTGGTCGATCTCGGCTGCGGTACCGGCCAGCTCACGCTGCCGCTGGCCAGGCGGGTGCGCGCCGCGGTGGGTATCGACCCGGAGCCCGACATGCTGCGCCGGGCGAGCGAGGCCGCGCGCGAGGCGGGGATCGGCAACGTCAGCTGGATGCTCGGCGCCGATGCCAGCCTGCCTGGGCTGGTCGGGCTGTTCGGCGCGGGCTCGGCCGGTGCGGTGACGATCGGCCAGGCGCTGCATTGGATGCGGCCCGACGAGCTGTTCGCGGCGGCCGTTCCGCTGCTGCGCCGTGGCGGCGGCGTCGCTGTCGTGACCAACGGCACGCCGCTCTGGCTGCAGGACAGCAGCTGGTCGCAGGGTCTGCGATCCTTCCTGGAGCGATGGCTGGCTACCAGGCTCACGTTCCACTGCGGCACCGACGGCGCCAGCCAGGAACGGTACGCCCAGGCGCTGGCGCGGGCCGGCTTCGAGGTGACCAGCGCGGGCGTGGACTACGAGGCCGAGCTGAGCCTGGACCAGGTGGTTGGCGGCGTCTACTCGGCGATACCGGTCGACCGGCTGCCGCCGCCTGGTCAGCGGGGCGTGTTCGCCCAGCAGGTCAGGGCCGCTATCGGCCCGCAGGACCGGTTCACCGAGCCGGTCCACGTCGCGATCCTGACCGGTCGCCTCCCGCCTGGACTCCATGATCACGGTAGGTTACCTACTCTATGCGCGAGAAACCCACCGTGATCATGGAGTCCAATCGCCCGGGGCGCTGCGAACGACCTCCACGGGGGCTGCGACGGGCAACCGGCAGCCGCACGCCCTGACCGAGAGGCCCGAGGATCAGGAAGCGATCGGCCGGCCAGGTGGCTGGCCCGCTCGCGGCAAGCGCGGCGCTCGCCCTGTCCGGATTTACCGCGGCGTTCGTGCTCGACGCGGCCAGTTACCTGATCGGTGCGATCGTGGTGCTGCCGCTGACGGCCATGCCTATGGACGATCCCGGCCTGGCTGACCGGGCCGGTCAGGCCGGCCGCCGGACCGACCGGGCCGGTCAGGCCGGCCGCCTGGCCGACCGGGCCGGGGGGCCGGCCGCCGGCCGGGGGTGTCGGCCGCCGGGCCGGGCAGTCCGGGCGGCCAGGATGGCGGCGCGAGCTTGCCGAGGGTGTCGCGGTGCTTGCCCGGCGGCCCGCGCTGCGGGCCGTCTCCGTGCTGGTCGCGGCCGTCAGCCTGACCTCGGGCGGATTCCTGGTTGTCGAGCCGCTGTACGCCCGGCACGTGCTGCATCGGCCGCCGTCACAGTTCATGCTCTTCGAGGCGGCCGCCGGGATCGGCGGGGTGCTGGCCGACCTCGCCATCCCGCGGCCGCGGCAGCGCATCGACCGCCGGGGCGCCCTCGCGGTCAGCGCGGCCTGTTACGGCCTGGCGGCGGCGCTGTTCATCGGCACCAGGTGGGTCGCTGCCGCCTACACGGGCGCGTTCGTCTGGGGCGTCGCCGGCGCGACATTCGGACTGTCGCTGACCACGCTGCAGCGACTCGCACCGGCCCGGGCCCACGGCCGGGTCATGGGCGTGATCGGCACCCTGGATTCTGCGGTCACCACCGCGGGGCTGCCGGTGGCCGGGGCGGCCCTGGCGGTGCTCGGCATCCGCGCGGGGGCGCTGTCACTGGCCGCGGCAACGGTCGCCGCCGGGCTGGCCTGCCTGGCCATCGCTGGCGCGCGCCAGCGGGCCGAACCGGCTACAGCCGTTCAGGAGCGCTGACGCCGAGCAGATAAAGCCCGTTGGCCAGCACAATCCTTGTCGCGGCGGCCAGCCAGAGCCTGGCCAGGCCCAGATCCCCGCGCGGGGTGTCGCCAGGACCGCCACCGCCCGAGCCGCCACCGCCCGAGCCGCCACCGCCCGAACCGCCGTCGCGCCGGCCGGCGTCGCGGGGCAGCACGCGGCACGCGTCGTAGAAGCGGTGGTACGCGCCTGACAGGTCCTCCAGGTACCTGGCCAGCCGATGCGGCTGCCTGAGTTCCGCCGCGGCGGCGACCACGCGCGGGAACTCAGCGAGCGCCTTGAGAAGGTCGTTCTCCCTGTCGTGGGTGAGCAGGCTCGGGTTGTACCCGTCCCCGAGCGTGATCCCGGCCTCGGCGGCCCTTCCCAGCAGGGACGAGATCCTGGCGTGCGCGTACTGCACGTAGAAGACCGGGTTCTCGTTGGTCTGCCTGGTCCACAGGTCGAGGTCCAGGTCGATGGTCGCGTCCAGCGAGTACCTGGCCAGCGCGTAGCGGGCCGCGTCGACACCGATGGCGTCGACGATGTCGCCGATGGTCACGACGGTGCCCGCGCGCTTGGACATCCGCACCGGCTGGCCGTTCCGCAGCAGGTTCACCATCTGCCCGATCAGGATCTCCAGCGTCTGGTCGGGATTATCACCCAGGCAGGCGGCGATCGCCCGCATCCGGCCGACATAGCCGTGATGGTCCGCGCCGAGTATGAGCACCACCTTGCCGAAGCCGCGGCGCCTCTTGTCCAGGTAATACGCGCAGTCGGCAGCGAAGTAGGTGAACTCGCCGTTGCTCCTGACGTAGACGCGGTCCTTGTCGTCGCCGAAGTCGGAGGTGCGGACCCAGGTGGCGCCCTCGGCGTCGTACACGCGTCCGGTCCGTCTGAGCCGCGCCAACGTGGCGCCGAGCTCGCCACGCGCATGCAGGTCCTTCTCGGCGAAAAACACGTCGAAGTGCACGCCGAAGCCGGCCAGCGAGTCCTTGATCTCGTCGAACATCAGCGCGACGCCCTCGGACCTGAACACCCCCCTGGCCTGCGCGGCCGGCCAGCCGAGCGCGTCATGATGCCCGTCGAGCACCGCTCGCGCGATCTCGCGGATGTACTCCCCGGCGTAGCCGTCCGGCGGCGTGGCCTCGCCACGAGCGGCGGCGAGCAGCGAGTCGGTGAACCTCTCGATCTGCGCGCCCGCGTCGTTGAAGTAGTACTCGGTGACCACGTTGGCTCCGTGCGCACGCAGCAGCCTGGCGAGCGCGTCGCCCACGGCGGCCCACCGCACTCCTCCGATGTGGATCGGCCCGGTCGGATTGGCCGACACGAACTCAAGGTTGACCCGCTGGCCGGCCAGCGCGCTGCCGTGCCCGTAGGCCGCGCCCTGCTCGACGACGATGCCAGCGACCTGGCCCGTCGCCGCGGACGCCAGCCTGATGTTCAGGAAACCGCGGCCGGCGCCCTCCACGCTCCGGATCGCCGGGTGGCCGGCGAGCCGGCCGGCGATTGCCCTGGCGAGCTCGTCCGGGGCGACGCCTGCTCTCTTCGCCACCTGCAGCGCCAGGGGCGATGCGTAGTCGCCGTGCTCGGCGTTCCGCGGCCGCTCGACGCTCGCCGTCGCGGGCAGGACCAACGGGTCGATGCCCATCTCGGCCAGCGCGGCCGCAGCGGCGGCAAGCACGGCGTCGGCGAGGCGCTCGGGGGTCACACCGCCGAATGCTAGCGGCTGCACGCCTGGCCGCCGGCGGCGTGCATCGATGGCCGACGCCGCGCCTGATCCCCTTTGGGCGGCGATCTGCGGGATGGGGTTGCGTTCGATAAAAGGCTCGGATCGCCCGGCCGAACCTTTGCCGGACGCCAACAGCCGGTCCGCCCGGCGGCCGATCCCTTTCGGCCCGGGCCAATCTGAGCCGCGCCGGGCGCTCGCCAGCGCGTTAAGCTGAGCTTGAGGCTCGGCCGGATTGACGGCTTGGAGGTCAGGGATGCAGCCGCTGGCGCTGGCCGCGATCGGTATCGGGGTCGTCATGCTGGCCGGAGTATCGGCCGTCCTGTGGCTGACCCGCCGCGATAGCAGACCCCGCGCTGCCGCAAGCCGCTGGCAGCGGCACGGTAGCCTCCCGCTCGCGGCGGCTGGGCTCGGGCTCGGGATCGCACTGGATCCTCCGCCACGCAGAACGTCGTCGTCGGGGTCGCGGCCGCGCTGCTTGCTGCTGCGGCTGTGTGCGCGGTGATCGGTGCCGCTGGTACACGGTCCCGAACTCGCTAGCGACCGCGGCATTCCTTCGCGATAGTCATGTCCGATGTCCCCAGCGGGGCGGGCACGAGGCGGCGACCCTACTCGCAGTGAACAACATGCGGTAGCGGCCGCGCCGGACTAGCGAGCCGCTGCCTCGGCCAGGTGGATGTGCCCGGCGGTGAACCAGTACGGCGGGCTGGCCGGGCTGAGCTCGCTGAAGGGATAGCCGCTTTTCGCTGCCACCCGGCAGGACGTCGGATTGTCCAGATCGTGGACCAGCCAGTCGCCGTCTCGCCAGCCACGATCCTGGCCCGACAGCCAGCGGGAGGCTTCCTCGTCGGTCCGCGGGCCGGTCCAGCGTTGCGGCCCGGGTACGTCGACCTGAGGATGCGACCAGAGTCCCCACGTCGGGTACTCGCCCGCCATGGCTGCGAGCAAGTGCGGCATGTCCGCGGGCAGCCAGGGTCTTACCCGGAGCACTGGCCGGCCTCCGTCGGCAGCGATGTCCAGCGCGACAGGCATGCACCGCACAGTGCGCGAGGGCCGCGGCAATCGCAACCCGTTTTCTTCGCTACGGCATCGCCGGCCCGGACAGGTTAGCCCGCCATCGCGGTAGTTGCGACCGGCCTCTTACTGCAAGTATTTTGCAGCTAACATGGACTTGTCAGCAGTAGCAAGCGCCCGGAAGGTACGCGCGATGACGGTGATGACTGCCCGGCTGGCCAGGATCCGCGACGGCCTGACGCCCGTCGAGTGGACGAAGGTCGCCGGCATGACGGCCACGATCGCCGGGCTGAACGTGGCCGGTTGGGTCATGCTGGCCGCTGCCGTGGGCGGGCATTACCGGATCACCGGCACTCAGCTGTTCGGGTTCGGAACCGGGATCCTTGCCTACACCCTCGGCATGCGGCACGCGTTCGACGCCGACCACATCGCCGCGATCGATAACACCACCCGCAAGCTGGTCAACGACGGCAAGCGCCCGCTGTCGGTCGGGTTCTTCTTCTCCCTCGGCCATTCCACGGTCGTGTTCGCGCTGGCGGTGCTGCTGAACTTCGGCATCCGGGCGCTGGACAACCAGGTCCGCAACAACAACTCCGGGCTGCACAACATCACCAACATCGTCGGCACATCGGTGTCGGGGTTCTTCCTTTATGTCATCGCCGCGCTGAACCTGATCATCTTGTTCGGGATCATCGGAGTGTTCCGCGGGATGCGCTCCGGCCGTTACAGCGACGAGGAACTTGAGGCCCAGCTCGACAAGCGCGGCCTGATGAACCGGTTCCTCGGCCCGCTCGCCCGCCGGGTCGACACGCCATGGAAGATCTACCCGATCGGGGTGCTGTTCGGCCTGGGCTTCGACACCGCCACCGAGGTCGCGCTGCTGGTGCTCGCCGGGACGGCCGTGGTCAGCGGCCTGCCGTTCTACGCGATCCTGTCGCTGCCGATCCTCTTCGCCGCCGGGATGTGCCTGTTCGACGCCGCCGACGGCTGCTTCATGAACTTCGCCTACGACTGGGCCTTCGCTCGCCCCGTCCGCAAGGTCTACTACAACCTCACCATCACCGGCCTGTCGGTCTTCGTCGCCTTCTTTATCGGCACCATCGAACTGCTCGGCCTGCTCAGCCAGGAAGCGGGCCTGGGCGGCGGGTTCTGGAGCCTCATGGCGGGCTTCGACATCAACAAGGCCGGGTTTGTCATCGTCGGCGTCTTCATCATCACCTGGGTCGCCGCCCTGGCCATCTGGCATTTCGGCAAGATCGAGCAGAGATGGGACTCTGCGGCGAGGCTCGAAGCCGCCGATTAGCCTCGCAGCCCGCGCCGGGCCGCGGCCCTGGCCGCACCTCAGCCCGCAGACGCGCCGCGCCCGGTGCCGTTTCGCCGGGCAGGGCAACAGGCCGCCAGGCAGCTCACGGTCCGGTGCCCGGCCGGGCGCCTGGCCCGGGCGAGAAGATCGACTCGATCGGGAGGCCGAACACCGCGGCCATCTTGAAGGCAAGCGGCAAGCTCGGGTCGTAGCGGCCAGTCTCGACGGCGTTGACGGTCTGGCGGGATACGTCGAGGCGGTCGGCGAGGTCGGCCTGACTCCAGCGCCGGGCGGCGCGAAGCTCGCGTAGCCGGTTGTTCACCGGGTTCGCGCGGACTTGAGCGTCAGTGCGCCTGCCCAGGCTGCCGCTCCGGTCCAGAAGACCCACTCGCCGGCCGCGCCGACGTGAATCCGCGCGCTTTCGAGCAGCAGGAAGACGATCGCCGCGGTCATCGCGGCCAGGAAGCCGACCGCCAGCGACTCGAGCTGCACGCGCTGCTGGTACTCATCAGCCCGCCGGAAGCTCTGCACCCCCGCCAGCATGATCCAGACGATGAAGAACGCCGGGGAAAGCCACCAGATGAGGTTCCAGGCGCTGGCGTGAACGTCCGGGTTGGCCACCGCAAGGCTGATGGCGGTCGCCACGGCCCCGAGTATCCCGGGCAGCATGCCGCGCTGGTTGGCCCGGACCCGGCTTCGGTCACTGACGCTTTGCCGTGAGGGCTCGTCGGATGGTGAGAGCATGCCAGCAAGTGTAAAGATTGTTTGTCCTAATGACAAGTATCCCTTACATCTGGTGATTCCCATTCCGGCTTAGCCCGGGGAACGGCTGGGCGGCGCTGTTGCGCTCGGACAGCCGACCTTGACGGGCAATTTATCAAAGTGATATCACTTTAGTGGATGATCGATGGGCAATGCCGCGGTCCGACAGGAGGCATCCGATGCACTTGCCGAGCGACAACGCGGCCTTCCCGGGAGTTCGGCGCGCGGTCGACGACGGGCCGAACTCGCGCGACGGGGAACCCGCGGTCACGATCACGAACTTGGTCAAGCGGTACGGAAGCTTCACGGCCGTCAACGACGTCTCCCTGGCCGTGCAGGAGGGGGAAATCTTCGGGATCATCGGCCCCAACGGCGCCGGAAAGACGACGACCGTCGAGTGCATCTCGGGCCTTCGCGTTCCGGACTCGGGCTCGATCAGCGTCTACGGACTGTCGCCGCAGCGCGACAGGGACAAGATCAAGGAATTCGTCGGCGTGCAGCTTCAGGAGAGCGCACTGCCGCCTCGCCTGAAGGTGGGCGAGGCCCTTGAGCTCTTCGCCGCCTTCTATCCGAATCCGCTGGATCCGCATGAGGTGCTTGAGTCCCTGGGGATGAAGCACATCGAGCGCCTCGCGTTCAAGAACTTGTCGGGCGGCCAGAAGCAGCGGCTGTCCATAGCGCTCGCGCTGGTCGGGAACCCCAGGATCGCGATCCTGGACGAGCTGACAACCGGGCTCGACCCCGAGGCGCGGCGGGATACCTGGGCCCTCATTGAGCGCATGAGGGAGCGTGGCGTAACCGTGATCCTCGTCACCCACTTCATGGACGAGGCTGAGACCCTCTGCGACCGCATCGCGCTGATCAACCACGGACGCATCCGGGCTCTGGACACTCCGGAGGCAATCGCCGCCGCGGCAGGCGGGAACAGGCTGCGCTTCATCCCGTCCGCACCCGTCGGTGACGAGACCCTGTACGCCATCGACGGCGTGCAAGCGGTCGAGCGGAAGGGCCGCTACGTGACGGTCATCGGCACGGGGGACCTGGCCGCATCCCTGATCCATGCGCTCGCGGCGGCAGGAGTCGAGGTGTCAGAGCTCGAGGCCAGGCGCGGAAGCCTTGACGACGCCTTCATCAGGCTGACCAGGGACACCGCATCGGAGACATCGGAGCCCGAGGAGGTCCAGACATGATGGCGAGCATGAGCGGAGCACGCGGGGTCCATCGCCACCGGTCACGTGCGCAGCTCGCCGCGTTGCTCAAGGTGGAGGCGAAGCTCTCCCTACGAGAGCCCTACGCCCTCGGCGTCGGCGTCGCGCTTCCCGCGGTCCTGCTGGTCGTGTTCGGCTTCATCAGCAAGAACGTACCCGGGAATGTGGCCGGCAGCGGCCTGACGGTGATCGATCTCTACGTGCCGACGCTCATGGTCATCTCGTTCATCGCGATCGCAATCTCCCTTCCCCGCACCATCGTGAGGGACCGGGAGATCGGCTGGCTCAGGCGCATCTCCACCACGCCGGTACACCCGGCACGGCTGCTCGCCGCCGAGCTGATTCTTGACCTCGTGCTCGCCGCGGTGGCGATAGTGATCATCATCGTCGGCGGCACGGTGATCTTCGGTGCGCCGCTCAGCGTCGGCATCCCGTTCTTCGTCCTGTCTATCGCACTCGCCATTGCCGAGATCTTCTCGCTGGGACTGATCGTCGTGGCCGTGGCCCCGAATCAGACCGCGGCAACTACCGTCAGCGGGGTGCTCTTCTTCGCCCTCCTCTTCCTGTCGGGCCTCTGGGTTCAGCCGGTGCAGGTCGGCGGAGCGCTCAGGGAAGTCATGTGGTACTCGCCAAGCGGAGCGGCGGTGCGGGCCGTTCTCTACTCGGTATTCCACGCGACACCGCCAGTGCCGACTCTCCTCACCCTGGCCGGGTACACGGTCCTCTTCGCGTTCATCGCCGTCCGGTACTTCCGCTGGGAGTAGGGCAGCGGCCGGCACCCGCCGCGGCGGGCAGCCGCCGAACGTCCGAGCGGTTCTGGATCAACATGCAGGCCCGCTACGACCTGGAAATCGAAAAGGAAAGGCTGGGCGAAGAACTGGACGCCATCGAACCGCAGCAAGTCGCCAGTTGAGACGATCTGCTACCGGCCCGATTGGGCCGGCGTACTGATGCTCACCGCAGCTGCGCACTTTGAACCGCATAGACGACCGGTGCGATGAGGCGACTTTCGTCGACTGAGAGCAAACCGGCGCAGACCTGCCGGACTGGCAGGACGGTTACGGGCGCCTTGTCGCCACTGGCCAGGCCGCGAGCCTGGTCAGTGCTTTGCTGAGCGTCCCTAGATGCGGGCAAGCGCCTCGCGCAACGGGTCAAGACCCATGGCGCCCAGCGCGAGCGCCTTGGCGTGGAAGTCCCTGAGGCTGAAGGCTGCTCCGGCGCGTGCCATGGCATCCTGTCTGGCCTGCAGCCAGATCCGCTCGCCAAGCTTGTAGGAAGGGGCCTGACCCGGCAGGCCGAGGCAGCGGCGTAGCTCGGAGCGCAGTTGCCGTTCATCCCAGCTGGAGTGGGCGCGCAGGAACTCCCAGGCGATCTCGGCATTCCAGCGCTCGCCCTCGCGCCAGCCGGTGCCCCCGGGAACATCCAGTTCCAGGTGCACCCCGATGTCCAGGGGCACCTGGGCGGCGAGTAGTTGCTGACTGTCGAGCATCCCGAGATATGCCCCCGGGTCGTCCAGGTATCCGAGGTCTCCCATGAGCCGCTCGGCGTAGAGCGCCCAGCCCTCGCCGTGGCCGGATACGAAGGACATGCGCTGCCAGCGGTTCGGGCTCTCCCGCTCGGCCATTGCGTGCGATATCTGCAGGTGGTGGCCGGGAACGCCCTCGTGGTAGACGACCGTGACCTCCTTCCAGGTGGCGAAAGCCTCAATGCCGTCCGGCACCGACCACCACATCCGCCCGGGCCGGGACCAGTCATCGGATGGCCCGGTGTAGGAGATCCCTCCGTCGTTGGTGGGTGCGATCACGGCCTCGATCCGGTGCGCGGGCTGCGGGATGTCGAAATGCGTCCCGTGCAGCTCCGAGATGGTGCGCTCGGCCAGTTCCTGCATCCAGGCGCGGAAGTTCTCGCGCCCTTCGACGCGCCTGGCCGGGTCTTCGTCCAGGATCGCCACGGCCTGCTCGACGGTGGCCCCGGGCCGGACCAGGTTACCGACCCGTGCCATCTCGGCCCGCAGCCGGGCGAGCTCCTCCCAGCTCCAGGCGTAGGCCTCCTGCAGATCAACGTCGGAGCCGAGGAAGTACCGCGAGGCCCGGGCGTAGACCTCAGGCCCGCAGGCATCCTTCTCCCTGGCCAGCGGCATCAGCTCGCGGTCGAGGAAGGCGCCAAGCTCGGCCGTCGCGGCCGTGGCCGCCCGCGCCGCCGCGCCCAGCTCCCGACGCAGCGAGTCAGGGACCGCGGTCAGCCGCCCGGCCAGTCCTGAATAGTAGGATTCCCCCGGGCCGGCCCAGCCCGCGCACTGCGCGGCGGCCTCCTGGACCTGCCGCCTGGCCGCGCAGCGGCCATTCCTGGCCGCGTCGAGCAAGGTCGCGGACAATTGACGGTAAGCCCGCGGCACCGCGGCCATCCGCCTGGCGATGCTGACCGCGGCCTCCTCGCCCTGCGTGGGCATCAGGTCGAACACCTCGCGTACCCTCTGCACCCAGCTGGTGATGGTGTTGAGTTCGCTGGTGGTGTCCCCGGCGTCGTAGCACTCCACAGCCAGGGCCAGCCGCTCGGCCATCGCGGCCCGCGCGACCTGCTCACGCGGCTTCGGGGCTTCCGTCGCGTCCAGGGCCGCGAGGGTTGAGCGATCCAGCCCGGCCCGTTCGGCGAACCCGTCAGCACCGAGATCCGCCAGCTCGTGGTCGTGTCCCGCGATCCCGGCGTAAGTGGCGTAGCACGGGTCCAGGGCGGCAGCCCGCTCCACGTAGTCCGCCGCGATGTCGTCGACCGTAGGCATACCTGGAACCTAGCCCACGGCACCGCGTCGCCCCGCATGGCTGGCCACCGATCCGGTTGCGGGCCAATGCCGCTGCGAGTGCCGCCCGTCACGTGCGAGCCAGCGGCTCCAGCTTGAGTACCGGCGGCGTTGGCACGTCAGGTTCCATTTAGACCAGTCTGAATCTATGGAATCAGTCGGTGCCTACGAAGCGAAGACCCACCTGCCCCGCCTGCTGGACGCGGTGGCGGCTGCAGGAGCGTGATGATCACCAAGCACGGGATTCCGGTGGCGAAGCTCGTTCCCGCATACCCTCAAAGGCCACAGGCAGGGGAGGTCATCGCCTCCCTGCGCCGGGCGCGCCAGGGCGTCACTCTGGGCGGCCTTTCGCTGGCCGACCTGATCAGCGAGGGACGGCACTGAGTGCCGTTCGTCGTCGATGCGTCGGTGACGCTCGCCTGGTGCTTCGAGGATGAGGCAAGCCCTCATACTGATGCGATACTGGACCTGCTCTCTGACGACACCGCAGTGGTCCCGTCGCTCTGGGAACTGGAGGTGTCCAACGTTCTGCTGCTCGGTGAACGTAGTCGTCGCCTTACAGAGTCCCAGACTGCCCGTTTCGTCGCACTGCTCGGCCAGTTGCCCATCCTGGTTGACTCCGCGAGCGTCACCATGGAGGCCGTTCTCGCTGTCGGCGGCCATCACGCGCTCACCGCATACGATGCCGCTTACCTAGTACTGGCCGAACGCGAAGGCGTCCCCCTCGCCACGCTGGACACCAAATTGCGCAACGCAGCCAGAGCCGTCGGCGTCCAACTCATCCCAGAGACGGAACAAGCCGCCACCGACGATGCCTGACTTAGATCTGCACGACAGCGATCTGCACGACAGCGATCTGCACGACAGCCAACGCGCCGAACATTGGGCGCATGACCCAACGGCTGCCTAGGCTTGTCACCTGCAGTTCTCTTAACTTGGCACTACGATCGAATCGTGCCGAAACGCTCAGGGGTTGGGAGCCGTGCCAAGGAGTCGTGGCACAACGGCCGGTGGTCCCGCGCCCGTGCGAGTGTGTCAGATGCCCTCGATCAGCAGTACGGGGTCGAGAAGCCGGACGTGATCGAGGACTTCTTGCACGAGCGTGTTCTCGACGGTCTCTTCGACGATCGTGACGGAGAATGCCCATGCGGCTCGGGCATGAATTACTGGGCTTGTCACGGCAAGCGCCCGGAGGCTGACCCTAACCGCAGTGAGTGATTTGAGATCATCAGCATCCAGCACGTCAGGCTCGACACCTGACGACCATCGGAGCGGGTGACGGAGCGGGTGACGGGAATCGAACCCGCACTTCAGCTTGGGAATCTGCCGACTCGCCCAGGTCAGCAGCCTTGACCTGGGCAAACAGCTATCCGCGAGTGACCGCGACCGTCCCTGGCTTACCGCCGTTAATGGCACGCCAGTGGCACGGTGATCTCGTACCAGCCTGCCATGCAGTGCCTCGTCCTAGGCATGCATCGCGCCAACTGACTTGACTAGACTAGACCGGTTGCGTGGTAGGCTGGTCGCATGTCCGAGAGCGTGAACGTCTACGAAGCCAAGACGCACTTGTCGCAACTGCTCGACCGTGCGGCGGCCGGCGAGGAGATCGTCATAGCCAGGGCCGGGCGCCCGATCGCGCGCCTAGTGGCACTAGCCGGATCGTCCGCCCGCCGCGTGCCAGGCGGATGGCGTGGCAAGGTCACGGTGGCCGCGGACTTCGACGAACTCCCCGATGAACTCGAAGCCGCATTCCGCGGGGAGCATCCGTGAGGCTGCTCCTAGACACTCATGCCCTGCTCTGGTGGCTGGCAGACGAGGGCCTCAATCCCCAGGCTCGAGAAGCGATCGCCGATCCCGACAACCTCGTCGCGGTGTCGGCCGCCAGTGCGTGGGAGATCTCCATCAAGCAGGCACTCGGCAAGCTCACCGCGCCGGATGACCTCGAACAGCAACTCCAGGCGGGCGGGTTCACAGCACTGCCCATCAGCATCGCCCACGGGATCGCCGCCGGACGACTCCCCCGCCATCACGAGGACCCCTTCGACCGCGTGCTCATTGCCCAGGCCATGGCCGAAGGCATGACGATCGTGACTCGTGATAAGCGGTTCGACAATTACGCCGTAGCGCTCCTGCCAGCCTGAATAAGACAACGCGGCCCGCCCGCCGATTGCCCTGGCTACACGCCTGTGACCGTCTTATCGGGCACGCGGCGGGCACGGGGCGGAGTTGGCGTGGCCAGGATCCGGGTCACCACGGCCCCGAGCATCAGCCACGCGGCGCACGGAGCAGCCGATGGCCCCGCCGACGGCGCCGGAAACGCCGTCTGACGTGGGGAAGACGGTGTGGAGCGGGTGACGGTGGAGCGGGTGACGGGAATCGAACCCGCACTGTCAGCTTGGGAAGCTGATGTTCTGCCATTGAACTACACCCGCGCTCGGCTGCCGGAGCCACGCACAGGGTGGCATGCACACCAGCCCGCTCGGGCGACCGCCGCGACGACATAGTACCGGAACCGGTAGGTTGCCTGCGTGCTGCTCTCCGACAGAGACATCAAGGCCCAGCTCACGGCCGGCCGCGTGAGGATCGACCCGTTCGCGCCCGAGCTGGTCCAGCCGTCCAGCGTCGACGTCCGCCTCGACCGGTACTTCCGGGTGTTCGAGAACCACAGATACCCGCACATCGACCCGGCCGTCGAGCAGCCCGACCTGACCCGGCTGGTGGAGGCCGAGGGCGACGAGCCGTTCGTGCTGCACCCCGGCGAGTTCGTGCTCGGGTCGACCTACGAGGTGGTCTCGCTCCCCGACGACATTGCCGGGCGGCTGGAGGGCAAGGCACTCGCGATCGACACGCCCATTCCCACGCCAGGCGGCTGGAGGATGATGGGCGAGCTGCGCGTCGGCGACCAGGTCTTCGATGAACTCGGCCGCCCGACTGTGGTCGTCGGCACCACTCCGACGATGGTCACCAGGCCATGTCGGGAGATCCTGTTCTCAGACGGCCAGTCCATCGTCGCGGACCTGTCACATCGCTGGCTCACGGCCACCAAGTCAGAGCGCAAACATAACCGGCCCTACTCGGTCAGGACGACTGCTGAGATCGCGGCTTCACTCC
>DATIZP010000067.1:0-8175 GCA_035517035.1 Streptosporangiaceae bacterium | reverse complement strand
GTCCGTGCGGCATTGCTGGTGCCGCACGCCACCAGGCCGAGCCCGGCGGCCGCTGCGGCTGCGGTGCCGGAACGCTGCAGCAGCTGCCGCCGCGTCCAGTTCTCGCTCATCTGTCTACCTCCGCCAGCTGAAGTAAGGAAGCCCCGGCCTTCGCCGGATAGCGCGCACAGGGGCGGATGCCGCAATACCACCCAACGCTATCCAAAGGCTACCGGGTATCCAGCGTTCACCGCTGGCCGAACCGCTCGCCGCGACCCGGCCAGCGGAGGCAACCTAGCTGCCGATCTTAACGGGCTCCGATTTGGCCATGGTGTGACCCGCCCGGTCAAGCGCCGCCGCGGCGAACCACGGGCCGGAATTGCTCACGTTGATGGCGGTCTCGAAGCCGGAACTGCGCGCCGTGCCGATCTCCTTCACCGACGCGGCCGTCTTGCCCGCGTAGACCGTCCACGACGCGATCCCGGTGGCGCCGTTCCAGCTTGCGTAGACGGTCGCGCCGCTGCCGCTGCTCCGGTGCCTGGCGGCGACGGCGGGAAGGTCGGCGGGGTGCCCGGCCCAGTTCCCGGTAAAGGCGCGGTAGGACGCCGCGCCCTTGGCCATGGAGCCGTCGAGCAGCAGCCTGCCGGTGTAGTCGAACTGCGAGAAGTTCGGGCAGGTGCCCCAGCCGACGAACATCCCGTCCGTAAGCAGCTGCGCGCTGCCCATGGCCCCGGCGAGCAGTACCTCGCCGGGATGGATGTACTGCTTGTGCAGCGCCACCCGCTTGCCGGCCACGTCGACCTGGAGCACGAGCGCGCGGGAATGCGTCTCCTCGGCGGGCGACGCGCCGTTGTCGAACACCGTCATCAGGTTCCCCGAGTGCGGGCGCACGTGATGCTGCCAGTAGAACTTGGCCGTCGGGTCCATGTCGAAGCTTGAGTTCTTGCCGTTCATGCGCCAGACGACGTGGCCCGTGGTCTTGCTCACCAGGTAGACGGCCCAGGTGTTACGGGCGGAGATCAGCAGGTGCTCGTCGTCGTAGGCGGCGATGGAGTTGATGTGGAAGTAGTTGAACGGCCGGGCCGCGGTGCCGTAGCCGCCGTCACCCGGCCCGATCTTCTCGTAGGTCTCCGAGACGGGCACGTCGCCGCTGCCGTAGCTGTCCCACTCGAAGACCAGCTTGCCGGTCTCGATGTCGATCTCCTGCGCGACGCCGGAGAGCAGGTAGCCACCCGAGGACGGCCCGCCCACGTCGGACAGGTCCACCCCGGCCACGGTCCGGTACGCAGTCAGCAGCGCGGTGCCCTGCGGGGTGATGTTGAACTCGTGCAGGTCGGCCTCGACCCCGCCGACGCAGCGAACCGTCTTGATGATCTCGTAGGAGGAGTTCGCGATTGCGCCCTCGCCGCGCCCGTACCCCTCGGTCACCAGGCCCTGCCACCAGGTCAGCACCGGCTTACCCTGGTAGGTCTGCACCGCGAGGTCCATCCGGTGCTCGGTGACGGTGTTCGGGCCCAACCAGACGAGCTGGCCCCGCGGGTCCATGATGATGGTGCCGCCGCGCCCGGGGCCCGAGTAGGGGCAGTTCAGGAAGATGTACTGGGAATCGGGGCCGAGGCCGTATTGCCGCACGGTGATCTCCGGCGGGGTCAGGTCGGGCCTGGACACGAAGCCCGCGCTCGCGTCGGCGGTCGTGGTCGCGAGCGTCGCCTTCGGCGGCCGTGACGAGGAGAACGCCGCGCACCCGCTCATGCCTAGCCCTGCGGCGCCGGCCATCGTTGCGCCGGCCAGGCCGAAAAGCCGCCTGCGGGACAGGTCCTCAGTCATCTGCCGAGCCTCCGGGGTTGTGTCACTTCTCGGGCAGCCCTCCCGGGGTCATTGTGTCGTATGGGGGGGACGGAGGGCCGACGAACGGCCATCCTAGCCCCTAAGCCGCACTCGGCCGGCCTAGTGGTAATACCCACTCGTGTCGGCCACGCCGGGCGCCTCCGCCCCCTGCCTTGCCTCGTGCGGCTGCCTAGTGCGGCGCCGGGAGGCAGACCGCGCCGCGGTCGGCGCCGGACACCAGCGAGGCGTACTTGGCCAGCGCGCCGCTGGCGTAGTTCGGCGCCGGGCGCTTCCAGCCGGCCCGCCTGCGGTCGAGCTCGGCGTCGTCCACCAGCAGGTCGAGCCTGCGCTGCGGCACGTCAAGCACGATGTGGTCGCCGTTCTCGACCAGGGCGATCGGCCCGCCGTCGAACGCCTCGGGCGCGGTGTGCGCGATGGACGCGCCGAAGGTCGCGCCGGAGAACCTGCCGTCGGTGACCAGCAGGACGTCCTTGCCGAGCCCGGCACCCTTGATCGCCGCGGTGACCGCCAGCATCTCCCGCATGCCGGGCCCGCCCTTGGGACCCTCGTACCTGATCACGACCACATCGCCCTTCTCGACCTGGCCGGTCGTGACGGCGGCGAAGCAGTCTTCCTCGCGATCGAACACCCGGGCCGGTCCCTCGAACCGCAGGTTCTCTAGGCCAGGGACCTTCACCACGGCGCCGTTCGGCGCGAGGCTGCCGCGCAGCACGGCAAGGCCGCCCTCGCGGCCGATCGGGTCGCTGACCGGGCGAACCACCTGGCCGTCGGGTGCCGCCGCCGACGCCACGTTCTCCGCGATGGTCTTGCCATTGACCGTGACCGCGTCGCCGTCGATCAGCCCGGCCTCGAGCAGCTCGTGCAGCACCACGGGCAGGCCGCCGATCTGGTCAAGCTCGCTCATCACGAACCGGCCGGCCGGCCGCATCGATGCGATGTGCGGGGTGCGCCTGCTGATCGCGTCGAAGTCGTCCAGGGTCAGCTCCACCTGGGCCTCCGCCGCGATCGCGAGCAGGTGCAGCACCGCGTTGGTCGACCCCGCGGTCGCCATCACCACGGCCGCCGCGTTCAGGAACGCCGACCTGGTCATGATGTCGCGCGGGCGCAGGCCGAGCGCCAGCGCGCCCACCGCGACCTCGCCGGTGGCCCTGGCCAGCGCGGCGCGCTCGGCCGTGACCGCGGGCGGCGTGGCCGAGCCCGGCAGCGCCATGCCGAGCGCCTCGGCGCAGGCCGACATCGTGTTGGCGGTGTACATGCCGGCGCACGACCCCGCGCCCGGGCAGGCGGCCCGCTCCACGGCGAGCAGGTCGGCGTCGGACATCTCGCCGGTGGCCTGGGCACCGACCGCCTCGAACACGTCCTGGATGGTCAGCGACCTGCCGAGCGCGCGGCCCGGCAGGATCGTGCCGCCGTACAGGAACGCGGCCGGCACGTTCAGCCTGGCGCAGGCCATCAGCATGCCGGGCAGCGACTTGTCGCAGCCCGCGATCGCGACCAGCGCGTCGAACCGCTCGGCGTGCACCATCAGCTCCACCGAGTCGGCGATCACCTCGCGGCTGACCAGCGACGCCTTCATGCCCTCGTGGCCCATCGCGATGCCGTCGGAGACCGCGATCGTGCCGAACTCGAGCGGCACGGCGCCTGCCTGCCTGACGCCCTCCTTGGCCGCCACCGCGAGCGTGTTCAGGTGCAGGTTGCAGGGGGTCACCTCGTTCCACGACGAGGCGACGGCGACCTGCGGGAGGGCCAGGTCCTCCTCGCTGAGCCCCACCGCGCGCAGCATCGCGCGCTGCGGCGCCCGAGCGGGCCCGGTCGTGAGCGGGCCGCTGCGCGGCCGCGGAAGTCCAGTCATTGAATGTCCCTTCGAGAGTAGGTTTCATGATCGCGGTGGATTACTGTCGCCAGGCGCAGGTAATCCACCGCGATCATGAAGTCGAGCCTGCCGACACCAGTGCTTCGGCGCCGGTTCGGAGCAGCCCGTAGCTGATCCCGTCGGCGAGCGCGTCCCAGGACGCGGTGACGACGTCGTCGGACACCCCGACCGTGGTCCACTCGCCCTGGTGGTCCGCCGAGGTCAGCATCACCCTGGTCACCGCGCTCGTCGCGGCGCGGCCGTCCAGGATCCGCACCTTGTAGTCGACCAGGTGGATGTCGGCGAGCTGCGGGTACAGCTCGGAGAGCGCCCGGCGCAGCGCCTGGTCGAGCGCGTGCACCGGGCCGACGCCCTCGCCGACGGCCACCACGCGCTGCTCGCCGAGCAGCAGCCGCACGATCGCCTCGCTGCGGTCGGTACCGCCGGCCTTCTCGATCACCACCCGGTAGCCCTCGAGCTCGAACCAGGCGGGCGCCCGGCCGGCTATCCGGCGCACCAGCAGCTCGAACGAGGCGTCGGCCGCCTCGAACGTGTACCCGCGGTGCTCGGCGTCCTTGATCTCGTCGAGCACCGCGCTGGCGAGCTCAGGGTCACCGGACAGGTCGAGCCCGAGCTCGGCGGCCTTGACCAGCACGTTGCTCCGCCCGGCAAGCTCGCTGACCAGCACGTGCGCGCGGTTGCCGACGCGCGCCGGGTCCACGTGCGAGTAAGCGTCCGGCCGCCGCGCGATCGCCGAGGCGTGCAGCCCCGCCTTCGTGGCGAACGCCGACGATCCCACGTAAGGCTGCCGCGCGTCGAACGGCAGGTTCGCCAGTTCGGCGATCTCCCGCGCGGTCGCGGCGAGCGCGCCGAGCCTGCCGGGCGGCAGCAGCTCGTGCTCGCGCTTGAGCTCGAGGCCGGCGATCACCGCGAACAGATCCGCGTTCCCGCACCGCTCGCCGTAGCCGTTGGCCGCCCCCTGCACGTGCGTCGCGCCCTCGCCGACCGCCACCAGCGAGTTGGCCACCGCGCACGCCGAGTCGTTGTGGCAGTGCACCCCGACCCTGACGCCGGGGAACCGTGCGAGCACGTCCCTGACGGTCCGCACGATGTCGTCCGGCAGCGTCCCGCCGTTGGTGTCGCACAGCGCCAGCGTGTCCGCGCCCGACTCGGCCGCCGCGGCCAGGCAGGCGAGCGCGTAGCCGGTATCCGCCGCGTACCCGTCGAAGAAGTGCTCGGCATCGAACACCACCCGGCGCCCTTGGATCGCGAAGAACCGCGCCGAGTCCCCGATCATGGCGAGGTTCTCCTCCCGCGACGTCCGCAGGGCCTCGTCCACGTGCAGCGTCCACGCCTTGCCGACCAGCGTCACGATCGGCGTGTTCGCGGCGAGCAGCGTCTCCAGGCCGGGATCCCCGTCCGCGGACCGATTCGGCCTCCGGGTAGCTCCGAACGCCGCCAGCTGAGCATTCCGCCAGGGCAGCTCCCCGGCCCGCGCGAAGAACTCCTTGTCCTTGGGGTTCGACCCCGGCCACCCGCCCTCGACCACGTCGACGCCGAGCGCGTCAAGAGCCGCGGCGACACGCAGCTTGTCCTCGACCGTCAGGTCCAGCCCCACCTGCTGCGACCCGTCACGCAAGGTCGTGTCATACATCTCGACCGCGCCACGGCCAGCATCTGGGCTTGTCATCGCGACACCTCCGCGGTGAGCGCCGCGGCCCACCCGGCCGTCGTCGTCGCCCCGCCGCTGGCGAGCACGGCATCGACGGCGGCATCGAGCGCCGCGGCCGCCTCGGGCTCGCCGAGGTGGTCGAGCATCAGGGCCGCGGACAGCACGGCTCCCGCCGGATTGGCCTTGCCGGTGCCGACGATGTCAGGCGCCGACCCGTGCACGGGCTCGAACATGGAAGGGCCGGTCTTGTCGGGGTTGAGGTTGCCGCTGGCGGACAGTCCGAGTCCGCCGGTCAGCGCGGCCGCGAGATCGGTGATGATATCGCCGAACAGATTGTCCGTGACGATCACGTCGAAACGACCAGGGTCGCTCACCATGTACAGGCAGGCCGCGTCCACGTGGCAGTAGTCAAGCGCGACGCCGGCCTCGGCGGCGACCTCCTGGGCCACCCGCATCCACAGGCTGCCGGCGTTCACCAGCACGTTGGTCTTGTGCACCAGCGTCAGCCTGCCGCCGCGCCTGCTCGCCAGCGACGCCGCGTACCTGACGCACCGCTCCACGCCGGCCCGGGTGTTCAGGGACTCCTCGGTGGCGGTCTCGAAGGCGGTGCCGCGGTGCGCGATGCCGCCGGCGCCCGCGTACAGGCCCTCGGTGTTCTCCCGGACGACGACGAAGTCGAGGTCGTCGGCGCCTGAGGCGTCCACCCCCGGCCGCTGCCTGGCGGGGCGAAGGTTGACGTACAGGTCGAGGTCGAAGCGCAGCCGCAGCAGCAGGCCGCGCTCGAGCACGCCGGGGGGTACCGTCGGGCTGCCGACCGCGCCGAGCAGGATGGCGTCGGCCTTGCGCAGGTCGTCGAGTATCTCATCGGGCAGCACCTCACCCGTGGTCAGGTAGTGCTCGGACCCGAGCGGGCAGTGCCACCAGTCGACCCCGAAGCCGTGGCGGTGGCTCGCCAGGTCGACCAGGTCCCTGGCGACCGCGGTGACCTCGGGGCCGATGCCGTCGCCGGGCAGGTGCGCGACGACGTAGCTGCGTACGTTTTCCGGCATCAGAGCTCCTCCTCGTGATCGGTCGGAGCATCCAGCCAGCTCATCATGCGTCGCAGGGGACGGCCGGTGCGCTCGATCAGGCTGTCGTTGGCCTCGCGGCGCAGCCGCTCGAAGGTCGGGCGGCCCGCGTCGTCCTCGGCGATCCACTCCCGCGCGAAGTCACCGGACCTGATGTCGGCCAGGATCTTGGCCATGGCCTGCCTCGTGGGCTCGGCGATCACCTTCGGTCCCCTGGTCAGGTCGCCGTACTCGGCGGTGTCGCTGACCGAGTAGCGCATCCAGGTCATGCCGCCTTCCTGCATCAGGTCGACGATCAGCTTGAGCTCGTGCAGGCACTCGAAGTAGGCCACCTCGGGCTGGTAGCCCGCATCGACCAGCGTCTGGAACCCGGCGTTGACCAGCGCGGTGACCCCGCCGCAGAGCACCGCCTGCTCGCCGAACAGGTCGCTCTCCGTCTCCTCCTGGAACGTGGTCACCAGCGCCCCGGCCTTGGTGCCGCCGATCGCCTTCGCGTAGGACTTCACCAGGTCCCACGCCTTCCCGGTCGCGTCCTGCGCCACGGCGACAAGCACCGGCGTGCCCTGGCCGGCCTCGTACTGCCGCCGCACCGTGTGCCCCGGCGCCTTCGGCGCCACCATCGCCACGTCCACATCGGCCGGCGGCCGCACGTAGCCGAAGTGGATATTGAACCCGTGCGCGAAGAACAGCGCGTCCCCGGCCTGCAGGCTCGGCGCAATGGCCTCCGCGTACAGCTTGCGCTGCCCCGTGTCCGGCGTGAGCACCATGATCAGGTCGGCCCACGCGCACACATCCTCCGGCGTGCCGACGGTCAGCCCCGCCTCCCGGGCTGCCTTGCGCGACCTGGATCCCTCCAGCAGCCCGACCCGCACATCGCATCCCGAGTCACGCAAGCTCAGCGCATGCGCATGCCCCTGCGACCCATACCCGAGCACCGCGATCTTCCGCGACTGGATTAGCCCCAGGTCCGCCTCGTTGTCGTAGTACACCGTCGCCATCTGAAAGTCCTCTCGTAATCGTTAATCTTGATCTTGATCTTGGCTCTTATCCGAATCGCCCGATCGCAGATTCTGGCGGCTCAGGCCGCAACCTCCCCGACCTGGTCTTCGTCCGTAATCGTCGAGCCCCCTCGCCCAATAGCGATCAGCCCGGTCCGCACCAGCTCCCGAACCCCGTGCCGCTCAAGCTGAGCAAGCAGCGAGTCCAGGTTCCCCGGACTGCACACTGCCTCCAGTACGACCGTGTCGTGATCCAGGTCCACCACATTCGCCCGGAACGCCGCGGCGATGTCGAGCAACTCGGCCCGCAGCTCGGGTCTAGCTTGCACCTTGATCAGCGCAAGCTCCCGCTCCACGGCGGCGTCCTCGGCAAGCTCGACCACCTTGAGCACCCGGACCAGCTTCTCCAGCTGCTTGTGCACCTGATCGACAGGCGTCGACGCCCCGTCGACCACGATCGTCATCCGGCTGACCCGCTCGTCCGAGGTCGGCCCGACCGAGAGCGAGGAGATGTTGAACGCGCGCCGCGAGAACAGCGCCGCGACGTGCGCGAGCACGCCGGGCTTGTTCTCGACCAGGACCGACAGGGTGTGGGTGCTCATCGCGCGATCACTTCCCTGCGGGTGGCTGCCTGCTGCTCGGCGGCGGTGAACTCGGGCCCGAGCACGATGTCGTCGTTCGAGTGCCCGGCAGGCACCATCGGGAACACGCCCTCGGCGTCGTGGGTGCGGAAGTCCACCACGGTCGGCACGTCGGTGA
>DATIZP010000066.1:0-13400 GCA_035517035.1 Streptosporangiaceae bacterium | reverse complement strand
CGCCGCCGAACAGCTGATGACGATCTCCCAGCTAGGCTCCTACAACCCCGCCACGAAGCACTGGCACCTCCTGCCGCTCCCGCCCGGCAGTCCTCCCATAGCCGCCTCGCCGCTCTGGACCCCCACCCAGCTGCTCCTGCTTACCGCGACCGGCAAGCTGCTGGCCTTCCGCGCCAGCTAGCCCGCAGGTCGTGATCCCGCAGGGTCGTGCTCCTGGCGGGTCGGTGCCGACCCCACGCACGAGGTTCTAGAACCGTCCCCAGGGCAGCAGCGCGGTGACCGCTACGGCCGCGAACAAGAACGTCAGGTACCCGATCGACAGGTGAAACAGCCGCATCGGCGCCACCGCTGTCCCGCTCGCGACCCGCCCGCGCATCCGGTGCGCCTCGGCCAGGAACCACGCGCCAAGACCGACGGCGCAGACCCCGTAGATCCACCCCGCATACGGCGTCAGCGCAAGCGTCGTCGCGACCATCACCCAGCTGTAGGTGACGATCTTCCTCGCCACCACCGCCGGCCCGGCCACCACCGGCAGCATCGGCACGTTGGCCGCGGCGTAGTCATCCTTGAATTTCATCGCCAGGGCCCAGAAGTGCGGCGGCGTCCAGAAGAAGATCACGGCGAACAGCACGATCGCCGGCCACGCCACCTTGTCGGTCACCGCGGCCCAGCCGACGAGCACGGGGAAGCACCCGGCCGCGCCGCCGATCACGATGTTCGACGCGGTGCGGCGCTTGAGCCCAAGGGTGTAGACGAAGACGTAGAACAGCAGCGCCGCGTCGGCCAAGGCCGCGGCCAGCCAGTTGGCGAGCAGCCCGAGCATCAGCGTCGCCGCGATGCCGAGCACGATGCCGAAGACCAGCGCCTCGGCCGGCCGGATCGAGGCCCCCGATGAGCCCTTCGCCACCAGTGGCCTGCGCGCGGTACGCCGCATCACCGCGTCGATATCGCGGTCGATGTAGCAGTTGATCGTGTTCGCGCTGCCGGCTGCCAGTGCCCCGCCGACCAGGGTTACCGCCATCAGCCCGACCGGCGGCAGCCCGCGCTGCGCGAGCAGCATCGTCGGCAGCGTGGTAACCAGCAGCAGTTCGATGATCCTCGGCTTAGTCAGCGCAACAAGCGATCGCGCGATCAGGCCGACGGACCTGCGGGTGGCCTGCGGCGAGCCCCGCTCGCCCGCCGCGGCCCGGGCGGCCGCATCGGGAAGGGCGCTCGCCGCCTGTGTCACTCGCTGTCCTCCGTGCTCTCCGACTCGGTCTCGGGCCGGTCCGCCGTCACCGTCGCGTCCGGATCGGCCGACAGGCCCGCCGACCCAGTCTGCTCTATCGACGCCGCCGGCTCGTCAGCGGCTGGCACCAGACCGCCCGCTTCGGCGACGGTCGCGCCCCGCGGGGTCACGGGACGCTCGCCTGCCCAGCGGCTCGCCGCCAGCGACACATGCCCGGGAACCCGATGCGTGCCGCGGAAGCGCAGATAGAGTGCTCCCGCCACGATGATGAACATCAGCATCGGGAACGCGAACGTCAGATTGTACCCATGCGGAGTGTTATCAGGGTGGATCGCCGCTGCTAGTAGCGCTCCGTGCACTGCTGCCTCCCGCCGCAAGTCACCGGACCTGTCCACTGGCCTGCCCGGATCACCGGGCAGGCCTTCATGTTTACCGCCGCCAGTGCACGAGGCAATCAGTGCACGAGGTAAAAGAGCACCCACAGGACGAGCGCCGCTATCGCGAGGAAATTCCAGAATAGCGTGAAGGCGCTTAGCGAAGCCTGGAACCGCTGCACCTCCGCGGCCTCGGCGAAGGTGGGCGGCTGCTCGACGAACGAGATGGCCGGCAGCTGCCTGCCCCGCACTACGAGGATCTCCAGCCAGATCATCGTGCCGAGCACGAGGAGAGCGAAGACCGGCGACGCGCCAACGAACACGCTGGCAAAGCCGCTCGCTCCCGGAGGGAACGGCAGCGAGGTGAGCTGGTAGATCTGGATCGCGGCCCCCGCGACCCCGAGTATCAGGGCCAGCACCGCGGCGCCCCACCAGGCGTCCTTCTTGCCGCCCTTGATCATCTGCAGGCCGACCGTCTGCACGATCGCGCTGACCACGATCAGGCCCATGATCGTCCCGCCTAGGGCCTGGCTGGGGCCCTTGAATCCGGACGGGTACCACAGGCCGTGCGAGTTCAGCGAGCGCAGATAGAAGAACGAGAACACGAACGCGCCGAGGCCCGAGGTCGCGATCCCGATCATCAACCGGGTTCCGGTCCAGGAGGCGTTGAGCGCGGCCTCGTGGTAGAACGCGCTCTCCTCCTGCTCCCTGCTCAGGCCCGCTGGGCCTGCCGATGCCATCTCGGCCATCTGCTATGCCTCCGCTCGTGCGGTGTCGATATCGGAGACGGCGGCAGCCAGTACCCCGACAGGCGGGTTCAGGTCGGCGACCGGCGGGGCGTCCTTCACCCCGTACTCGTACGGACCGGACAGCACGACCGGCACGCGGGAGAAGTTGTCAACGGGCGGCGGAGACGAGGTGAGCCACTCCAGCCCGCGGGAGTTCCACGGGTTCGCCGTCGCCCGCTCCCTGACCACCACGGTCGACCAGACGAAATTGATCACGAAGAGCAGGATCGAGAAGCCGAGCACGTACGAGGAGATCGACACCCAGTCGTTGAGCGTCTGCAGGTGCCGCGCGTACTCGAACACCCGCCTCGGCTGGCCGAGCAGCCCGACCGCGAAAAGCGGCAGGAACGTCGAGTTGAAGCCGAGGAACATCAGCCAGAAATGCCACTTGCCGAGCGTCTGGTTGAGCTTGATCCCCATCATCTTCGGCAGCCAGTAGTAGCAGCCGGCCATGAACGCGAAGATCAGGCCGCCCATGATCGTGTAGTGGAAGTGCGCCATCACGAAGAAACTGCCGTGCTCGGTGACGTCGGCCGGGGCGTCGGAGTTGTACACGCCCGTGACGCCGCCGATCAGGAAGTTGAAGTAGAACGCCAGGGCGAACAGCATCGGCACGGTGAGCCGGATCTTGGCTTTCCACAGCGTGCCCATGCCGACCAGGAAGATGAACCCGGTCGGGATCGAGATCAGCTCGGTGGTGAGCATGAACAGCGGGCGCATGTCCGGGTTGATCCCGCTGTCGAACAGGTGGTGCTGCCAGACGAAGAAGCTCAGCAGCGTCACTCCGATGATGCCGGCCGCGGCCATCCGGTAGCCGAACAGCGGCTTGCGGGTGAACACCGGCAGCATCTCCATCACGATGCCGAAGCCGGGAAGTGCCAGGATGTAGACCTCCGGGTGGCCGAAGAACCAGAACAGGTTCTGCCACAGGTAGCTGCTTCCGCCGAGCTGGTCGGAGAAGAAGGCCGTCTGGACCGTGCGGTCGGTCAGCGTCATGTAGCACCCGCCGACCAGGATCGGCCCGGCCAGGGTCATCATCACCGCGGTGCCGAGCAGTCCCCAGACGAACATCGGAATCCGGCTCCAGCGCATGCCCGGCGCCCGGTAGCAGATGACCGTGACCAGGATGTTGAAGCCGGCCAGGATGATCGAGATGCCCATCAGCCCGAACGCGAAGAAATACGCGTCGGCGCCCACGGTGTCCTGGATGGACAGCGGCGCGTAGCCGGTCCAGCCGAAGTTGAACCCGCCGAGCAGCAGCGCGCTCAGCAGGATCAGGAAGGCCGCCGGGGTGAGCCAGAAGGACAGCGCCTCCAGCCTGGGGAAGGCGACCCGCTTCGACCCGATCATCAGCGGCACCAGGTAGTTGCCGAACGGGCCGAGGATGACCGAGGTCATCAGCATCATCATCATCGTGCCGTGCTCGCCGACGATCTCGACGTAAACGGCGGAGCTGAACACGTGGTGCACCGGCGAGAGCAGCTCGGTCCTGATCGCCATGGCGAGCAGCCCGGCGGTGCAGAAGTAGATGATCATGCCGACGAGGTACTGGATGCCGACCACCTTGTGGTCCAGCGTGAACCTGAAGTACCTGGCCAGACCCCTAGACTCCGCGTACTCGCCGCTCACCCGACGGCCGGCCATCAGGCGGCCCAGGTCGTTGAACACGCCCATGCCGGCCAGCCAGCCGATCACCAGGAACAGGTAGCCGAGCACGATCGGTGTGTCGTTGCTGTCTGGCGAACCGCCGCCGGTAGCGGCCTGCGGGTACCCGTGCGTGATCAGGTTGCCCAGCCAGTGCCCGATGGCGTAGCCGATCACCGCGCCGATGATCGCGGCGATTAGCCCGGGCCGCATCCACCAGGCGCGCACCGGAGCCGCGCCGCCAGCCTCGCCGCCGGTCCCGGTCCTGCCCGGTTCAGTTTCGATGGCCATCAAGTCACCTCATCACATCGACGGACGCTGGGACGTGCCTTGCCCGCGCTGGTCATGGCCCCGCCGGATCGAGCGGCGAGCCCCAGCCGCCGCCTGCCGAAGTCAGGCCGAGCGTGTTCATCACCGGCCCGGAGCACTTGGCCTTGATGGTGGTCGGGTCGTAGGTCGTGGCGTACGGCACGCACTTGTTGAGGATGCTCGTGACGCTCGCGAACTGCGTCTTGGTCGCTGACACCCAGGACTCGAACTGCGCCACCGACTTGACCTTGCCGTAGTCGAACATCGCCCCGTGCCAGAGCCCGCAGAGCTCAGCACACCGGACCGTGAAGTTGCCGAGGTGCTGGGTCTTGGTGTAAGCGACATTGTCCACTCCGGGGTTGGCGTCGGCCTTCACCCCGAGCTGGTAGGCCCAGAAGCTGTGGATCACGTCGAGCGAGGTCACGTCGAACTGAACCCACTGTCCCTCTGGCAGCACCAGGTTGGGCGTCTCGAAACCGCCGAACTGCGGGTACCTGAAGGTGAACTTCCACTGCTGCGCGATCACCTGGACGACCAGTACCTGGCCTGGCGACCACGGCGCCCGCTGCTGTGCCACGGTCAGTCTCGCCCCCGGCGGGTTCCAGATCGGGGCCGGGCCCTCGCCGCCGCCCGCGCCGTTCGGGGCGATCAGCTCGTAGGTGCCGAACCCGAACAGGCTCAGCACGATCACCGTCGTCACGGTGATCCAGGTGGCCTGGATCCTGGTGTTCCCGTGGATCGGCGGGCCGTCCTCGTCGTCGTCCTGGCGGTGGCGCCAGACGACGAGCGAGTACCCGAAGTACACGAGCACCATCAGCATCACGGGAAGGCACATCACGGTCATCACGTTGATGTCGAACCGCTGGCCCTGCGCAGCCGAGCCGAGGGTGCCGGGCGGCACGTTCGGGCCGATGACGAACCAGTAGATCAGGTCGACCGCGAGGGCGAGGACCAGCCAGATGAGGAAGATCCGCAGTCCGTGGTTCGACCCGCTGCCCGTCGCTCCGGTGGCCGGCGGCTGAGTTTCGGCGGCCATCAGGAACCCACCTCCATGTCTCCGGTCATGTAGCCGATCGTCTGCATCGGTCCGCCGAACCCAGTGATGTAGCCGCCGCCACAGGGGATCCGGCACTGCCACAGGTAACTGCCCGGCGTCGTCGGCGCCTTAAAGGTGAAGGTCATCGTGGCGTGCGGGACCGGCTTACCGTCCTCCATGGGAGTGCACGGCGACACTGTGCACAGGTCGTTGTTCTCGGCGACGGTGGTGGGCGAGCCCATCGGCACGTTGAGCCCGATGCCTGGGATCGAGAAGGTGTGCCCGATCGAGCAGTTGTACCAGCCGTTCAGCGTGCTGACCTTCTTGCCGTCGATGAACTCGACGTCGCCGACCGTCCCGGTGACCTGGCCGAAGAAGGGATTGCGCGGCGGCGTGCACCCGTCGTAGCCGTAGATCGTCACGTGGACGGTGGCGCCCGCTGGGACCTTGAACAAGGTGGTGTGCACCCACTTCTTCGTGGTCGGGTCCTGGATGAAGTAGGACACCCAGTCAGGCCGATTGGTCACCGTCGTCTGCGGATCCTCCTGCATGACGAGGTGGACCTGGTTGCCCGGTGCCACGGCCGCGGTGATCACCGGCGGTCCGGCAAGGAAAAAATGGGCGACGACGAAGATCGCGCCGCCGACCACGGCGAGGAACGCCACGAGCAGGGTTCCCACGCGGACCGGCAGGGACATCAGTCACCACCTCGCTTCTGCGCGACGCTCGTCGCGCACGACTCGGCCCGGCGGCTGGCGGCTGCCCGCGCTGCGCCGGATGGCAAACGACTGCACCGATAGTGCGGCTATGGCAGACGCGAGGCAATAGCCGGCGATCGGGATGACGAAACTGTCATCATCCGCAACTCCTCTCACCGGCAGGCCGGCCCGTCGGCGGGTTACGGGCACAGGGCGGCATGAACCTTATATGACGTTTAGATTCCTTTAGTCTTGACTTGACGTGGATTCAGGAGTAGACCGAGTGCCGGAGGACTCGTGGCTCGTCACGTGACGGCCTGCCCACCGCCACCCTGGCCGCTAGGCTGCTCGAGGGATGATCGAAGGCGCCATGACCGCCGCACGCGAGGATTACCGGTCGGCCGGATCGGGCACCGCCCTGTCCGGTTCCCTTGCCGCGCCCGCGCACGGCTCCCCCGACATCGCCGGCCAGCGCATCCTGATCATCGACGACGAGCCGCACATCACGAACTTCGTGCGGCGCGCGCTGGAGAATGAGGGCTACCTGGTGGCCGTGGCCGACGGCGCGCACGCCGGCATCGGCCAGGCCGCGGCCGGCGGTTTCGGCCTGGTGATACTTGACCTGCTCATGCCCGACCTGGACGGCCGCCAGGCGCTCACCGCGATCCTGCAGGCCGACGCCTCGCAGGCGGTGCTCGTGCTGTCCTGCAACGCCGACACCGCCACCAAGGTGGAGTGCCTCAACCTCGGCGCGAGGGACTACCTGACCAAGCCGTTCTCGCTGGCCGAACTGCTCGCCCGGGTCAGGGCCAGGCTGCGCGAGAACGCGATGCGCGGCGAGGTCATGCAGGCCGGCGACCTCAGCCTGGACGCCAGACGGCTGGTGGCCGACAGCGGCTCCGGCCCGGTGGCGCTGACCAGGCTCGAGTTCCTCTGCCTGCGGGCGCTGATGGAGCGCAGGGGCGAGTCGGTGACCAAGAGCGAGCTGCTCGCCTCGGTCTGGGGCATCGACTTCGATCCGGGTTCGAACATTGTCGACGTCTGCATCAGGCGGCTGCGGGCCAAGCTCGGGTTCGCCCTGATAGAGACGGTGCGTGGTGAGGGATATCGGCTCGCGCCCTGAGCAGCCCGAGTCGGCTGCCGGCAGCCAGCCCGAGGTCGCCTGGCTGCTGCTCTGGCTGGTCTGTGTCGTGGCCATGGTGATGTTCCCCGCATGGCAGGTGATCCCGTTCGACCTGATCTGGATCAGCCTGGCGCTGCTGTTCGGCTTCCGGCTCTGGCCGAAGCGGCGCATGCTCGCGCTCACCGGCACCGCCGTGGCGACCACCGCGGCGGCGATCGGCGACGACGCGATGCGGCACCTGCGGTTCGGCCAGGCGGTGGAGCAGATTCCGCTGCTGGCCACTCTGTTCGTGGTGATGGCCTGGCAGGCGCATCGCAGGACGGTGGCCAGGGACCGGGCCGAGATCGCGGCCGAGGCCGAGCGCATGCTTGAGCGGCAGCGCCTGTTCTTGCAGGACGCCTCGCACCAGCTGCGCACCCCGATCACGATCGCGCTCGGGCACGCCGAGCTGCTCGCTCGGGTGCTTGCCGGGCAGCAGCACCGTGACATCCACGTGGTGGTGGGCGAACTCGAACGGCTGCGGACGCTCAGCGAGCAGTTGCTGCTCGTCGCCGCGTCTCAGAATCCGGAGTTCCTCGCCCCGGCGCCGGCCGACCTTGACCTGATCGTGACCGATCTGGTGCACCGCTGGCAGCCGACGGCCCCCCGGCGCTGGCGGCTCGGCCCGCTTGAGCCGGTCACCGCGCTCGTCGATGCCGAGCGGCTCGGCCTGGCGCTCGACGCCCTGATCGAGAATGCGGTACAGCACACGTCGCAGGACGACGAGATCGCGGTCTCGGTCAGGCGCGGCGACGGTGCCCGCTCGGCCAGGATCGTGGTGCGGGACAGCGGAGAAGGCATCGCCGCGGCCGACATTCCGCATATCTTTGACAGGTTCAGGACCAACCCGGGCAGCAGCACCCGCGGCACGGGCCTGGGGCTCGCGCTGGTCCAGGCCATCGCGGCGGGGCACGGCGGCGAGGTACGCGTGCAGAGCGAGGTCGGCAGCGGCAGCCGGTTCGAGCTCGTGCTGCCCACCCTGGGGCTGCACGGCACGACCGCGCATGGGCACGCGCCGCACCCGGGTACCGCGCACGGCCGGGCGCTGCCCGGCAGCACCCGGCGCGGTGGCGGACGGCCGGCACCGCGGACCGCGGGCCTGGCCAGGGAGATCGTGGAGCGGGAGGCTTGGTGAGGCTGCCGGGCGCCGGCCGGATCAGGCGCAGCACTCTGCTGGCCATGCTGGCCGGGGTGGTGCTCGTCGCCGTCGCCGCCGGCGTGCTCACCGCGAGCGCCTCACCACGAGGCGGGCCGCTGAAGCCCGCCAGGCCGTTCAGCCTCACCAGGCTCGGCGCGCCAGGGCAGCAGGTGGCGCTGACCCAGGACGCCGGGCGCTCCGTGGTGGTCAACTTCTTCGCCTCCTGGTGCACCCCGTGCCAGAAGGAGACCCCGCTGCTCGCCAGGTTCTACCGTGCGCACCACGGCAGAGTGCTGGTGATCGGGGTGGACTCCAACGACCAGAGCGCGGCGGCGCTGAGGTTCCTCCGCGCGCACGGGGTCGCCTACCCGGTCGGCTTCGACCCGTCGGCATCGGTCGCCGTCTCCTACGGCGTGCTCGCCCTGCCGCAGACCTTCTTCCTCAACGCCAGGCACCAGATCGTCAGGCACGTCATCGGGGCCGTCACCCAGCGGGAGCTGACGGCCTGGGCGGACAGCCTGCCACACTCGGACAGGGCAAGCTAGATGCAGCAGACCAGGACCGACCCGCCGTACATCCCGATGCGTGCCCGCGGCTGGCCGACCGGCCGTTCGCCGCGCTGGCTGTTCGCCGCCGGCGCCGTGCTGCTGATCATCGCGGTGGCGGTGGGCCTCGCCCACCACCCCACCAAGGGGCAGCGGGCCAGCGACCTGCGCGGCCTGCTCCAGACGCTGAACCAGGACGTGGGCTCGTGCGCGGCGGGGGTCCAGGAGGCCCTAGTCCTGCTGCGCGACATCGACACCGGCGCCAGCCACAACCTCACGGTCGCGCTGAGCGAGGTGAACTACGGTGCGGCGAACTGCTCGCCGGCCAACAACGAGGAGCTCGACGACCTGACCGCCGTCCAGGTACCCGAGTCGCTCGCCAGCTACCACCTAGCGAACGCGGTCACCGCGCTGATCAACTGGGCCGCGCCCGACGCCATTCGGGTGCAGACCGACGTCGCCACCGCCCTGTCCGACCACGGCAAGCCCACCCAGGCCGCCGCCCTGGCCGCGCTGCGCAGCGCGCTGCGTAAGCTCAATGCGCAGCGGGCGGTCGTGTACGCGGAACTGCGGCCGGCCATTAAGGCGCTGGCGCCCCACGCCGCGCCCCCGGTCCTGTACGGCTAGCGCGGCGAGCGTTGCAGGCCTCAGCCGACCAGGCCGACGTCACCCAGAGCACTGGAGGAGCAGCGAGCAGATGCCAGGAATGCATAGCGGGCTGAACACAGCCAACCCGGTGCTCGTGGCCGCGTTCCGGTCAGCGCTGATGCACCAGGGCCTCGTCGCGCTGCTTGTGCTCGCCACACTCGCGATCATCTGGGCGAGCCTGCGCGAGTGGCGGCCGCGGTTCATCTCGGCGGCCGCAGCCGGTGCCGCCCGCCGGGCGAGCGCCGCTGAGCAGGCGCCCGAGCACCCGGCGCGGCGGCTGGTACGGCTCGGCTTCGGCCTGATCTGGGTGTTCGACGGGATCCTTCAGGCGCAGCCGGCGATGGCGGCCGGCCTGCCGTCGAAGGTGATCGCGCCAGCCGCCGGCACCTCCCCGGCGTGGGTGCAGCACCTGGTGAACTGGTCGGGCACCGCGTGGTCCTACCACCCGGTGCAGGCAAGCGCCGCGGCGGTCTGGATCCAGGTCGGCATCGGGGTCTGGATGCTGGCCGCGGCGCGCGGCCCCTGGTCCAGGCTGGCCGGCCTGGCCAGCGTGGGCTGGGGCCTGTTGGTCTGGGTGTTCGGCGAGGCGTTCGGCGGAATCTTCGCGCCCGGACTCACGATCTTGTTCGGCGCGCCGGGTGCGGCCGTGTTCTACTGCATCGCCGGAGCGCTGGTGGCCCTGCCCGACCGGGCCTGGGACAGCGCCGCGCTCGGGCGACGGCTGCTCGCCGGCCTCGGCGTGTTCTTCGTCGCCATGGCCGTGCTCCAGGCCTGGCCGGGCCGCGGCTTCTGGCAGGGCGCCGGGCACGGCCAGCCGGGCACGCTGACCGGCATGGTCGGCCAGATGTCGGGCACCCCGCAGCCCGCCCTGCTCGCCCGCCTGGTCGGCGACTTCGGCTCGTTCACCGCGAGTCACGGCTTTAGCGTGAACGCATTCGCGGTGGCGGCTCTGGCCATCATCGGGGCTGGCCTGCTCAGCCAGCGCAGGGCGCTGCTCGGCCCGGTCCTGGTCGCGGCGGTGGTGTTCTGCCTGGCCGACTGGGTGCTGGTGGAGGATCTCGGCTTCTTCGGCGGGCTCGGCACCGACCCGAACAGCATGATCCCGCTGCTCCTGGTGCTCGGCTGTGGCTACCTGGCGCTGACCAGGCCGCGGCAGGCCGCCGAGCCGGAGCCCGAGGCCGCGCCCGAACTGGCGCTCGCCGCCGACGGGGCGCCGGACATCGCGACCACCGGCCCAGGCGCCGGGCCCCGGTGGCGCGACCTGGTCAGCCCTGGCCGGCTGGCGGGGCTCTTCGCGGCATCCAGCGCGACCGGCGTGCTCGCTGTCTGGGCCGTGGGGCTCGTGCTGCTCGGTGCCGCTCCGATGGCGGCGGCGCAGGCAAGCACCTCCACCGCAAGCCCGATCATCGCCGAGGCACTCGGCGGCGAGAGTTCGACACTGGACGTCCCTGCGACGCCGTTCCGGCTGACCGACCAGAACGGCAGACCCGTGTCTCTGGCCAGCCTGCGCGGGAAGGTTGTGCTGCTCACATTCCTCGACCCGGTCTGCACCACGGACTGCCCGCTGATCGCGCAGGAGTTGCGTGTCGCCGACCAGATGCTAGGGCCGAGGGCCGCGCACGTCGAGATCCTGGCCGTCGCGGCGAACCCGCTCTACCACACCGTCCCGTATCTGCGGGCCTTCGACCGGCAGGAGCGGCTGACCGGCGTGGCGAACTGGCACTACCTGACCGCTTCGGTCAGCGTGCTGCGCCGGGTCTGGGACAGCTACGGCGTGCAGGTCGAGGTGGTCCCCGGCGGGCAGATGGTCGCGCACAGCGACCTGGTGTTCGTGATCAACGGGCGCGGGATCATCAAGACCGAGTTCAACGCCGATCCCGGTGCGGGCACGGCAAGCTCCAAGTCCTCCTACGCCGTCCTGTTCGCTCAGGCGGCGGAGCGGGCGCTCTCCCCTGGCAGTGGCACCCCTAGCTGAGCGAGGCCCGATGAACTACGTGCTCGACAACTGGTCGTTCGACCCGTTCGCGATCGTGGCCGCGGTCCTGGTGGTCTGGCACGAGATCGGCCTGGCCCGTCTGGCACGCAGGTCGCGCCCCGAGCGGACCAGGGAGCGCAGGATCCGCTCGTTCTGGTTCTACGGCGGGCTCGCCGTGCTGCTGATCGCGGTGCAGTCGCCGATCGACTACTGGTCGGACAAGTACTTCTTCGTGCACATGATCCAGCACCTGCTGCTGATGTTCGCCGCGCCGGTGCTGATCGTGGCCGGAGCGCCCTGGCAGCCGCTGCTTGACGGGCTGCCCGGGCGGTTCGGCAGGGACGCCACCGGGGAGATCCTGACCGCGGGCTGGGCGCGGCCGGTCCGTGCCGTGGGCGGTTTCCTGCTCAGGCCGTGGGTGGCCGTGGCGATCTTCAACGTTGTCATGGTCTTCTGGCATCTTCCCGGCCCGTATGACCTGGCCTACCGTAACCAGGCCGTGCATATCTGGCTGATGCACGGCAGCTTCTTCATCGCCGGGGTGCTGTTCTGGCTCCAGTTCATCCCGTCGGCGCCGTTCCGGATCACGATGACGCGGTTCGCCCAGGCCGTTGCGCTGTTCTTCACGAACGTGGAGATGTGGGTACTTGCGATGTCGATGAGCTTCCTGACCCAGACGTCGTGGTACTCGGTCTACGCGCACATCCCTGGCGTGACCTTCCCGCCGTTCGCCGACCAGCAGATCGGCGCCGCGATCTTGTGGGTGTGCGGAGATTTCTGGGCCATCCCAGCGATGACGTTCGTGGTGCGCAGGCTGATCGCCGAGGACGGCGGCGTCGGGCAGGCGGTCGACCGGATACTCGGCCGCAGTTCCCGTCGTTACGAATGGGCGGGGCGCCGGTAAGGGGCCGACGCCTCGTGGTCACCGCGCGGTCACCATTTATGCCGGTGATGTTCGCGTGTCGCTGCCAGCTTCTGAGCACCTGGTTGGGCATCCTGTGATCAGGCCCCTCCAGGTATGAGCTGGAGGGGCCTGATAGCCCTGAGGTGTCCCTGCTGCCGCGAGCTCGGGCCGGGTCAGCCCGCCCAGGTCACGGGGATGCCGTGCGGCGGCGCGGTGCCGAGCAGTCGGCGCGTACCCCCCGGCCAGGTCCGCAGCTGCACCGGGATGTCGGCGAGCCCTCTGACGGGTTCCAGGCTCACGTGGGCGAGCCTGGCCGATCCGGTTGCCGCGTCGGCCAGCGCGGCGATGCCAGCGGCGATCGCCTCCGCCTCGGCGGCGTCCAGGTACTGCGCCATCACCGAGTGCCAGAGCACGGTCCAGGTCCCGGGCTCGAGCCGCAGGCCAGCGATCGTCGCCGACGCTGGCTCGGCACGCACCTGCGCGGGGACCTGCCCGGCCAGCTCGATGGCGCCGCGCAGCCGGTTGAGCCTAGCGATCTGGTCGGGCCAGAGGTAGGCGGTCAGCCGCAGCTCGCCGTCCTCGCTCAGCGGGTCGATGGGCGTTAGGTCGCCGCCGGTGCGCGACAGCACGGTGACCGGCCCGCCAGGCGGCGGGCGGCCGAGCCAGCCGCCTTCGATCCGCACCGGGGAGCCGGCCGGTCCGAAGCACACACCAGGGCCAGTGATCCTGAACCGGTCCGCACGCAGGTTCAGCCCTGCGCTCGCGCCGATCTCGACCAGCCTGACCGGCAGGTTGGCCTCGGCGGCCAGATGGCAGAGCGCGCCGGCCAGCGCGGCGCCCCTGCCGACCTCGTTGGTCTGCGGCGGCCGGTCGAGCCAGGGGCGGACCCGGTCGGCCTGCTGGGCGAGCACCAGGCGCAGGGCCGGCCAGGCGCGCTCGGCCCCCGGGCCG
>DATIZP010000065.1:0-11120 GCA_035517035.1 Streptosporangiaceae bacterium | reverse complement strand
GCGCCCCGACCGCGACTCGAACGCGGGACCTACTGCTTAGGAGGCAGTCGCTCTATCCACTGAGCTATCGGGGCCCGCCCGCAATGCGGGCACGCCAAGCCTACCGGCTCGGACCCGGAACCGCCTCTCGTGCCTGGCCGTTCCTGACCGCCGCGGCCACCTGGTCAAGCAGCCCAGCGGCAGCCGCCAGCTGAGCCCGTTCACTGGGCGACAGGGTCAGCATGGCCGCCACGATCGCGTCGATCCGGCGGCGCTGAGCTGTCCGCATCAGGGCCTGCCCGGCCTCGGTGGCGGTGACCGCCACGGCGCGGCCGTCGCTCGGATGCGGTCGCCGCTCGGCCAGGCCTTCCCTGATCAGGCCGTCCACGATCCTGGTCATGGTCGGCCCGGCGATGCCCTCGGCCGCGGCCAGCGCCCCGAGCATGCAGGGCCCGCCGAAGACGAGCACCGACAGGGCCGACAGCCTGGCGCGGGTCAGCCCTGCGGCCTGGTCCACCGCGCCGAGCCCGCGCAGCAGGTGAATGGCGCCCGAGTTGAGCGCGGAGGCGGCCACGGCCAGGTCGGCCGACTCGCCCGGGTCGCCCAGCTCGCTCAGTTCGCCCAGCTCGCTCAGTTCGCTCTGCCGGCTCAAGTCGCTCGAGTCAACCGGGCTGCCCCTGCCTGGCTTGCTTGTCGTCACACCATATGTATAGCATCCCTACGAATAATAATAGGGATGCTACATACTTGGGAGGAACCGGAGATGCTGGAACTGCATCAGGTCGCGCAGCACGCAGACGACCTCGACCGGGCCGTGGCCTTCTACACCGACGAACTCGGCGGGGAGCTAATCGCGAGGTTCGAGCCGCCGGGGCCCGGCTGGGAGGAGTGGATGGCATTCGTCCGAGACACCGAGGGCAACCTGATCGGTCTCGCCAGCCGCCGCGCCCGCCCGCGTGAGAGAAGCGGGCACCGGACTCGCTTCGTGGGCTCGACCGCCGCCACGGCATCCGATGCGAGCGCATCGACGTGGGTCCCAGCCGGTTAGATACCTGAATAACACATAGATCCTATATACCCGTTGGAATGGATGTCACATTCACTGCGTATTCTGGGACTTTCTTCACATCCATCAGCACGAAAGTTCGGCAGCACTCGCTGGAACCGGCTAGGCGTCGCGCCAGCTCCGCGAAATACCCGGCGAATCGGACGCCATCGCGGAACTTGCCGACGTGAAGGACGCCGGGGCGGAGCTCGCACGGCGAGAGGCCGGCGAGGGATGCGAGGGAGGCACCCGCCTCGCCGCTACGGCAACTCGAACGGCAGCTTCATGCCGTCCAGCGCCGAGGCGCAGGGGCAGGTCCGCTCCCGCGGCATGCTCTCGATCACGGTCATCACCAGGCCGCGCAGCCTGGCCACGTTTCGCGCGAAGACCTCGAACACCTCGGCCTGGGTCACACCCTCGCCCTCGTCCACCCCGGCGTCGGTGTCGGTGACCAGGCAGAGCGATGTGTAGCACAGCGCAAGCTCGCGGGCCAGCACGGCCTCGGGGTGCCCGGTCATGCCGATGATCGTCCAGCCCTGCGCCGCGTACCAGCGCGACTCCGCCCTGGTGGAGAATCTCGGCCCCTCGATCACCACGAGCGTCCCCGACGGCACCGGCGCCCACCCGGCGGCCTGGGCCGACGCGACGGCGACGGACCGGCCGGCCGGGCAGTACGGGTCGGCGAACGCGATGTGCACCGCGCCGCCCTCGTCGTAGTAGGTCTGCCGGCGCCCGCTGGTCCGGTCCACGATCTGGTCGGGGATGACCAGCGTGCCGGGCCCGCACGCGGCCGTCAGCGACCCAACGGCGCTCGGCGCGAGCACCTGCCGCACCCCGACCGACCGCAGCGCCCACAGGTTGGCTTGGTAAGGGATGCGGTGCGGCGGGAACCTGTGGTCCTTGCCATGCCTGGGCAGGAACGCAACGGATCGCCCCGCGACGGTGCCGATCGTCAGCCGGCCGCTCGGCGGGCCGAACGGGGTTGCCACGTCGATCTCGGCCGCGCTGTCGAGGAACTTGTAGAACCCGGAGCCGCCGATGACGCCGATGCTCGCCCGCCCCGCTCCGGCTGACCCGGAGGACCCGGCCAGCCCGGAGGACTCGGCCAGCCCGGAGGACTCGGCCAGCCCGGAGGACTGGGCCAGCCCCGACGACTCAGCCAGCCCCGACGACCCGGCCAGCCCGGACACGTCGGGCACCGCGGTCAGGCGACCTTCGAGCCGGACCCGGCGGACGCGCTGCCCTTCCCCGACCCGTGCTTGCCGGCCGAACCGTTGCCCGACGAACCCGACGAATCCGACCCCGACGAGCCCGACCCCGACGAGCCCGACCCGGAGCCCTCGGGCTTACCCGCACCCTCCGCCTTCGACCCGGACTCCGACTTGCCTGAACTGTCCGGCCCGGACCCGTCGCCGGCCTTGCCGTTGCCGCCGGACGAGCCGCTCACGCTGCCGTTCCGGCTGTCGGTGCGGTAGAAACCCGAGCCCTTGAACACGATGCCCACGGGGGAGAACACCTTGCGCAGCTTGCCGCCGCAGGCTCCGCAGATGGTCAGCGCGTCGTCGCTGAACCGCTGCACAACCTCAAGTTCGTCTGCGCATTCGGTGCAGGCGTACTGGTACGTCGGCACGTGTCCTCCCAAGTCAAGCGTTAGCACTCGCAACCGTCGGCTGCTAAATGTTAGCAACTGCTAGCCGAGCCTGGTCATTCCTCGCCCCGGTTGCGCAACCGCTCGCACCCGCTGGTCGTGCGGGCCGGCCGGCACCTCGTCGAGCAGCTCGCCGTCGTAGAGCAGGGCGATCGTCGGCACCGCGGCGCCGACCCTGGCCAGCGCCCGGTCGTACGAGCCGCCGCCCCGGCCCAGCCGGTACCCGCGCCGGTCGACGGCCAGCGCCGGGACGATCACCAGGTCGGCGCTGGCGATGCCGCTGACGCCGCGCCGCGGCTCGGTCGGCTGGAGCAGTCCGTGCGGGCCGGGCGCGAGCGAGTCGGGGCCCTCGTAGCAGGCCCAGTCCAGGTCGTTGTCGTCCATGAGCACAGGAAGCAGCACGTAGCTTCCGCGCTTCCACAGCGCGTAGACCAGGGCCGAGGTCGGCGGCTCGGTCCCGACCGACAGGTAGGCGGCGATCGCGCCGGCCATGCCAGTCTCCGGCATCTCGAGCATGATGTCGGCCAGCGCCCGGCCGGCGGCTGCCCGGCCGGCCTGCCCCAGCCCTCTTCGCGCCGCGAGCAACTCCTTGCGCAGCAGCGATTTGCGTTCGGCCAAACCCTGCCCGGGCATACTCTGGCCACCTCGGGTAGCACTGGGTAGCGACGCGGCGTGATCACTTTCTGCCATGCCGTGCACAAGGTCCTCCCGCCAGCTAGTTAGGGTTTCAGCATGGCCACATCCGCCTCAGTCACCAAGGCAGTCATCCCAGTCGCAGGCCTGGGCACCAGGTTCCTGCCGGCGACGAAGATCACGCCTAAGGTCATGCTGCCCGTCGTGGACAAGCCAGCGATCCAGTATGTGGTCGAGGAGGCCGTGTCCGCTGGCCTGCAGGATGTGCTGCTCATCACCGGCGACGGCGAGCAGTCGATCATCGACCACTTCGAGCGGGCGCACGACCTTGAGCGGCGGCTCGAGGCCCGCGGCAACGACCAGGCGCTCGCGGCCGTCCGCGCGCCGAGCGAGCTCGCCGACGTGAGCTACGTGCGGCAGGATTCCCCGCGCGGGCTTGGCCACGCTGTGCTCTGCGCCGCCGAGCACGTCGGGAACGAGCCGTTCGCCGTCCTGCTCGGCGACGACCTGATCGGGCCGGATGACCATCTGCTTGCCCGGATGATCGCGGCCAGGCAGCGCTACGGCGGCAGCATCGTCGCGCTGATGGAGGTGCCGTCGGACCAGGTGTCGGCGTACGGGTGCGCGGCGTTCAAGCCGACCGACGAGGCTGACGTCGTGGCCGTGACCGACCTGGTCGAGAAGCCGCAGACCAGCGAGGCACCGTCGAACTGGATCGTGATCGGCCGGTACGTCTGCGACCCCGCGGTGTTCGATGTGCTGCGCAAGACCCCGGCCGGGCGCGGGGGCGAGATCCAGCTCACCGACGCGCTGCGGACGCTGGCCGTCGCCGACCGGATCCCGCCGGCCGACGGCGCCGGGCAGGACGGGCTCGGCGCGGGCAGCGGCGTGGACGGCGGCGGCGTGCACGGCGTGCTGTTCCGCGGGCGCCGCTACGACACCGGCAACAAGCAGGACTTCCTGCGGACCACCGTCGAGTTCGCGTGCGCGCGGCCCGATCTGGCCGCCGATTTCGTACCCTGGCTGCGCGAGTTCCTCGCCGGCCTGGATTAACGGCCGAGGGAGAAGCAGGCGGAGTACGACCAGGCGCAGCAGCCACAGGCGGACAGGATCACGACGGATGCAGTCAGTCGATAGCTACCTGAGCGAGATCGTCGCCGCGATCGAACCACTGCCGCCCGATGACCTGCCGCTGGCCGAGGCACTCGGCGCCGTGCTGGCCGCCGACATGACCGCGGCCTGGCCGCTGCCCGGCTTCGACAACTCCTCCATGGACGGCTACGCGGTGATGGCCGCCGACGTTGCCACCGCCAGCGCCGAGCACCCGGTCATCCTGCCGGTGGACGGCGAGGTCGCCGCGGGTGACACCACGCCGCGAACGCTGACGCCGGGACACTGCATCCGGATCATGACCGGTGCGCTGCTGCCCGATGGCACCGATGCCGTCGTCCCGGTCGAGTGGACCGGGACCGGGCCGAGTGCGGCCGGGCCGGGCGCGGCCGGAACGGGCGGGCCCGGGCCGGAGCACGTCGCGATCACCGAGCCCGCCAGCAAGGGCCACGCGGTGCGACGGGCCGGAGACGACGCCAGGCCAGGCGACCTGCTGCTGCCCGCCGGCACCAGGCTCGGCGCCGCCCAGATCGGCGTGCTCGCCGCGGCCGGGCACGGCTCGGTGCGGGCACGCCGACGCCCGCAGGTCACGGTCATCTCGACCGGCAACGAGCTTGCCGAGCCCGGGTCGCCGCTGGTTCCCGGCCTGATCTGGGACTCCAACAGCTATATGCTCACCGCCGCGGCGCGCCAGATCGGCTGCGCGGCGACCAGGCACCCCACCCAACGGGACGAGGCCGGCGCGGTTCTCGACGCGATCGAACAGGCTGCGGCGATCGCCGACCTGCTGGTGACCAGCGGCGGGGTCAGCATGGGCGGCGAGCACGACGTCGTCAAGGCCGCGCTGACCGGCCAGGCACGAGCGGCGGGAGGCGGGGAGGCCGGGCCCGGGCCGGGCGGAGCACGGGCCGGGCTCGGCACGGTCACGTTCCGCAAGGTCGCGATGCAGCCGGGCATGCCGCAGGGCTTCGGGCTGGTCGGCAGCCGCCGGGTGCCGATCTTCACGCTGCCCGGCAACCCGGTGTCCGCGTTCGTGTCGTTCCGGCTGTTCGTCGAGCCCGCGGCCCGTGCCCTCCAAGCCCTTCCGGCGCAACCATTCGCGCCCCGCCAGGCCCGGCTCACCGGGCCGGTCTCCTCCCCCGCCGGCCGCAGGTCGTTTCTGCGCGGGATCCCGGGTGAGGAACAGGGAACCGTCGTGCCGCTCACCGGGCAGGGCTCGCACCAGATCGCCTCGCTGGCCAGGGCCAGCCTGCTGATCATCGTTCCCGAGGCGGTCACCGACCTGCCGGCCGGCGCGGTTGTCGAGGTACTGGAGCTGCCGTGAGCAAGGACGCAGCAAGACCGGGGGCCGCGGATCCCGCGGACCGGGATCCGCGGGATCCGCGGGAACGGCTGGACCCCCGGAATCGGGCGCCAGGCGAGCCGGGCACGCGTGACCCGGCTCCTGGTGAGGCCGGCTCGGCCGAGCCGGCCTCACCAGGAGCTCTCGTGGACGAGGCCATCGGCTCGCACCCCGACCCGCTGGCCCCCGGCGACGTCGTCTCACCCGGCGCCGTCGTGGACGACGCGCTCGGCTCGCACCCGGACCCCGCGCCCGGGCTGGTCCCTGAGCCGGCCGCCGGCGCGCCGGCGGCCGGCTCCTCCCCCACGCTGACCCACATTGACGCCGCCGGCCAGGCCCGCATGGTCGACGTCTCGGCCAAGGACGTCACCGCGCGCAGCGCGACCGCGACCGGCCGGGTGCTGCTCTCCCCCGCCGCCGTCGCCGCGCTGCGGGACGGCACCGTGCCCAAGGGCGACGCGCTCGCCGTCGCCAGGATCGCCGCGATCGGCGGCGCCAAGCGCACCCCGGATCTGATCCCGCTCTGCCACCCGATCGGCCTGCACGCGGTGAACGTCGGGCTCAGAGTCGCCGACGACGGCGTCGACATCGAGGTGACGGCGCGCACCGCGGACCGCACCGGCGTGGAGATGGAGGCGCTGACCGCGGTCACGGTCGGCGCGCTCGCGCTGATCGACATGATCAAGACGGTGGACCCCGCGGCCACGATCACCGGCGTGATGGTGACCGAGAAGACCGGCGGCGCGAGCGGGCACTGGAGCCGTCCGTGATCCGCGCGCTGGCCGTGACGGTCTCCAACCGCGCGGCCGCCGGCGTCTACGCCGACACGTCGGGCCCGGTCCTTGCCGAACTGCTGCGTTCGGCGGGCTGTGAGACCGACGGGCCGGTCGTGATCCCCGATGGCGCCGCCGTCGAGGCGGCGCTGCGCGACGCGGTCGCCGCCGGGTACGACGTGGTGGTCACCACCGGCGGCACCGGGCTGACCCCCGGTGACCTGACGCCGGAGATGACCAGGCTGATCATCGACAGGGATATTCCCGGCATCGCCGAGTCGATCAGGGCGGCAGGTGTCGCCGCCGGGGTTCCCTCCGCGATGCTGTCGCGCGGCATCGCCGGGCTGGCCGGCACCACGCTGATCGTCAACCTCCCCGGGTCGACCGGCGGCGTGCGTGACGGGATGTCCGTCGTGCGATCTGTTATGGAACATGCCCTTGATCAGGCCGCCGGGGGCGATCATCCCCGTGCGGACGGCTGAGCGGGGCGCGGCGTCCCGGCACGGCAGGCATCGGGCCCCGCGTGCTGGCCTGCCCGTTGATCGGTCCCGATGGCGCGCACGCGCGCGAAGGCGCAATGATGGTGACGTGGCATATGCGCGTGGCTGGCCGGCAACCCTGACCGAGCCTGACCTGCTCGGTGCGCCGGTGGTCCTGCGTCCGCTGGTCACGAGGGATGCCCGCGCGTGGCGGGAGACGAGGGTGCGCAATGCGGACTGGCTGCGCCCCTGGGAGCCGACGAACCCGGAGACCCCGCTGTACCAGAGCAGCCTCGGCCCGTACATCGCCATGGTGCGCACGATGCGCAGGGAGGCCAGGCACGGCGTCACGCTGCCATGGGTGGTGACCTACGGCGGCCGGTTCGCCGGCCAGCTCACGGTCGGCAACATCATCTGGGGCTCGGCCAGGTCCGGGTCTGTCGGCTACTGGATCGACCGCCAGTTCGCCGGGCTCGGCGTCACCCCGACCGCGCTGGCCATGGCCATGGACCACTGCTTCGGCGTGGTCGGGCTGCACCGGGTCGAGGCCACGATCCGCCCGGAGAACCGGGCAAGCCGCCGTGTGGTCGAGAAGCTCGGCTTCCACGAGGAGGGCGTCAGGCGACTGTCCCTGCACGTGGACGGCGCCTGGCGAGATCACATCTGCTACGCGCTCACCGCCGAGGACGCGGCCAGCGGGCTGATGCCGCGCTGGCGGAGCGCCCAGCGGGCGGCGAGGCCGCGGATCGGATGATTCCGGGGCGGGAAGTCAACGCGATGTCACGGACTCATGCGCAGTAGGTAATGGTCGCGGCCGATCTTGCGACACACCGGCCCGCATGCTCGTCAATTCCCACCAGTGCGCCTACGGTGCGTGACGTGACCAGGTGCAGTTCGGCCTTCGGCTGGCACCATGCCGGTTGCCGGCTGGGCTGCCCGGTTCCCGCATGGAAGTTCTCGCATGGGCAAGGGGGTGCCATGTGAGCAGCGCGATCCTCTATCTCGCCATCGTCGCCATCTGGGCGGGATTCCTGGTTCCCGCCTGGGTCCGCAGGCCGCACGCGGCCAGGGCCGACTCCGCAGCCGAGCAGGACGACGCCTGGCCGGGCGACGGCGAGCACGCGGACACCCACGACGAGCGGGCGCACGGCCAGCGAAGCCACGGCGAGCGGGTGCACGATCGTGGTCACGGCCACGCAGAAACGGCCGAGTACGAGTTCTCGACAGCGGCTTATGCCGCCGAAGCGACGGAATATCCGACCAATACCGAGAACGACGTCGAAGTAAGCCTTCAGGCGGACATCCACGTCGAGGTCAACCGCCGCAATCAGGAGTACCGTGACGGGATGCCCGATTACGACGGCGAGCACCCGTCCCACCAGGGCGGCGGGCCGGACGGCTACTACGACCACGCCGGTCCCGTCCGGCCCAGGACGCGGCCATCCCAGAGCCGCGAGCAGATGCTGCGCGCCCGCCGCCGCATGCTCACCATGCTGCTCGCCATGACGGGTCTCACCTGCGGGTTCGCGCTGCTCGGCGCGGCGCAGTGGTGGATCTGCGCTCCCCCGGCCGGAATGCTCGTGCTCTACGTGCTGCTGCTACGCGAGATCGCGATGGCCGACGCCGAGCAGGCCCGCCGTCGGCACGCCTGGGCCGCGCGCGAGGCGCGGCTGGCTCGGCAGCGTGCGTTCGAGGAGCGCACGGAGCGCGAGGCGTGGCGACTCGGCCCCAGGCCGGACTCCGCCGATACCGGCGCGCAGATCATCGACATCTCCGGCCGGGTCGGCGACCAGCTCTACGACCAGTACGCCGATGCGGCCGTTCGCGCGGTAGGCGACTAGCGCCTATCCCGTAGGGCCTATCCCGTAGGGCCTATCCCGTAGGGCCTGTCCCGAAGGTCGTGGGACCCGTCCCCGGGGCCGCCACCGGGGCCGCCGCCGGCCGCCGCACCCCGCGCTGCCCGGAGATGATCTTGATGGATGTGGCGGATGTCCCAGAATACGCAGTGGATGTGGCATTCATTCCAATGCCACCCCGGTGATCGCATTCGGTTTCGGCTGGTATGAGTGTATCCGGGGGCCGTGCTCGCCCAGGCGGGCGGCCGCAGCCGCGCGGGGTGGGAACTGACCGCGCTGCTCGGGGTTATCCATGGCCGGTGATGCCGCGCGGTAGGGCCGTCGGTGCCAGCGGAGATCTACGGGACAGGCGCAGCTGGTCCAGCTGGTTCCGCCGCAGGCTCGGCGGCTTGGGATCGGCGCCTGGCCTCAGCCGCGGCAGGTTCGATGGGGGCGGCTCGGCGTAATGCGGGAAGCGGAGTGGCCCCGCGGTTTGCTACGCTGGCTCCCGGTCTTGGGGCTGTAGCGCAGTCCGGTAGCGCACCTCGTTCGCATCGAGGGGGTCAGGGGTTCAAATCCCCTCAGCTCCACAAGATTTTCCAGGTCAGGGCATGTGACTGCTTGCTCGGCGACCCTGCTGCCGCTCGCTGGCATCCGAGTCTGGGAGCGAAGTGGGAGCGGATCTTGTGGGAGCGGATCTTGCCGATGTGCCCTCTTGACGAGCCGGTGTGCCTCGTGGCGAGTTGCGCGCAGGCCTCAACCACAGTCAGTCGGCGACTGCCCTGACTGGGAGGACAACCGGATCCTCGACCTCGCAGAGGCCGTGGGCGCCTTCCTGATCGTCAGCGACGACACCGACCTGATCGCGATGCCCCCCTGGCGCGGCAGGCCCATCATCAGCCCAGACAGATTCGCTGCGCTCGTCGACGCCTCCCGCAGAGCAGCCCGGCGCCGCCGAACAGGCCGCTAGCCGGCAACTCGGCGCAGAGCTCGTCAGCGCCCGGTCAAGCCCGTCGGCGTCGCCGCCACACGGGGACAGCCCGCCGGGCCGAGCAGACCACCCCCGCGCACGGCCTACCGGGCGACGCGATGTGCGCAGCCACGGCCGCGGCACAGGCAGCGGTTGCCACGTCGGCGGGAACCAGGTCGACACGACTCTCGCCGGCCGACCCGGTGCCGTCCTGGCAACGAAGTTCGGCCGCCGGGTCGCTGAGCGGCCCGCTGTGCCGGCCGACCATGGTGACGTGAAACCCGCCGGTGACCAGCCTGCGGGCCACGGCACGGCCGATTCCCGTTCCTGCCCCGCTGACTGCGACCGTTGGTGTGCTCATGCCGGCCTGGCTGCCCCGTCCTGACTTGCTCATTCCGCTCCAGCCGGTCCCGCCGGCTCGGGCGCGGATCTGCCGCTCACCGGCCCGCCCACCCGACCCTGACCAGGTCGGCCTGGTAGGCAAGGACCACAAGCTGGGCGCGGTCCCTGGCACCGAGTTTCATCATTGCCCGCGCCGCATGCGTCTTCACGGTCGACTGGCTGACGTAGATCTGGCCGGCGATCTCGGCGTTGGTCAGCCCGGAGGCGATCAAGGTCACCACCTCCCGCTCTCTGGCGGTGAGTTCGTCCACCCCCCTGACCGGCGCCGCCGTGCCGGAGCGGGTGGTGAACTCGCTGATCAGCCTCCTGGTGACGGTCGGCGACAGCAGCGACTCCCCGGCGGCCGCCACCCGGACCGCCCTGATCAGCTCGGCGGCGTCGGTGTCCTTGACCAGGAAGCCCGCCGCGCCGGCCCGCAGCCCGTCGAAGATGTACTCGTCAAGCTCGAACGTCGTGAGGATCACGACGTGCACTCCGGCCAGGGCAGCATCCGCGGTGATCTGCCGGGTCGCCTCGATCCCGTCGAGGCCGGGCATGCGGATGTCCATCAGCAGCACGTCCGGCTTCTCGCGCGCCGCGAGCCGCACGGCGGCCGCGCCATCGGCCGCCTCACCGACGACCTCGATGTCGTCCTCCGCGCCGAGCAGGGCGGCGAAGCCAGACCTGACCAGGACCTGGTCGTCGGCCAGCGCCACCCGGATCACGGTGCGCCTGACCACGGTGCGCCCGACGCCCGGGCGCCTGACCGCGAGGCACCCGAGCACGGTGCGCTTGACGTCCGGGCACCAGGCCCGAGCGGAAGCTCGGCGAGCACCCGGTAGCCTCCGGCCGACGTCGGCCCCGCCACCAGCGTGCCGCCGAGCGCCTGGGCCCGCTCCGTCATGCCGGTGATCCCGGTCCCAGA
>DATIZP010000064.1:0-32711 GCA_035517035.1 Streptosporangiaceae bacterium | reverse complement strand
CCGGCGGTGCCGGAGTTCGCCGCACAGTACGGCGCTGACCTGGACGGCAAGGTGGTCGTGGACGCCACGAACCACATCGGCGCGGCCGAGGTGAACAGCAGGTCGGCCATCGAGGCGGCCGCGCCTGGCGCGCACTACGCGCGCGCGTTCAACACACTTGGCTGGGAGAACTTCGCCGATCCGCCGGCCGGCGGCTGCATGTTCTACGCGGCCGACGAGCCAGCCAAGACGGTCGTCGAGGAGCTCATCTCGGCCGTCGGGCTCGAGCCGGCGCTGGTCGGCGGCGCAGACGCGGCCGGAATCGTGGACGGGACGCTGCCGCTCTGGTTCGCCCTGGTCAGGCAGTAGGGTGGCAGCCGCAAGCTCGCGTTCCGGCTCGTCCGCTAGCCAGCCCGCCTGCCGTCAGATCGGGCCGGGCCGTTGACGGCGGCAGGACGGCTGCCGAGACTAGCGGAGTGACCGGGATCACCATTCCGGGCCTGCCGTTCGCGCTCTATCCAGATGGCCATCCGCCGTGCCAGCACCGGATGGAGGGAACTGGCCTGGTGCTGACCGGCAGCCCTGGCACTGACCTGTACGTCGACCCGGCGGCCACCGGCGAGCCGCCTGACGCCGGGCGGCTGATCGGCAGCCCGCCGGACGGCGACTTCAGGCTCGCGGCGCACGTGACCGTCGGCTTCCGCGCCACCTTCGACGCCGGCGTGGTGCTGCTGCATGCGGGGGAGCGGCGGTGGGCCAAGCTCTGCCTTGAGCTTTCGCCGCAGCGTCGCCCGACCGCGGTGACGGTCGTCACCAAGGGGCACTCCGACGACTGCAACTCCTTCGAGGTGACCGACCAGGCCCTGTGGCTGCGGGTCAGCCGGACCGGCCCGGCCTGGGCATTCCATGTCTCGACCGATGGCCAGTGGTGGCGGCTTGTCCGCTACTTCGCCCTGGACGGCGACGTCAGGGTCGGCTTCCTGGCCCAGTCGCCGTCCGGCGAGGGCTGCACGGCCACGTTCGACAAGTTCACCTGGCGGCCCGGCGCCCCGGCCAACCTGCGCGACGGCAGCTTAGACCAGGCAGCCGCCGATCCGGCGTCACCTGATGCCCAGCGCCACCAGGCAGGTGTCGTCGTCGGTCTGCGAGGAGCCAAGCGCGCCGAGGGCGGCCGAGATCATCAGGTCCGGGTCGGTGCTGCCGCGCACGGCGCGGACCAGCATGGCCACGCCGTCGTCGATGCAGCGGTCCCGCCGCTCGACCAGCCCGTCGCTGTACAGCATCAGCAGGTCACCTGGTCGCAGCGCGATCCTGGCCAGGCCGTATCCCTCCCGGCCCGCCCCGAGCATGATGCCAGCCGGCTGCTCAAGCGGCCTTGACCACGCGCCGCGAACGAGAACCGGCGGCGGATGGCCGGCCTGAGCCCAGGTCAGCACGCGGTCGGCGGGGTCGAAGTAACCGGCGATCACCGAGGCGATGTGCTCGGGGGCGACGTGCCAGACCAGGTCGTTCAGCCAGCCGACCAGGCGATCGGGCGGGGCGCCGGTGATCGCAAGGCCGGCGAGCGCGCCGCGCAGCCTCGCCATCCCGGCGGCCGCGGCCAGGCCGTGCCCGCCGACATCCCCGATCGCCAGCAGCACGCCGCCGTCGGGCATCTCGGCGGTGATGTACCAATCGCCGCCGACCCGGCTGGCGCGCGAGGCTGGCAGGTACCGCACGACGGTCCGCAGGCCTGGCAGGTCGAAGGGCTCGTCGTGCAGCGGCAAGATGGCACGCTGCAGCTCAAGCGCTACGTGCCGCTCCTGGGCGAGCTCGGCGGCGAGCATCGCCTCGGTGGCGCGCTCGCCGACGAGATGGACCGGCGCCGCGCCGGCCTCCCGAGGCCCTGCGGGCGGCGCCACTACTGCCTCAGAGCTCATCTCTGCTCACATTTCGTGAGACGTCGTTCACCTATGGTGAGGCACGGAGGGTCCGGCTGTCTAGATGCCGGGCGGCGGCCGGCTGGATGAGATGATTCCGTCATGACCAGTCCAGAACGGCTGTACCCGGCGGCCAGGCTCGCCGACGCGGCCGCGGCGGCCGGCCGGGCCGGGCTCGACGCGCTACTGCTCACGCCGGGGCCCGACCTGCGCTACGTGGTGGGCTACGACGCCCGCGGGCTGGAGCGGCTGACCTGCCTCGCCGTGCCCGCGGTCGGGGAGCCGTTCCTCGTCGTGCCGCGGCTCGAACTGCCCGCGGCGCAGGCCTCGCCCGCCGGCCGGCTCGACCTGGAGATCACCGGATGGGACGAGACCGACGACCCTTACGCGCTGGTCGCCGGGCGGCTCGGCGGCCCGGGCACCGTGGGCCTGTCGGACCGGATGTGGGCGCTGATGGTGCTGCGCTTCGCCGCGGCGCTGCCGGGCGCCAGGCAGGAACTCGCCAGCGCGGCGCTCAGCGGGCTCCGCTCGGTCAAGTCGGCGGCGGAGGTGGCCGCGCTGCGCGAGGCCGGCCGGGCGATCGACCGGGTGCACGCGCGGGTTCCTGGCTGGCTGCGGGCCGGGCGGACCGAGGAGCAGGTCGCCGCGGACATCGGCGACGCCATCCTGGCCGAGGGGCACAGCCGGGTGGACTTCGCGATCGTCGCCTCGGGGCCGAACGCCGCAAGCCCGCATCACACCGCGGCCGACCGGGTACTGCGCAAGGGCGATGCCGTGGTCGTGGACATCGGCGGGACGATGCCGACCGGGTACTGCTCGGACTGCACGAGGACGTACGTGATCGGCGAGCCGCCGGCCGATTTCGCCGCCTACTACCGGGTTCTCAGGGACGCCCAGGAGGCCGCCTGCGCGGCGGTCAGGCCCGGGGTCAGCGCCGAGGCCGTGGACGCGGCCGCCAGGGAGCCGATCGCCGCGGCCGGGTACGGCGGCTACTTCGTGCACCGGACGGGCCACGGGATTGGCCTCGAGACGCACGAGGACCCGTACATCGTCGCGGGCAACGCCGAGCCGCTGCGCGCGGGCAACGCGTTCTCTGTCGAGCCCGGCATCTACCCGGGGCCGCATGGCGCGCGGATCGAGGACATCGTCGTCTGCACCGACCAGGGCTGCGAGCGGCTGAACACGGTGACCCGCGAGCTGATCTCGGTGCCGGCCTGATGGTCGCGGTCGAGCGCGAATGCCGGAGCGAGGAGGCCAGGGCGCTGTTCGAGCTCACCGCGGAGCTTGCCGACAAGGAGCTCAGGCCGGCCGCCGCGGCGGCCGAACGTGACGGCAGGTTCCCGCGCGAAGCGTTCGCTCTGATCGGCCAGGCCGGCCTGCTCGGGCTGCCGTACCCCGAGGCGCTGGGCGGCGGCGGCCAGCCGTATGAGACCTACCTGCAGGTGGTCGAGGAGCTCGCCGCCGCCTGGCTGACCATCGGGCTGGGCGTGTCGGTGCACGTGCTGAGCTGCTTCCCGCTGATCACGGCCGGCACGTCCGAGCAGCAGCAGCGCTGGCTGCCGGCGATGCTCGGCGGTCAGCTGCTCGGCGCCTACTGCCTGTCCGAGCCGGCTAGCGGCTCCGACGCCGCGGCGATGCGGACCAGCGCGCGCGGCGACGGCTCACTTTTCCTTCTTAACGGAACCAAGGCGTGGATCACCCACGGCGGGCGGGCCGACTTCTACGCGGTGTTCGCCCGAACCTCGGGCGAGCCAGAAGGGCGCGACCGCTCCCGCGGCATCAGCTGCTTCCACGTCCCCGCGCAGACACCGGGCCTTCGCGCGGCCAGCCCCGAGCACAAGATGGGCATGCGCGGGTCGGTGACCGCGCAGGTGAGCTTCGAGGACGTCCGGGTGCCCGCCGACCAGCTGGTCGGCGACGAGGGCAGGGGATTCTCGATCGCGCTCGCCGCGCTGGACTCCGGGCGGCTCGGGATCGCGGCCTGCGCCACCGGGCTGGCCCAGGCCGCGCTGGACGCCGCGACCGGCTACGCGGCTACCCGGCGCCAGTTCGGCCGGCCGATCATCGAGTTCCAGGGGCTGGCATTCATGCTGGCCGACATGGCCACGGCGGTGGCCGCGGCCCGGGCCCTGTACCTGGCCGCCGCCAGGCGCAAGGACGCGGGTCTGCCGTACGGACAGCAGGCCGCGATGGCCAAGCTGTTCGCCAGCGACACGGCCATGAAGGTGGCCACCGACGCCGTGCAGGTGCTTGGCGGCTACGGCTACGTCGAGGATTTTCCCGCCGAGCGGTACCTGCGCGAGGCGAAGGCGCTGCAGATCGTCGAGGGCACCAACCAGATCCAGCGGACGGTGATCGCCAGGTCGCTGGGCGCGGGCGGGCAGGGCGGGCGGCAGGCGCGTGGAGGAGACTAACCGCAAGATCCTGTCGCTGCTCGCCGGGGACGGCAGGCTGAGCTTTACCGAGCTGGCCAGGCAGACCGGCCTGTCGGTGTCGGCCGTGCAGCAGCGGGTCAGGCGGCTCGAGGAACGCGGCGTGATCCGTGGCTACGCCGCGCAGATCGACCCCGAGGCGGCGGGGCTCGCCCTCACCGCGTTCGTGTCGATCAAGCCGTTCGACCCGGCGGCGCCCGACGACGCGCCTGAGCGGCTGGCCCACCTCAAGGCCATCGAGGCCTGCCACAGCGTCGCAGGCGACGAGAACTACATACTCAAGGTGCGGGTCGCGTCGCCGTCGGCGCTGGAGGAACTGCTCCAGGAGATCCGAGCCGCGGCCAACGTGTCGACCAGGACGACGATCGTGCTCAGCACGCCGTTCGAGGGCCGGCCGCCCGGCCTGTAGCGGCAGCGCGGCGGCCCGTCGCCGCCGCGGCTGTCTGCCGGCCGCCTTCCGGCGGCCGGCAGACAGCCCGCTCCACCCCGGAGCACGAACTGGCCGCACGCGTGCGCGCAATGCGCGGCACGTGTGTTCCCCTCCTAGCCAATCGGCACCGCCCGGAGTGAGTCAGGGACCGCGACGCCCCCCAGCCGGGGGACGATCGCGACCGTGCCATGGTGCGCGCCCGCCGCCATCGCCAGGCTGGGCTCGGCCGCCGCCACGACCGTAGCGCCGCGCAGCAGCGCTCCGTCGAGCGACGCGGCGTAGGAGAGCCCGTCGCCGAACGGCGGCAGCACCAGAACCACGTCATGCCCCGTGATCCCGGCCTGCTGGTCGGCCCGGTCGACGCGCTCCACGAGCTCGGCGTGGGTGACCGGGACCGGCCTGAGCCGCCCGTCAGGACCGCGCGAGAACGGCAGCAGCGCGACATCGTCCGGCCGGCCCCGCGGCGGCCGGATCATGTCGAGGCCGAGCAAGTCGGCGAACCTGGTCGCACCGGGCGCGTCGATGAACGAGAACACCTGCCGCACCCACGACCTGTCGACCGCCGCCAGCGCGCTGTCCGCGAGCGGCGGAGCGGTGATGACCATGCGGGCGCCGCTCTCGGCCAGCTGCCCGGCCGTCTCGACCGGGCAGAGCTCGGGATCGACCGGCGACGGCACGCCGCCCGCGGCACGAACGGCGTGCGCGGCGAGCGCGAAGCTCACCGCGTCAGGCACCAGCAGCCCCACCACGTCGCGCGGCCGCAGCCCGCGCCAGGACAGGCCGGCGGCCGCGGCCTGCACGGTCGCGGCGAAATTCGCATAGCTGTAGCAGCCGCTGCCCGGCTGGCCATCAGGCCCCGGGCCGCCGATCAGCGCAATCAGGCCGGCCCGGTCGGTGGCCACCGCGACAAGGCGTTTGGTCACCGATACATCGGCGATGAGGTCATCCAGCTTCGACATTCCCTGCTGTCCTTCCGCGGCAGCGAACCCGCCGCGCTATGGACAGTACGGGCGGCAGGTCGGTCCATGCATCGTCAGAAATGTGCAATCTGCTATGTAGGCCGCCGCCGCGCCGGTATGTACATGACCGCCGCGCCCGTCGGCGGTATGCATCCGGGGGCATGCATAAGGCCCGGCCTAGTGGCCGGCGTCGCCGTCCTTGTCGTGCCCGGTGTCGTCCGTGTCGTGCCCGGCCATCCAGCTGACGACCTGGGCGCGGGAGCGCAGGCCGAGCTTGGCAAAGATGTTCGCCACGTGCCTGGCCGCGGTGGTCGGCGTGATCGACAGCGCCTCTGCGATGGCCCGGTTGGACCTGCCCTGCGCCACCAGCCTCGCCACCTGCAGCTCACGGCCGGTCAGCGAGCCCGCAGGCCGGGCGGAGGCCGGTGGCGGCGCCCCGCCGGACGCCTCGTCCCGCGCATCGCCTGGATCCGTCGTCGTCCCCGCGGTGGCGAGCCGCGCCGCCTGGTTCGGGGTCAGCTCCCTGCCTCGGTCGAGCAGTGCGGTCACCTCGTCGGGGCCCAGGCTGACCCTGGCCGCGTCGATGAGCTCATCTAGCCGCCTCGTCGCCGACGCGGACCGCGGCGTGCCGATCGCATCGAAGACCGCGAGCGCTGCCGCCGCGACGCTGACCGCGTGCTCCTCCCGCCCCGAGGCCGCGGCGAAGGCGGCCAGCGCGGCGAGGCCACGCGCGATCGCCAGCCTGCGGCCGGCGGTCAGGCTCAGCGTGATGCTCTCGGTCAGGTGCTCTCGCGCGGCGGCCAGGTCCTGCTCGAACAGCGCGATCCACCCCATGCCCGCCAGGCACCTGGCCATCTCGGGCCTGGCGTCGATCTGGCGGTAGAGCGTCAGCGCGTCGCCGAAGTACCGCATCGCGCCAGCGAGGTCGCCGCGGGCACGGGCGAGTCGACCGAGCCCGTAGAGCACGTTGGCAACCCCCCAGCCGTTGTTGTCGGCCAGCACCTCGAGCGCCTGCCCGAATGCCTGCTCGGCGTCGGTCAGCCTGCCCTGGGCGGCGATCACGGCCGCCCTGGTGGCCAGCGCCACGCCCTCCTCCCAGTCGTCGGCCATCTGCCGGGCCGCGGCCACGGCCTCGTCGGCGCTGGCGAGCGCCTCGCCGGCCCGCCCGGTCATCAGGGCGACAAGCGCGAGCAGGCGCAGGGCGGTCGCCGGGTTGCCGTCGCTGATCGGCGCGGGCAGCTCGAGGCAGGCCCTGGCCAGGTCGGCGGCTCCGGCATAGTCAAGCTGCTCGAAGGCGAGCTCGGCGCGGACCGCGAGCGCCCTCGCGCGCACGCCGGGCGGGACCTCGGCGTCGACGGCGAGCAGCCGGTCCAGCCAGCCTGCGCCCTCGATCACCTCGCCGCTGGCCAGGTACGAGCCGGCGAGCGCGTGGACCAGGCGCAGGCCCTGCGCGGCGTCGCCGCGCTGCACGCACCAGCCAAGCGCGAGGTTGATGTTGGCCCGGTCGGCCCTGACCCTGTGGTACAGCGCGACACGCTCGGGCCAGGGCGGATCGCCGCGGACGAACGCCACGCTCGCGATCCGCTCGGCCAGCGCGAGCGTGCAGTCGCGGTGCCGGTCCCTCAGCCTGGTCAGCTCCCCGGCCGCCACCGCGCGCTCGGCCGCGAGGTCCCTGACCGTGTCGAGCAGCCGGTACCTGGCATCGCCGTTGAGCTCGCCATCCCGGCTCACCAGGGACTTGTCGATCAGCGCGGTGAGCACGCCGAGCACCTCGCCGACCGGAAGCTGGTCGTCGGAGCAGACCCGCTCGGCCATCTCCAGGCTCCAGCCATGGAACACCGACAGCCGCCGCAGCAGCACCCGCTCGGCCGGGGTGAGCAGCTCGTAGCTCCAGTCCACCGCGGCCCGCAGCGTCTGCTGCCTGGCCGGCGCCGCCCGGTCGCCGAGCGCGAGCAGCTCGAACCTGTCGGCCAGCCGCGCGCTGATCTGCTCAGGTGACAGTGCCCGCACCCGCGCCGCGGCAAGCTCGATGGCCAGCGGCACTCCGTCAAGCGTGCGGCAGACCTCGGCCACCGCCGCCATGTTCCCGTGATCGAGCGTGAACCCTGGCCGCACCGCCGCGGCGCGCTCGGCGAACAGCCTGACCGCCTCGGAGTCGGCATGGCCGGACTGGCGCGGCAGGCTGAGCGGCGGCACCCGCCAGATGACCTCGCCGCGCACCCGGAGCGGCTCCCGGCTGGTGGCGATCATCCGGACCCCCGGGCAGCCGGCCAGCAGCCGCTGCACGAACTCGGCGCACGCCTGCACCAGATGCTCGCAGGTGTCCAGGATCAGCAGCATGGACCGCGGCCGAAGGGCCTCGATCAGCGTCTCGCTAGGTAGTCGGCCAGGCTCGGGCCTGATGCCGAGAGCGGCCATCACCAGCCCGACGACCCGGTTGTCGGTGAGATCACCGCCGGCCTCGCCGACTCCGGCCAGATCCGCCGCCGCCAGGTCGGCGTCGGCGAGGTCGGCGATCCACGCGCCGTCGGCGTAGGAGTGCGCGAGTGTCGCGGCTACCCTGAGAGCGAGCCTGGTCTTGCCCATGCCGCCGGGCCCGCACAGCGTCAGCGCCCGGACCCGGCCGAGCATCCCGACTAGCTCGGTCAGGTCGCGCTCTCGGCCGATGAAGCTGTTCGGCTCGGCGGGCAGGTTACCGACGGCCGCCGGGCCGTCCGCGGTCACCGGCGGTCCCGGCGGGTGGGCGGTTTCGGCACCTTGACAGTATCGCGCCGGTTCGTCAGCCGATCACGCTTATCCAGATCGGCTCGCCGTAGCGCAGCCGGCCGAAGTACATCACCTTCACCAGCGCCCACCATCGCTGGCCGGGCCTCGCGTCACGCGGGATCGCGACGTCGAAGCCGATCTCGGCGCTATGCCCGGCGGCGACGGCGAAGCCGGTAGTCCATGGCGAGAACGCGGCCCAGCTGCCGTGCGGTGAGATCAGCTGAGCCTCGCCCCGCAGCTCGGACGCGGTGGCGTTGGCCAGTCGGACCCGCACCGCGGCGCGGTCGCCGGGGGCGAGCTCCAGGTGCCCGGTCAGGGTGGTCAGCTCGGCCTCGGCGGCCTCGGCCCGCTCGGCCGCCTCGAGCGCGGGGACCAGCTCGGCAAGCGGCAGGTCGGTGGCCGGCGGCGGCAGCTCGCCCACGCTCACCGCCGCGACATCCTCGAGCACCTGGCCCGCCTGGTCGACGATCCTGGCCGCGACGAAATACCTGGTGCCCGCGGCGCCTGGCGGGGCGTGGACGAGCAGGTCCCAGGCCGCGTACGCGTTCGAGGCCAAGTGGTAATGCAGCCCGGCGGTCCGGCCGGCGACGCCGTCGGCGGCGGCGTCCGCCGACGTGCCTGCCACCCTGGCCTCGGCCAGCGTGAGGGCGCCGGGGATGTCGAGCGTCACCGTGCCGGAGGACGGGCCCGGCCCGCAGCCGACGGTGAGCCGCAGCGGGGCCGTCTCGCCGGGCCCGATCGTGAGCAGGCCGGGGGACAGGTGCACAGCGACCGGGAGGTTGCCGGCCGGCGCCGGTCCCTTGCCGTGCAGCCAGTACCTGGTGAACACCGGCTGCACGGGCTCTGGCGCGGCTCCGGCGCCGACAGGGCCGCTGCCCGGGCCGGCCGCTGCGGCCGGCCGGAGCGCCAGCGTGACCGTGCCGCACCCGGGCACGTCCACGGCCACCGCGCCGTCGTGACCGACCGGCGCCGGCACGCGGTCGGCCTGCTCGAGCAGGTCGGTCAGGGCCGCCGCGGCGATGCCGCCGTGCAGCCGCACGCTCGCCGGGCTCTTGGGTGGCGGCTGGCCCGAGATGTCGCGCAGCCTGACCGTGACGCCGTCGCCTGGGTCGGGCTGGCCGAGCGGGCCGTAGGGGTTGCCGCGCGGCTTGAACGCCATCAGGTCGGCACCGGGCGGCGTCACGCTGAGCAGGCTCGCCGAGGCGGGCAGCGACCCGTCGTGCAGGCCGGCCTGCACCGAGAGCAGCGGGTGGCTGTAGTCCTGGCCGGCCGCGGGGAAGCCCGCCGTCCGCCAGTCACCCTGGCCCGCCGCCAGTGCGTACTCGAAGGTGTGGCTCCAGTGCTGCCAGGCGAAGCTGCTGCCGTCCGGAACGGTCCGCCTGTCCCCGTCCATCCACACCCCGGATGGCCAGGAGCTGCAGGCCCGCATCAGGGACAGGCAGGCGTCGCCGCCCGGCGTCACCAGGCTGCCCGGCAGGCCGCGGTTCAGCACGGCGACCGTGTGGGGGGCCAGCGACGGCTCGCCCTGGCCGCCGCTTGAGGGGTCGCGGGCCGGCTCGGCCTCGATCCGGGCGTCGGCCAGGTCGGCGATGAGCGCCCCGATCGCCTGGCCCAGGTCGGCGCCAGCCACGATCAGCACCGGCAGGTCGGTGACGCCGCGCACGTCGGCGCCCGCCGCGAAGGCCTCGGCGCGGGTGCGGGCGGCAGGCAGCCAGATCCTGGCCGAGCCGGTGGCGGCCAGCTGGCCATCGAGCTTGGCGAGCGTGTCGGGGCCCGCCGCGGTGAGTGCCTCGGCGGTGAACGCGTTGTCGGCCGGGCCGCCGAGCGCGATCCTGAAGTCAGGCAGGTTCGAGTCGACCTCGAGCGAGCCGTACCTGACGCCGCCGGGCACCGAGCAGGTCGCGGTGACGCCCTGCCTGGCCAGCGCCGCCAGCAGCTCCCTGACCTGCTGGCGCACGCCGCCGCCCGCGCCAGGGTCGCGCGGCGCGAACCCGTCGCTGGCCGGCGACGCCGGCGCGATCACCTCGGCGACCCCGATCGCGTGCAGCCGACGCTTGCCGTCGGCGGCGGCCACCGCCACCGTGGCGGTGGAGCCGATTCCGAACCACTCGTGCGCGGGATTGTCCAGCGTGTAGGTGTGCTCGGCCACGTCGACCTCCGCCGGGCCCATCGGCCGGCCGATCACGGACAGGCCGGTCTGGTAGACGGGCAGTCCGCCGGGGACGTTCGCGCCGAACCTGACCCGCAGCAGCCGGTCCTGGCCGATCGAGCCGTCGACGTGGGTGCGGAACTCCACCCGGTCGACGCCATCCCACAGCAGCGTCTCGCAGGTCATCCGCTGCTCGCCCAGCGCGAACTCGGCACGCAGCCGGGAGCCGGCCGGGCACCGCTGGGCGGTAACCCGCGCCGGGACCTGCGCCGAGCCGCGCCAGGCGCCCTTGGGGCAGAGCAGCCACGGACCCTCGCCCCAGCGCGGATGGGTGGCGTACTCGTCCTGCACCATCAGCTCGTTGCCGGGCCCGGCCAGCAGCTCGGTGCCGGTGCGCCGGTCGATCACCGAGCACAGCGCGCCGCCGCCGTCCGGGGCGGCGCTCACGGTGAAGGTGTCGTTCTCGATCGTCGTGCCGTCCGTGTCGAGCCAGCCGCACGCCTCGGGTCCCGGGCCCGACCAGGTGGCCGACGCGAGGTAGCTGCGATAGCCCACCGCGGGCACGTCGCAGGCGCGGAACGTGAGCGTGATCGCGGCTAGCGAGCCGTCCTGATGCCGGCGCACGCCGCTGGCCAGGTAGCGCACCGGTGCGCCGGTGTCGTCGGTGAGCAGCACCGACGCGGCCGCGCCCGGGGGGAACTCAAGCTCGGCGCTGGTCACGCCGGACCGGGGCCTGGACAGCGTGTTGAACACGACCACGGCTCGGCCGCCCGATGGCGTGCGCGCGGCGGCCGCGGCGGCCGCGGTGTCTGCCTGACCGGCAAGGTGCGCCATCGCGTCGCGGCGTGCCTGGTGACCGCGCTCGAACGCCTCGCGCCAGCCTGCCAGCAGGTCGAGGTAGACCTGGTCCCCCTCGGTCCCGGTGATCGCGTCGTGGTGCGCGCCGAACGCCAGCAGCCGCCAGCCCTTGTCCAGGCTGGCCGCCGGGTAGGCGGCCCCGGCCAGCCATGCCGCCGTGGCCAGCCGCTCGCCGTCGAGCAGGGCCACCTCGGCGTCGCGCTGCGCCTGCTTGGTGTCGATGTAGGTGACGTCCTTGCCGGGGTAGACCGGGTTCATGTCCCTCGTCTGCGGCATGAACCAGGCCCCGCCAGCCGCCGCCGCGGACCGGACGGCGGCGAAGAACTCACTGGGCACGGCCGTCACGAACCGCGGCCAGACGTACCTGGCGTTCCAGTCCCTGTGGATCGCCGTCGCCCATCGGGACGGCACGACGTGGTCGCCGCCGACCGGCAGCAGCACGTTGCGGGTGGCGGCCACCGGTGCCAGCTGGCTGAACTGCACATACGCGTCCGCCTCGGCCTTGGCGAGGTTGGGAGCGTGCTGGGTGATCCAGCCTGCCGAATAGTGGTTCGGCATATAGCTGGTGAGCAGGCCGCGCCCGTCCGGTGACAGCCACTCGAACTCCGAGGCGAATTGCATCTTCTCGTTGCCCTTGCCGCTGAGGTCCGGTCCCCACTGATGGAACGGCCCGCGTGCCCAGGACGACTCGGCCATCCCGGCGGCCGCCATCAGCCCCGGGTAGGCCGGGTCGAAGCCGAACGCGTCAAGCATCCAGGATGTGGTCGGCGATGCCCGCAGCACGTCCCGCTGGAAGGCCAGGCCGTAGACGGCGTTGCGGATCGTCGACTCGGCGCAGGTGAGGTTGGTGTTGGCCTCGTTGTAGCTGCCGCCGACGATCTCGATCCGCCCGGAGGCGATGAAGCCGAGCAGGTCGGCACGCTCGTGCGGGAACGCGTCGAAGTACGGCTTGAGGTAGTCGATCTCGGCCAGCACGAACTTGTAGTCAGGGTCCGACCTGGCGGCCTCCAGGTGCAGTCTGACCAGGTCGAACGCGGTGCTCACCTCGGCTTCCTTGCCGTCCTCCGGCGGCAGCAGCGGCCAGGTCTGGGCGAATCGGCCCTGCGTGTTCCACCAGACCGGGTCGTAGTGGAAGTGGCTGACCATCCACATGGTCCAGCCCGGCTCGGCGACGGTCATCTGCGCCTCCCGCTCCCAGCGGCCGAACGGCGGTGACTCGCCGCGCACCACGGCGGTGACCGATCTCGCGGTGCCGATCGGCGCGGGCGCGGCGACCTGCACCCCGACCTCTGCGACGCGGGTCTCGCCGCGGCCGACCTCGGTCACGAGCACCGGCTCCGGCGTGCTGACGCCGGCGCCGTGCACGCTGACGGCGAGGATCGCTGACCGGTCGTGGATCATGTCGGCGCCGTCATTGACCAGGGTCACCCTGACGATCTGAAGCTGCTTCGCCGCCGTGCCGCGGAACAAGTCGGTCGAACGTACGTCAGAGATCCGCATGCCTCATCGTGGCACGATCCGCTCACCCTGAGCTACGGTCGGCAGCCAGGTTGGCCAGCGGCTCTCCGGTCAGCCGACCGGGAAGCGGTACCTGAGCCTGAACCGCTCCGCCGGGACGAGCACCTCGGCGGTCTCCACCGCCCGCCCTGACGCAAGGTGCGCCCGGTCAACGACGAGCACCAGCGCGCCGGCCGGAATGGCCAGCGCCGTCGCCTCGGACCTCGACGAGGGCCGGACGGTCACCTCCTCGGTGACGTCGTCGATCTCCACGCCGATGAGGTGCATCCGCTCGATAACCCCCCGGCCGGCCAGCGGCCCCTGCTCGGGCAGGGCGACCGGGGTCCCCGCGGTGAGCGCAACCGGCTCGTAGCTGACCGCGAGCTGGACCGGCTGGCCATCGGCGCGCAGCAGGTAGGTCGTCCTGGTGGCACCCGCGCCGCGGATCATGCCGAGCCTGGCGGCGACCTGAGGCGGGGCCGGCCCGACCTCGGTCTCGTGCTCCCAGGTCAGCCGGAGCGGCCTGGCCAGCACCTGGCCAGCCTCGTGTGCCGCCACCGCATCCTGCACGCCGAACGGGGAGCCGGGGAACTGCGGCCGGTCGTGCTCGAGGAAGCCGACCGACGGTGCCCTGCGCACATAGCAGCCCGAGCCCGGCCGCGCCTCGATCAGGCCCTCGGCAACCAGGACGGCAAGCGCGTGCTTCGCGGCCGTCTCGCCGACGCCATAGTTGGTGATGATCGCGTTGCGAGACGGCACCCGGGCGCCGGGCTCGAGCGTCCCGGACCGTATCCTCGACCTCAGGTCGTCGAGCACCCGCAGGTAGACCGGCTCTGTAGTGCTGCCCATGAACCCCCGGCCCAGTGCTCGACGCAGTCCACGGCCATTCTCGCCGAAACGGCGGGCGGTCGTGACCCGACCGCCATTTTGCGCGGCTAGTCGGCGTCCGCGACGATCGAGCCGATCCGGTCGCCCAGGGTGCGGTCCCGCGCGTTCAGGATCAGCGCGTAGATCAGGCCGACCACGATGATGCCCAGCGTCACCCAGGGGAACCGGTCAAACGGCGCGGTCTGGCCGGGCTTGACGAGCTCGTACAGCGGGAACGCGATCGCCGCCACCCCGAGCAGCGGCAGGATCAGGTGCTTGACCAGGGAGAACGCCTCCGGGTGCGCGCGCCGGTAGTAGAAAGGCAGGGCGAGGTTCGCGACCAGGTACACCACGATGACCGGGATGGCGCCGAGTGTGGCCGCGTCGCCGAAGTAGACCACGGGAGCCAGGTTCCAGCCGAAGCCGTAGACCAGGCCGAGCGCGACCACCAGGAAGACCACGAACGCGACCCACGGGGTGCGGTGCCGGGCTGAGAGCCGGCCGGTGACGTGGGGCAGCAGGCCTTCCCTGCCCGAGTTGAAGATCAGCCTGGCCTGCGAATTCGTCGCGGCAATCAGCGATCCGAAGATCGAGGTGAAGCCGGCCAGGTAGGCGAGGAACGCCGCGGTGCCGAGCACGCCCTGCGCGACGATCACGAACGGCACGCCGGTCTCGGCGCCGAGCTTGGCCCCGTTGTAGTTGTAGCCGACCACGGTGACATAGGCGAAGAGCACGTAGCTGACGGTCATCAGCGCCACGGACAGGTAGATGGCACGCGGCACCGAGCGGCGCGGGTTGTTGGTCTCCTCCGCCAGCGATGCCGAGTTCTCCCAGCCGATGAACATGTACACGGCGATCGGGAAGCCGAGTCCGAGCCCCTTGAACCCGGACAGCAGGTGAGACGGCTCGAACGGGGTGAAGTTCAGGTTCCCCGAATGGTCGACGAGCACCCAGATGCTGACCACGACCAGCATCACCATCTCGAAGGCGAACAGCGCGCCGGCCCACTTGGTGGACAGCGCCACGCCGCGGATCACCAGGACCAGCGCGATCAGGGTCAGGGCAGCGGTGAGCAGTTGCCAGGCGATGTGCACGTGCGCGTACCTGGCCAGGATGTCCGCTGTCCAGCCGCCGGCGATGCAGACCACCGAGGAGACCGCGATGATGTAGCCGGCCGACATGACGATGGCGGTGGTCAGCCCGGACACCGGGCCGAACGCCTTGCCGACGAACGTAATGAACGACCCGGTCGACGGTATCGACCTGGTGAACTGCGACAGCGTGTTGCCGAGCAGGGCGATCGCGATGGCGGCGGCGATGATGGTGAGCGGCGAGGCCACCCCGGCCGCGAATGCGATCAGCGCCATGCTGAAGTAGAAGCTCATCGCCGGCGCGATGTTGGCCATCGTGGACGCCGCCACCTCGGCCAGGTTGAGCACGCCGCGGTGCAGCCGCTCCGGGGCCTGTCGAGTCGTCACCCGAGCGTCAGAATCCGCTGCCATCGGGCACCTCCAGCCACGCACCGCTGCTACTTTCACACGTTAAGCAGCGAATGGCGGGTTGTATAGATCCGCGTGGCGCTCGCCTCAGCCGCTGCCCTCCTCAAGCAGCAGGTGATAGCCGTTGGGCGTGCGGGCGTGCAGCACCCGGTAGTGCCAGTCGGCGCTCGGCGTCATCAGTTCCTCGCGGTAGGGCACCCCCGCGGTCTCGAACAGCTTCTTTGCCTCGTCCAGGTTGCTCACGCCAAGCTGCCAGGTCAGCACCCGGTCGGGGCCCGCCGGGGAGAATCCCTCGTGCCATTCGATGCCGAATTCGATGGGGCCGTGGCCCAGCGCGAGGAAGTACGGGTACTCGGGACCCTCGTACGTGACGCGGAACCCGAGCCGGAGGTAGAAATCCCGTTCTGCACGCAGGTCGCTCACGAACAGAATCGGGATGATCCTCCTAAACAACGGTGCCATAGCGCGACATAGTATCGAGCCGCAGCTACCTGGGAGGCACAGTGCCGCCGCGAGTTGAAACTCAGCCGGTTTCGGTGGCTGTGTGCCAGCTCAGCCTGCGGGTCGGCGAGCCCGAGCAGAACCGGGCTGCGGCTGCCGCCGCGGTGGCGCAGGCGGCGGCCCGCGGCGCCCGCGTCGTGGTACTGCCCGAGCTGACACCGTCCGGCTACGTCTTCGCCGACCGGGCCGAGGCGCGATCGCTGGCCGAGCCTGCCGACGGGCCAACCGCGGCGCAGTGGACGGCCCTGGCGGCCGTGCACCGGCTGGTGATCGTGGGCGGCTTCGCCGAGCTCGGAACGGACGGGCGGGTCTACAACAGCGCGATGCTGGTCGACGAGTCCGGACGGCGGGCCGTTTACCGCAAGGCCCATCTGTGGGACGCCGAACCTGATTTCTTCGCGGCGGGTCACGAGCCGCCGCCGGTCGTGGCAACGGGCTTCGGCCGCGTCGCGATGATGATCTGCTACGACGTGGAGTTCCCTGAGTGGGTACGGCTGCCCGCACTGGACGGCGCCGACCTCCTCGCGGTCCCCGCGAACTGGCCGGCCGAGCAGGTTCCGGTCGGCGAGCGGCCGATGATGAGCGTCAACGTGCAGACCGCGGCCTTCGCCAACCGGATGTTCGTCGCCGCCGCGTGCAGGTGCGGCACCGAGCGCGGGGTCAGCTGGACAGGCGGCAGCATGATCGCCGGCCCGGACGGCTACCCGCTGGCCGGACCGGCGAGCACCGCCGCCGGGCCGGGCGGCGCCAGGGAGGAGCTGCTGCTCGCCCGGTGCGACCTGCGAGTCGCGCGCGACAAGGCCACCGGCCCGCGCAACGACGCACACGCCGACCGCAGGCCGGGCCTGTACCGCTAAGCGGCTCAGAGCTTGCGGGCCAGGGTCAGGCCGTCGCCGATCGGAAGCAGCACGAGCTCGACGCGGTGGTCGGCCCTGGCATGGCCGTTGAACCGCCTGATGCCCTGGACGCTGTCGCCCTGCTCGCGGTGGTCCACCACCCGGCCGTGCGAGAGCGTGTTGTCGACCAGGATGACACCGCCCGGCCTGATCATCGGCACGATCAGGTCCCAGTACTGCACATAGCCGGTCTTGTCCGCGTCGATGAATGCCAGGTCGAACGTCGTTCCCGCCGGCAGCGCGCTCAGCGTGCGGGCGGCGGGCCCCAGCCGCAGCGCGATCCGGTCGGCCAGGCCGGCCCGCCGCCAGTACTCGCGCGCGATCGATGTCCACTCCTCGCTGACGTCGCAGCACAGCAGGTGACCCCCGTCGGCCAGCCCGCGGGCCAGGCAGATCGCCGAGTAACCGGTAAACGTGCCGACCTCAAGCGCCTCCCGCGCCCTGACGAGCCTGGCCAGCAAGGTCATGAAGGTGCCCTGCTCAGGGCCGATCTGCATGCCTGCGTCGTCCGGTCCGAACCGGCTCAGGGTCTCCTTGGCCAGGTCGTTGAGTATCTCGTCGGGCTGCGTGCTGTGCGCCACCACGTAGTCATGCAGCGCCTGGCTGAGCTGTTCGGTTCTCCTGGTCACCGTTCGACCATAGCCCAGCGGCTCGGACCCGCGCCGAGCAGTGCGGCGGCGGGTCTACGCTCTGTTGCATGGTGCACCGACTCCCGCTGAGCTTCATCCCGAGTTCGCCGATCAACGGGTTCCACGTCGGCCCGCTGTTCGTCCACTTCTACGGGCTGATGTACGTGATCGGCATCACGCTGGCCGTGCTGATCACCCAGCGCCGGGTGCGCGGCTACGGCGGCGACCCCGGCCTGGTCGGCGACGTCGCGATCTGGGCCGTGCCTGCCGGGATCGTGGGCGGGCGGATCTACTTCGACATCACCACGCCGGCGCAGATCACCCCGCACGTCTGGTGGGGCGCCTTCGCGGTCTGGAATGGCGGGCTCGGCATCTGGGGCGGCGTGGTGTTCGGCGCCCTGGTCGGGGTCTGGCGGGTGCGCAGGCGCGGCGGCAACATAGCCATGTTCGCCGACGCGGTCGCCCCGGCCCTGCTCGTCGCGCAGGCGATCGGCCGGATCGGCAACTACTTCAACCAGGAGCTGTTCGGCAAGCCGACGAACCTGCCCTGGGCGCTGGAGATCGCGCCCGCGTTCCGCCCGGCAGGCTACGCCGCCTACCGCACCTTCCAGCCCACCTTCCTCTACGAGTTGATCTTCGACCTGGCCCTGGCCGCCGCGCTTGTCTGGCTCGGCCACCACACCAAGATCCGCCCGCCCGGCCTGATGGCCCTGTACGTGACCGGCTACTCCGCCTTCCGCATCTACGAAGAGTCGCTGCGCATCGACTACTCAGAGCACTTCCTCGGCCTGCGCCTCAACACCTTCGTCGCCACCGCCCTCACCATCGTCGGCCTGCTCTGGTTCGCCTACACCCAGCGCCGCCGCAAAACCCCGCCAGCACTCGCCACCACATCAGGCGACGCCGAGCTCTCCACGACCCCCTCGGCCGATGGCGAAGCCGAGCCCCCGGACTCCGGTGACGCCGAGGGCGACCCAGAGCCCCCGGCGTCTGTCGGCAAGGCAGCCGGTCCCGCCGACCGCGACGCCTCCTGACGGCCAGGAAATTGCCTGGACACTTGACCTGCTCGTCATGCACCATCTGGCCTGGTGGACGGGTGTTCGGCTGACAGGCGTCAGCGCTGGCGGCGCATCGCCGCGCACCTGCACCCCGACCTGACCCCCGTCCGCCACTCGCGGGACTTCCGCCTGCTCTACCTCGGCCAGGCGGCGAGCTCGGCCGGGTCGATGGTCTGCTACGTCGCCCTGCCTTACCAGGCCTACGCGCTGACCCGCTCCTCCCTGGTGGTCGGCCTGCTGAGCTGCGCCGAGCTGCTGCCGCTGCTGGCGGCCGGCCTGCTCGGCGGCGCGCTGGCCGACGCGGTCGAGCGGCGCCGCCTGATCCTTCTCACCCAGTCAGCCGCGGTGATCTGCATCGCCGGGCTGATCGTGAACGCGCTGGCCTGGCGGCAGCTCTGGGTCATGTTCTGCCTCGCCGCGCTGACCAGCGGGGCGCTCGGGCTGCAGCGGCCATCGGTGGAGGTGCTCGTGCCCAGGCTGGTGGCGCACGACGACCTGCCGGGGGCCGCCGCGCTGTCCGGGCTGCTCGGCACCGTCGCCAACACCGCGGGCCCGCTGCTGGCCGGCGCCCTGCTGGTCGGCGGGCTGCCGCTGGCTTACGCCGCCGGCGCCGCGGCCTGCGCGGCGGCGGCGGTGCCGTTCGCCCTGATGCGGCCCTGCCCGCCTGCCCCGGACTCAGACCGGCCGAGCCTGCGGGGGATGGCCGATGGGGTGCGTTATGCGCGAAGCAGGCCTGACCTGCTCGGGACTTACCTGATCGACATCGGCGCGATGCTCTTCGGCGTGCCGTACGCGGTGTTTCCTCAGGTGGCAGCGGGACTTGGCGGGCCTGCGGTGCTCGGCCTGCTGTACGCCGCGCCCGGGCTCGGGTCGATGGCCGTGAGCCTGACCAGCGCCTGGGCGGCCAGGGTCCGCCGGCACGGCCGGGCGATCGCGCTCGCGGTGTGTTGCTGGGGGCTGGCGATCACCGCGTTCGGCTTCGCGCCCGACCTGCCGCTTGCCATGCTCGCGCTGGCCGCGGCCGGCGGTGCCGACATGGTCAGCGGGCTCTTCAGGACGACGATGTGGAACCAGAGCATCCCCGCGCGGGTGCGCGGCCGGCTGGCCGGCCTGGAGATGATCAGTTACACCACCGGCGAGCCGCTCGGCAACCTGGAGACTGGCGCCGTCGCCACGCTCACCGGCTCGGTGCGGCTGGCGGTCGTCTCCGGCGGCCTGCTGAGCCTGGCCGGCGCGGTCGTGGTCTCGCTGGCCCTTCCCGCGCTGTGGCGCTACGACGCGCGCACCGTGCGGCCAGCCGAGCCTGCGGAGCCGGCCGGGCAGGCCGGGCAGGCGGACGCCGCCGTGGCACTGCCGGCTGGTCAGCTGCCCGTTTAGACCCCAAGCTGGGGTAATGACCCAGGAACCGCCGCAGCAGCACCCGACGACCAGGTTCAGCCGCAGGCGCGTGCTCGCAGGAGCAGGCGTGCTGGCCGGCGCGGCGACGGCGGCCGCCGTGCTGCCCAACAGCCTGCGCTCGATGCTGGCCGCGAGCACGGCGAGCCCGCCGAGGTCCGGCCTGGCCGGCATCGAGCACATCGTGATCTTGATGCAGGAGAACCGCAGCTTCGACCACTACTTCGGCACCATGCCTGGCGTGCGCGGCTTCGCCGACCCGACGGCGCAGCGGCTTCCCGACGGCCGGTCGGTGTTCTACCAGCCGGACCCCTCGCACGCTCAGGGCTACCTGCTGCCGTTCCACTACGACACCAGGTCGACAAGCGCCGCGGCCACGCCGGACACCGACCACACCTGGCCAACCCAGCATCAGGCGTGGAACCACGGCCGGATGGACCAGTGGGTCGCGGCCAAGGGCCCGTTCACGATGGGGTACTTCACCGTGCAGGACATACCGTTCCAGTGGGCGCTCGCGCAGGCGTTCACGCTGTGCGACAACTACCACTGCTCGGTGCTCGGCCCCACGAACCCGAACCGGCTGTACATGTGGACCGGGATGATCGACCCGCACGGCACCGGCGGCGGGCCGGTCACCGACGACACCCCGGCGTTCGACAACGTGATCCTGTCCTGGACCACCTACCCTGAGCGGCTGCAGGCCGCGGGCATCAGCTGGCGGATCTACCAGGAAGTGGACAACTTCGACGACAACGCGCTTGCCTGGTTCAAGCAGTTCGCCCACGCGCCGACCTCATCCCCGCTGTTCCGGCGCGGCATGCGCAAGCTGCCGGCCGGCACCTTCGAGGACGACGCGAGGAAGGACCGCCTGCCGCAGGTCTCCTGGCTGGTGGCGCCGGCCGAGCAGAGCGAGCACCCGAGCTTCCTGCCCGCCGCGGGCGCGGAGTACGTCGCCCAGAAGCTCGACGCGATCGCCGCCAACCCTGACGTCTGGGCGAAGACCGCGTTCATACTCTGCTACGACGAGAACGACGGGCTATTCGACCACGTGGCGCCGCCCACGCCGCCGGTCGGCACCGCCGCGGAGTTTGTCGGCGGCGAGCCGATCGGGCTCGGCTTTCGCACCCCGACGATCATCGTCTCGCCGTGGACCGCGGGCGGCCGGGTCTGCTCCGACCTATTCGACCACACCTCGCTGATCAGGTTCATCGAGGCCAGGTTCGGCGTGCTCGAGCCAAACATCAGCGCGTGGCGGCGCCGCACCTGCGGCGACCTGACCTCGGCGTTCAGGTTCGGCGGGCGGCAGGCGCCCTACCCGAGCGGCAGGCCCGCGCTCGGGCTGGCGTCGGCCAGGGCCGAGCTGCGGACCTCGCTGCGCGAGGCATCGGACAACCCGGCGCCGTCGATCCCGCCGGACAACGAGCCGCTGCCCGCCTGAGCCGCCAGGCCGGCGCCGGCCTGCTCGCGCCACCACTGCTGGCCGGACTCGGGCAGCACGTAGATCGGGTCGTAGTACTCATGCTCGCGCTGCAGTGCCAGCGGGTCGCGTGCCTCCACGCCGGTCCGGTAGTTCTTCGTCCAGTACGAGATGCCGCGCTCGGTGTCATACCTGGACACCTGGTGCACCCACCGCTTGCCGACGTAGGGCACGTCGCAGATCATCCGCGGCGTCGCGAAGCCGGGCAGGTACCCCATGATCTGGTGCTGAAGCTGCTGCGCCTCGCCCAGGCTGAGGCGCCAGTGCTCGGCGTTGGGGATCATGTCGCACAGGTAGAAGTAGTACGGCATGATCTTCGCGTCATCGAGCAGCGCGAAGCACAGGTCGAGCAGCTGCTCAGCGGTGGTGTTCACCCCGCGCAGCAGCACGCCCTGGTTGCGCACGTCCCTGATGCCGGTCTCCAGCATCGCCTTCGCCGCGCTGGCCACAAGCGGCGTCACCGACTGGGCCGCGTTCACGTGGGTATGGATCGCGAGCGACACGTCCCGCGCGCGGGCGGTGGTCGCCAGGCGCTCCATCCCTGCCCTGACCTCGTCGCTGAGCCAGTACTGCGGCAGGCCCATCAGCGCCTTGGTCGCCAGCCTGATGTCCCTGATGCTGTCGATCTCAAGCAGCCCGGCGACGAACGCCTCCAGCCTCGGCCAGGGCAGGTTCGCCACGTCGCCGCCCGATACCACCACGTCCCGCACGCTCGGCGTGACCCTCAGGTAGCTGGTCATGGCGCCGAGCCGATCGTCGCGCGCCATCCCGAACTTGTGCTTGTCGATCACCGGCGTCGGGTTGCCGACCAGGTCCATCCTGGTGCAGTGACCGCAGTACTGCGGGCAGGTGGGCAGCACCTCGGCGAGCACCTTGGTGGGGTAGCGGTGCGTCAGTCCCTCGGTGACCCACATCTCGGCCTCGTGCAGCGAGTCCCGCGAGGCGTACGGGTGAGACGGCCAGTCGGTGCGCCGGTCGCTGAACGCCGGGATCATGTAGCGCCTGACCGGGTCGGCGTAGAGCGCGTCGGCGAAGCGGCGGTCGCCGGGCGCGATGCCAGGCACCATCGTGTTCACCATCTGCGGTGGCACCAGCATGGACATGGTCGCGCGCTCGGCCTGGTCGCGCCGCACGTCGGCATAGAAGGCCTCGGCCACTCCGCCGCCGAGCACATCCCGCAGCTGGCGGATGTTCTTCACGCAGTGCGCTCGCTGCCACTGCGCGGACTCCCACTCGTGCTCGGTCACCCCGGCCCAGCCGGGGAACCGCCGCCAGTCAGGCTCGGCAAGCTCGGTGTGCCGGTACGCGTAGGGCTGCTCGATCACCTGGGTGCCTCCCGTTGCAGACCGCACGATGACCTGCCAGGAGGGCAGGCGGCGCAAGAAGCTACTGTCTGTATAGTTCGATACGAAAAATTTTACCGATTTGGCTCTAAGCCTAGCTCGCGCGCTGTACTGGCACCAGAGCGCGGGCTCCCGCCCGAGGAAGGACCGGTCGCGTGAGCACATCGGGGCGCGGCGCGAGCTCGCCGTTCGGCCTGCACCGCGTGGTCTCCCCGGCCGGCGTGCTGCCGCAGGCGGCCTGGCGGCTCGACCCCGGGCTGCCGATCTGGCCGGACGAGGTGCTCGTCGACGTGCAGCGGCTGAACCTGGACGCGGCCTCGTTCCGGCAGCTCCGCGAGTCGGCCGGCGGCGACCCGGCGGCGATCAAGGCGGCCGTGCTCGGCATCGTCGCCGAGCGCGGCAAGATGCAGAACCCGGTCACCGGCTCGGGCGGGATGCTCACCGGGGTGGTGCGCGAGGCCGGGCCCGCCTCGCCGCTCGGCCTGCAGGCCGGCGACACCGTAGCGACGCTGGTCTCGCTCAGCCTGACCCCGCTGGTGATCACCGACGAGCTCGGCCGCTGGGACGGGACGTCGGAGCAGGTGCCCTGCGCCGGCCACGCGATCCTGTTCGGCCGGTCGATCGCCGCGGTGTTGCCCGGCGACCTGCCCGCGGCTCTGTCGCTTGCCGTGATGGACGTCTGCGGCGCGCCGGCGCTCACCCACCGGGTCGTGTCGCGGCGGGCCGGCGACGACGGGCCTGCGCAGGGCAAGGGCCCGGTGGTGGCCGTGCTCGGCGCGGCGGGCAAGAGCGGATCGCTGTCGGCGGCCGCGGCCAGGCGGGCCGGGGCCGGGCTGGTGATCGGCGTCGTCCCGCACGACAGCGAGGCCGCGCTGCTCGCCGACGCCGGCCTTGCCGACCGGATCGCGGTCGCCGATGCGACCGATCCGGTCGGTGTGAGCGATGCGGTGCTGCGGGCCGGCGGCCCCGCCGACGTCACGGTGGTCTGCGTGGACGTGCCCGGCTGCGAGGGCGGCGCCATCCTCTGCACCGCTCAGGGTGGCACCGTGATCTTCTTCTCGATGGCCACCTCGTTCAGCGCCGCGGCGCTGGGCGCCGAGGGGCTGGCCGCCGACGTGACCATGCTGGTGGGCAACGGCTACACCCCGGGCCACGCCGAGCTTGCCATCGAGCTGGTCAGGACCGAGCCCGGCGTGCGCCGGATCTTCGACGCCAGAACCCAGGGAGAGTGATGACGCAGCCACAAGCGGCGGAAGCGGGCGGCAAGCTGACCATCGACCCCGCGGTCGTGGCGCAGGCCCGGCTGCTGGCCAGCCAGGCCGGCCAGCCGATCGTGGAGATGGCGCGCTCGCACACGACGGTGTCGGTGGAGCGGGCCGTGCTCCGGCTGGCCGGGCTGTCCGGCTCCGACGGCGACGGCATGCCGTTGGTGAACCACCTGGTCGACGCGGTCCGCGCGCAGGTCGGCCTCGAGCACGGCGTCGCGCTGCCCGCCTTCGACGCGATCGCGGCCGGCCGTCACGCGGACCTGGCCGCGCTCGCCGCGGCCGCGGCAGCCGGGCAGGCCGCCTTCCGGCTGCCGTCCGGCGCCGACGCCGACGCGGCCAGGGCCGCCGCCGGCCAGGCGCTGGCCGCCGGGTTCGCGCGGATCGACGCCAACCGCTTGGTCAGGCAGGAGATGATCGCGCGGACATCTGAGCCCCGCAAGCCGTGGATGTACCTGATCGTGGCGACCGGCGACATCTACGAGGACATCCCGCAGGCGCAGGCAGCGGCCAGGGAGGGCGCAGACGTCGTCGCAGTGATCAGGTCCACCGGCCAGTCGCTGCTCGACTACGTGCCCGAGGGGGCGACCAGGGAGGGGTTCGCGGGCACCTACGCCACCCAGGAGAACTTCCGGCTGATGCGGGCCGCCCTTGACGACGTCTCGCGCGAGCTCGGCAGGTACGTCAGGCTGACGAACTACGCCTCGGGCCTGTGCATGCCCGAGATCGCGTCCCTGGCCGGGCTCGAGCGGCTCGACATGATGCTGAACGACTCCATGTACGGCATCATCTTCCGCGACATCAACCCCAGGCGCACACTGATCGACCAGCGGTTCTCCCGGCAGGTCCACGCCAGGGCCGGGATCATCATCAACACCGGCGAGGACAACTACCTGACGACCGCCGACCCGGTGGACGCCGCGCACACGGTGATCGTCAGCCAGCTGCTCAACGAGTTCTTCGGCAAGGAGGCCGGGCTCGCCGACGAGCAGCTCGGCCTCGGGCACGCGTTCGAGATCGGGCCCGAGGTGCCCGACCAGTTCCTGCTCGAGCTGGCCCACGCCCAGCTGGTGCGCGAACTCTTCCCCAGGGCGCCGCTGAAGTACATGCCGCCCACCAAGCACATGACCGGCAACATCTTCGGCGGCTATCTGCTCGACGCGTTCTTCAACCTGGCCGCGGTGATGACCGGGCAGGAGATCCTGCTGATCGGCATGATGACCGAGGGCATCCACACCCCGTTCCTGTCCGACCGCGATCTCGCGCTCGAGAACGCGCACTACGTGCGCAGCGCGGCGGGGCGGCTGGCGGAGAGCTTCCGGCCAGAGCCTGGCGGCTTCATCGACCGCCGCGCCGGCCAGGTACTCGCCGAGTCGGTGGACCTGCTGCGCCGGATCGCCGGCGACGGCCTGCTGAACGCGATCGCCGATGGCACGTTCGGCATCACCAGGCGGCCTGCCGACGGCGGCCGCGGCCTGGACGGGGTGATCGTGAAGGCGGACGGCTACTTCAATCCGGCCGGCGACATCCTCGACGGGGGTGCGCGGTGACCGGCCGGGTGATCAGGCCGTACGGCGACACCACCGGAGACGGCCAGGTGCAGCTGTCGTTCACGCTGCCCGTCCCGTTCGGCACGGCAGACGAGCGGGCCAGGGCCGAGGGCGCGGCACTGCAGCTGGCCGGAAAGATGGGCCTGGACCCGGCCATGGTGGTGCACGCCAAGGGCATCGGCCCTGACTTCACGTTCTGCATCGTGTACGGGCGGGTGCACCACCTGGTCGACCTGTCACAGGTCACCGTGGCGCGGCGGGAGTTCGATGAGCTCTCGCCTGCCGAGGTGAACCTGCGAATCCGCGCCGCGCTCGGCCGCAAGCTGGTCGTCGTCGGGGCCACGATCGGCACCGACGCGCACACCGTTGGCATCGACGCGATCCTGAACGTGAAGGGCCACGCGGGGGAGAAGGGCCTGGAGTACTACCGGGAGATCAAGGTGGTCAACCTGGGCTCCCAGGTGGAGATACCCAGGCTGGTCGCCACCGCGAGGGCCGAGGGCGCGGACGCCGTGCTGGTCAGCCAGGTGGTCACGCAGAAGGACGCGCACATCAAGAACACCAGCGAGCTGGCCGCCGCGTTCGGCCCGCCGGGACCGGGCAGGCCGGTGCTGATCGTCGGCGGGCCGCGCTTCGACCCGACCATGGCGGCCGAGCTCGGCGTGGACAAGATCTTCGGCAAGGGCACCACGCCCAGGGACGTGGCCAGCTACCTGGTGCACGCGCTCGCATCCGCGGAGGAGCACCGTGAGCGGTGACGGCGCTGACGGCAGGCTCGGCCTGACCGTGCGCCACCAGCGGTACGTTCCCTACAGTCACGCGCACTACGGCGGCAACCTGGTCGACGGGGCCTACGTGCTCGGCCTGTTCGGCGACGTCGCGACCGAGGCGTGCATCCGCGCCGACGCGGACGAGGGCCTGTTTGCCTCCTACTCCGACGTGCAGTTCCTCGCGCCGGTGCTGGCCGGAGACGTGGTCGAGGTGACCGCCACGATCACCAGGGTCGGGCGGCGCAGCCGGGGGATGAGCTTTCAGGCGCGGGTGCTGTGCCGTGCCGAGCCCGAGCGCGGGCCATCGGCGGCGCGCGTGCTCGACGAGCCGATCGTCGCCGTCACGGCGACCGGCACCGTCGTCGCGCCGCCGCCCGAGGACCCGGGCAGATCCGGCGCCGCCCCCGCTTACCGACCTTAGGCGCCGTCCGTACCTAGCGCACAGTAATCCCACGACAACAGCCGGTAGTATCGGCAGTGATGAGGTCGATGCTCTGTCCGGTGCTGATCGATCGCGGTGCCGAGCTTCACGCTCTGACCAGCGCTCTGGACAGCGCCAGGGACGGGGCGGGCGGCGTGCTGTTCCTGACCGGCGACGCGGGCATCGGCAAGTCCAGGCTGGCGCGGGAGGTGTTCGCGCGGGCCGCCGAGCGCGGCTTCCTCGTGCTGGCCGGCCGGGCCGCGGAGTCCGTGGTCCCGATGCCGTTCCGGCCGATCACCGAGGCGCTGATGAAGGCGGCAAGGTCGGGGCTGGCGCCCGACGCTCCGGAGATGACCGGCTACCGGCCGACGCTCGGCGCCCTGGTGCCCGAGTGGGGCGCCCAGGAGGGCGGCGAGCCCGAGGTCTCGCCGATCATGCTTGCCGAGGCGCTGCTGCGGCTGCTGACGCCGCCGGGCCGCCCGGATGCACTGCTCGTGCTCGAGGACCTGCACTGGGCAGACCCCGAGACGCTGGCGATGCTCGACTACCTGGCCGACAACCTGCCCGGCACCCGGCTGCTCTGCGTGGCCACGGTCAGGGACAGCGAGCCGTCGGCCGGGCTCGACCTGGCCAGAGCGGTGGTGGCAAGGCGGGCGGCGAGGCTGGTCGAGGTACCCAGGCTCACCGAGCGGTCGGTGAGCGAGATGGCCGCGGCGTGCCTTCGCACCGACCAGGCGCCGGCCGGCGTCCGGCGGCTCCTCGCCGACTGCGACGGGCTGCCGTTCGCCGTCGAGGAGATACTCGCCACCGCCACCTCGTCGGGCCAGCTGGTCAAGAGCGCGTCCGGGTGGCAGGTCAGCGCGGGGGTGAGCACCGCCGTGCCCGCATCGATACTCGGATCGGTACGCAACCGGCTGGCCGCGCTCGGGCCGGTAGTGACCGACGTCCTCGCCTCAGCCGCGGTTCTCGGCAGGCAGTTCGACTGGACCATGCTGCCTGCAATCGCGCAGGTGGCCGAGCCCGAGGTGCTCGCCGTGCTGCAGCGGGCACAGGAGGTCCAGCTGATCAGCCCGCTCGGCGGCAACGGCAGGTTCTGGTTCAGGCACAGCCTGACCAGGCAGGCCATCCTGTCGGACCTGCTGCCGCCCGACCTGGCGCGCAGGTCGGCCCTGGCAGCGGCCGCGATCGAGACCGCCCATCCCGGTCTGCCTGACTCGTGGTGCGAGCTGGCCGCCGAGCTGCACGAGGCCGCAGGGGACCGGGTCCGCGCGGCAGCCCTGATGCTCCAGGTCGGCCGCCGGGCGGTGCGCCAGGGCGCGCTGCGCAGCGCGGCGGCCTCCCTGCGCGACGCACACGACCTGATCATCCAGGCGCCGCCCAGCGACAGACAGCACAGCGAGGCACCGCACAGCCAGCAGCTCGCCAACGAGATCGACGAGGCACTGGTGCATGCGCTCGCGCTGACTGGTGACTACGACCAGCTTGCGCCGGTGGCCGAGCAGCTGATCGCCAGGATGCGCCGGACCGGGGCAGAACCGCGGCGGCAGGCGGTGATCAGGATCATGTCCGCGCGGGCAGGCAGCGAGGATCACCCGGAGGCCGCGGCCAGGCATCTCAGCGCGGCCCGCAGGATCGCCGGCCAGCTCGGCGACCGGGAGCTGGCCAGCCGGGTGGATGCCGCGGCGGCGCACTGCGCGCTTGACGCCGGCGACCTTGACCGTGCCGACCAGCTGGCCAGGAGCGCGCTCGCCAGCGCCGAGCGGGCCGGCCTCGGCGGCTGGGCGGCCGAGGTCGCGGTCGAGTCGCTCGAGGTGATCGGGCGCCGCGAGCGGCTGCGTGACATGGCCGCCGCTCGCGATGCGTTCGGGCGCGCGTACCAGCTCGCGACCGATCGCGAGCTCGAGGTGCTGCGGATCATGGCGCTGCACGAGCTCGGCACCATCGACATGCTCGAGTTCGGCGGCACGGACAGGCTGTCCGAGGCCAGGGACCTGGCGCACCGGGCCGGGGCCGCCTCCACCGCCATCGTGATCGACCTCCAGCTCGCCAACTCCTGGAGCCTTCGCACCGACCTGGACCGGGCGCTCGCCGCCGCCCGGCAGTGCGAGGCGGGCGCGAGCCGGATCGGGGCCCGGCGGATCGAGGCCATTGCGATCAACATCCAGGCGCTGGTGGCCGCGCTCCGCGGCGACCGCCGCGGCGCTGAGCAGGGCGCCAGGCGGGCGGAGAGCGCGCTGCCTGATGACCCCGAGGTCTTGTTCAGCACCTGGGGGGTGAGCAGGGTGACCGCCTCGCTCCTGCGCGACGATCTCACCAGGGCGCTGGAGGAGAGCGAGGCGGCGCTGTCCTACGGCGGGGCCATGGCGATGACGTCGCCGCGCCGTACCTGGGGCTTCTACGCGATCCTGCAGGCGGCCTTCGACAAGGACGGCAGCGGGGCGATCAAGGAGGCCCGCGCGGCCGGGGCCGCGGTGGGCTGGAACCGCGCCTACTTGCTGTACGCCGACGCGGTGGTGCAGGGCAGGGACGGCCACGCCGACCGGGCCACCGAGCTGGCCGCGCAGGCCGCCGACCTGCTCGTGCCCTACGCGCCGTGGTGGAACGATCTGGCCAGGCGGATCGTCGCGCCGGCCGCGCTGAAGGACGGCTGGGGCGAGCCGGTGACCTGGCTGCGTGAGGCCACGGCCGGGCTCGAGGCGAGCGGCCAGCACCGGCTCGCGTCGGCCTGCCGCGGCATCCTGCGCCGCGCCGGCGAGCGGGTGCCGCGGTCGGGCCGCGGCGACGCCCAGGTGCCGCCGCAAATGAGCAGGCTCGGCATCACCAGCCGGGAGATGGACGTGTTCCTGCTCGTGGCGCGCGGCTTCTCCAACGCGGAGATCGCGCAGCGGCTGTTCATCTCGCCCAAGACCGTGGAGACGCACGTCGCCAGCCTGGTGGCCAAGACGGGTCAGGCGGGACGGCGGGAACTCGTCGCGCACGCTGCGAGATATTCACCTGCCTAAGGTGATACGCCCTGATTCGGAAGCCGACATAACCGCCTAAAGACCCGAGCCTTAACTCAGGACAGCGGCTGCGGTAGTTCAGGTTGTGCCCGATGCGGACAAGCCGATCGGTGGGCGAACATCGAATGAGTAACAAGACACCGCCCACAACCGCCCAGCCGGGCCACCCGAGTCCGGTGCGGTCACGGCGGAACGAGCTGCCCCCGCGCTCGCATCGGCGGGGGGCCCGCGCACCGCGCGGGCCCCCCGCTGGCCAGGGGCGTTCCCGCAAGGAGGACGCATGACGATCAGCGCTGTCGCACCGACGGCCGAGGACCAGGAGCTGTCAGGCACCGACCGCCAGGCACGGTTCGCGGACGAGGTCATCCCCTACATGAGCCGGCTGTACCCCACGGCCCTGCGCCTCACCCGCAACCACTGCGACGCCGAGGACCTGCTCCAGGAGACCTTCGCCAAGGCCTATATCAAGTTCCACCAGTTCTGCCCGGGCACCAACCTGCGTGCCTGGCTGCACAGGATCCTGGTCACCACGTTCTACAGCGGCTGCCGCCGCAGGGAGCGCCGGGCGACCGAGGTGCTGGCCGCCGAGATCTTCGACTCGGCCGGGCCGCAGGACGGCCTCGCGCAGCCGCCGAGGTCCGCCGAGACCGAGGCGCTCGAGCGCCTCGGCGACTCGCGGGTAATGCGCGCGCTCGGCACGCTGCCCGAGTGCTTCAAGGTCGCCGTGTACCTCGCCGACGTCGAGGGCTACCGGTATGCCGAGGTGGCCGAGCTGACCGGCGCGCCGCTCGGCACCGTGATGTCGCGTATCCACCGCGGCCGCGCGATGCTGCGCCAGAACCTGCGGCCGCGCACCCCGGGCGACCGTGTGGCCGGCGAGCGGGCCGGCGCGCGCCGCGCGCCGGGCCACGGTCCCTCAGCCAGGCCGTCCGCGGTCGGCACGGCCGCGACGCCACCGGACGTCCTGCGCATGGCGGCCTAGCCGACCGCCGTGCGCCTGCCCCGCCGGTCCCGGCGCCCGCCCCCAGGCGAACCCCCCGCCTGAGGCGAGGTCGCGCTGGTGGCGATCCTCCCGCCCCAGCGAGGCCGGAGGCCGTGCCGAGGAACCCCCGTCCTCGGCACGGCCTCCGCGGCCGCGCTGGCCCTGCCCGGACCGCCCTACTCGGCGGCGCCGTACTTGGCGATCTCCTCGTACTCGGCCTCGCTCAGCTCGCGCGGCAGCTCGCCCTTGGCGACCTTGGTGCTCTGGACATGATGCCGGATCGTCTCGACCACCTCGGGATTCGCCAGCGTCGTGACATCTCCGACGTCGGTGAAGTTCGAGACCGAGGCGATCACGCGCCGCATGATCTTGCCCGACCTGGTCTTCGGCATGTCGGCCACGATCCAGACGTTCTTCGGCCTGGCGATCTTGCCGATCTCGACCTCGATCGCCTTGCTGACCTTCGCTTCTACGCCGTCCGCCGAGACGCCCGGCTTGAGCGAGACATACATTTCCACGATCCGGCCGCGGATGTCGTCGATCACTGGCACGGCGGCGGCCTCGGCGATCTCGGGGACGGTCAGCGCGGCCGACTCGAGCTCCTTGGTACCGAGCCGATGGCCCGCCACGTTGATCACGTCATCGACGCGGCCGAGTATCCGGAAGTACCCGTCGGCGGCCTGGACCGCGCCGTCGTTTGCGAAGTACGGCCAGTCCCGCCAGTCGGTGCTGTTCGGGTCCCGGTTGTACTTGCGGTAGTAGGTCTCGACGAACCGCTCTGGGTCACCCCAGATCGTCTGGAAGATTCCCGGCCACGGGTTCCTGATGCAGATGTTGCCTGCTCGGCCGCTCCCAGCCGGCACCTCGTTGCCGTCCTCGTCATAGATGACGGGGTATACCCCGAGCACGCCCGGGCCGCAGCTTCCCGGCTTCATCGGCTGCAGGGCGGGCAGCGTGCTGCCGAGGAAGCCGCCGTTCTCGGTCTGCCACCAGGTGTCGACGATCACCGCCTGTCCCTTGCCGACCTCAGAGTGGTACCAGCGCCAGACCTCGGGCTCGATCGGCTCACCCACGGTCGTCATGTGCTTGAAGTGGTAGTCGTACTTCTTCGGCTCCTCGGGGCCGACCTTTCTGAGCATCCTGATGGACGTCGGCGAGGTGTGGAAGATGTTGACACCGAGCTGCTGGGCGATCCGCCAAGGCCGGCCGCCGTCCGGGTAGTTCGGGACACCCTCGTAGATCACGGTCGTCGTGCCTAGGGCGAGCGGGCCGTAGACGATGTAGGAGTGCCCGGTGATCCAGCCGATGTCCGCCATGCACCAGTAGGTGTCGTCCGGGTGGATGTCCTGGTAGTACTTCGACGTCCCGGCCACGTACGACATGTAACCGCCGATGGAGTGCTGGCAGCCCTTAGGGCGGCCTGTCGTGCCGGACGTGTACATCAGGAACAGCGGGTCCGTCGCCGACAGGCGCGCAGGCTCGACGATCTCGCCCTTGTGGGCGGCCAGCAGGTCGTCAACGAAGACGTCCCGCCCTTCGACCATCGGGGTCTTGGCGGAGTACTGGCCTGGGTAGCGCCGGAAGACGAGAACCTTGTCGACGTGCTGGCCTTCCTTGGCCGCGGCCTCGACCGCCTCGTCGGCCTTGACCTTGTGGTCGAGCAGGTCACCGCTGCGGTAGTAGCCGTCCATCGTGACGAGCACGGTGGAGCCGGAGTCGGCGATCCGGTGCCCGGCCGCCGTCCCGGAGAACCCGGCGAAGACCTGCGAGTGGATGACGCCCAGCCGGGCCGCGGCCAGCATGGCCACGGGCAGTTCCGGCACCATCGGCATGTGGAACGTGATCCGGTCGCCCGCCTTCAGCCCCAGGTCCTTGAGCACGGCGGCGAACTCGTTGACCCGGACGTACAGCTCCCGGTAGGTGATCGCCTGGTGCGCCTCGGTCTCTGGCTCGGGGATCCAGATGAGCGCCGCCTTGTTCGGATGGGTCTGCATGTGCCGGTCCACGCAGTTGTACGAGGCGTTCAGCTCACCGCCGACGAACCACTTCCAGAACGGCGCGGTGGAC
>DATIZP010000063.1:0-19449 GCA_035517035.1 Streptosporangiaceae bacterium | reverse complement strand
CCTGACCAGGGTCAACCTGCTGGACATCCTTGACCAGCAGGCGTCCACCCTGATCATCGCGGCGGCCGGCACCCTGGTCCTGGTGGCCGGCGGCATCGACCTGTCGGTCGGCGCGATCTACGCACTCGCCGGGGTGACCGCAGCGCACCTGGCGCTCACGATGTCGCCGCTGGTGGCGATCGCGGCGGGGGTCGCGGTCGGCCTGGTCGTCGGCGCGGTCAACGGCGTGATCGCCACGTACTTCCGGATCAACTCGCTGATCGCCACCCTGGCCATGTCGTTCGTGGTCAGTGGCCTGGCCAGCCTCGTGACCAGCGGGAACCTGATCATCGACTACAGCAGGCCGTCGTTCAGCGACCTGGCGCGCTGGTCCTTCCTCGGCGTTTACACCTCGACCTGGACCATGGTGGTCGCGGTGGTGGCCCTGGCCGTCGTGCTGTCGCGGACCACGGCGGGCCGGTACATGTACGCGGCGGGCAGCAATGCCGAGGCGGCCAGGCTGGCGGGCGTGCGGGTGCAGCAGGTCAGGTTGCTCACGTTCGTGCTGAGCGGCGGCGCGGCGGCCCTGGGCGGCGTGATCGACGCCTCCCGGGTGCTGAGCGCCCAGGCCTCCAACGGGCAGACCACGCTGACGTTCACGGTGCTCGCCGGCATCGTGGTCGGCGGCACGTCGATACTCGGCGGCGACGGGGCGATCTGGCGCACGGTGGTGGGCGTCCTGTTCATCGCGCTGATCGGCAACGGCTCCGACCTGCTCGGGCTGAACCCGCTCTACGACCAGATCGCGCTGGGCGTGATCCTGCTGCTGGCCGTCGGCACCGACGCCTGGTCCCGGCTGCGCGGCCCGACCTGAGCGCGGGCCGGCCGCGGGCCGGGTGCGGGTGATCTGCGCGCGCATGGTAGAACGCGTTACAGTTTCCTGGCACGGGCACGGTCGGGACGGAGGCGCGGGGTTGCATTCATGGGACGTCGAGGCCGACGTGGTGGTGGTGGGCTTCGGCGCCGCTGGGGCCTGCGCGGCGCTTGAGGCGGCGGCGGCCGGGGCCGACGTGCTGGTGCTCGACCGGTTCGGCGGCGGCGGTGCCACCGCGCTGTCCGGCGGGATCGTGTACGCGGGCGGCGGCACGGCGCAGCAGATCGCGGCCGGGGTGCAGGACACCGCCGAGGCGATGATCGGCTACCTGGGCATCGAGGTCGGCGACAGCGTGTCCCCGGCCACCCTGCGGGAGTTCTGCGAGGGCAGCGCGGACATGCTGGCCTGGCTGTCCTTTCACGGCGTGCCGTTCGAGGGCAGCCTCTGCCCGGACAAGACTTCCTACCCGACCAACCGGCACTACCTGTACTACTCGGGCAGCGAGAGGTCGTTCGCCGACGTGGCCGCGCCCGCGCCGCGCGGGCACCGCGCCGTCGGCCGCGGCACCTCGGGGCGGGTGCTGTTCGCCGGGCTCGCCGACTCGGTCCGTGCGAGCGGCGCCAGGGTGCTCGCCCAGACCAGGGTCACCGAGGTGCTGACCGACGAGTCGGGCCGCGCCGTCGGAGTGCGCTGCCTGAGCATGCGAAGCGCGCCGGCCTGGGCCAGGATCGGCCACCGGGTGCTGCACAAGCTGGGCAAGAAGCCGTTCCTGTACGGCGGCGGGCTCGGCAGGCGGATGCATGCGCCGGTCGCCAGGCTGGAGCGCGGCCACGCCAGGCCGCTGCTGGTCGGCGCCCGGCGCGGCGTGGTCATTGCGGCCGGCGGGTTCGTGGCCAACCGGGCCCTGATGCGCGAGCACGCCCCCGCCTACCGCGGTGGGCTGGCGCTGGGCACGGTGGCCGACGACGGCAGCGGCATGCTGCTCGGGACCGCGGCCGGCGGCGCCACCAGGTTCCTTGACCGGGTCACCTGCTGGCGGTTCATCACGCCGCCGTCGGCGTTCCTGTCCGGGATCCTGGTCGACCGGGCCGGGCGGCGGATCTGCGACGAGTCGAGGTACGGCGCGGCGATCGGCGAGGCCATGGTGCGCGAGCACGACCGGCGGGCCTGGCTGCTGCTCGACCGGCCGCTCGTGGCGCGCTCGTGGCGCCAGCTTCCCGGCAGCACGCTGTGGTTCCAGCTGCTGCAGGCCGTCTACCTGCTGACCAGGGCCAGGGTCACCGGCCAGAGCCTGGCCGAGGTGGCCAGGCGGGCGGGAGTCGACCAGGCCGGGCTGGCCGCCACGGTGGACGAGCACAACGCGGCGGCGAGGTCCGGTGCGCCCGACCCGGCCGGCAAGCCGGCCGACGTGGTGCGGGCGATCGGCGAGCCGCCGTACTCGCTGGTCGACCTGTCCATCAGGCCGCGCCCCGCCTACCCCGCGCCGATGCTGACGCTCGGCGGGCTGGTCGTTGACGAGGCCACCGGCCAGGTGCGCGGCGCCGACGGCGGCGCGGTCAGCGGCCTGTACGCGGCAGGCCGGAGCGCGGTCGGGCTGTGCTCGCAGTCCTACGTCAGCGGGCTGTCGCTGGCCGACTGCGTGTTCTCCGGCCGCCGGGCCGGCCGGCATGCGGCAGGCGACAGCGGGATGGTCACCAGAACTTCGTCGACGCCCCAGAGCTGTTGACCACCGAGCCGACCGTCTCCGGCGGCTCGAACACCGACTGGATGGCCACCCGGCCGGGGCCGGCCAGGTTCAGCCAGATCGACTTGCACTCCCATCGGGCCGAGCTGAACCAGTAGTTGCCGCGCGGGTACTCGAAGTGCAGGTACATGTTGACCGACGGGTCTTTCCAGATCAGCCCTCCGGGCTGGACCAGGATGTGCTCGCCCTGCTGCAGGTCGCGCACGAACGTGTTGCCCGGCGCGTGCAGTAGCAGCAGGCCAGGGCCGCCGGTTGCCATGAACCTGTCCATGTTCTGGCCGAGCGGGTAGTGCCACTCCTCGTTGTTGTCGTCGCCCCAGGTGGTGAACCAGATGTTGGACGAGCGCCACTGGTAGCCGACGTTCCCCGTCGCGGCCAGGAAGCGGTGCTCGACGACGTCGACGCCGTGGTGCGCGCGCAGCGGCACGGCCAGGATCTCGCCAGGCTCGTCGGCGCTGACCGCGAGGTGACCCGGCCCCTGCGCCTTCAGCATCACAAGCGGCATGCCGGCCAGCATCCGGTTCCAGCCGCCGGCCATCTGGAGCGGCTCGAGGCGCACGTTCGGGTCGGTGTGCAGCAGCACGTGGTGCGAGAAGTAGACCCAGTCCTCCTGGTCCAGGTTCATCTCGGCGACCGGGACGTAGCTGCCGCTGATCTGGCAGGTGGACCGGTTGAAGTGCAGCCGCGCCATGTCCCTGACCGGCGGCTGCTCCGACCAGCCCGACTTGGACACCCGCAGCCGCACGTCCACGGGCGCGCCGCAGGCCGGGCAGGTGGGAGCGCCGTCGTCGGTGTTCGTCATCCGGCAGTACGGGCAGGTGTAGGTGCTGACGTTACCCGGTGTCGACATATCGATTCCTCTACTCAGAACCGTGGTGGACGTACATGGACTGGATGCCGACCCGGCCGGGGCCGATCATCTCGGCCATGTACATGCTGTGCCGCACCAGGCCTGAGCGGAGGTTCTGCTGCACCGCGTTCATGGTGACCGAGGAGTCCTTGTACAGGAAGCCGCCCGGCTCGACCAGGATCCGCTCACCGGGCTGGAGCGTCTTCTGGAACACGTTGCCGTAGCCGTGCAGCAGCAGCAGGCCGGGCTGCTGCTGGGTGATGAACCGGTCCATGTACATGCCGCTGCCGCCGTGCAGCACATTGGCCAGGCCCTTGATCCGGATGAATGAGTAGTTCAGCGAGTGCGTGCCGAGCAGGAACGCGTGCTCGCGCACGTCGAGCTCCATCCCGGGATGCAGCGGCAGCACCACGATCTCCCCGGCCGCGTCGCGCGAGAACGCGATCCGGCCAGGGCCCTGCGCGATGCTCACGATGTGCGGCATGCCGCCGAGCATCTTCCTGCTCGGGGTGTTCATCGCGCCGAGCGGCACGCTCGGCTCCTTCCAGAGCAGCACGTGGTGCTCGAAGAAGACGCCGTCACCGTGCGCGAGCGCGAGCTCGGCGACCGGGACGATCTCGCCCTCCACCTGGCAGGTGGAGTTGGAGAACTTGAACTCGGTCATGTCCCGCAGCCGGGGTGCCTCGCTCCAGCCTGAGTCAGAGACCATGTTGCGCTTGTCGAGCGGTGCACCGCAGGTGGAGCAGCTGGTGCGGTCTGGCTCGTTCTGGCCCTTGCACCACTGACACTCGATCCGATCCATCCGGGCAGGCCTTTCTCGTCAGGCGCATCTCGTGATGTGCAGCATGAACCGACACTCCGGGAATGTGGGTTGAGATCGTAGCCCAGGTTCGGGCTGACGCTGAGGTTTATGCCGAAGCGGGCGTACCGCACTCCGCGCAGAATTTCGAGCTGGCGCCCATCGGGGCATGGCAGTTGGCGCATTGCTTGCTCATCGGGTTGCCGCACGAGTCGCAGAACTTGGCGCCCGACCTGACCTGGGCCTGGCAGTTCGAGCACTGCACCACGGCGGCGGGTACCTCGGCCTGCGGCGCCTGCGGCGCCTGCTGGGGCTGGGGTGGCGGCTGCTGCTGCATCGGCGGCGCCTGCGGCGCGGGCGGCGCGTAGCCCTGGCCGCCGCCGGCGAAGCCGGGAGCGGGCGGCGGCGGGTAGGCGGGCGCCTGCATCGGCTGGCCCATCATCTGGCCCATGCCGAGGCCGACGCCGAGGAACGCCGGGTTGACGGCGCCGCCGCCCTGGGCCATGCCCTGGCCGGCCCCCTGCATCATCTCGGCCTGCGCGGCCTGCATGAACCCGCCGGCCAGCCTGCTGTAGGCGGTGTCGCCGGCCAGCTTCTTCAGCCTGGCGTTGTCGTCGTCGTCGAGGTTGATGTCCAGGTTGCCGAGCCTGGTGACCGCGATGCCGTAGTCGGCGAGCTCGGTGTTGGCGTCCTCGAGGGTGCCGTGCTCGATCTCGGACCGGTGCATCGACAAGCCGAGTATCTGCCACGCGCCGGACATGAGCTGCGAGGTGACGCCCGACCTGGTGCACTTGAGCAACTGCTGGGTGACCCAGCCGGTCACCGCCTCGTTGTTGGTGACGTCCACCGTGCCGACCAGGTTCGTGATCAGCTTGGTCGGGTCCACGACCCTGAGCGCGTACTCGCCGAACGCGCGCAGCGTCACGATCAGGCCGGTCTGCGGGTCCTGCACCTCGTCGAGGCGGCCGCCGAACTTGATGTTCGGGAACTCGCGCGCGCCCACAAAGTAGATCTCGGCCTTGAACGCGTTGCTATTGCTCGCCCAGTCCACGAACATGCCGAGGAACGGCAGCTCGCGGGCGTCAAGCTGGTGCTGGCCAGGGCCGAGCACGCCCATGACCTGGCCCTGGCTGATGAAGACGGCGGCGGCGTCGGGCTCGACGATGGCCCTGGCGAACTTGCGGATGTTGTCGTCAGGCCACTTGTAGACGATCTGCCCCTTCGAGGTGTCGGGCGCAGCGATGAACTCGCGGCGTGCCTCGTTGAGAATCCCCATCAGTCCGCTCCCTTTGCGTCCTGGCATCCGGCGCTGCCAGTCGGCAACGGCCACGTCTAGGCGGATCATACTTCGGTTAGACCATGCGTGGGCTCACCCCGCGACGAGGGCATTCGCCCGTGAGGTCAGCCGGTGAGTCTTTTTGTACACCTTGGCCGACCGCGGCCGCCCGCCATCTGCGCAGCGCAGAGACCGGGAAGAGACCAGCCAGAGACTGACCGACCCGCCGCTACCCGCCGCTCACCGGTGCTCGGGCTCTCCTACCAGCCGCAACACAGCTACGCCGAACGGCGGGATCGTCACCACATCGGCGTCCTGTGCCTCGGTTGCATCCTGCGCCTGCGCGGTGTCGGCCAGTGGTCGCAGCGCCAGCCCGGCTGCTACCTCCGGCTTGATGGTGACCGGCTCGTCGGCCTGGCTCACCAGCCACGCGAAACGGTCGCCGTCGGAGCGGACGATCACGTCAGCGGCGACCCGCGGATCGCCGGCCAGCACCTGCCTGCACACCCCGGCATGCACCGCGAGCGCGTCGTAGAGCCGGCTGGTGGCCTCGGGGTTGACCCGCGGCGTCACGGCGGCCATGTGCTCAATCGGGTAGGTACAAAGCACTAGGGTCCCCTGGCCGACCTGACGCAGCAGCAGGGCAGGCCGGCCGTGGCCATCCACCGCCACCACCTCGGCACCCGCCGGGCGCACCGGCAGGTAACAGCGGCTGTGCTCGGTCCCGGCGGCGCGAAAGCTCAGCTCGGCACCGGCCGGCAGCGAGCCGAGGTCCTGCACGAACCTGAACGCGACGGTCTCGTCTTCGATCCGGTCGACCAGGCCGGCCCTGAGCCGGTGCTCGACACCGAAAATGGCGTCCAGGTGGTGGTAGGACGGCCCGCGGTGCCACGGGATCGGACCTGCCGAGTACGACACGTAAACCGTGGCGCCGCGGCGCGCCAGGTCCTCGAGCTCCAGCCAGCTCGGGGCGAGTAGCTGCTTGACCGAGGGCACGAGGTAGAGCAGCGCGTCGCCTGCAATACCGCCGCTCTCCCTGACCAGCGCCACCGGCAGGTCGGCCAGCCTGGCCGACACATAGGCCTGGTGCAGGGTCTGGTGCACGTACCCCGAGTCGGCCGGCGAGGTGAACGGGTAACCCGTGTCGAGGTAGGACGAAACCACCAGGGCGGCCTGGGTGGGCGCTCGCTGGCAGCGGCGGACGTCCACCGCTGCCAGCACGTCGGCAAATGCCCTCATCTCCGCAAGCTGCGGCTTGGCCGCGCCCGTGCTGTCCGTCAGCCCGAAATGCAGCTCGAAGGCATGGTGCCGGTACGGGTCCTGATTGGCCAGCTGGTCGAAGTCCGAGTTGCACCAGGCGATCCAGCCGGTGGCGCCGGCCAGCAGGCTGTTGTGTAGTACCTGCCGGTAGTACCTGGCGGCGTGGTCGCCGGCCGCGAAGTCCGAGCTGACCCCGAACTCCTCGAGCACCACCGGCCGCCCGTAGGTGCCGGCCAGCTCGCACTCCCAGGCCGCCGCGAAGTGCTGGCGCACCTCATCGTCCCCGATCGGGTACACATGCGGGCCGATGAAGTCGCACAGGGCCGCGCTGTCGGCCAGCGAGAAGCCGCACTCGGCGCCCACGCCCCCGGTCCCCCAGGCGCCGTCGCCGAGCGAGAACGGCTGCCGCCCGCCGGCGGCGCGGACGGCGTCGCGCATGATCTGGGCCCAGGCGGCGACCGCCTCGCGCGAGGCGTCCCCGCCGCCGTAGATCGGCATTTCGTTGGAGACCAGCCAGCCGGCCACCGCCGGGTGGCCGCCGAACCTGCGCACCATCTCCCCGGCGAACCAGGCCTGCCTGGCGACCATCCATACGTCGCGGTACAGGTCGCGGCCGCCACGCCAGGGCGGGTCCCAGTTCTCGCCGGACATGTGGCCGACGATGAACGTCGGCACCGTGATCATCCCCGCCTCGGCGTGCCGGTCGAGGAAGTCAGCGAACCGGTCGGCCATCGTCTCGTCCACCCGGTCGGCCTCGGGCATGAAGTCGGGCCAGTAGAAGAACGACCTCGTCATGCCAAGGCCGTGCTCGCGCAGCGCTCTCAGCTCGGCGCGGACCACGTCGGGATCGTAGGAGCGCCACATCAGCGGGCCGCCGGTGCGCGACCAGAAGTTCGCGCCGAGCCAGGAAACGGCATGCCCGTCGGCCGTGACCATGGCGAAATTCCGGTGCATGCGCGCCCCTTCCGCTCCGCGCCGGTGGCCAGGCTCATTTGAGCTTTGCCGGCCAGAGCGATCGAAGCACTATACCGGTTAAGTGTCAATAAGACGTTTATTACCCCAGTCGTCTGGATGGCCGTCAGCGTACCGGGCTGGCCCGGCCGGCCAGACAGGCGCCCAGCGTTTACACTGACGGCAGCGACGTGGGGGCCGGCCGAGTTGTACGGCTAGCAGGCTTGGCTGCACGCCAGGTCGGCCGGGTTGCTCCGGCACGAGTGCCTCGCTCGCAAGAGGAGGACAGCAGTGAAGCGTCCCACCATCGCCGACATCGCCGCGAGGGCAGGCGTCACGAAGGCGGCCGTGTCTTTTGCCCTGAACGGGCAGCCCGGCGTCTCGGCTGCCACCCGCGAGCGCATCCTGGCGATCGCCGACGAGCTTGGGTTCCAGCCGAGCAGCGCGGCCCGTGCCCTGTCCGACGGCCGGGCCGGCGCGTTCGGGTTGGTGATCGACCGTCCCGCCCGGACCCTCGGGATCGAGCCGTTCTTCGTCCAGCTGATCGCCGGAATCCAGGCCGAGCTGTCGGCCGGAGGGACGGCGCTGCTGTTCACCATGGTTGAGGACCAGGCGGCGGAGATCGAGCTGTACCGCGCCTGGTGGGCGCAGCACAGAGTGGACGGCGTGTTCCTGGTTGACCTCCAGCTCCGCGACCGACGGGTCGGCGTGCTCCGCGACCTGCGGATGCCCGCGATCGCGTTCGGCAGCCCGCGGGGCTCCGGGCCGCTACCCGCGGTGTGGCAGGACGACGTCGCCGCGGTTGGCACGGTCGTGAGCTACCTGACCGGGCTCGGCCACCGCCAGCTTGCCAGGGTGGGCGGGTTTCCGCGCTACTGGCACAGCAAGCTCAGGTCGGACGCATTCGCCAAGGCCGCGGTCGTGGCAGGGCTCGACGCGGTATCGGTCGAGTCCGACTACACCAGCGAGCTCGGCGCTGACGCGACCAGGAAGCTGCTGCTCGGCGACCGCCCGCCAACCGCCATCCTGTACGACAACGACCTGATGGCGCTGGCCGGGCTGTCGGTGGCACAGCAAATGGGCGTCGACGTGCCCGGCGAGCTCTCTATCGTGGCGTGGGACGACTCCAAGCTCTGCGAGCTCGTGCACCCCGCGATCACCGCACTGCGGCGTGACATCGCCGCGACCGGCGTGCAGGGCGCCAGGCTGCTGATGCGGCTGGCGGCCGGTGAGGTGGCGGCGAACATCTGCGAGCCGACTCCCGTGCTGGTCGAGCGGGCCAGCACGGGCCGATGCGCGAAGCGGCCCGCCCCGCTGGAAGAGCCAGCGCCGGCCTGAGTCCCCCGCAGTTCAGCGGCTCTTTACTTGTCCGAGACCTGATCGAGACCTTAGCGATACAAGCCTGGCACTTTACCCGGAGCCAGCGATGGGATCAAACTTAACCGGTATAGCTCCCGCACGATGGCAGACCGGGATACATGGGCACCGGGGTCACTCAAGCCGGTCGGCAGTGAGATGGCCAGGTACCCATGCAACCCCAACGCCAGGAGGTAGATGGGTCTTTCGTCCCCACCAGTTTTCGTCACCCTTGCGGAAATGTAAGAAATGAGCCAGCCAAATGGCAGGAATGGCAGACGCCAATGACCGAGGTGGGCCACCGCGTGCGCGGCGCGTTCCCCGCTGCCGCCGCTGGCCACATCGACGCCGGGCTCAGCCAAGCTCCACCACCCGTCTTTCGAGGAGGCAGGGACCAAGATGAGCACTAAGCCGAGAGCGCGGCGCCCGCGAGCGGCGCGCAAGAGCAGGTGGGCGATCGCCGCCGGCACTGTCCTTCTGCTGACGGTCGCGGCCGCCTGTTCGAGCACGCCGGCCAAGAAGGGCGGAGCCGCTCCGTCCCCCTCTGCATCCGGCGCCCTGACGGGCTTCCCGCGCAGCGAGACGCTGTACACCAGCGGCACGGCCTACGCGCCGCCGTCCAACTGGAATCCCTTCAACCTGGGCAACTTCGCCACCGGCACGCAGGGCCTGGTCTACGAGCCGCTATTCCTGTACGACCCGATCCACAACAGGTACGACCCTTGGCTGGCCACCAGCGGTACCTGGAACGGCACGACCTACACGATCCAGGTGCGCAACGGCGTCGAGTGGAGCGACGGGACGCCGCTGACCGGCGCCGATGTTGCCTACTCGATCAACCTGGCGCGTACCAACAAGTCGGACCCGTACAGCTTCAACGTGGCGACCGTGACCAGCGCGACGGCCAGCGGCAACACTGTGACCGTCAAGTTCAGTTCCAGCCCGGCCTACACCGCCTGGCAGGACTACCTGTGGAAGGCGCCGGTGATCCCCCAGCACATCTGGTCCAAGCTCTCCGCCAGCGCGCAGATCACGGGCGCGAACACTCACCCGGTGGGCACCGGCCCGATGCTGCTCGACACCTACAACTCGACCGAGGTCGCCTACAAGGACAACCCCGGCTGGTGGGCCACCAAGGCGCTCGGCCTGTCGTTCAAGTTCAAGTACCTGGTCGACGTGGTCAACGGCTCCAACAACGTCGAGCTCTCCGCGCTGACCGCGGGGAACATCGACTGGAGCAACAACTTCCTGCCGGGCATAAACGAACTGGTCAGCGGCTTGAACGGCAATGCCGGGTACGGCTTCAAGACGTACTACCCGAAGGCGCCGTACATGCTGTCGGCCAACACGGTCTGGCTGGAGCCCAACACCACCAGGGCACCGATGAACAATGTCAACTTCCGTAAGGCGCTGGCCTACGCGATCAACCCGCAGCAGATCGTGCAGGCCGTCTACGGCGGGATCACCGAGCCGGCCAACCCGACCGGGCTGCTGCCGAACCTGGCCCCTTACATCAGCAATGGCGACGTGGCCAAGTACGGCTTCCACTACGACCCCGCGCTCGCCAAGTCGTACCTGGCGAAGTCCGGCTACAAGGGTCAGGCCATCACACTGGAGGTGCCCGACGGCTGGACCGACTGGATGGCCGGCATCACGGTGATCTCGCAGGAGGCCAAGGCGGCCGGCATCAACATCACGCCGATCTTCCCGCAGGACGCTGCCCGCAACACCGACCTCACAAGCGGACATTACGACCTGGCGCTCGACAACAACGCCGGCGCCGACTCGACCCCGTGGAGCTACTTCGAGCGGGTCTACAACCTGCCGATCGAGCCACAGCAGACCGCGCAGCTGAACTGGGAGCGGTTCAGCTCGCCGGCCGACTGGAAGCTGGTCCAGGAGGCCGGCACCACCCCGGTCACCGACACCGCACGCCTTGACTCCATCTACGCCCAGCTGGAGAAGGACTTCCTCACCCAGCTGCCGGAGATCCCGGTCTGGTACAACGGCGCCTGGTTCCAGGGCACCACGCAGTACTGGGCCGACTACCCGGCTAGCGGGACATCCGACGAGAACACACCCGTCATGTGGGGCGGCTACCTCGGTGCCATGACGACCGTCTACGCACTGGCGGCGCTGCGGCCAGCTCCGAAGCCAGCCTCGTGATGGACAATGTCACTCTGAGCGGATAAGTCCGAAAGGCCAATCGCCTGCGGCTCGCTGCCCCACCTCAGTGACGGGACAGCGAGCCGCAGGCCGATCGGAACGGGGACGAGGAGCCACCCGTGCGCCGGTACTTCTCAAGGAAACTGCTCACGTACGTGCTGACCTTCTTCGTCGGCGCGACCGTCGACTGGGGCATACCGCATCTCATGCCGGGCAACCCGGTCCAGCTCTACCTGTCTAACTTCGACCTGCAGCCTGCCGGCTACGCGTCGCTGTACAAGACGATGTCGCAGGCCTACGGCACCAACCTGCCGCTCTGGGACCAGTACCTGCACTTCTGGGACGGCCTGCTGCACGCCAACCTGGGGGTCAGCATCTACGACTTCCCCTCCGAGGTCACCACGCTGATCTGGCACGCACTTCCGTACACGCTGGCCCTGCTGGTTCCGGCGATCACGCTGTCGTACATGCTCGGCAACCGGCTCGGCGCGCTCGCGGCGCGCCGCAAGTTGCTCGACAACACGGTGCTGCCGGTCGGCTACCTCTTCCAGGCGACGCCCTACCCGTGGCTAGCGCTGGCGCTGCCGTTCCTGCTCGGCTATGTCTGGCACGTGTTCCCGATCTCAGGCGCCTACAGCAACACCCTTCTTCCCGCGCTGTCCTTGACGTTCTTTTGGAGCCTGCTCGACCACTGGTTCCTGCCGTTCCTCACCGTGTTCCTCGTCAGCCTCGGCGGCTGGGCGATCGGCATGCGCAACCTGGTGATCTACGAGCTTGAGAACGACAGCTCGCGGTACCTGCGGGCCCTCGGCGGAACCGAGCGCCTGGTCCGCAAGTACGCGTACCGTAACGCCTCGCTCCCCCAACTTTCCGGCCTGGCACTCGCGCTCGGCGTGGTGATCGGCGGCAACATCGTCGCCGAGATCGCCTTCCAGTACCCCGGTCTGGGATTCCTGATCTACAACGCGATCGAGCGCGAGGACTACTTCCTGCTGCAAGGCATCTTCATCTTCATCATCGTCGGGGTGCTCGTCGCCAACTTCGTCATCGACATCATCTACCTGATCGTGGATCCGAGGACCCGCCTTTCCATGCAGGGAGCCACCGCGTGAGTGACTCGCTGATCGACGCCCCGGCCGGCTCAGGCGCCGAGCAGTCGGCCGTGGCCGCGAGCCTGACCCCGATCGGCGCCGGAGCGGCCGGCCTCGCCTCCCCGCATGTGGTGCGAAGGGGCGGAGAGTTCGTGCACTACGCGGTGCGCAACCCCAAGCTCCTGTTCGGCCTGGCCCTTGAGGCGCTGTTCGTGCTCGGCGCGATCATCGGGCCGATCATATCCCCGCATAACGCCACCGACCTGTTCAGGTCCTACCTGCACCCATCCGCGCAGCACTGGCTCGGCACCAACAACATCGGGAACGACCTGTTCGCTCAGCTGGTCTACGGGCTGCGGGACAGCTACCTAGTGGGAGCGCTCGGCGCGCTGTGCGCCTCGGCGATCGGCATGGCGCTCGGCTTCATCGCCGGGTACCGCGGCGGCTGGCTCGACGAGGTCCTGCAGATGGTCACCAACATCATGGTGATGATCCCGTCCCTGGTGCTGCTGATTGTCATCGGCGCGTACCTGACCACCCGCGGCGTGCTGTTTGAAGGCGTGTTCATCGGCCTCACGACCTGGCCGTGGGTGGCCAGGGCGGTCCGGGCGCAGACCTTCACGCTGCGCTCACGCGACTTCGTCGATCTCGCCAGGCTGTCGGGCAAGCGCCCGGCCGCCATCGTGGTACGCGACATCGCGCCGAACATGGCCTCGTACCTGTTCCTCGTGGTCGTGCTGCTCTTCGGCAGCTCTATGCTGCTTGCCGCCAGCTACGACTTCCTCGGGCTCGGGCCGACCAACGGGATCTCGCTCGGCACGATGATGAACCAGGCGATGCTGTGGAGCGCGCTGCAGCTGCACACCTGGTGGTGGTTCGTAGCGCCGGGCGTGGTGCTGACCGGGATGGTGGTGGCACTCCTGATTGCCAACGTCGGCCTCGACGAGGTCTTCAACCCGAAGCTGAGGTCGCAGTGACCGTCAGGGTGGAGAACCTGAAGATCGCCTACCGCACGCTGGCGGGTGACGTGTGCCCCGTCGACGACGTCAGCTTCTCGGTCGGCGACGACGAGATCATGGGCCTGGCAGGCGAGTCCGGCTGCGGGAAGTCGACGCTCGGCACCAGCCTGATCCGGCTAGAGACCCGGATGGCCGTCCTCGGCGGCAAGGTGGAGCTCGACGGTGTGGAGTTGCCCATCGATGACGACCGCGCCATGCGCCGGTACCGCATGAAGGAGATCTCGCTGGTACCGCAGTACGCGATGAGCGCGCTCAACCCGACCCGAAAGATCCGCAGGCTCGCCGCTGACCTGCTGCGCTGCCACGGCGTCGGGTACGGCGAGATCGCCGACGAGCTCAGGCGGCGACTTGACCTCGTTGGCCTCGACGCCGGCGTGCTCGACCGCTATCCCTTCGAGCTGTCCGGCGGCATGCGCCAGCGGGTCACGCTGGTCCTGTCGACCCTGCTGAACCCGTCGCTGCTCATCGCCGACGAGGTCACCTCCGCGCTCGACGTCTCCACCCAGCGGGCGGTCGGCGAGCTGATGATGGAGTTCAGGGACCGCCGGTTCGTCAAGAGCATGATCGCGATCACCCACGACCTGTCGATACTGGCCCAGATCGCCGACAGCATCCTGGTGATGTATGCGGGCCGGCTCGCCGAGAAGGCAGGCTCCGACACCATCGTGAACTCCCCGCTGCACCCCTACACCCAGCTCCTGCTCGCATCCCTGCCGGCCGTCGGGGTGCGCCACGATGACACCACGCTGGTGGGCATACCAGGCCGCCCGCCGCCGCTGTCGAACCCGCCGGCCGGCTGCCGGTTCGCCGATCGCTGCCCGTTCGCCTACGCCCGGTGCAAGGAGCAGCCGCCGTTCACCGAAGTCCGGCCCGGCCATCAGGTGGCCTGCTGGAAGGTGGCCGAAGAGGTGCAGGCGGCATGAGCACGCTGCAGATCGAGCAGGTCAGCAAGCTGTACCGCACCAGCGGCCTGGCCGGCGGCGTGACGCGGGCGCTGCGCGAGGTGAGCTTCGACATCGACCAGGGCGAGGTCGTCACCCTGATCGGCGAGAGCGGCAGCGGCAAGACGACGCTGGGGAAGATCGTCCTGCGGCTGATCACGGCCAGCAGCGGGAAGGTGGTGTTCCAGGGAGCCGACATCGCCGGATTCGGGCGGGCGGAACTCCGCGAGTACTACCGATACGTCCAGGGCATCTTCCAGGACCCGTTCAGCTCCTACAACCCGATCTACAAGGCGGACCGGGTCTTCGAGATGCTGCGAGACGTCTACTTCCCCCGCGTGCCGCAGCGCGCATGGGAGGCCAAAATCGACTCGGCTCTCGAGGCCGTCACGCTCAACCCAGGCGACGTGCGGAACCGTTACCCGCACCAGCTCTCCGGCGGCCAGCTTCAACGGCTGCTGATCGCCAGGGCGCTGCTGCTCGACGTGAAGCTGCTGATCGCCGACGAGGTGATCAGCATGCTGGATGCCTCGACCCGGGTGGACATCCTGAACCTGCTGGTCAGCCTCAAGCGGGCCGGGCTGGCGATCCTGTTCATCACCCACGATCTCTCGCTCGGCAACTACGTCAGCGACCGGACCGTAATCCTGCGCCGCGGCGCGATCGCCGAGATGGGACCCACGCCGGCGGTGTTCGGCAACCCGCAGCACAGCTATACGAAGGCGCTGCTCGACGCGGTGCCTCAGCTGCACAAGAAGTGGCACAGCCCCGGCGCGGTTCGCGATGTCAGCGCCGCGACCCGGCGGCCGGGCCGCTCCGTCGGCCCGGTCGCCCTGGCCCCTCCCGCGCTGACCGAGTGCGAGCCCGGCCATCTAGTCGCGGTGGAGGAGTAACCCTCCGCTAGGTTCGCAGCTCGGCCAGCGCTTCGGCCAGCGGCAACAGCTTGCCGTCGGCCAGAGTCCGGCGGTACCAGCGGAAGCTGTCCTTGGGTATCCGGGTGCCGGTCGGATAGTCCACCCAGACCAGGCCGAACCTCTTCGAGTACCCCTGCGCCCACTCGAAGTTGTCAAGCAGGCTCCAGACGAAGTAGCCGCGTACGTCGACGCCGGCGTCGCGGGCCCGCAGCACCGCGCGCAGGTGCCCGTCCAGGTACCCGATACGCTCGGGATCGCGCACCGCGGAGTCCGGCGCGACATAGTCGGCGCAGGCTGCGCCGTTCTCGGTGACCAGCAGCGGGACGCCGGGATACTGCGCCTGCACCAGGGCGAGCAGGTCGGTCAGCGCGCCTGGATCGACCTCCCAGCCCATCGCCGTGCGGGCGACATCCTGCCTGCCCACCCAGACGACGCCGAGGTCGGCCGAGAACGGCTCGGTCCGGACGGCGGGGACCAGATAGCCCGCGGCCCTGGCCTGGTCGGCGCGCGACCGGTCGGCCACGGTGGCCGGGGAGTAGTAGTTGACCGCGAGGAAGTCGATCGGCCTTGAGATGACCGGCAGGTCGCCGTCGCGCACCACCGACAGGCCGGGCGAATGTCGTAGGTAGTGGCCGAGCACGTCGTCGGGGTAACGGCCGCGTAGCAGCGGGTCGAGGTACATCCGGTTGCGGTTGCCGTCCGCTCGCCTGGCAGCGGCGACGTCGTCGGCGTGGTCAGAGGCCGGCCTGACCGGCATCAGGTTCAGCGCGAGGCCGACTTGCGCGGCCGGGACCGCGGCCCGGATCGCCTGGACGGCCTCGCCGTGGCCGAGCAGCAGATGGTGGCTGGCCGCGGCGGCCAGGCCGATGTCGCGCAGGCCGGGCGCGTGCTCGCCGGAGCCGTAGCCCAGCCAGGCCGAGCACCAGGGCTCGTTAAGCGTGATCCACATCTCAACCCGGTCGCCGAGCGCCTCGGCGACGACGTGCGCGAACTCGGCGAAGCGGCCCGCCGTGTCGCGCAGCGGCCACCCGCCGGCGTCCTGGAGCGACTGCGGCAGGTCCCAGTGGTACAGGGTGAGCACGGGCAGGATCCTGCGCCGGCGCAGGCCGTCGGTGAGGCGGCGGTAGAAGTCGAGGCCCTCTTGCCTGATCGTGCCCCGGCCGGTCGGCTGGATCCTCGGCCAGGAGACCGAGAAGCGGAAGGCGGGAGCGCCGAGCCCGGCGACCAGGTCAAGGTCACCGTCCAGCCGCGCGTAGTGATCGCAGGCGACATCCCCGGTGTCGCCGTTGACGGTGCGGCCCGGCGTGTGGCTGAACGTGTCCCAGATCGACACTCCCCTGCCGCCCGCGTCGACCGAGCCCTCAACCTGATAGGCCGCGATGGCCGTGCCGAGGATGAAGTCGGCAGGCAGCGACACGGGTTTGCCGTCGGGGACTTGCATGGCCGGGCTGACCTCCCAGTGCAAGATACTTAACCGGTATAGTAAATCCCGCGGTCGGCGCGGGCAATGCTGCACCGCCGCGCTCGGCGCGGGCAATGCTGCACCGCCGCGCTCGGCGCGGGCAGGGACTACGGGATCAGCCCGAAGACCGTGGCCGACGAGCCCGAGCCCTTGCGTATCCTCGGCCCCCCCACCACGATCCAGCCACCCGCCGCCGGCATCTGCCCGAGGTCGCACAGGTTCTCCAGGTGCATGCGGTGACCGTGCAGCAGCAGCCGGTTGACGCAATAGCTGGTATCGGTGCCTGGGTCGACCCCCATCGTGTCGGTGCCGAGGGCGCCGATGCCGCGGCGCTCGATCAGCCAGGCGGCCACCTGCGCGCCGAACCCCGGGTAGTGCATGCTGCCGTCAGGCCCGGTACCGAGGTAGGCGTCCGGATCGCCCCATCGCTCGTCGTAGCCGGTCCAGAGCAGCACGGCGGCCCGGCCAGGCAAAGGACCGTAGGCGGACTCCCAGGCCTGGACGTCCGCGATCCCCGCGGCGTAGTCCGGATCGGCGGCGGCCTGATCGCGGACGTCGAGCACGACAGCCGGCCGGAAGAAGTCGGCGGCGTCGAGCTGGTCGGCGGTCGCCTCCCCCGGGCTGAAGTGGGCCGGCGCCGCCCAGTGTGTTCCCGCCTGCTCCCCCGCGCTCACCAGGTGCAGGAAGTAGCCGTCACGCTCGGCGGTGGCGGCCACGCTGACCTGGACCGGCGGGTCGCCGGGGAAAACCGGGGCGGCCGGGTCGAGCACGTGACTGAGGAAAACCACCTCGCTGAATCCGAACGGCGCGGTGCCAGTCACGCCGGGCCCGTCACGTCGGCTCGCCGGTGACCAGCTCGACCGCGGTCTCCGCCCGCGTCGCCCCGCCCATCAGGTAGAACACCGCGCCGACGGCGATGATCACGATCAGCGGGACGATCTGGCTGAGCTCATAGGCCATCCGCTGGTGCGAGAAGCCGAGCGAGGCCAGGTCGTCGTTCGGGTGGCCGCCGGTCCCGAACCAGCCCACCCCGAAGCCCGGCCAGATTAGCGCGACCGTGGCGAGCAGCGCCCAGAAGGTCGGCACGGCGGAGCATAGCCATGCCCCCGCCGTACCCCACGGCACCCGGTACGGCCTGTCGACGTGCTTGTGGGTGTAGCGCAGCCTGATCAGCGCCGGGAAGATCAGCAGATAGGAGATCGTGGTGGTGGAGATCGTCAGGCCGAGCACCGCGGAGAAGTACTTGGCGGAGTTGCCGCCGGTGATCCGGAACGCCGCGACCATCAAGATCGTGGCGACGACCCCGGAAAGCACGTTCATTCCCAGCGGGGTGCCGAACCTGGCCGAGAACCTGCCGAGCACGCGCGGGCCGCCGCCGTCGAACGACGCCACCGCCTCGGTCCGGTCCGCTCCCATGATCCAGGTGGTGCCCGCGCTGGCGAGCGCGAACACGAAGATGACCACGGTGACCCGGCCGAGTAGCAGCCCGGCCCCGGTCAGCGTGGCTGTTCCGCTGGCCGACACATGCCCGCCGTAGACGGTGAAGACGGCCTTGGCCGCGTCTAGGAATCCGGACAGACCGGTCACCGCGCTCGCGGGCAGCACAAGCACGATCGACAGGATCGGCAGCCCGTAGGCGAGCACGGTGGCCAGGCCCGACCAGGCGATGGCGAACGGCACGTCCCGCCGGGGATTGGTCATCTCCTCCCCCGCCGCCGACGGCACCTCCAGCCCGGCGTAGTTGAAGAACAGCACGGGGACCACGGCGATGAACACGGCGTAGCTCGGCGAGAACGCGTGCCCGGCCAGGCCGTGCAGGCCGTGCCTGACCGCGTAGATGACCACCGACACCTCGAAGAAGGCAAGCACCGCGCCGCGCGCCCAGGCCCCGAGCGTGGGCACCCACTTGCCATAGCGCAGCGAGACGATGGCGGCCCCGATCGTGAACCAGATGAACGCCAGCGCGTAGATGTACTGCCAGGCCCCGCTGATGGGCGTGAAGAACTCGCCCAGGGCCGCCAGCGAGACGATCGTCAGCGACCCGCCCACCCAGATCGGATTGGAGATCCAGTAGATCACCGAGTTGATCGCGGCGAGTGGCCGCCCGAACGCCAGCCTGGTCCACACATAGGGCCCGCCTTCGGCGGGGAACGCCGCGCCGAGCTCAGCGATGGCGAGGCCATAGGGCAGGAAGAAGAAGACCGCGAGGAACACCAGCCAGGTGAACCCCTGGGCGCCGTTCGCCGCGACCGCGCCGATGGTGTCCAGTGTCACCACCGTGCAGATCAGGTAGAAGAGCATGTCGAACCGCCGGAAATGGCGGCGCAGCTTTCTCTTCTCCGCCAGGGCGGTCGCCGTGGTCTGCATGACCTGTTCGGACTGGCTTGTCTGCGTCACGTTGCCGCCTTCGGATTGGTGCCGCCGGTGATTGATGCCATCGGCGCTCGGATCCAATCTCACGGAATTCCCGCGCAAACCGCAAGAAACCGAGGCCGTCGCGGGCCGCGGTCAGTCCACCTGCATGGCCTGCGTCAGCCGCCACCGCCCCCAGGTAGCGGTGGCCGTCGCGGCGAGGTGCACCGCGTCGGGCCGCACGACCGCATGCATCCGGCTGAACTGACGACGGTTAGCCAGACGCTTCCGTCATGCGGCACCAGCCACGCTTGGTCGTGGTCAGCTCGCGGAACCCGACCGTCGGCAGGAACGCGCGGTACGCAGGGTCGTCGCCGCCGTCCGGATCGGGGTCGTCCAGAATCGCGTAGTCAAG
>DATIZP010000062.1:0-133797 GCA_035517035.1 Streptosporangiaceae bacterium | reverse complement strand
CCCTCATCCGGGGCATCCGTGGCCAGGCCAGAGGTGGCAATCAGTCGTACGAGGCCAGGCCCGCAGGCCTGCCTCAGACCGGTTCTCGACGCCACCCCCCGGACCAGCCGGGATGACCATGCAACCCCTTGGGACCTCAGCTCCGCGGTGGATCCACGGGAACCGGTGTCCCTTACATGACCGGTTCCGGCACCCGGTAGCCTGATCGCGCATCTGGCCGCCCGGGTGCCGCACCGGCGCCGCCGGCCGCGATCGCCAGGCGGCGCCACGCCTGCAGAGGAACCGCCGTGCGCATTGCAGTCACCGGGTCGATCGCGACCGACCATCTGATGACGTTCCCCGGGCGCTTCGTCGATCAGCTGATGCCGGACAAGCTGGACAAGATCTCGCTGTCGTTCCTGGTGGACTCGCTGGTGATCAGGCGCGGCGGGGTGGCTGCGAACATCGCGTTCGGGCTTGGCTGCCTGGGGCTCCGGCCGCTGCTCGTTGGCACGACGGGCAGTGACTTCGCCGACTACCGCGACTGGCTGGAGCGGCACGGCGTGGACACCAGCGCCGTGCGCGAGTCCGCCAGGCACCACACGGCCAGGTACATCGGCACCACCGACGTCGACATGAACCAGCTCGCCTCCTTCTACCCCGGCGCGATGACCGAGGATCGCGACATCGACCTCGGCGAGCTGGCCGGGCGGGTGGAGCTCGTGCTGGTCGGCGCGAGCGACCCTGACGCGATGCTCGCGTTCACCAAGCAGTGCGTGCAGAATCAGATCGCGTTCGCGGCCGACACCTCGTGGCAGCTGGCCAGGCTGGATGGCGAGCAGGTCAGGTCGCTGATCACCGGCGCCGACTACCTCTTCTGCAACGAGTACGAGGCTGAGCTGACCGAGCACAAGACGGGCTGGAGCGCCGGCGAGCTCAATGACAGGGTCGGGATCAGGGTGACGACGCTCGGCGGCCGCGGTGCCAGGATCGATCGCGCCGGGCATCAGACGATCCGGGTGCCCTCCGTGCCCGACTGCCGCCCGAAGGAGCCCACCGGCGCCGGCGACGCGTTCCGCGCGGGGTTCCTGGCCGCCGTCTCCTGGGGCCTCGGCCTGGAGCGCGCCGCGCAGCTCGGCAACATGGTCGCGGTGCACGCGCTGGAGACCACGGGCACCCAGGAGTACCAGCTCGCACCTGAGTCGCTGGTCGCCAGGTTCGCCGCCGCATACGGGAAGGAGGCGGCGGCCGAGGTCGCCATGAACTACATCTGAGCCTCGAGGAACTCCAGCCGGTTGCCGAACGGATCGGCCGCGTAGAACCTGTCGAAGCCCGGCATCTCATCGTCCCAGGTGACCGGGGCGCCGGCGGCCTCAAGCCGGGCGGCGAGGCCGGCCAGCCCGGCCACCGTGATGCCCGGATGCGCCTTGCGCGCCGGGGCGAAGTCGGCCTCCACCCCCAGGTGCACCACCAGCCCGCCGCCGGCGAACCAGCAGCCGCCGCGCGCCGCGAGGACGGGGGGCTTGTCCAGCTCGGTCATGCCGAGCACCTGACCCCAAAAGCGCCTGCTCGCCTCCTCGCCCCCGGCCGGGATCGCGAGCTGCACGTGATGCAAGCCGGTCAGGGCGAAGGTCGGCTGCCGCGTCATGGCCTCATCGTGCCACGACCCGGTGAGTAACGGCCCGGCTAGTAGCTGCGCCTGACGTACAGCGCCCAGCCTGGCACACTGCCAAGCTCGGCCGCGGCGACGAACTCGTGTGACTTCAGGCCGCACCAGGCCGGCACGTCGGTCCTGGCCGCCGGGTCGTCGGCGAGCACCTCCACGATGGTCCCGACCGGCACCTCGCCGATCCGCTCGGCCAGCATGATGATCGGGATGGGGCATTTAAGGCCGAGCGCGTCGATGCGCAGGGCAGGCGCCTGAGCGAACCCAGCGGGGTCAGGCCGCGGCGGGGGGTTCACGGCTCCCTCCTTAACCAATTCGCCCGGGTAACCCGGCGGCGCTGCCCGGCTCGGCCACCGGTTCGCGGCCGCGTGGGCCGCGGCCGCGCAGGTGGCCGACGATCCCGGGCAGCACCTCGATGAACCTGGTCACGTCCTCGCCGGCCGTCCCCCTGGGCAGTGATACCCGTACGTTGCCATGAGTGATCGCGCCCATGGCAGCGAGCACGTGGCTCGGCTGCTGCGTCTCCGACGCGCAGGCGCTCCCCGACGATACCGAGAAGCCGGCCTTCGCGAGCTCGATCACGAGCGCCTCGCCGTCGATGTACAGGCACGAGAAGGTCACGATGTGCGGCAGCGACAGCGCCGGGTCGCCGTGCACGACACAGTCAGGCACGAGCCTGGGCAATTGGTCCCTGATCTGTCTGGTCAGCGGCCGGAGCGCGAGGTCCGCGACGTCTCGCCCGGCGTCGAACGCCTCGAGCGCCGCCGCGGTGGCCATGATGGCGGGCACGTTGGGAAAGCCAGGCGCCCGGTGCGCCTGCCTGGCGTCGGCGGGCAGTGGCGAGCTCCAGCGCACCGCCTTGCGCACCACAAGGACACCCACGCCGGGCGGCCCGCCCCACTTGTGCCCGCTCGCCGCGAGCAGCGACCATCCGGCAGGCAGCGGCCGCCGCCCGGCCGAAGCCGCCGCATCTACGAACAGCGGCACTCCGGCCGCCTGGCACTCCGCGGCCACCTGACCGACCGGCTGGACCGTGCCCACCTCGTGATTGGCCGACTGCAAGCAGGCGAGCACGGTCCGCTCGCGCCGCAGCGCGGCGGTGAATTCGGCCACGTCGACCCGGCCGTCGCTGCCGACCCCGGCGATCGTCACTACGCCGCCGGCCTGCTCGGCGAAGGCCGCCGCGTTCAGCACGCTGGAGTGCTCCACCGCGCTGGCCACGATGTGCCCTGGTCCGCGTCGACCGCGCAGCTGCGCGGTGCCGAGCACGGCCAGGTGCACCGCCTGCGTCCCCGACGCGGTGAACGCCACCTCGTCGGCCCGGCAGCGCAGCACCGCGGCGACCCGCTCGCGCGCCTGGTCAAGCATCAGGCTGGCCCGGCGGCCCTCGGTGTGCAGCCGCGCCGGGTCGGCCCAGCCGTCCTCCAGCGCCCCGAGCAGCGCCTCCCGCGCCTCGGGCAGCACCGGCTCGGCCGAGGCGGCATCGAAGTACGCCATGATCTGACCCTATGGCGGCGACAGACCCCTCCGCCGGTACCGCCCCCCGACTGCGCGGCGGGCCGGCCGCGTTGTACTGTTTGCACGACAGCCTGTAGGACAGGCCACGGACCGGCCCGCTGGCCGCCGCTCGGGAAGGCGATCTGTGAGTCCCATCCGCACTGCCCGACGCCGTGACGGGGGCCAGCGGCCCCGCAGGCGCTGGGTCCCGCTGGCCGTGCTGATGTCCGGGCTGGCCGTCGTCACGACAGGCTGCACGTCCAATGCCTTCACCAGGATGGGCATGCTTCCGCCGGTGACCGATCAGGGCAAGGTCACGCTCACGCTCTGGCAGGGCTCGTGGATCGCGGCCTGGGCTGTGGGCATCGTGGTCTGGGGCGGCATCCTGTGGGCCATCGCCTTCCACCGCAAGCGCGGCGACGGGCTGCCGCAGCAGGTCCGCTACAACCTGCCGATCGAGATCTTGTACACCGTGCTGCCGTTCATCATGGTCGGCGTGCTGTTCTACTTCACCGCCCGGGACGAGAACTACATCACCAAGAACCCGGCGCATCCGAACGTGATCGTCAACGTCATCGCCGAGCAGTGGACCTGGGAGTTCCAGTACCCGCAGTATCCGGTGACCAGCTCGGCGGCGGCGTTCAGGCACGTCACCGAGGTCGGCGCGATGTGGAGCCCGGACGCCAAGACCCAGCACCTGCCGCTGCTGGTGATCCCGGAGAACGAGACGGTGCGGTTCAACCTCACCTCGCTCGACGTGATCCACGGCTTCTGGGTAGTGCCCTTCGAGTTCAAGCGCCAGGTCATCCCCGGCTTCAAGAACCGCTTCACGGTGACGCCGGACAAGACAGGGAGCTTCATCGGCCGGTGCAGTGAGCTGTGCGGGGTCTACCACGGCCGCATGCTCTTCAGGATCAGGATCGTCACGCCTGCCCAGTTCCGCAGCTGGATCAACGGGCAGCAGGCGCAGCAGGACCGCTCTGGGGGTGCTCAGTGACCGCGTTCCAGTCATCGGAGCAGGTACGGATCGCCGCGCCGGCCAGGTACAAGAAGGGCTCCATCCTGGCCGACTGGCTGTCGTCAACGGACCACAAGATCATCGGTCACCTGTACCTGATCACCTCGTTCTGCTTCTTCCTGATCGCCGGGCTGATGGCCCTGATCATCAGGACCCAGCTGTTCGAGCCCAACCTGAGCATCGTCTCTGACCAGCAGTACAACGAGCTGTTCACCATGCACGGCACGATCATGCTGCTGCTCTTCGCGACCCCGCTCTTCGTCGGCTTCGCCAACGAGATCATGCCGCTGCAGATCGGCGCGCCCGACGTGGCGTTCCCCAGGCTGAACCTGCTCAGCTACTACATGTTCCTGTTCGGCGGCCTGATCGTCACGTTCAGCTTCCTCACCCCCGGCGGTTCCGCGGCCTTCGGCTGGTACGCGTACTCGCCGCTGACCAGTGCGTTCTACTCGCCGGGCGTCGGTGCCGACATGTGGATCATGGGACTCACGCTTGCCGGCCTCGGCACGATCCTCGGCGGCGTGAACTTCGTCACCACGATCTTCTGCATGCGGGCGCCGGGCATGACCATGTTCCGGATGCCGATCTTCACCTGGAACGCGCTGCTCACCTCGATCCTGATCCTGCTGGCATTCCCCGTGCTCGCCGCCGCGCTGCTCGTGCTCGAGATCGACAGGAAGTTCGGCGCCCTGGTGTTCGAGCCGCAGAGCGGCGGCGCCATCTTGTGGCAGCACCTGTTCTGGTTCTTCGGCCATCCGGAGGTCTATATTCTCGCGCTGCCCTTCTTCGGGGTGGCGACGGAGATCCTGCCGGTGTTCAGCCGCAAGCCGCTGTTCGGCTATAAAGGCCTGATTGCCGCTACCGTCGCCATCGCGGGCCTGTCGATGACGGTGTGGGCGCACCACATGTTCACCACGGGCGCGGTGCTGCTGCCGTTCTTCTCGTTCATGACGTACCTGATCGCGGTCCCGACCGGGGTGAAGTTCTTCAACTGGCTCGGCACGATCTGGCGCGGCCAGCTGACGTTCGAAGCGCCGATGCTGTTCATACTCGGCTTCATGATCGTCTTCCTGTTCGGCGGCCTGACCGGGGTCATCCTGGCGTCGCCGCCGCTGGACTTCGCGGTCAATGGCTCGTACTTCGTGGTGGCGCACTTCCACTACGTCCTGTTCGGCACCGTCGTGTTCTGCATGTTCGGCGGCTTCTACTTCTGGTGGCCGAAGTGGACCGGCAAGTTGCTGGACAACAGGCTCGGCGTTTGGCACTTCTGGTTCGTCTTCATCGGCTTCAACACCACGTTCCTTGTGCAGCACTGGCTGGGCGTCATCGGCATGCCGCGCCGGGTGCCGAACTACCCGGACCTGCCGCACATCGCGACCACGCTGAACCAGATCTCGACGGTCGGCGCGTTCATACTTGGCGTGTCTAACCTGTTCTTCTTCTGGAACGTGTACAAGACCTGGAAGCACGGCGAGCGGGTCACGGAGGACGACCCCTGGGGGTTCTCCAACTCGCTGGAGTGGGCGACCTCCTGCCCGCCGCCGCGGCACAACTTCACCTCGATCCCGCGGATCAGGTCCGAGCGGCCCGCGTTCGACCTGCACCACCCGAACGTGCGGGCCGGCCGGGATCCGGCGGAGCGCCAGGCGATCGGGGCTGGCCATCACTGAACGAGCAAGGCATCGGGGCCGTGCGTCACTGACAGGAACCGGACAATGGCTGGGGTAGCGGCATGAGGGTCGAGGGCTGGCTGTTCCTCGGCAGCGCGATCTTCTTCGGCGTGGCCGACGTCTTCTACTGGAACCTCGCGCACGACCCGACCGGAGGTACGGCGCTCGCGATGGCGGTCGGGCTGGCGTTCCTGACCGGGTTCTACATCCTGTACACCGGCCGCCGGCTGCCGCTGCGGCCCGAGGACGACAAACAGGGCGAGATCGAGCAGGGCACCGGCGAGCTCGGCTTCTTCAGCCCGCACAGCTGGTGGCCGCTGTTCGTCGGCCTGGCGGCGGCGACCGCGGCGTTGGGCGTAGCGATCGGCTGGTGGCTGTTCCTGATCGGCGCGCTCGCTCTCGTGCTCGCCGTGATCGGCTTCGTCTTCGAGTACTACCGCGGCCACTACGCGCACTAGCATCGCCAGTTCACCGGCCGGTACCGCGGAGGTGCCAGATGGACGTCTACGAGGCCCTCTACACCACCCGGGCGATGCGCCGGGTACTGCCCGACCCGATACCGCCCGACGTGCAGGCGGCCATCCTCGACGCCGCGATCAGGGCGCCGAGCGGCGGCAACGCGCAGAACTGGCGTTTCATCCTGGTCGACGACCCGGTTGTTAAGGCGCAGCTCGGCCCGCTGTACCGCGAGTGCATCGCCTTGCTCTGGCAGACGGCCTACGCCGAGCGGCTCGCGCACGCCAGGGCGAACCCGGACGACCCGGCCAGCGCGCCGCTGCTGCGGGTGCAGGCCTCGACGCAGTACCTCGCCGACCACTTCGAGGGCGTGCCGCTCTACCTGATGGCGTTCAGCCGCAACGACCCGAGCGGCGGCTCGATCTACCCGGCGGTCTGGAGTGCCCAGCTGGCCGCCAGGGCGCAGGGCGTGGGCAGCGCCCTGACCACGGTCCTTGGCATCTTCCGCAGGGAAGAAACGCTCCGCGTGCTCGGCGTGCCCGCCGACCGCGGCTGGGAGATGGCCTGCTGCGTCTCGTTCGGGTACCCGACCGGGCGCTGGGGCGTGGCCCCGCGACGGCCGGCGCACGAGGTGGCGTTCCGCAATACCTGGGGCACCGAGCTCGGCATCGAGATTCCCGAGCCGCTCTGGCCGCCGTCGGCCGATCAGTCCTGAGCCGCGCCCGGCTTGACCAGGCGCAGGATCAGGAAGCCCGGCTCGGTGGACAGCATCTCGTAGCGCCTGGGGTCGCGATCGCGCATGCTGGGCGCCGGGCGCGGCTCGATGACGTCGCTGATCAGGAACCCCGCGCCGGTGGCCGCGCCGCAGAGCGCGGAGAGGGGCTCGCGCCAGAAGCTCACCTGGTGCTCGCGTGAGGCCAGGTGCCAAGCGTCGGTCTCCAGCTTGACGTCGAAGTACGAGCCACGCTTGCGCAGCCAGTCCATGAACGGATGCGAGGTCGACACGACGAGCGCCCCGCCCGGCCGCAGGACGCGGAAGAGCTCGGCGAAGGCGGCCGGGCGGTCGTCGGCGTGGTGGATTGCCAGGGCGCAGAGCGCGGCATCGAAGACACCGTCGGGGTAGGGGAGCGGATCGCCGAGCACGGCGCGGTCCACCCGAGCCCGGCCGCCGGTACGCTCGCTGGCCAGCCGGACCATGACCGGGCTCGCGTCGAACGCGCTCACCCGGGCTCCGGCCGCGATCAGCTCGGCGGCGTACAGGCCGGGCCCGCATCCCGCGTCGAGCACGTGGAGCCCGCCAACGTCGCCGAGCGCCGCGAGAACCGCGGGCCGGTCGTAATGCGCGTTGTAGGTGCTGTCCTGCGCATACCACCCGAAGTCGGCGCCCATCTGGTCGTAGGCGGACCACAGCCGCTCATCCATGCGCTTTACCCTAGCCAGCGCGCCGGGCCGGCGGCCGCGGCGCGCGGATGATCTGCGCGGCCGTCCTAGTGGTGCCCGGACCCGTCCTCGGTGTCGCCTGAGCCGATCGCGGCCGGAGCCTGGCCCTCGTCGCCGTGCCCGTTGGCGCCGTAGCCGTTACCGTGCCCGTCCTCCGGCACGTTCTCGTTTACCACCTTGTTCAGCCAGGCCTTGGCGCGCCCCACGCCGCCGCGCATCCCCGGCGGCGGCACGTCAGCGTCGGCGCCGCTGGCGCCGACCGGGAGCGCGGGCCGCTCGGGACCGACCAGCTTGGCCCGCAGCTCCTCGGAGACCGGCCTGGTCTCCTCGATGAACTCACCGCTCGGCAGCTGCCTGATGATGCCGGTCTCCACCCCGTGCTGCAGCAGGTGCTGGTCCTTGCGCTGCAGGCCCAGGCAGATCCGCTTGGCGATGATGTAGGTCAGGATCGGCACCGCGAAGACCGCGACCCTGGCGATCTCGGTGATCGTGTACAGCGGCACGTCGAAGTGGTCGGCGAGCACGTCGTTGGCGCCCTCCAGCCACAGGACGCCGTAGAACGACACCATCGCAAGGCCGAGCCCGGTCCTGGTGGGCGCGTTCCTCGGCCGCTGGTTGACGTGGTGCTCGCGCTTGTCGCCGGTGATCCACTGCTCGAGGAACGGCCAGAGCGCGGCGCCGGTCATCACGATGCCGAGTGGCACGAGCGCGGGGATGAACACGTTGAACGCGAACGTGTGCCCGAACACGACCCACTGCCAGGAGGGCATCATCCGCAGCGAGCCCTCAAGGAAGCCCATGTAGAAGTCGGGCTGCGACCCGGCCGAGATCGCGAGCGGGTTGTATGGCCCGTAGATCCAGATGGGGTTGATCTGGGCGAATGTGGCCGCCAGGGTTACGGCGGCGAAGGTGAAGAAGAAGAACGCGCCGGTCTTGGCCATGAAGTACGGGTACATCGGCGTGCCGACGACGTTCTTGTCGGTCCGTCCCACGCCAGGCATCTGGGTGTGCTTCTGGTGGAACATGATGAACAGGTGCGCGCCGATCAGCGCCATGAAGAGCCCGGGAATCAGCAGCACGTGCAGGATGTACATCCGCGGGATGATGAGGTGCCCCGGATACTGCCCACCGAACAGGAAGAACGACAGGTAGGTGCCGACGATCGGGATCGACTGCAGCACGCCCTGGGTGATCCGCAGGCCAGCGCCGGAGAGCAGGTCGTCGGGGAGCGAGTAGCCGAACAGGCCCTCGAGCAGGCTGAGCGTGAGCAGCACGATGCCGATCAGCCAGTTGATCTCGCGCGGCTTGCGATACGCCCCGGTGAAGAAGATCCGCAGCATGTGCGCCATGATCGCGGCGACGAACAGGTCGGCCGCCCAATGGTGGATCTGCCTCATCAGCAGGCCGCCGCGCACGTCGAAGGTGATGTGCAGGGTCGAGGCGTACGCCTCGCTCATCCGTACGCCGTCGAGCTTGATGTACGAGCCGTGGTACACCATCTCGGTCATCGACGGCTTGAACCACAGCGCGAGGAACGTGCCGGTCAGCAGCAGGATGATGAAGCAGTACAGGGCGATCTCGCCGAGCAAGAACGTCCAGTGGTCGGGAAAGATCTTGCGGAAGAAGACGCGGACGCCCCTGGCGCCGTGGAGCCTGTCGTCCAGCCAGCCCCCGGTGCCTTCCAGGGCCTTGTTCATGCTCATATCGACGGCCCCCGCTCCCAGAAACTCGGTCCTACCGGCTCGGTGAAGTCGCTCCTGGCCACCAGGTAGCCCTGGGCGTCGACCGTCATCGGAAGCTGCGGCAGGGGTCTCGTCGCCGGCCCGAAGATCACCTGGGCGCCGCGCGTGGCGTCGAACGTCGACTGGTGACACGGGCACAGGATGTGGTGCGTGGTCTGCTCGTACAGGGCCGCCGGGCAGCCGACGTGGGTGCAGATTTTGGAGTAGGCCACGATGTTGTCGACGGTCCAGTTCTGGACCGTCTTCCCCGGCACCGGATGGTTATTCGTGGTGTACACGACCTGGCCGGGAGCGAACTTGATGATGATGACGGCGGCCTTGGCGAGTGCGTCGAAGTTGTCCTGGTAGCCGTCGGGGACCACGGTGATCATGCCGCCTGGCGAGCTGAAGTCGGCCGGCCTGATCGGGGTGTTGGCTCCGTAGTTCAGCAGCCGCAGCCCCTTGCGCCAGACCGTGTGGTCGAGCTTGGTGCCGGGCAGCGGGCCGAGGTCGCGCAGCAGGATGATCGGGGCCACCGCGACCGGGACGGTGGCGGCGATGAGGGTGCGGCGCAGGATCGGGCGCTTGATGAACTGGCTGGCGTCCGCTCCCTCCTCAAAGGTCTGCTTGAAGGCCGCCCGGTCCGCCGCTTCGGAGCGCAGCGGGTGGCGCTGCTCGGTGAGCTCGACGTTCGGCATCAGCCGGCGCACCCAGATCACGGCGCCGACGCCGAGGCCGATGAAGGCCAGCGCCATGGTGGAGCCGAGCGCGAGGTTGGAGTGCTGCGTGGCGGTGACCGTGTGCACGCCGAAGATGAAGTACGCGGCGATGAACGCCAGGCCGGCGAACATCGCGATCAGGAAGCAGGCGGCGACGATCCGCTCGGCGCGCTTGGCGCCAACCGGGTCGTCGGGCTCGGACGGAAGCTCGCGCTGCACAGCGGGCGGCTGGCCGGCGCCGTTGCCCTCCGGGCCGCCGAGCAGGGATCTGGACGTGGCGGGCGACGGGGTGCCGATGACCCGGTGCGGTCCGGCGTCGTGCGCGTCGTCGTCCTGCCCGCCCGAGTGGCTGAGCCCGGCCATCAGGTCGTCGGGCTCGTGGCCGGACGGTTCGTGGTCGCCTGGCCGGTGGCCGGCGGTCGAGTCACTCATGAGCCTTCCCGTGCTTCGCAGTGATCCACAGCGCCATCAGCACCATGAACAGCAGCAGGCCGAGGAAGACGACGAGGCCCTCGGTGACCGGCCCGATCCGGCCGAGGCTGAACCCGCCCGGGTTCGGCTCAGTCCTGGTCTGCACGATGTACGCGATGATGTCGCGCTTCTGCTGCGGGGTGATGGTGGTGTTGTTGAAGACCGGCATGGCCTCGGGGCCCGTGAGCATGGCCTCGAAGATCTGCGTCGGCGTCGACTTGGTCAGCGGTGGAGCGTACTTTCCGTAGGTCAGCGCGCCACTGGCCCCGTCGAAGTTGTGGCACTGGGCGCAGTCCGCGGTGAACAGCTGCTGGCCAAGGCCATAGTCGGAGCCGACCTGGCTGACCTCGGCCCTGGTCGGGATCGTGGGGCCGCCGCCGAGCGACTGGATGTAGTCGGCCAGGTCCCTGATCTGCCGCGGATGCAGGAGAAGGGCGCGCCGCGGGTTCTCGGCGTCTGGCTGCTTGGCCGGCATCCGGCCGGTGCCGACCTGGAAGTCCACGGCGGCCGCGCCGACGCCGATGAGGCTCGGCGCGATGCCCGGCACGCCCTGGGCGAAGATGCCGTGGCAGCTCGCGCACTCCTGCAGGAAGATCTCCCTGCCGTGGGCGATCTGCGCCTGCTGGGAGACGCCGCGCGGTGCCGCTGACGCGGTGCCCTGCGTGATGACGGCATAACTCAGGCCGGCCACCAGCAGCCCGACCAGGACGACGGCGTAGCCGGTCACCGGGCGCCGCCGGACGGTAGTCGATGACACTGGGCTCCCTATTTTCCGGTCAGGGGGAGTAGGTAGATCGTGGTGAACAGGCCGATCCAGACGACGTCGACGAAGTGCCAGTAGTACGACACCACGATCGCGCTGGTCTGCTGCTCGTGGGTGAAGCGTTTAGCCGCGTAGGTGCGCCCGAGCAGGAACAAGAAGGCGATCAGGCCGCCGGTGACGTGCAGGCCGTGGAACCCGGTGGTGAGAAAGAAGACCGAGCCGTAGTTGCTTGACGAGAGCGTGAGGTGCTGCTTGAAGATCAGGTCCAGGTACTCGTATCCCTGGCCGCAGATGAAGTACAGGCCCATCAGGAACGACAGCACGTACCACTCGCGCAGGCCCCAGCTCTGCCAGCCGTACTTCGGCGACCACGGCGCGAACCACCGTCCCCTGCGCCTGATCTGGCCGCGCTCGACCGCGAACACGCCCATCTGGCAGGTCACACTCGAGGCGATCAGCACCAGCGTGTTCGCGGTGGCCAGCGGGTAGTCCAGGTGGGCCTGCGGCCAGGGCTGGCCGAGGCCGGTGTCCACCGACTTGACCGTGAAGTACATCGCGAACAGGGCCGCGAAGAACATCAGCTCCGAGGACAACCACACGATCGTCCCGACGCTGACCAGATTCGGTCGGCTCGCCGGGGTACGCGGCATCACGGCCGTGTCTGATGCTGAGGTCACGCGCCCATTATTACGACACCCGGTAGGCGAACGCGCCTCGACCCCCGGATCGGTAGCATCCAGATATGAAAGTTGTCGTCTATAGCCATGACGCCGACACCCGGGCGCGCGTCAGGCTGGCCATCGGCAAGCGGCCGGCGCCCGACGTGCCCGAGGCCGAGGTGATCGAGGTAGCCACGCATCCGGCGCTGATCAGGCTGCTTGACGCCGGGGGAGCGGACGTCATGGTGCTCGACGGCGAGGCGCAGCCCTCCGGCGGCATGGGCGTCTGCCGGCAGGCCAAGGACGAGGTGTTCGACTGCCCGCCGGTGCTCCTCATCATCGGCCGTGCCGACGACGGCTGGCTGGCGACCTGGTCGCGGGCCGACGCCGTGGTCAGCCATCCCATCGATCCGGCGGCCCTGGCGCAGGCGCTGGCCGGGCTGATGCGGCAGCGGGCCGCCGGCACCGCCGCCACGGCGCCGGCCTGACCGCCCGGCAGGCGGCCAGGCCGGCCGCCTGCCATGCTCCGATCCGACCCCGACCCTGAGGAGTCGCCATGGATTCGTCGTTCTCCTGGCCAGCCCTGATTGGCCAGTTGGTCAGGGGCGAGTCGCTGACCGCCGACGCCTCGGCCTGGGCCATGAACGAGATCATGGACGGCGCGGCGACCCCAGCTCAGATCGCCGGCTTCGGCGTCGCGCTGCGGATGAAGGGCGAGACCCCGGCCGAGGTGGACGGGCTTGCCTCGGCGATGCTCAGGCACGCGGCGCCGCTCAGCATCCCCGGCCGGCTGACCGACCTGGTCGGTACCGGCGGCGACCGGGCCCGCACGGTGAACATCTCGACAATGGGCGCGATCGTTGCCGCGGCCGCCGGCGCGCGGATGGCCAAGCACGGCAACCGCGCGGCCTCGTCCGCCTGCGGCGCGGCCGACGTGCTCGAGGCGCTCGGCGTGGCCATCGACCTGCCGCCGTCGGCGACCGAGAAGCTCGCTCAGGAGACCGGCGTGGTGTTCCTGTTCGCGCCGCTGTACCACCCGGCGCTGCGGCACACGGCGGCGCCGCGCCGCGAGCTCGGCGTCCCGACGGTGTTCAACTTCCTCGGCCCGGTGGCCAACCCGGCGCGGCCCCAGGCCCAGGCGGTCGGCGTCGCCGACCCGCGGATGGGGCCCGTACTGGCCGGCGTTCTTGCCGCCCGCGGCAGCTCAGCGCTTGTCTTCCACGGCGACGACGGCCTCGACGAACTGACCACGACCGGCCCGTCCACCGTCTGGGTGGCACGGGACGGCACGGTGGCCAGCGCGCGGTTCGACCCCGCCGAGATCGGCATCGCCCGCTGCGCACCGGAGGACCTGCGCGGCGGCGACCCGGCGCACAACGCCGCAGTCGCGCGTGCCGTGCTGGCCGGCCAGCCGGGTCCGGTGCGCGAGACCGTGCTCCTGAACGCGGCCGCTGCCCTGGCCGCCGAGGCTGGCGCGCCCGAGCCAGCGCGGCTGCCGCAGGCGCTCGCCAGCGGGTACGCCCGGGCCGCTGGCGTGGTGGACTCCGGCGCGGCCGCGGCCCTGCTCGACCGCTGGGTGCTGGCCAGCCAGCGGCTGGCCAGCTAGGCCAGGCTCAGGCGGTCTCGGGGTAGCCGATCGCGAACGCGGCTTCCAGGTCGTGCCGCGAGTACGCGCGGAACGCGATGTGCGTCTCGGTGTGCGTCACGCCGGGGACCTTGTTGACCGTGCCCGGGATGACATCGCCGAGCTCGTCGTGGTCCCTGACCCTGACCATTGCCACGAGGTCGAACTCCCCGGTGACCGAGTAGACCTCGCTGACCTGCCTGATCTGCGCGATCGCCTCCGCGGTCTCCGGGATGCGCGCGACATCGGCCTTGATCAGGACAATCGCGGTGACCATTGCCGCCTCCTTGATTTCTGGAGCCCGCGCCCCTGCTGCGGCGACATCGTAGCGGCTCCCGGCCGCGGCGGGCGGGCGGGGCCCGCGGCTGGCCAGCAGCCGCAGCAGCCCGGCCAGCACTCCGGCGGTGGTCCTGGCATCGGCGAGCGCGCGGTGGCAGGAGCCGTTGCCAGCGCCGAAGTGATCGGCGAGCGTGGCCAGCCTGTGATCGGGAACCTCGTCGGCGTCGAGCACCAGGCGGGACAGCACCGCGGTGTCGACCACCACGCTGGGCGGCCAGGGGACGCCGCAGTCCAGGCACGCGGCCGTCAGGAAGCCGATGTCGAACGGCGCGTTGTGCGCGACCATGATGCCGCCGCGGGCGAAGTCAAGGAATCCCGGCAGCACCTCGCCGATCGCCGGCGCTCGGGCCACCATGGCGTCAGTGATGCCGGTCAGGCAGGTGATGTCCGGCGGTATCGGCGTCCCGGGGTTGACCAGCGCGGAGAACTCCGCGGCCGGCGCGCCCGCCCGCAGCCGGACCGCCCCGATCTCGGTGATGCCGGCCGCCTCGTCCAGCCAGCCGGTCGTCTCGACGTCAACGACCACCAGGTCGGCGGTCCGCAGCAGGCCGGCCAGCCCCAGCGAGCCAGGGGCAAGTGCGCACGGGATGAGCGGCGCCGCTGCCGCCGCCGGAATCGGCGGGCTGGACGGCGAAGGTGCGCTCACACAGGCAACGCTAGGGCCGGCCACTGACAGCCGGCCGCGCCGACATGCGGCAAAGATGAGGCGAGAGTGCGCGAAGTGGTTGAATGCGTTGGCTGGGCCTCACTACGCTGGCTGACCAAGCCCATCGCTTGGCAGCCGCCAGGATGGCGGCAGTGATAGGCCGCTACCGTGCTCCTCCCGCTGGTCTTTGGCCAGCAGGCGGACCGGCAGCCCCTCGAAGGAGCGTGTCTGGCGCGTGCATACGCCGCTGTCAGTTCGCAAGGTCGCCAAGAGCCGGGTCCGGGCTGGCCTTCTCATTGCCTGCAGTCTCGCCACGGCGGCCGCCGTCGTGGGGATCGGCGGGTCGGCCGCCGCCGCGCCGATGCCCACCGTGGCGCAGGTGCAGCAAAGGCTCGCCAAGCTCGAGGCCAAGGCGAGCAAGCTCGGCCAGCAGTACGACCAGGTACTGCAGGAGCTCTCGCTGGCCAACCAGCGGCTGAGCCTGCTCAACAGGGAGACCGCGAGGTTCCGCGGCACCTTCGACTCGATGCGCCAGCAGATCGGAAGGCTCGCCGCCGTGGCCTACGAGCAGGGCGGCGTCGACTCGCCGATCGGCCTGCTCACGTCCGCCTCGCCGAGGCAGGTGCTCAGCCAGGCTTCGATCCTGAACGAGCTGGCGATCGCCGACGGCGCCCAGGTCCGCCAGTACGTGAACGCGAGCAGGCAGCTGCTCGCCGCCCAGCAGGCCGCGGCGCGCACCAGGGCGGGCATCCTGACGATCAAGCGCTCGCTTGGCAAGCGGCTCGCGGTGCTGAACTCTCTGAAGGCACAGCAGGAATCGCTGCTCGCCAAGCTGAGCCCCGCCCAGCAGCAGGGCACCGGGCCTGGCGACAACGGCGGAGGCGGCGGCCACAAGTACACCGGCCCGACCAGCACGCAGGCCGAGAAGGCGGTGGCCTTCGCCTACGACCAGCTCGGCTGCCCTTATGTATTCGGCGGCACCGGTCCGTGCTCCGACGGCTTCGACTGCTCGGGGCTGATGATGGCGTCCTGGGGCGACGCCGGGGTGTCGATCCCGAGGGTCAGCTACGACCAGATGAGCGAGCTGCCCGCGGTGGCGCTGCACACCTCGTCTGGCGCGTTCACCGAGCAGTACCTCCAGCCCGGTGACATCCTCGGCTTCGCCGGGAACTCGCACGTCGGGATGTATGTGGGCGGCGGGTATCTGATTGATGCTCCGGTGCCAGGGGAGTCCGTCGAGAAGATCGCGCTCTCCGGCTGGTACCTGCAGAACCTGGACGGCGCCGTCCGTCCGTGACCGCTGCGTCGCAGCAGGCCGGCCGGTCGGCCAGGCGATGCGGGCACGTGCGCGATGCGCTGTCGGATTGCCGGCCGCGACTAGGATGAAGTGCTGTTATGCCGAAAGTGCTGATCGTTACCAACGACTTCCCGCCGCGCAGCGGCGGGATCCAGTCGTTCGTGCACGCGCTGGCAAGCCGGCTTCCCGACGGCGGCGTGGTCGTCTACGCGCCGGCCTGGGCCGGGGCCGAGGAGTTCGACGCCAGGCAGCCCTTTCCCGTGATCAGGCATCCGTCCTCGCTGATGTTGCCGTTGCCGTCAGTCGCCAGGCGCGCCAGGGCCATCATGGCCGAGCACGCGTGCGACACGGTGCTGTTCGGCGCCGCGGCGCCGCTCGGGCTGCTCGCGCCCGGCCTGCGCCGGGCCGGCGCGCGCCGGATCGTCGCGCTGACCCACGGCCACGAGGCCGGCTGGGCCGCGCTGCCCGGGGCCAGGGCGCTGCTGCGGCGGATCGGCGAGCAGACCGATGTGCTGACCTACCTCGGCGAGTACGTCAGGGTCCGGCTGGCCAAGGCGGTCACTCCGGCGGCCGCGGCCAGGATGGTCAGGCTGGCGCCCGGCGTGGACAACGAGGCCTTCCGGCCCGGGGCGGGCGGGGCCGCGATCAGGGAGCGGTACGGCATCGCCGCCGACGCGCCTGTCGTGCTGTGCGTGTCCAGAATGGTCAGGCGCAAGGGCCAGGACAGCCTGATCAGGGCCTGGCCCGCGGTGCTGGCCGGCCTGCCGGCGCGGCCGGGCGCGGCGCGGCCCGTGCTGCTGCTTGTCGGGGACGGCCCGGATGCCGGGCGGCTGCGGCGGCTGGCCGGGCGGCTGCGCGTCGCCGGCTCGGTGGTCTTCACGGGCCCGGTCCTGTGGGAGGACCTGCCCGCCTACTACGACGCGGGGAATGTCTTCGCGATGCCATGCCGCACCAGGCGGGCGGGCCTTGACGTGGAGGGCCTGGGCATCGTCTACCTCGAGGCCTCGGCGGCCGGCCTGCCGGTGGTCGGCGGAGATTCCGGCGGCGCTCCCGACGCGATCCTGCCAGGGGAGACCGGTTATGTCGTCGGCGGTCGTGATGCCGCCGCGCTGACGAGTCGGCTGATCGAGCTGCTCGCCGACCCCGATGGCGCCGCGACGATGGGAGAGAAGGGGCTGGCCTGGGTAGACCGCGAGTGGCGCTGGGACCTGGTCGCCAAGCGGCTGGCCGAGGTGCTCGCGGGCTGAGGCCACCAGGCCAGCGCTCGGCGGATCAGGTCGGCGGGCCCGCCCGCACGATCAGCGGTACAGGGCCTCGATTTCGGCGGCGTAGTCCTTGGCGACCACGCCCCGCTTGACCTTGAGCGACGGGGTCAGGTGACCGCTTCCCTCGGTGAAGTCCCCGCTCAGGATCCGGAACTTGCGGATGGACTCCGCCCGGGAGACTGCCTTGTTCGCGTCATCGACGGCGGCCTGCAAGTCTGCCAGCAGGTCGGGGTCGGCCGCGAGATCCTCGGGCGTAGCGTCGGCCGGCTTGCCGTGCTGCTGCTTCCAGAAGTCGAGCACCTCAAGGTCGAGAGTGATCAGGCAGGCGATGAACGGCCGGTTATCGCCGACCACCATGCACTGGCTGATCAGCGCGTGTGCCCGCAGGCGGTCTTCGAGGACCGCGGGCGCCACGTTCTTGCCGCCCGCCGTGACGATCAGCTCCTTCTTCCTGCCGGTCACGCTGAGGAAGCCCTCGTCGTCCAGCGAGCCCACATCGCCGGTGCGGAACCAGTCGTCGGCGTCCAGCACCTCGGCAGTGGCGGCGTCGTTACGCCAGTAGCCGCGCGATACGATCGGCCCGCGCAGCAGGATCTCGCCGTCGTCGGCGATCCTGATCGTGGTGCCTGGCACCGGCAGGCCGACAGTGCCGATCTTGTTCCTGCTCGGCCGGTTGACGACGGCGGCCGCCGAGGTCTCGGTGAGGCCGTACCCCTCAAGCACCGTGATGCCGACACCGCGGAAGAAGTGCCCGAGCCGCTCGCCGAGCGGTGCGCCACCGGAGACCGCGTACCTGACCTGGCCGCCCACCGCGGCACGCAGCTTGCCGTAGACGAGCCGGTCGAACAGCGCATGCCTGGCCCGCAGCCCGGGACCGGGGCCCGCGCCCCCCGGATCGGACAGCGCCCGGCTGTACGCGATCGACGTGGTGGCGGCCGCGGCGAAGATCCTGCTCTTGGCCGGGCTGGCCGCGGCCTGCTGCTGCGCTGAGTTGTAGACCTTCTCGAACACCCGCGGCACCGCGAGCAGGAACATCGGCTGGGCCTCGGGCAAGCCCTGGGCGACCGTCGAGGCGTTCGGCCAGTGCGAGAGCACCGCCCCGCCCTCGATGCAGGCCACCTGGATGATCCTGGCAAACGAGTGCGCGAGCGGCAGGAACAGCAGCGTCGACGACCCTGAGATGTCGAACAGGTCAGCCAGCGCGCCCTGGACGGCGTTGCGTGCGCCGGAGAGCAGGTTGCGGTGGGACAGCTCGCAGCCCTTGGGGCGGCCGGTCGTACCCGAGGTGTAGATGATCGTGGCAAGGTCCTCGGCCGACCGGCCGGCCATCCGCTGCGCGAGCTCGTCGTCGCCGACCCCGGCGCCCGCCGCCGCGAGGTCGCCTGTGGCCTCGACCCGCCAGACGCTCTCCAGGTCAGGCAGCTCGGCCCGGACGCCGTCGATGAGGCTAACGTGGTCATCGGTCTCGGCGAACACGGCCCTGGCACCGGAGTCTGACAGGATCCACTGCACCTGGTCGGCCGATGACGTCTCGTACACCGGCACCGTGACCGCTCCGGCTGCCCAGATCGCGTAGTCGATCAGCGTCCACTCGTACCGCGTACGCGACATCAGGCCGACCCGCTCGCCCTGGCCGATCCCGGCGGCGATCAGGCCCTTGGCCAGAGCCCGTACGGCGTCGCCGAACTGCGCTGCCGTGACGTCGGACCACTGACGCTCGGCCGCCCGCCTGCGCATCAGCACGAAGTCGGGTGCCTGGGTGGCCCGGTCGAAGACCACATCGGTCAGGGTCGCCGTCGCGGCGATGTCCACCAGGGCTGGGATGCTGAACTCGCGCAAACGGACCTCCTCGCGGTCCTCTTGCCGCTGACGGACCGGTCTGTGTGGACGGTACTCGAAGTGCCCGCCCTCGCCAACCGCGGGTGCCCTGGATAGCGCGGGAGCATTCTGCTTAGGGTTGGTCAAATGCGGGTCCATGTGGTCAGCGACGTGCACGGCAGGTCGGACGCGCTGCGCCGGGCCGGCGACGGTGCCGACGCGCTGATCTGCCTCGGTGACCTGCTGCTTTTCCTTGACTACTCGGATCATTCCCGCGGGATCTTCGCCGATCTGTTCGGCGCGCGGGCCACCGAAGAGTTCATCAGGCTGCGTACCGCGCAGCAGTTCGACGCGGCGCGTGAGCTGTCGTCGCGGCTGTGGGCATCACTGCCCGGCGAGCCCGCCGCGACCATCAACGCCGCCGTGACCGCGCAGTACGCCGAGCTGTTCGGCGCGATGCCCACCCCGGCCTACCTGACCTACGGCAACGTGGACATCCCGCGCCTGTGGGGCGATCACCTGCGGGCCGGACACCAGGTGCTCGACGGCGAGCGAGCCGAGATCGGCGGGCTCACCTTCGGGTTCGTGGGCGGCGGGCTCAGGTCGGTCTACCGGACACCGAATGAGCTCGACGACGACGTGTTCGCTGCGAAGGTCGACGCCGTAGGCGCCGTCGACGTGCTGTGCGCGCACATCCCGCCCGAGGTCCCCGAGCTGCTGTTCGATACGGTCGCCCAGCGCATGGAGCGCGGCAGCCAGGCCCTGCTCGACGCGGTGCACCGGACGCAGCCAAGGTACTTGCTATTCGGCCACGTGCACCAGCCGCTGGTGGACCGGCTGACCATCGGGCGCACCCGGTGCGTCAACGTCGGCCACTTCCGCGCCAGCGGCACGCCGTACGTGCTGCAGTGGTGAGCCGCAACCCGGCCGAGCGCGTGCGCGGCCCGGTCATCCGGGCGCCGGGGTACGCTCCGACCATGGCCGACAAGACGAGCTCGACCATGACGATCGACATGCCGGGACCGGTCATCATGGGGGTTATCGCAGATTTCGCCGCCTACCCGCAGTGGGCGTCCGGCGTGCGCGCCGCCGAGGTCGTCGCGTCCGGCGCCGACGGCCGCGCCGAGCTGGTCAGGTTCACCCTGGACGCGGGAGTGATCAAGGACAGCTACGTGCTGCGCTACCAGTGGCAGGGAGATGAGCAGGTGCACTGGGACCTAGCCGAGAAGGGCTCGATGATCACCCAGATGACCGGCGCCTACCTGCTTGACGCGGCCGGCGCTGGCACCAAGGTGACGTACGAGCTCTCGGTCGGCCTGGCCATGCCGATGATCGGGATGCTGAAACGGCGAGCCGAGAAGACGATCATCGATACGGCGCTCAAGGGCCTGCGCAGCAGGGCGGAGAAGGTCGGCGAACAGGGTGGTGATGCCTGATGAGCCAGTCATCGGGTGACTCGTGGGAGCGGCGCGCTGCCGGGCTCGCCGGGGACGTGCAGCGCTGGCTGATCCGCAAGAGCGCGCAGAACATGCGCGACGAGCTAGGCGACCAGGTCAAGAAGGCACTCCGCGGCCCGCAGCCGGATAACAAGAACAGCAAGAAAGATGTGTGGGCCACCGCGACCACGGAGCGGCCGCGTCCCATCACCGAGGCGCCCGAATGCGCGTGGTGCCCGGTCTGCCGTGCCGCCAGGCGGGTCGCCGAGGCCCGCGCTGCGGGCGACGTCCGCGGCGCGGCGGCGCAGGTATCCGAGCTCAGCGACGTGGTGGCCGGCGCGGTCGCCGACGTGCTTGCCGGGCTGGACTCCGTACTGTCCTACCGGCCGGGTGAGAGCGGCGCCACGCGGGCCGGAAGCGGCCAGCGGGACGCGGCCAGGTCGGCCCCAGACAGGCCGACCCCGGCCGGCCCGGCCCCGGACGAGCCGGCTCCAGGCGAGTTGGCGGACGATGACCAGGGGTGGTCGGCCTGGGACAAGCCGAGCACGAGCAGGCCGGGCGACGACCGAGCGGAAGAGCCTGAGGATGAGCCTGGCCATCGGGGTTGACGTCGGCGGCACCAAGATCGCCGCCGGAGTGGTCGACGAGCGCGGCAGCATCATCGAGATGGTCAAGAGGTCCACGCCGGCCGCGAACGCGGCCGCGACCATCGAGGTGGTCAGCGACGCGGTCAGGGAACTGCTCGCCAGGCACGACGTCGCGGCGGTGGGGATCGGTGCGGCCGGCTTCGTGGAGGAGAGCCGATCCGCCGTGCAGTTCGCGCCGAACCTCGCCTGGCGTAACGAGCCGGTGGCGCGCAAGGTGGAGGAGCGCACCGGCCGGCCTGTGATCGTAGAGAACGACGCTAACGCGGCCGCCTGGGCAGAGGCCACGCGCGGCGCCGGGCGCGGTCACGACCAGATCGTGCTGATTACGATCGGCACCGGGATCGGCTGCGGCATCGTGATCAACGGCGAGGTCTACCGCGGCCGGTGGGGCATGGCCGGCGAGCCTGGTCATTACCGGGTAGTGCCGGACGGCAGGCTGTGCGGCTGCGGGAACCGCGGCTGCTGGGAGCAGTATGCCAGCGGCAGTGCCCTGGTCGCCGAGGCCCGCGACTTCGCCAGGCGGTCACCGGGTGCGGCGATCAGGATGCTCCAGCTGGCCGGCGGCACGCCGGAGGGCATCACGGGGCCCGAGGTAACCACCGCCGCGCGCGAGGGCGACGCCGCCGCTGAGCGCTGCTTTGAGATCATCGGTGGCTGGCTCGGTCAGGGTTTGGCGGACCTGGCCGCCATCTTGGACCCCGGCTGCTTCGTACTCGGCGGCGGCGTCTCGGAGGCCGGGGACCTGCTGATCGGCGAGGTCAGGGCTGCGTTCGACGCGGGGCTCACCGGCCGCACCCACCGGCCGCACGCCGCGATCGTGCTCGCCGAGCTAGGACCTGAAGCCGGCCTGATCGGGGCGGCCGACCTGGCGAGAAGCCGCTGAGCCAGCGCGGCACCGCGCCCGGCGCGGCTCAGACCACGGCACCCTGGTCGGGGCCGTCCCGGCGGGACGGCCCGTCGCCCATCCGCGAGACGAGCACCACGAAGCCGGTGACGAACGCGACGACCGCGAGCAGCTCGGCCCAGCCCGGCATCTGCCAGCCGAGCACGGTCGCGACGAGCAGGTAGCCCGGGCCGCCGAACAGCGCCAGCCAGGCGCCCTTGGCCACCGGGTCGATCTTCGGGCCAGGCGGCAGGGGAGGCGGGACGTAGCGGTTGTCCGGCTCGCGCGGGTCGTCCTCCTGGTCGAGGAAGTCGAGGAAGCTGGGCTCGGCGCCGGGCGCATCGGTATTGTCGGCGGCGAACTTCGCCGAGTCCGCAGCGGTCGGCTCGTCGCCAGGCTCTGGGCCGCGCAGGAAGCTGGCCGGCCTGATGATCCGGCGGCGGGTCGGGTAGTCGCGGCTCGGGTCTGGCCTGGCCACCGGCGGCTCTGTGCCTGGCGACTCATCCCGCGCTCCGCCGGTGACCGATTCGGGCGCGAGGGCACCGGCCCCGGCCGTACTGAGGTCTGTCGTGCTCAAGTCGACAGTGCTTGAGTCGGCAGTGCTTGGATCGCCAGTGCTTGAGTCGCCAGTGCTTGAGTCGGCAATGCTTGAGTCGCCCGTGCTCGGGCTGGCTGCGTCGGAGCCTGGACCGGGCAGGGCGGGCATGTCGGCCGGGCCGCCGCCAGGCTGGCCGGAGTGGTGCCGACCGGCCACGGGGCGGTTGCGTTCGGAATAATCGTGGTTGTCGGCATCCGGCTCGGCCGGCCCCGTGCCTGGCGTCGTGCTGCCGGTGGGGCGCAGGCTCTCAATGGCGGGCGCGGGGCCGAGGTTCTCGCGGTCCGGCCACGGTGCGCGGGCCAGGTCAACGGGCGACGGCAGCTCAAGGCGGGCGACCAGATCGCGCCAGAGGGCCTGTTCGCCGCCTTTGTCCCTGCTTGCGTCCCGCCCCACGGTGCCCCCCGCTATCGCCGGTTCGTGCTTAGCCTTGGCTGCCGCGTATATCCAACGACATCCATCCTGTCATTCCTTTCCCGCATGGCTGTGTGAACGAACGAAATCCAGGCTTCCGGCGAAGATCGTCTCCGCATCGTTGTCCAGCGTGGCCACGTGGTAGCTGTCCGGGCACTCCCTGACCTCAAGCTGGCCGGCCGGGAGCTCGCGGCGCAGGATCTGCAGGCTGCCAGGGCCTACGACGTGGTCGGCCGCGCTGCGGTAGCACAGCACAGGCGCGCTGACCTCGCCGAGGTTCTGCGTTGTCACCCGCCACAGGCCCGGCAGCGTCGCAGCGGCCTTGACCGGCGTGCGGTCGTAGGCGAGCTCGGTGACGCCGTCCTTCTTGATGTCGCTGCCCACCCCCTTGAGCGAGGGGACGACCAGCTTGAGCACCGGCGCGAGCAGGAAGAGCTTGGTGTCGGCGGTCACCGAGGGATTGACGAGAACCAGTCCGGCGACGGCCTCCTTGCGCAGCTCGGCGAGGCGCAAGGCGAGGCAGCCGCCCATGGACAGGCCCATTACGAAGATCTCGGCGCAGCCGGAACGCAGCTCGTCGAACGCGCGTTCCACCTCGGCGTACCAGTCCTCCCAGCGGGTCCTTGCCATCTCCTGCCAGGTCGTGCCGTGCCCGGGCAGTCTTGGCAGGCTGACGGTCAGGCCGGCGGCCGCCAGGTACTCGGCCCACGGCCGCAGCGACTGCGGGCAGCCGGTGAACCCGTGGCACAGCAGCACCCCGGTAGGGCCGCCCTGGTGGCTGTATGGCTCGGCGCCCGGCAGAACTGGCATGGGCTTGGTCCTCTCCGACGATCCGACCGCAGCGGGCTCGTACCTTCGCGGTATCCCCGCAGTATCCCCGAATCGTCGCATGTCGCGCATGTTCGCTGGCCGCGGGTCCGGTGGGGAGCTGGGTGCGAGCGGTCCGCGGGGGCCGGCTGCGGCTGGGGGGCGGGCCGTGGCTGGGGGGCGGGCCGTGGCTGGGGGGCGGGCCGATTGACCTGGCACAGGTGGTTCGCTTGGCGACCTTGCCATGAAATCATGGGACGATGTTCTACTGGGTGGTCAAGGCGATCCTCGGCCCGATCCTGCGGCTGCTGTTCCGGCCGTGGTCCGAGGGCACCGACTACGTGCCTCGGACGGGGCCTGCGATCATCGCAAGCAACCACCTGTCGTTCTCCGACCACTTCTTCGCCCCGCTGCCGCTGCCGCGCAAGGTCGTGTTCCTCGCCAAGTCCGAGTACTTCACCGGCCGTGGTCTCAAGGGCCTGTTCAGCAGGGCGTTCTTCAGCGGCGTGGGCCAGATTCCGGTGGACAGGTCTGGCGGGGAGGCCAGTGAGCGGGCGCTGGCGACCGGGCTGCGAGTGCTCGCCGGCGGCAACCTGCTCGGCATCTACCCCGAGGGAACACGGACGCCGGACGGGCGTCTGTTCCGTGGTAAGACCGGGGTGGCGAGACTCGCGCTTGAGGCCAGGGTGCCAGTGATCCCCTGCGCGATGATCGGCGGATTCGAGTTCCAGCCGCCCGGCAGGGTGACGCCCCGACTCAAGATCCGGCCGGGCGTGCGGTTCGGCAAGCCGCTCGACTTCTCCAGGTACTACGGCCTGGAGACCGACCGCATCGTCCTGCGTGCCGTCACCGACGAGATCATCTACGAGATCATGAGGCTGTCCGGCCAGGAGTACGTCGACGAGTACGCCCAGCGCTACAAGTCGCTCCAGCAAGCCGGGCGCCGCAGCCAGCGCCGCGCCGCGTCTGGAGCGTCGGCTGGCGGGGGTGCGTCGGCCCGAGTGTCGGCTGATGGCAGCGGGGCGTCGGCCGCTGGCGACGGGGCGTCGGCTGGCGGGGGTGCGTCGGCTGGCGGGAGCGCGTCGGCCCGAGCCTTGGCTGGTGGCAGCGGGGCAGGCGCCGACAGCGCCGACGGTGCAGCGTCAGGTGTCGTTGCCGGTGCTGTCGCCGGGGGCAATGGCCAGGGACCGAACAGGCGGTCCTCCTCCGGCGTCATCAGGAAATCCGCAGCAGTCGGCCGTAAGCCGTCCGCGAACTCAGACGGCAGCGCTGCCGCCGGGGACGGCGTCGCGCCTGCTGCGAGCTCGTCGGCAGTGACCGCCGAGACCGCCGTCACGGACGGGTAACGCTCGGCACAAGGGAAGCGTGGCCCTGCACCAACTTCAGGCCACGACTGACTCATCAGCCGCTTTCGTCACTCCAGCTCCTGAGAACCGCGCGGTCGTGTGAAGTCGTCTGGAATGGATGCCACATCCACTGCGTATTCTGGGACTTTCATCACATCCATCATGATCATCTTCCCGGACTTGGCGGCTCGGCTGGCTGTTAAATCGCCTAAATAGGGTAAATAGTTGCGTCTGCTGTTCGCCGCACGCTGCCCCGGCAACGAAGGCGCCCGTATGACTTGGCCACCTGGGGGGCGCGGGCCACCACCTGGGGGGCGCGGGCTAACGCCTGGGGGCGCGGGCTAACGCCTGGGGGCGCGGGCTACCGCCTGGAGCGCTCACCCCCGGCATGCGCGGACTAGGGGATGTGATCAGCGACATCTGCGTGATCGATTTCTGGGATAGGCGCCGCGGCGCCTGGATGTCGCCTGCCATCGGATGAGAGCGCCCCTGACGTCGCAGGGCAGACACCGGCGGGCAGACGTCCGAGACTGAGCACGGCGGACAGCCGCCGGAAGGCAGACGTCAGTGTCACCGACAGTCAGGGACAAGACGACTGTCAGCACCACCTGGCAGCCTGCTCTCGTGGATGAAATCGCAAATGGCACGGTCGGCACGGCGTCCTTAGCGCGAACCGGTCGTCGGCGGTTGGACGCCAAGTCACTGGACAAGGTGCTTGACCAGCAGAAGCTCGTGATTACGCGAGCTCAGGCGCTGGCCCTCGGCGTGTCGGCGAGCGACCTGCACCGCAGAGCGCAGGCCGACGGTCGGTGGCAGCGAATCCTGCCGGGGGTGTACCTCGCTGTCACCGGCACGCCGACGCCCGATCAGAAGACATCGCCGCGTTGCTCTATGCGGGGCACGGCAGCACGCTGACCGGGACGTCGGCGTTACGTCACCACGGACTGTTCGCGCCATCGACGGGAGTACTTGACGTCATCGTTCCGGCCCCTCGGCAGCGGCAGAACGCCGGATTTGTGGTCATCCATCGGACCTTCCGGCTTCCTGACCAGGTCTGTTATCAGGGACCGTTGCAGTTCGCGCTGCCTGCTCGGGCAGTGGCCGACGCGGCCAGGATGACGGACGACCTGGCGAAGGTGCGGGCGGTCGTGGCCTGGGCGGTGCAGACCAGGCGCTGCACGGTGGACCAGCTGGTTGACGAGCTGTGGAGCGGACCGGTCCAGGGATCGGCATTGCTGCGCACCGCGCTCAGTGAGGTCGCTCGCGGCGTGCGGTCGGTCCCTGAGGCCGATCTTATGAGTCTGATTGTCCGAGGCGAGCTGCCGATGCCGTTGTTCAACCCGCGGCTGTTCCTCGGGGACAAACTGCTCGCGGTTCCTGACGCGTGGTGGCCCGACACCGGCCTGATCGTCGAGGTGGACTCCAGGGAGTGGCACCTCTCGCCACAGAGCTGGGAGCAGACCATGCGCAGGCATGCCAGGCTGACCGCACTGGGGATCCTGGTGCTTCATTTCTCGCCGCGTCATATCCGCGACGAGCCCGGTGAGGTGCTGGACACCATCCGCGCGGCCCTGAGTAGCCGAGGAGGGAGGTTCAGCGCGCCGATCCGCACCGTGCCGGCAAGCGCATAGGCCGCGTTCGGGCGGCTGGGCGTCGGTCGGAGCGTGCTAAGGCTCGGCGTCGATCAGGTGGGTGCGGACCGATCGGCGTGGGATGCCCAGCCGAGGGAGCGGCTGACGGCCTCGCGCCAGCGGCGGTGGGCGGCATCGTTGGTGGCGCCTGGGTCGAACCGGCGGTCGAGCCGCCAGGTGGCGGCGAGTTCGTCGGTGGAGGACCATACGCCGGTCGCGAGCCCGGCCAGGAATGCGGCGCCCAGACCGGTTGTCTCGGCAAACATCGGCCGCTCGACGGGCAGTTGGAGCTGATCGGCCTGGATCTGCATCAGCAGATCGTTGGCGGCCGCGCCGCCGTCGACCCGCAGCGGAGCGTAAGCCCCGTCCGCCCCTGCACCGGCCGCGCTTACACCGCCCGACCCGGCACCGGTCGCGCTCACACCGGCCGCCCCCGCACTGGCCGCGCCCACAGCGGCTGCCTCCGCGGTCATCAGGTCCATCACATCGCGGACCTCGAAGGCGATCGCCTCCAGCGTTGCGCGGGCCAGGTGGGCTCTGGTGGTGCCCCGGGTCAGCCCGAAGATCGCGCCGCGGGCGTCTGGGTCCCAATCGGGCGCGCCGAGGCCGGTCAGCGCGGGCACGAACACTACACCACCAGAGTCATCGACCGACCTGGCCAGCGCCTCGCTGTCGGCTGCCTGGTCGATGATGCCGAGTCCGTCGCGCAGCCACTGGATCGCCGCGCCGGTGACGAACACCGCACCTTCGAGCGCGTAGGTCAGGGCCCCGGTGTCGTCCATCCACGCCACCGTCGACAGCAGCCCTGCGCCAGAACGCACGATCTGCGATCCGGTGTTGGTCAGCACGAACGATCCCGTCCCGTAGGTGCACTTGGCCGACCCGGGCGCGTAGCACGCCTGGCCGAACAGGGCGGCCTGCTGGTCGCCGGCCACGCCGGCGATCGGGACCGACAGGCCGAGGAACTCCCTCGGGTCGGTCACTCCGATCTCCCCGGTGGACGCCGTCACCTCGGGCAGTGCACGCGGTGGCACGCCGAACAGCTCGCACAGCTCGGCTGACCACTGACCTGCGGCGATGTCGAACAGGAGGGTTCGGGAGGCGTTCGACGCGTCGGTCACATGCCGTCGGCCGCCGGTCAGCCGCGCGATCAGGTAGGAGTCCACGGTGCCGACGGCGAGCGACCCGTCCCGCACCCCGGCCCAGACCGCGTCGTCGTGCCTGGCCATCCAGGTGAGCTTCGTCGCGGTGAAGTACGGGTCGATCCGCAGCCCGGTGAGCTCGGCGACCCGCTCCTCGTGCCCGGCGTCGCGCAGTTCGGCGCAGATCCTGGCCGTGCGCCGGTCCTGCCAGACGATCGCGCGCCGCGGCGCGGCCAGCGTCGCGCTGTCCCAGATCACTGCGGTCTCCCGCTGGTTGGTGATCCCGACGCACTGGATCGGATCGATCCCGCCGCCCCCAGCGCTCCGGCCGCTCCGGCCCGGCGCACCGTCGAGCGCTTGGCCGCATGCCGCCAGGGTGGCCTGCCAGATCTCGTCGGGCAGCTGCTCGACCCAGCCGGGTTCGGGGAAATACTGACTGAACTCTGCGTAACCACGGCTCGCAATGGCGCCGTCCGCGGTCACGATAAGTGCGGTGACTCCGGTGGTTCCGGCGTCTATGGCTAGCACGCTCATGGGACTAGTGTGGCGGGCGAGCGCCGATGCGGGCGAGCGCCGCCGCGGACTCGCCGGCTCCCGCGCAGCCGCGAGCCGCCGGTCGCGGGGAAGCCGGCCACATGAGAGTCGGGGATGGGGAAAGCCGTGACGGGGAAGCCGTGACGGGGAAGCCGTGACGGGGGAAGCCGCTGACAGGGGAAGGGAGTCCTGATGCGAGTCGGAGTTCTCACCGGTGGCGGTGACTGCCCTGGCCTGAACGCGGTGATCCGCGCGATCGTGCGCACCGGCGCGCTCGACCACGACTTCGAGTTCGTAGGCTTCCGCGACGGCTGGCGCGGTCCGCTCGAGGCGGACACGATGATGCTCGATGTGAGCGCGGTCCGTGGCATACTCCCGCGCGGCGGCACCATACTCGGCTCGTCCCGAACCAATCCCCTCGCCGACTCCGCCTCGCTCGTCGGCCGGTCAGGCCTGGAGCGGATCACCAGCAACCTCGCGAGCCTCGGAGTGGACGCGTTGATCGCGATCGGCGGCGAGGACACGCTCGGCGTGGCCAGCCGACTGTTCGAGTCCGGGGTCAAGGTGATGGGTGTTCCCAAGACGATCGACAACGACCTGGGCGCGACCGACTATACGTTCGGGTTCGACACGGCAGTGAATATCGCGATGGAGGCGATCGACCGGCTGCACACCACGGCGGAGAGCCACCACCGGGCGCTGATCGTCGAGGTCATGGGTCGGCACGCGGGCTGGATCGCACTGCACGCCGGCCTCGCCGGCGGGGCAAACGTGATCCTGATCCCGGAGCACCCGTTCGACATCGAAGAAGTCTGCAGCTACGTGGAACAGCGCTTCCAGGAACGGTACGCGCCGATCGTGGTCGTGGCCGAGGGGGCACACCCGAAGACCGTCAGTTCCTCGGTGGTAGACCAGCAGCTCGACGCGTTCGGCCACATCAGGCTCGGCGGGGTCGGCCAGCTGCTGGCCGAGGAGATCGAGCGGCGTACCGGCAAGGAGGCCCGCGCCGCGGTGCTCGGCCACATCCAGCGCGGCGGCACGCCGACGGCGTTTGACCGCGTGCTCGCTACCAGGTTCGGCATCCACGCGATCCGCGCGGTTGCGGACGGTGCGTTCGGCATGATGGTCGCGCTGCGCGGCACCGACATCGTCCGCGTACCGATTGCCGAGGCGACCCGCGAGCTCAAGCTCGTGCCGCCCGAACGCTACGCCGAGGCTGAGGTCTTCTTCGGCTGAGGTTCAGGCCGGGTTTTCGCCGCGGCGAGCGCGGAAGGCGGCGGCCTTGATCCTGTTCTGGCAGGCCGTTGAGCAGAACCGCCTGGTGCCGTTGCGCGACGCGTCCACGTAGACGCGGTCGCACCGGTCGGCGGTGCAGATGCCCAGCCTGCCGTGCAGGTCGCTGCCGAGCACGACGGCTAGGCCGGTGGCGCAGCCGGCCGCCCAGCCGGTCACCAGCGACTCGTTGGCGCCATGAAAGTGCAGGTGCCAGGGCTCTCCGTCGTGCCGGTCCAGTCTCGGCCGTGCCCCGGTGCGTGCCAGCAGCGCATTGACCGCGTGCGCCGCGTCGTCGAGACGCCCGACCGCGACGTCCTCGAAGATCGCTCGCAGTGCTCGCGCAAGGTCGGCGAACTGCGCGGCCTCCTGTGACGTGACGGTCCTGGTGTCCGGCCGGCCGGCCCGCAGCGCCTCGGTCACCGCGGCGGGCAGCAGACCGCCCTCGGGCGACTGGAACGGCTTGCCGCGTGCCTCGCCCGGAGTCAGCAGGTTGACCAGGCGGACCGCGACGCTGACCACCGCGTCCATGTGACTGCTGAAGTTCACTTGACCAGTGACACCTCGCTCCTTATCGTGTGACTGTCTAACTAACAATAGCCAGTTATGCTCGTGAATGAGGGTGGCAGGAAGCCCGCTGGTGCCGGTGCTGGTGGCGTGTTTTAGGCGAGAGGGGCGATGGTCAATGGCGGACCCGACCGGCGTGCCCGCCCGGGGAGCCGGGGCCGCGCGGCTGACCCAGGTCACGGCGCGGCGCTGGGTGGACCGGTGGGACGAGCAGCAGCAGGCCTACCTGCCCGACAGGGAGGACCGGTTTACCGCGATGATCGATGTGGTGCAGGAGACCGCCGGCCGGCCCGATCCGCTCGTGCTCGATCTCGGCTGCGGGCCGGGCTCGCTCGCGGTCAGGCTGCTCGACCAGATCCCGGCGGCCCGCGTGGTGGCGATCGACGCCGACCCGCTGCTGCTCGCGCTTGGCCGGGCCGCCTGGGCGGACCGGCTGGCGGACTCAGGAGGCCCAGGCATCAGGTTCGCTGAGCAGGACCTGAGGGCGGCCGGCTGGTCCGGCGCGCTCGGCCTGGCTCGGCCGGCCGACGCCGCGGTCAGCACGACGGCGCTGCACTGGCTGTCGCCGAAGGCGCTGGCCGCGATGTACGCCGAGGTCGCGGCCGCGCTGCGGCCGGGCGGGCTGATGCTGAACGGCGATCACCTGAGCGAGGACCCCGACACCGCGCCGACGCTGGCCAGGCTCGGCCGAGCACTCCTCGACCGGGCCGAACGCCGTAGCCCAGCCGCCCCCTGCGCCGAGACCTGGACCGGCTGGTGGGAGGCGGCCAGGGCCGACTCGGACCTGGCCGGCCTGGCTACGGCGAGAGAGCGCATCTGCCTAGAGTCCGGGCACCACGGCTCGCCGTCGGGGCGGCTGGCAGTGCACGTCGCGGCGCTACGCGCCGCCGGGTTCGCCGAGGTGGGGACGCTCTGGCAGCGCGGCGACGACCGGCTGCTCTGCGCGGTCATGCCTGGCTGAACCAGGCATGACCAGGATCAGGGCTGATCTGGCGAGAGCACGGACCGGGTTCTCGCGCCCCGGTTTGCGCGTATCCGTCGAGCGCCCCGGCCTTTGCGCGCCCGGCTTGTGCCGACGAATTGCGCGCCCGGCTCAGGCTCCCGATTTGGCTGCGGGCAGGTCATGCCCTATGAATGCAGGCATGGACCTCAGCGAGACGGCGGCCGACCTCATCGACCTCGTCAAGCTCGTGGTCAGGGGAGTGGCCGACAACCGGGAGCTGAGCCTGACCGCGGTCGCCACGCTCGGGTCGCTGCAGCGTTGCGGGCCGCAGCGGATTACGACCCTCGCCGCGACCGAGGGCGTGTCACAGCCGTCGATGACCCAGCTCGTCCAGCGACTTGAGCAGCGCGGGCTGGTCGAGCGCAGGTCCGATCCGGCCGACGGGCGGGTCGCGCTCGTATGCCTGACCGGCGAGGGCGTCGACGCGCTGGCGGCGCGGCGGCGCCGCGCCGCGGACCGGGTGGCCGAGCTGCTCGCCGACCTGCCCGAGTGTGATGTCCGGGCGCTGGCCGATGCCCTCGGTGCGGTGCTCCCGGCCGTCCGCGAGCGGATCGGCGGGGCGGCCTCAGGTGACCACGAGCCGATCTCGGCCGCCGGGCCGGCCGTCGGCCGGCCCGGCGGTGGGTAGCTGGTCGGGTTGGGCCGGCTGGGCTTGACGGGACCGGCCGGGCTTTGCCGGGACCGGCTGGGCCGGACCGGCTGGTCGGGTCGCGCTGGCTAGGCCAGGCCGCAGGAGGGCACTGGGCCGCGCGGGTCGATGAGGCCGGGTTCGGACGACATGTGCAGGTCGAACTCCTTGATCCGCCAGCCGGCCCGCAGCAGCGGCCGAACCGCCGGATGCGGGCCAGGCAGGCAGAGTTGCGCGCTCCCGCCGGGCGGCTGCAGCCAGGAAAGTACCGCGAGCACAGCGTCGGCGACATCGGCCTCCGCCAGGCCAGCCTCGGCGGCGCCGCTTCGGGCGCCGCGGTCCTGCGCGGCCGGGCCGTCTCGGGCTGGCGCGAAGTCGTGGCCGCGGCCCTTCGCGGGCGTGCCGTCTCGGGCTGGCGTGGGGTCTCGGGCTGGCGCGGCGCTCCTCGCCGTCGGGCGGCTGTTTCCAGTCCTGCCGGCATCTACGGCTAGGTGCGTGATGCCGGGCTCGGCGCCGGACATGGCGACCGCGCCGGCGGCGACCGGCCGGCCGCGCAGGCTCGCGACCACGGCCAGCCCGCCGGCCGCGGCCGCCCAGTACCGGTGGTCAGCGGTACGGTCAGCGCCGGTCCAGTCCCGCTCAAGCCCGGCCACCGCCTCCGGGGCGGCTTCGGCGACGGACCAGCCCGCAGGCCTGGCCAGCCGTCCGGTGTCGCCGGCCAGGTAGAAAAGCGGCCACCAGGCATCCATCGCGAAGCTGGTGTACAGCGGCAGCGCGTGGGCGTGCAGGCTGCTGAAGGTCATCCGCCGCGGCTCGTCGCGCAGCAGGGCGTCGAGTATCGCCCGGCCGGTCCCCGTTCCGTGCGCGGCCGGATGCACGAACAGGTCGGTGAGCATGCAGACGGCGCCGGCCCTGGCACAGCCGCTGTCGCCCGCGCCGTCGCCGATCCGTATCGTGCCGCCGAAGCCCGTCACCGCATCGTCGCGCTCGGCGACCATGAACCGGCCGCGCGCCATGACATGCCTGACGTAGCCAAGGTATGCCTCATCGGCCGCCTCATGCTGGCCGGTCGCGGTCGCGATCTGCGTGATCGCGGCCAGGTCAGCCTCGCCGGCATCGCGCACGATCAGGGATCCGCGGCGTGCCACCGGTCCAGGATGCCACGTTCGGCCCGTCGTGCCGGGTACCGCTTGCGTCTCCTGGTCGGGTTCGCCGCGTTGTCTGGCCGTGCCCGGGCGGTGACCCGGCCAGCCGGGCGCGGTGAGGGCCGGATCAATCCGGGCCGGACCTGACAGAATTTGCCCATGACCGCCTTGCCCGCAGCCGCGCTCACCGACCGCGACCGGATCCAGCACGAGCCGTGCGTGCTGCTCAAGCTCGGCGAGGTGGTGTTGAAAGGCAGGAACAGGCAGCAGTTCGAGCGGCTGCTGCAGAACAACATCAGGCTCGCGGCGGCCGATCTCGGCATGAGCCTGCGGCTCTGGCAGCGCGACGGCGTGATCGTGCTGGCCCCGGCCGGCGTGGAGGCCGACGCGGCCGAGGCGGCGGCTGACCGGATCGCCGAGCGGATGCTGAGCGTCATGGGGGTGGTCCGGGTCTGCCGGGCGGCGCGGGTCGCCAAGGACCCGCAGTCGGCCATCGAGGCGGCGGTGAGCATGGCGGCCGGCCGGCCAGGGTCGTTCGCGGTGCGCGCCAAGCGGCGCGACAAGCGGTTCCCCGTTACCTCGGCCGAGCTCGCGACCGTCATCGGGGCCGGGATCCAGCGCGAGTTCGGCAACCCGGTTGACCTGCGCAGGCCCGACTTCACCGTCTGCCTTGAGGTCGACCAGTCCGAGGTGTTCGTCTACACCGACGGGCTGGCCGGTCAGGGCGGGCTGCCGGTCGGCATGAGCGGCCGCGGTCTCGTGCTGATGTCAGGCGGCATCGACTCGCCGGTGGCCGCCTACCGGATGATGCGCCGCGGGCTCTACTGCAGCTTCCTGCACTTCTCCGGCATGCCGCTGACCGGCCCCGAGTCGGTGTACAAGGCTTACGCCCTGGTCCGCCAGCTTGACAGGTTCCAGCGCGGATCACGGCTGTACGTGGTGGCGTTCGGCCGGGCGCAGCAGCGCCTCGCCACGTCGGGGTCAGGCAGGCTCCAGATCGTCGCGCAGCGGCGGCTCATGCTGAAGACCGCGCAGGCGCTCGCCTGCCGAGTGCGGGCCGCCGCGCTGGTCACCGGAGACTCGCTCGGCCAGGTGGCGAGCCAGACCCTGGCCAACATCACCGCGCTCGACGAGGCAGTCACGCTGCCGGTCCTGCGCCCGCTGATCGGGCTGGACAAGACCGAGATCATGGCCGAGGCTCGCCGGATCAGCACGCTGGCCCTGTCCGAGCTGCCCGACCAGGACTGCTGCTCGCTGCTGATGCCGCGGCAGGTGGAGACCAGGGCGCGGGTCGCCGACCTGCACCGGATCGAGGCCCGGCTTGACGTCGATGACCTCGCCGATGAGCTCGCCGCCTCGGCTCAGGAGTACCGGCCGGGCTAGACGCAGGCCCCCGCGGGCTCGGGAGCCGGGGCGAGCGTCCGCCCGAGCAGCGCTGGCATGGTCCGCACCACGCCGCCGAGCTCGGTGATGTCATCGCCGGCCAGCGCCTGGTCGCCGTCGCACAGCGCCCGGGCGGGCTCGGGGTGCACGTCCACGATCACGCCGTCCGCGCCGACCGCGATCGCGGCCCTGGTCAGCGGCAGGACCAGGTCGCGCCGCCCACCTGAGTGCGACGGGTCGACGATCACCGGCAGATGCGACAGCCGCTGGGCCACCGGCACCGCGCTGATGTCGAGCGTGTTTCTTGTCGCGGTCTCGAACGTCCTGATGCCGCGCTCGCAGAGAACGATGTCGAGGTTGCCGCGCTGCGCGATGTACTCTGCGGCCATCAGCCACTCCTCGATCGTGGCGTTCATGCCGCGCTTGAGCATGACCGGCTTGCCGGCCGAGCCGACGGCCTGGAGCAGCGCGAAGTTCTGCATGTTGCGTGTGCCCACCTGGAGCATGTCGGCGTGGTCGCACACCAGGTCGACGCTCGCCGGGTCCACGACCTCGGTCACTATCGGCAGCCCGACCTCGTCCCTGACCTCGGAAAGGATCCGCAGCCCTGCCTCGCCGAGGCCCTGGAACGCGTACGGCGACGTCCTCGGCTTGAAGGCGCCGCCGCGCAGCAGCGAGGCGCCGGCCGCCTTGGCCATCCTGGCCGCGGCCACCGTCTGCTCGGAGGTCTCCACCGAGCACGGGCCGGCGATCAGCGTGACCGTGGACGGCCCGATCGGTACGCCGCCCACCCTGATCACCGAGCGCATGTGATGATGCTCCCTGCTCACCAGCTTGTAGGGCACGGAGACCCTGATCACGTCGCTCACTCCGGCCGCGCTGCGCAGGTTCAGCGAGCCGAAGTTGTCCACGTCGCCGACCAGCCCGATGATCGTCCGGGATACTCCGCGGCTCACGAACGCCTCGCCGCCGGCCGACCTGACCAGTTCCACGACGGAATCGATATCTCCTTGCTTGGCCTCGGGAGCCATCACGATCACCATCTGTCTCTCCTTGTCCGAATAACACGAAAGCCCCCGGCCTTCCCGGCCGGGGGCTTGGAGTTCATGCCGCCACTTGCGTCAGCGCGTCGCCTAGCGGGCTACCTCCCCCGTGCCGGGTGAGAAGCCGTAAAAAAACCAGTACGCGTGACCCACGTTGGGTAGCTTAGCGCAATCTGGTGCCGCTCCGGCGGCTGGTCGCTGATCAGCGCGTCATGGCCGGGTGGCAAGATGGCTGCGCTGGCGGGCGCAGCACGGATGGCCGGGGCGCGGCCAGCCTGGCGTCAGGTCAGCCGCAGACGAGATCAGGTCAGCTCAGACGAGATCAGGTCAGCTCAGACGAGATCAGGTCAGCTCAGACGAGATCAGGTCAGCTCAGACGAGATCAGGTCAGCCCAGACGAGATCAGGTCAGCCCAGACGAGATCAGGTCAGCTCAGACGAGATCAGGTCAGCTCAGACGAGATCAGGTCATGCGGCCGGCGACCAGGTGAGTGCCGGCGCGGGGCCGGTACGGGATCAACACGGGACCGGTAAGCGAAGAACCGGCGAGGAAAGGACAGGTCGGCCACATGAGGCAGCCGGACGCCGGCGCGCGCGGGTTCCGCGCGGACGGCGGTGGTGCCAGCGGCATTCCTGGTCCCCGGCACGCCGACGACGACGAGAAGGAATCGAGGCCGCGGCTCCCCCCAGGGCAGTACATCCAGGCCACGATGCCGGTGCTGCATTACGGGCCGGTGCCTGCCTGCAACCTGCAGACCTGGGACCTGCGCGTCTACGGCGCGACCGGCGGTGGCGTGCACCGGTGGACCTGGCCGGACTTCAGCGCGCTGCCCAGGTGCGAGATCATCACCGACTTTCACTGCGTGACCAAGTTCACCGTGCTCGGCGTCACCTGGTCGGGCGTTCCCGCCAAGGAGATCCTGCGCGCAGTCCCTCCGGCCCCGGCGGCGACCCACGTGATGATCTGGGCGGAATTCGGCTACGGCGCCAATCTGCCGATCGGCGTGCTCGGCGCTGCTGACACACTGCTCGCCACTCACAGGGATGGCAGGGAGCTGAGCCCAGAGCAGGGTTACCCGGTTCGGCTGATCGTTCCGTCGCGATACGGCTGGAAGAACGTCAAGTGGGTCAGGGCGATCGAGTACCTGACCCGCGACAAGCGCGGCTTCTGGGAGGAGCGGGGCTACCACAACAACGGCGACCCCTGGCGCGAGCAGCGCTACTCCTACCAGGAACAGCCCGGCGAGGGCCCGGATCTCTGAGCCGGACCGCGTTCTGACCGGTTCGGCTCGGGCCAGGCGGCGGGCGCGCCCAGGCCGGAGGAGCAGGCCGCCAGAAGCAGGCCGCCAGGAAGCCGGTCGCTAGAAGCCGCTGAAAAAGCCGACGTCCAGGGTGATGACGCTGCCCCTCGGCTGCGGGCTGGTCGGGCTGTAGCTGCCGACCGTGTTGCCCGGGCCCTCCTGGTCCACGCTGACCACGAAGCCAGCCCGGTGCAGCGTCAAGAGCGCCTGCGGCAATTGCATGCCCTGCACGTTCGGCACCTGGACGAGCGGCGGCCCCGGCGAGAAGTACACGGTGACGACCTCGCCTGGACTGATCGGCGTATTTGCGGGCGGCATCTGGCGGACGATGGTGTTGGCGGGCTGGCTGCTCTTGGCCATCGCGACCGGGTTGATCGTGTAGCCCCCGGAGGCGGCATCGCTCTGCGCCTGCGACACCTGCATGCCCACGAAGTTGGGCAGGCCGGGCCCTTTGCTGACCACAAGGGTGACCGGCGTGCTGCGCGGCACCTTCGTGTACGCCTGCGGGATCGTGCTGATCACGTCCCCGAGCGGCACCGTGCTCGACAGCTCGCGCCGCACGCCGGCCATGGCCAGATGGTGAGCCCTCAGGCTGCCCGCGGCCTGGGCCGCGGTCTGACCGCTGACGTCGGGCATGGTGATGATCACCGGGCCGAGCGAGACGATCAGCGTGACCGTGAAGCCACCCGCCACCCGGCTGCCGTCGGCCGGCACGGTCCTGACCACCTCGCCCTTGGGCAGCGGGTTGTGCACGGACCTTCCGAACGCCGCGTTCAGCCCCAGGTTCGCGAGCTCGTGCCTGGCGACCGTGGAGGCGATGCCGTTCATCGGCGGCACCTGCTCGTAGCGGCCCGAGGTCAGCCACCAGCCGACCAGGACCGCGACCAGGATCACGGCGAGCGTCCCCGACAGGATGAACATCCGCCGGCTGAACCGGGACTGCCCCGCCCGGTGCGCTGACCGCGCGCGCAGCCGCCCGGTCAGCCGGCCGCCAGCCTGCGGCCCGGCATACCCGGCGCCGCCGTACTCCCCGTACGGGTCGGCGCCGGACACCACCAGGGTGTGGTTGATCCCGGCCGGCGGTTCAGCGGGCGGAGCGGGCAGCATCGAGCCGCTGACCGCGGGCTGCGGGGCGAGCGACGGCAGCGCCGACGCGCCCACCGCGCCTGACTGCCGCCGCGGCTGCGGCCCGGGCATGCCATGCGGCCCGGGCATGCCGTGCGGCCCGGCCAGGTCGAGCGGGCCGGAGATCTCCAGCGGCCCGGAGTAGTCGAGCGGCCCCGAGTAATCCACCGGACCTGAGTAGTCCGCCAGGCCCGGGTAGTCGGATGGCCCCGGGTAGTCGGATGGCCCCGGGTAGTCCGATGACCCCTGGTAACCGGATGGCCCCTGGTAGTCGGATGGCACAGCGTAGTCGGATGGCACAGCGTAGTCGGCGCGCGCCTGACGGTACGGCGCGGTACCGGGCGGCGACTGGCCGTCCCTGACGTCGGCCACCGCGCGCAGGAACTGCCCGGCGTTGGCCGGCCGCAGGTCGGGATCCCGGCTGGTGGCCATCGCGACCAGGGCGTCCAGGGCGGGCGGTAGCCCGGGCAGGATGCTGGACGGCGCCGGGACGACCTCGTTCACGTGCAGGTACGCGACGTCGAGGGGGCTTGCCCCGGTGTGCGGCTGCGACCCGGTGAGCAACTCGAACAGCATGATCCCGGCGGCGTAGACGTCGGTGCGCGCGTCCGAGGTGCCGCCGGAGACCTGCTCGGGCGCGAGGTAGGCGGCGGTCCCGATGATCATGCCGCCCTTGGTCTGGACCGCCCCGGTGACCGCCCTGGCCAGGCCGAAGTCGGCGACCTTGACCGTGCCAGAGCCGGTGAGCAGCACGTTCTCCGGCTTGACGTCACGGTGCGCGAGGCCAGCCTGGTGCGCCGCGTCCAGCCCGGCGAGCACGCCGGCCATGATGTCAAGCGCCTCGCGCGGGGTCAGCCTGCCGCGCTCGTTGAGTAGCTGGCGCAGCGTTTGGCCAGGCACGTACTCCATCGCGATGTAATGCAGCCGCTTGTCCGAGCCCTGGTCGTAGATGCCGACCACGTTGGGGCTGTTCAGCCTCGCCGCCGACCGCGCCTCGCCGATGAACCTGCGCACGAACTCGGCATCGTCGGACAGTTCCGGGTGTGCGATCTTGAGCGCGACCACGCGGTCCAGGCGAGTGTCGGTGCCGAGGTACACCGTGGCCATGCCACCGCGCGCAATCCTGGAGCCAACGTGGTACCGGCCGCCGAGCAGCAGGCCCACGGGTGGCGAGAGGGCGGTATCCATCGGCAACAGTGTAGGGCCAGGTATGCCAGCCTGAGCCGGTTACGGAATTGCCAGCGGCGGGGCCCAAGGACGGCGGCGAACTAGCCGCCCACGGGCGGCGAGGAGGCCATCGCATAGGTCCGGCGCGGGATCCGCCCGGCCCGGTAGGCGAGCCGGCCGGCGACCACGGCGGCCCGCATGGCGGCGGCCATCAGCTCGGGATCGCGGGCCCTGGTGACCGCGGTCGCGAGCAGCACGGCGGCGCAGCCGAGCTCCATCGCCTGGGCGGCATCGCTCGCCGTGCCGATCCCCGCGTCCAGGATCACCGGCACCGAGGACGCCTGCACCATCAGCTCGATGTTGTGCGGGTTGCGGATGCCAAGGCCCGAGCCGATCGGGGCGCCGAGCGGCATCACGGCCGCGCAGCCGGCCTGCTCGAGCCGCCTGGCAAGCACCGGGTCGTCGCTGGTATAGGGCAGCACGGTGAAGCCGTCGGCCGCCAGTTGCTCGGCGGCGTCGAGCAGCTCGACCGGGTCGGGCAGCAGAGTCACTTCGTCGGCGATCACCTCGAGCTTGACCCAGTCGGTCCCGAGCGCCTCGGCGGCCAGCCGGGCCGTCCGCACCGCCTCGGCGGCGGTGAAGCAGCCCGCGGTGTTCGGCAGCACCCGGATGCCGCGCTCGGCAAGCACGTCGAGCACCGAGCCCGGCGACGACGGGTCGAGCCGACGCATCGCCACCGTGGTCAGCTCCGTTCCCGAGGCGGCGAGCGCGCGGCCGAGCACGTCAAGGCTCGGCGCGCCGCCCGTCCCCATGATCAGCCGCGATCCGAACTTCTGCCCGGCGATCACCAGCGGGTCGTCGTGCGTCACCAGCGCGAGCTCCGCCACGTCAGCCTCCCTGCACCGCGGTGAGTACCTCGACCTCGTCGCCCGCCGCCAGCGGCGTGGACGACCAGAACGTGCGGCGCACCACCTCGCCGTTGACAGCCGCGGCGATGCCCGTGGCAGCCTCGGTTATCAGCGCAACCGCTCGCTCGAGACTGGTCTCGTCGGCCACCTCGCGCCGCGTCCCGTTGATCACTATCTCCATGCCAGTTCCTGCCGTTCGAATCGCCCGGACGTGAACGGGGCAGCCGCCGCGGCAAGCGCCCCGTCGGCCAGGAACTGCGCGATCAGGTCGGCGGTCGCGGGCGCGAGCAACACGCCGCCGCGGAAGTGGCCGGTCGCCAGCACCAGGCCGGCCAGCGGCGAGGGCCCGATCACCGGCGCATTGTCCGGCGTGCCCGGCCGCAGGCCGGCCACCGCCTCGGCGAGCTCGAGCTCGGTGATGCCCGGCACGATCGCCCGCGCGTCGCGGAGCAGCTGCCAGACCCCGCCCGCGGTGACCCTGGTGTCGGCGCCGAGCTCCTCCTGGGTGGCGCCGATCACGATCTCGCCGTCCTGCCTGGGCACGAGGTAGACCGGTGACCCCTGCACGAGTCCGCGTACGGTCCTGTTAAGCAGCGAAGGACACGGGCTGGCCGCGAGAGTGGCCGGCGTAGGCCGCAGCCGCAGGATCTGGCCCTTGACCGGGCGCAGCGGCGGGGCGGCTCCCGGGGGCAGGCCGGGCAGCGCGGCGGACGCCCAGCCTGCGCTGAGCACGACATGCCCGGCGGTGACGAGCGCGCCGTCGGCCAGTTCGGCGCCCGCGGCACGGTCCCCCTGGACGCGCAGCGCGACCGCCCTGGCCGGCACGTGCGCGACGCCGGCTGCCGTGGCAGCCGAGAGCAGCGCGTCGGTCAGCAGCCGCGGGTCCACCGACGCGTCGTCGGGAGTCAGCAGCCCGCCGCAGACGGCCGGGCCGAGCAGCGGCTCGGCACGCCGGCACTCCCGGCCGGTCAGCCGCTCGGCGGACGCGCCGAAGGACCGGCGCAGCGCCGCGTGCTCGGTGAGCGCCGCCATGTCGTCGGCGTCGTAACCCACCGCCAGCGTGCCGGTCTGACGGAAGCCCACGTCAGTGCCGGTGCGCTCGGCGAGTTCGGCGGCGAAGTCCGGGTACCTGCGCAGCGAGTCCAGGCCGAGCTCGAACAGCTCGCGCTCGGCGTAGGCGGCCTCGGTCACCGGGGTGAGCATGCCCGCCGCGGCATGGGAGGCCCCGCGGCCGGGTGCCGGATCGGCGAGCAGCACGCTCATCCCGCGCTGCGCGGTCCGCCAGGCGATCGCCAGGCCTACGACGCCGGCGCCGATGACCAGGACATCGACGCTGTGGCGGCTGGCTGTCACATTCATCGCTGCGTCGCGCTCCCTTCGCCGGCATGACCCGGATCAGGTTCTGCGGTCGACGGCTCGCAGCCGCCCTCTCAGCCCGTGCACTGGACTCCCGCGCGTCACCCCCAGCGTAGTCGGTCCGGGCGCCGGCTGCCGAATGCCGCCGCCGGGCGGCTGGGCCGGGGCCTCGGGTGACGTCCCAGGTAGCATGCACCGCAATGTCGGCGACGAGGAGGCCAGGTGGACCGGCCGGTGAGGCGGCGGTGAGCGCGCCCGGGCAGTCGAACGGGCCGATCGTCATCGTCGGCGGCGGGCTGGCCGGCCTGCGCACCGTGGAGGAGCTCAGGTCGCTCGGCCATGCGGGGCCGGTCACGGTGATCGGCGCCGAGTCAAGGCCGCCGTACGACCGGCCGCCGCTGTCCAAGCAGCTGATGGCGGGCTCGGTGGACGACACGTCGCTGCGGGCCGAGCTCGACTCGCTGGGCGCGACGTTCCGCCTGGGCGAGCGGGCCGAGCGGCTCGACGCCGAGATGGTCTACACCGACCAGGGCGAGTACCGCTTCGGCAGGCTGGCCATCGCCACCGGAGCCCGGCCCATCGCGCTGCCGGGCCCCGGCAGGCAGCGGTTCCTGCGGACGATGGATGACGCGCTTGCGCTCAGGGAGGTGCTGGTCCCTGGAACCAGGCTCGCGGTGATCGGGGCGGGCTGGATCGGCGCCGAGCTTGCCACCGCGGCGGCAGCCCGAGGCTGCGTGGTCACCGTGGTGGAGGCGGCGGCGACCCCGATCGCCGCGGCCGTCGGCACCGAGGTGGGCGCGCGCACGGCACCCTGGTATGCGCAGGCGGGGGTCGAGCTGATGCTCGGTCAGGCGGTCGAGTCGGTGCAGGACGGCGGGCTGGCCCTGGCCGGCGGCGGCTGGCTGGAGGCCGACCTGATCGTCACCGCCGTCGGCGTCAGGCCCGAGGTCGGCTGGCTCGACTCCTCCGAGGTTGAGCTCGAGAACGGTGTGGTCGTGGACGGGCAGCTGCGCTCATCGGTGCCCGGGGTGTACGCGGTCGGGGATTGCGCCGCGTTCTGGTCAGCCAGGTTCGGGCGGCGGATGCGCACCGAGCACTGGGACACGGCGCTGCGTGCCCCGGCGGTGCTGGCGGCCAACCTGGCCGGCCGGAGCGAGATCTACGATCCGGTGCCGTACTTCTGGTCCGAGCAGTTCGGCCGGATGCTGCAGTACGGCGGTGACCACCGCGGCGCGGACCGGCTGATCTGGCGTGGTGCCGAGGATGACGCCAGGTGGGCGGCGTGCTGGCTGGCCGGGGAGCGGCTGGTGGCTGTGCTCACCGTCGGCCTGCCCAAGGACCTGACCCAGGGCAGGCGGCTGATCGAGTCGGCCGCGCCGGTGGACGCCGACCGGATCGCCGACCCGGCGGTGCCGCTGCGCGACTGCCTGCTCGGCCGGTGACGAGACGGCGGCGGTCTGCGTGAGCGACCGGCAGCGCGGACGGCGCCGCAGGCCCGACATCGGGAGGACACCCGCCGTGCGCTCGGCAGTCGGTTGCCGGTTCCTTGGTTTGGGCACACGCGAGCATGGGGAAAGGATCGGGACGTGGCACAGATCGACCCCCCGTCCGACGCCATTGTCGGGCACTGGTTGTCCATTCCCGAGGTCGCCGAGCGACTCAGGCTGCCCGTCAGCCGGGTCAAGCAGCTCCTGCGCGACCGCAAGCTGCTCGGCGTGCAGCGGCCGGACGGCTCGTTCGGCGTCCCTGCCGCCTTCCTCGACGGCGACCAGGTCGTCCGCGGCCTGACCGGGACGCTGACCCTGCTGTTCGACTGCGGGTTCAGCGACGTCGAGGCGATGCGCTGGCTGTTCACCGCCGACGACTCGCTGCCTGGCAGTCCGATCGAGGCGATCGCCGCGCACCGCTGCACGGAGGTGAACAGGCGGGCGCAAGCGCTCGCGTTCTGAGCGGTCGGGCCGCTCGCGGCGCGGTACCGGCCGCGCGCGGCGCGCCTCGTCGCGCAGGCCGCGCTGGCAGGATGGGGGCGTGACCAGCGTCCGTGACACCCGTCAGGTGGCCCTGCGTGCCCGGCTGGCCGCCGCCCGGCTGTACCTGTGCACTGACTCCAGGGAGCGCCAGGGAGATCTGCTCACGTTCCTCGACGCCGTGCTCGGCGCAGGAGTGGACATCGTGCAGCTCCGCGAGAAGGGCCTGGAGGCCGGGCCAGAGCTGCGCCTGCTCGAGCAGTTCCGTAGCGCCTGCGACCGGCACGGAGCGCTGCTCGCGGTGAACGACCGCGCCGACGTCGCCTTCGCGGCCGGGGCCGACGTGCTGCACGTGGGACAGGACGACCTGCCCGCGGCGGTGGCGCGCCAGATCGTCGGGCCCGAACCGCTGATCGGGCTGTCCACCCATTCGCAGGCGCAGGCCACGGCGGCGGCGGCGGACCCGGCGGCCGACTACTTCTGCGCGGGCCCGGTCTGGCCGACTCCGACCAAGCCCGGTCGGCCCGCCCCCGGCATCGGGCTGATCAGCTTCGCGGCCGGCCTGAAGACCAGCAGGCCGTGGTTCGCCATCGGCGGCATCGACGAGACCAGCATCGAGCAGGTGATCGAGGCCGGCGCCCGCCGGGCCGTGGTGGTCCGGGCGATTACCGAAGCCGACGACCCCGGCCAGGCGGCCGGCCGGCTGGCCGCCCGCCTGGCTGCCGCCTGGTGAACTCGGCTGGTGCGAGCGACCAGCCGACTGGCCCATGACCTAGCTCGCGCGGGGCCTGACCACGCTCAACCCCGCGCGGCGTGGCGCGCCGAGAATCCCGCGCTGGACGTCTTCGCCCACAATGCGGCCGCGGTCGCCCCGTATCGCCGCGGCTACTCGGAGCGAGCGGTGGCGGCAACGGCGAGGTCGGCCAGCGCCGCCTTGGACTCGGCCGTGATCGGCGCGGCTTCCAGCGCGGACAGCGCTTCCTTGACGCTGCTCTCGATCATCGCCTCGCACTCGGCAAGCGCGCCGGTACCGGTAATCACGGCGCGGACCTGCTCGGCGGCCGCGTCGTCAAGCAGCGGATCGCCGACCGCCTGGTCGAGCACCAGGGCCTGGGAGCGGTCAGCGCGCTCCCTGGCGATCGCCAGCATGACCGTGCGCTTGCCTTCTCGGAGGTCGTCGGTGACCGGCTTGCCGGTCCTCGCCGGGTCGCCGAACACGCCGAGTATGTCGTCGCGCACCTGGAACGCCACCCCGATCGGTATCCCGTAGCCGCTGAAAGCTGCCCGCGCCGGGCCTGTCTCTGGCGCCCCGGCCAGCGCGGCGCCCAGGTGCAGCGGCCGCTCGACGGTGTACTTGGCCGCCTTGAACGTGACCACCCGCAGCGCGCTGTCCACCGTTGCCGCGCCGCTGGCCTGGCCGAGCAGGTCGAGGAACTGTCCGGAGAACACCTCGGTGCGCATCGCGTCGAGCACGGCCAGGCCGCGCCAGACCGCCTCCTGCGACAGCCCGCAGGTCCTGAGCATCTCGTCGGTCCAGGCCAGCAGCAGGTCACCGACCAGGATCGCGGCGCCCGCGCCGAATCCGTCCGCTGAGCCGCGCCAGCCGGCCTCACCGTGCCAGGCGGCGAACCGGCGGTGCACCGCGGGCTGGCCGCGCCGGGTGTCGCTGGCGTCCATCACGTCGTCGTGCACCAGGGCGCTCGCGTGCAACAGCTCAAGCGCGGCCGCGGCGGTGAAGATCCCCTGGTCGTCCGTTCCGCCGCATCCGCGCCAGGCCCAGTAGCAGAAGGCCGCGCGCAGACGCTTGCCGCCCGCCAGCAGGTCAGTGACGGCGTCGGCGCAGGACAGCAACTCCGGGCTGATCCCGGCCAGGCCGCGGCGCTGCCTGGCGATGAACTCGTCGAGCGCGCCGCCGACCTTGGAACGGATCCTGGTCATGTCCGCTGCGCTGGTTGCCATGCAGGCGACCCTAGCCGCAACCGGTGATCGCCCGGGCCGCGGCACGGCTAGCCTGTACCAATGGCTTCCAGACTGCCGCAGCTTGCGCCGCCGATCAGGGACTTGCTGGCTGGCGGCGGCCGGTCGTTCTCTTTCGAGTTCATGGCGCCCAAGACCGACGCGGACGAGGACCAGCTCTGGCTCGCGATCAGGCGGCTTGAGCCGCTGGCCCCGACGTTCGTCTCGGTCACCTACGGCGCCGGCGGCACGACCAGGGACCGCACGGTCCGGGTGACCGGCCGGATCGCCGAGGAGACCACGCTGACGCCGGTCGGCCACCTGACGGCGGTGAGCCACTCGGTCACCGAACTGCGGCACGTGATCGGCTCGTACGCCGCCGTGGGCGTGCGGAACGTGCTCGCGCTGCGCGGTGATCCGCCGGGGGATCCGGCCGGTGAGTGGCGGCCGCATCCCCAGGGCCTGCGCTACGCCGCCGAGCTTGTGCGCCTGGTGCGGGAGTCCGGCGACTTCTGCGTGGGTGTGGGTGCGTTCCCTGAGGGGCATATCCGCGCCGCCAGCAGAGAGGCGGACGTCTCATTCTTCGTGGCCAAGTGCCGGGCTGGCGCCGACTTCGCGATCACCCAGATGTTCTTCTACCCCGATGACTACCTGAGGTTCAGGGATGAGGTGGCCGCCCGGGGCTGCGATGTCCCGATCATCGCCGGGATCATGCCGATCACCAGCGTGCCCATGATCGACCGGACCGTGATGCTGTCCGGGGCCCGGTTCCCGCCCGAGCTTGCCGAGCGACTGCACGCCAACGCCGGTGACCGGGCCGCTGTGCGCAGGGTCGGCGTGGAGCATGCCGCGCTGATGTGCCGCAGGCTGCTCGACGAGGGCGTGCCTGGCCTGCACTTCTATACGCTGAATGGCTCAAAGGCGACGAGCGAGATCTATGAGATGCTCGGGCTCGCCGACCGCGGCCGGACCGCCGCCGGGGCCGTATCGCGCAGCGGCAGCGGCGCGCCCATGACTGCGTAGGGCGGGCTGCCGCCGGGGAAGCTGTAGCCGGTCAGCAGGTCGGTGAAGCCGAGCCTGCGGTACAGCCGGCGCGCCGTGGTATCCCGGTCGGGGGTGGAGAGCAGGGCGGTCCGCTCGGGCCGTCCGCTGGTCAGTGCCATCAGCATGCTGGTCCCGATGCCGGCCCGCTGGTACTCGCTGTGCACGTGGACCTCGGCGATCTCCAGGCAGTCGCCGAGCCAGGCCGCCGAGCGGCCGCCGCCCACCGCGCGGGAGAGCGCGCCGCGCACCGCGTCGTACCACCACTGGCCAGGCTCGCCGTGGAAGCCGTAGGCGAATGCCACAACCGGCCAGCCGTCGCCGGCCGGCTGCGGAGTCCTGGCGCGTACGTGCAGCGCGGCGAACCCTGGGTGCTCGACATGACGGCGCATTAGCTCCCGCCGCCCGGGCAGCAGGGCCTCGTCGGCCTCCATGGCGCTGGCGTAGATGGCGAGCAGCGCATCGAGTTCGCCGATGAACTCGGCCGGCCGGAGCTCGCTGAGCGCGGTGGCGATCGCCATTTGGCTCAGCCTACGCGACGGCCGCTGTCAGGCGGCCCATGGCAGCCCCCGCCCGCCCGGCCCGGCTTCGATGCCGGGCGGCCCATGGCAGCCCGCTAGCCCGGCCAGGCTTGATGTCAGACCCCTTCGATAAGTTCGAACGCAGCAGCAAAGGAATGGACACTGAGCCGAATTTATGTTCGAATATGAGGGTGGGAGCGCCCGCCGATCCGGTGCTACCGGGAAGGCGGGACGCAGCCGGGCGTGGTGTGGGGAAGCGCCCCGCCCGGCGCTCTCACCTCGCGGAGGAACGGCTCATCCGCCTCGGAAGGGAAGGTTGTTGCCATGACGACGTTCACGCCAGTCGGCACCGATCGCGCGCGATGCAGGATCGCGCCGTCAGCACTGGCGCTGCTCCAGTCGGCACGGCAGGGGCTCGCTTCGGCCGAGAGCGACATGTCTGCTGGGGGCCGGTACGTGGGCGCGCACCTGGCCGCGCTGCGCGCGGCGGCGGCGATAGTGGCGGCGCGGGCCGAGCCCGCCGCGCCTCGCCGCAGGCGGCCGGCCAGCGTATGGGAGTTGCTTCCGAGAGTGGAGCCGACGCTCAGCGAGTGGGCGGCGTTCTTCGCGGCCGGCGCGAGTAAGCGGGCGGCCGCCGAGGCCGGGCTGCCGCGCGCGGTCAGCAGCAGGGAGGCCGACGAGCTTCTCCGTGACGCCGGCACCTTCGTCTCGCTGGCCGAGAGCGCGCTCGGGGTACCCGCGCAGGCCCCGCTTCCGCTGCCGACCGCGATCTGACCGGTCCGGGTGCAGATCACCGGGGTGGCGCTGCACGGCGCGGGGATCAGGCGGCGCGGGGATCAGGCGGCGCGGAGATCATACGGCGTCGACGGCGCCGCGCGCGGCGGAGTCCAGCAGGCCCCAGCTGATCAGGTCCTCAGTCAGGTCACCGGGAGACTTGTCATAGATCACGGCGAGGGACCGCAGGTCCTCCTGCCTGATGGACAGTACGCGGCCGTTGTAGTCGCCGCGCTGGCTCTGAATGGTCGCGACGTAGCGGGCCAGCGGTCCGGCCTGTTCCCGAGGCAGCTGCGCCATCCGCTCGAGGTCGATGACGAGCTTGGGGGCGGCCGGAGTCAGGACACCGGGCGCCGCGTCGCCGGGCAGCAGCTCGGAGACGGGCACGCCGTAGAAGTCGGCGAGCTCGGCGAGCTTCTGCACCGTGACCGAGCGGTCGCCGCGCTCGTACGAGCCGACCACGACGGCCTTCCAGCGACCTCGGGACTTCTCTTCCACGCCGTGCAGTGACAGGCCCTGCTGGGTGCGAATGGCGCGCAGTCGGGCGCCGAGGGTCTTCGCGTAGTCAGATGGCATGGTCGGGATCCCTGGTCTCAGTGGGTCGTATCTCAGCGGGGCAGGTCAGCGGGCAGAGGTCGGCGGGCAGAGGTCAGCCGGGCGGACAGGGGAGTCCGGGCGGGTCGGCGGTCGGCGGGTGAATCGGGGGGCTGGCGCGGCGTACGGGTGTCGGGGGGCTCCGGTTGGCGCGGGGGCCGTGAGCGAGGGCTGTGAGCGTGGTTACGGACAGTGACGGTAGGCCGAGAGCAAGACAAGGTCAAGCCGAACGGCAAAAAGCGGCTCAACTTACGCGGCCACCCGCAACTAGGGGCCAGCCACCCAAGTTGAACACAGAGTATCCCGAAACTTGCGCTGAGTTGCGCCATCGTGGCTTCAGCGGCTTAGTCGTCGAATGATCTGATTTGTCGGCGCCGCGACGAGCATGTGACCAACATCACACGGGCCGGCGCCGCGCGCCACGACCTCCGGTCGCCGAGCACGCGGTGCGAGATGCCTCGGTCGGCGGCCAGTGCTCCGCTCGCGGCGCCGGTACTCCGCTCGCGGCACCAGGGCTCCTCGCGACACCGGTGCTCCGCGCGCGACACCGGTATTCCATGCCGCGACACCAGCCGTCCTTCTTAGGCCGGTCAGTACGGTGCTGATAGGTTGGAATCCGTTCGACATCCTTTAAGGCCCGTCCCGTGAGGCGGGGAAGGAGGTCCGGTGATGGCTGGCGTCCCAGAGCCCGCGGCGGCCCGCGCGGCACACCCGCCCGGCCGCGAGGGTGACAGCGGTCGAGGCAGCGACAGCGGCTCAAGTAGCGACGGCAGCCGAATCAGTGACACTGACCGCCTGAGCGGTGGCAGCCTGCGGCGCCCAGGCAAGGCAGTGCTCGGACCCGATGAGATCCGCAGGGCGCTCGCCAGGATCGGGCACGAGATACTCGAGCGCACCGACGGCGCGAGCGACGTGGTGCTGCTTGGCATCCCGACCAGAGGAGTGCCGCTGGCTCGCCGGCTGTCGGCGCGGCTCGGGCAGACCGAGGGACTCGCGGTCCCTGTCGGCTCGCTGGACATCACGTTGTACCGGGATGACCTGCGACTGCGGCCGGCCAGGACGCTCGGTCACACCGAGGTGCCGGACTGGGGCATCGACGGCAAGATCGTGATCCTGGTCGACGACGTGCTGTACTCGGGGCGCACTGTCAGGGCGGCGCTCGACGCGCTCGGCGACATTGGCCGGCCGCGCGCCGTCCAGCTGGCCGTGCTGGTGGACCGTGGCCACCGCGAACTTCCGATCAGGCCCGATTACGTTGGCAAGAACCTGCCGACGGCCAAGCGCGAGTCGGTGCGCGTGCTGCTCACCGAGACCGACGGCGAGGACCTGGTGACGCTCACGGTCAGCGGGGAGGTGACCCGGTGAAGCGGCACCTGATCTCCGCCGCCGACCTGAGCCTGGACGATGCTGTGGCCATCCTGGACACGGCCGAGGAGCTCGCCAGGCTCGCCGAGCGCCCGATACCCAAGCTCCCCACCCTGCGCGGTCGCACGGTGGTCAACCTGTTCTACGAGGACTCGACGAGGACGAGGATCTCGTTCGAGGCGGCCGCCAAGCGGCTGTCGGCCGACGTGATCAACTTTTCCGCCAAGGGCTCGAGCGTGGCCAAGGGCGAGAGCCTGAAGGACACCGCGCTCACCCTCCAGGCGATGGGCGCCGACGCCGTGGTGATCAGGCACAGCGCATCGGGCGCGCCGCACCGCCTGGCCGGGTGGGTCAGGGGCAGCGTGATCAACGCGGGGGATGGCACCCACGAGCACCCGACGCAGGCGCTGCTCGACGCGTTCACGATCAGGCGCAGGCTTGGCCGGCTGGACGGCCTGAAGGTGGCGATCGTCGGCGACATCCTGCACAGCAGGGTGGCCAGGTCCAACGTCTGGCTGCTGCGGACGCTCGGCGCCGAGGTGACGCTGGTCGCGCCGCCGACGCTGGTTCCGGTCGCGGTCGGCACCTGGCCGTGCTCGGTCAGCTACGACCTGTCGGCCGTACTGCCCGGGTCCGACGTGGTGATGATGCTGCGTGTACAGCATGAGCGGATGACCGACGCGTATTTCCCTTCCGTCCGCGAGTACAGCCGCCGGTACGGCTTGGACACCGACCGGATGGCGTTGCTGCCCGACCACGCGATCGTGATGCACCCGGGGCCGATGAACCGCGGCGTGGAGATCGCCGCCGACGTGGCCGACTCGGTGAGGTCGACGATCGTCGAGCAGGTGACCAATGGCGTCTCGGTGCGCATGGCGGTGCTGTACCTGCTGCTCGGCGGTGCGCCGGAGGCCGGCGGCCCGCAGGGACGGGGCAGCCAGGAGGGCAGGGACGGCGGCGAGCGCGTGCTCGCCAGGGCTGCGGCCGGCCATGCTGCCGGGCGCGGGACGGAGGCCGGGCTGTGACCGGGCGCTGGCTGGTCAGGGGCGCCAGGCCGCTGGGCGGCGCGCCCGCCGACATTCTGATCGACGGCACCGTGATCGCGGAGGTGAGCCGTTCGGCCCGCGACCGCGGGCCGGCCGGCAGCGGACCGGTCAAGGTGCTGGACGCCGACGGGCTGATCGCGCTGCCCGGCCTGGTGGACCTGCACACCCACCTGCGCGAGCCGGGCCGGGAGGACGCCGAGACGGTCGCCAGCGGCACGGCAGCGGCGGCGCTCGGCGGGTTCACCGCCGTGCATGCGATGGCCAATACCGAGCCGACGGCCGACACCGCCGGGGTGGTCGAGCAGGTCTGGCGGCTGGGTATCCAGGCCGGGCACTGCGACGTCCGCCCGGTCGGCGCGGTGACGGCCGGGCTCGGCGGCACCCAGCTTGCCGAGCTCGGCGCGATGGCCGACTCGGCGGCCAGGGTCAGGGTCTTCTCTGATGACGGCCGCTGCGTCGCCGACGCCACGCTGATGCGGCGGGCGCTCGAGTACGTCAAGGCCTTCGACGGCATCATCGCCCAGCACGCCCAGGAACCCAGGCTGACTGAGGGGGCGCAGCTCAACGAGGGTGCGATGTCGGCCAGGCTCGGGCTGGCCGGCTGGCCTGCGGTCGCTGAGGAGGCGATCATCGCCAGGGACTGCCTGCTCGCCGCGCATGTCGGCTCGGCGCTGCACATCTGTCACGTCTCGACGGCGGGCTCGGTCGAGATCATCAGGTGGGCCAAGTCCAAGGGCTGGTGGGTGACCGCGGAGGTGACGCCGCATCACCTGCTGCTCACCGACGAGCTCGCGGCCGGGTACGACCCGGTGTTTAAGGTCAACCCGCCGCTGCGCACCGCCGACGATGTTGCTGCCCTGCGAGCGGGCCTGGCGGACGGGACCATCGACTGCGTCGCCACCGACCACGCGCCGCACCCCGCTGAGTACAAGGAGACCGAGTGGTCGGTGGCCTCGTTCGGGATGACCGGCCTGGAGACGGCGCTGCGGGCGGTGCACGAGGCGATGGTGGGCACCGGCCTGCTCGACTGGGCGCAGGTTGCTGACCGAATGTCTACCAGGCCAGCGGCGATCGGCCGCCTGGACGGTCACGGCCGCGGCGTCGAGGCGGGCGCCCCGGCCAACCTGGTGCTCTACGATCCGGCGCACGTGGCCGCGGTGGACCCGGCGGCGACGGCCTCGCGCAGCCGGAACACGCCGTTCGCCGGGATGAAGCTCCCCGGCCGGGTGGTCGCGACCTTCCTGCGTGGAACGCCTACCGTGCTGGACGGCAGGCTCGCCTCATGACGACCGGACCGCGGCCAGCCGCGCTGCTGGTGCTTGAGGACGGCACTACGTTCGGCGGCACCTCGTTCGGCGCCGAGGGCGAGGCGTTCGGCGAGGCGGTGTTCAACACCGGCATGACCGGCTACCAGGAGACGCTCACCGACCCGTCCTACTGCGGCCAGATCGTGGCCATGACGTCCCCGCATATCGGCAACACCGGCATCAACGACGAGGACAACGAGTCACGGCGAATCTGGGTCAGCGGGTTCGTGATCCGCAATCCCAGCCCGGTCGCGTCGAGCTGGCGTGCGGCCCGCACCCTGGACGACGAGCTGCGGGCCCAGGGAGTTACCGCGATCGCGATCGAGGGCACCCGCGCGCTCACCCTGCACCTGCGCGAGCGAGGCGCGATGCGCGCCGCGATCGGCCCCGCCGCCGGGGACACCGCCGCGCTGCTCGAACGGGTGCTCGCCAGCCCGCCGATGACCGGAGCCGACCTGGCCAGGGAGGTGTCGACACCGGCCGGCTACGTGGTGCAGCCGCCGCCCGGCACCCCGGTCAGGTACCGGGTGGCCGCCGTCGACCTCGGCATCAAGGCGGCCACGCCGCTGTCGATGGCCCGGCTGGGCTGCGAGGTACATGTGCTCCCCGCTGCCAGCACGGCGGCCGAGATCCTGGCGATGACCCCGGACGGCGTGTTCTTCTCCAACGGCCCTGGCGACCCGGCGGCCTGCGGCTATGCCGTCGACGCGATGCGCGGCGTGCTCGCGGCCGGCGTCCCGCTGTTCGGCATCTGCCTGGGCAGCCAGATCCTCGGCCGGGCGCTCGGCCTCGGCACCTACAAGCTGAGGTTCGGCCACCGCGGCGTCAACCAGCCGGTCAAGGACCTGCGCACCGGCCGGGTCCAGATCACCAGCCATAACCACGGATTCGCCGTGGCGATGCCCGGTTCGCCGGCCTCGCCCGGGGACGCGGACGGGTCCGGGCGGCCCGGAGACGCGGACGGGTCCGGGCGGCCCGGCGTTCCGGACGGGCTCGAACGGCCCGGGGTTCCGGACGGTACCGGGCAGACGCGGTTCGGGACCGACTTCGGGTCGGCCGAGGTGACGCACGTCAACCTGAACGACGGGGTGGTCGAGGGACTCCGGCTGCTCGACGGCCCGGCCTTCGCGGTGCAGTATCACCCCGAGGCCGCTCCCGGCCCCCACGACGCGGCCGGCTTGTTCGCGGACTTCTGCGCGCTGATGGGCTCGACTTCATGATCACGGTGGATTACCTACGCCATACGACAGAAACCCACCGTGATCATGAAGTCCAGCCTGACCTGCCGGGGGTGCGAGGTGCCTAGGCGGGGGGATCTGAGGTCGGTGCTGGTGATCGGGTCCGGGCCGATCGTGATCGGGCAGGCGTGCGAGTTCGACTACTCGGGCACTCAGGCCTGCCGGGTGCTGCGCGAGGAGGGGATCAGGGTCAGCCTGGTCAACTCCAACCCGGCGACGATCATGACCGATCCCGAGTTCGCCGACGCCACCTACATCGAGCCGATCACGACCGACGTGCTCGAGAAGGTGATCGCGGCCGAGCGCCCCGACGCGCTGCTGCCTACCCTGGGCGGCCAGACCGCGCTGAACGCCGCCGTCGCGCTGCATGAGGCCGGCACCCTGGCCAGGTACGGCGTCGAGCTGATCGGCGCCGACATCGACGCGATCAGGGCGGGGGAGGACCGCAAGGCGTTCAAGGAGGTCGTCACCGGCCTCGGCGGCGACGTGCCGCGCAGCGTCACGTGCCACTCGCTGGCCGAATGCGAGGCCGCCGCCGAGGACCTGGGCTATCCGCTCGTGGTCCGGCCGTCCTTCACCCTCGGCGGCTCGGGCTCGGGCATCGCCAGGAACGCCGCCGACCTGAACAGGATGGCCGGCCACGGGCTGGACGCCAGCCCGGTCACCGAGGTGCTGCTCGAAGAGTCGATTCTCGGCTGGAAGGAGTACGAGCTCGAGCTGATGCGCGACCGCAACGACAACGTCGTGGTGGTCTGCTCGATCGAGAACGTGGACCCGATGGGCGTGCACACCGGCGACTCGGTGACGGTGGCCCCGGCGATGACGCTGACCGACCGCGAGTACCAGGCGATGCGGGACGAGGCGATCGCGATCCTGCGCGCGGTCGGCGTGGACACCGGCGGCTGCAACATCCAGTTCGCGGTCGAGCCGCGCACCGGCCGGAGGGTCGTGATCGAGCTGAACCCGCGGGTCTCCCGGTCCAGCGCGCTTGCCTCCAAGGCGACCGGCTTCCCGATTGCCAAGATCGCGGCCAGGCTGGCGATCGGCTACACGCTGGACGAGATCCGCAACGACATCACCGGCGAGACGCTCGCCAGCTTCGAGCCGGCGCTCGACTATGTCGTGGTCAAGGTGCCCAGGTTCGCGTTCGAGAAGTTCCCTGGGGCCGACCCGATGCTCACCACGCACATGAAGTCGGTCGGCGAGGCGATGGCGATCGGCCGCTCGTTCGGCGAGGCGCTGATGAAGGCGCTCCGCTCGCTGGAGCAGCCAAGCGCGCCGCTGAGCTGGCGCGATCCGCCGCCGCCCGGCCCGGGCGGGCTCGCCGGGCTGCTGGCACGCTGCGCTATCCCGCACGACGGCCGCATCTCGACGGCGCATCAGGCGCTGCGCGCCGGCGCGTCCGTCGCCGACCTGGCCTCGGCCACGAGGATCGATCCGTGGTTCATCGAGCAGGTCAAGGGCATCGAAGATCATGCTCAACATATCGCCGCCGGCGGCCCGCCCACCGCGGCGAGCCTGCGCGCGGCGAAGTCCGCCGGATTCTCCGACGCGCAGATCGCCCAGCTCACCGGGGGGTCGGAGGCCGATATCCGGGCCCTGCGCGTCGAGCTCGGCGTGCGCCCGACGTACCACATGGTGGACACCTGCGCCGCCGAGTTCGCCGCGACCACGCCTTACCTGTACTCCAGCTACGACGAGCGCAGCGAGGTGCCGCCGTCGGCCAGGCCGAAGGTGATCATCCTCGGCAGCGGCCCGAACCGGATCGGCCAGGGCATCGAGTTCGACTACGCCTGCGTGCACGCGTGCTTCGCGGCGTCGCAGGCCGGGTTCGAGACCGTGATGGTGAACTGCAACCCGGAGACGGTCTCCACCGACTACGACACCTCGGACCGGCTGTACTTCGAGCCGCTCACGCTGGAGGACGTGCTGGAGATCGTCGTCGCCGAGCAGGCCTGTGGCGAGCTGGCCGGGGTGATCGTCTCGCTCGGCGGGCAGACCCCGCTCGGCCTGGCCAGGGCGCTCGCGGCGGCCGGCGTGCCGATCCTCGGCACCTCGCCGGAGGCGATCCACCTGGCCGAGGACCGGGCCGAGTTCAGCAGGGTGCTCGGCGAGGCCGGGCTGCTCGCGCCGCGCAGCGGCACCGCGCTGTCGGCCGCCGACGCCGCGGTGATCGCCGCGGAGATCGGCTACCCCGTGCTGGTGCGACCCTCCTACGTGCTCGGCGGCCGGGGCATGGAGATCGTTTACGACGAGCCGACGCTCAGGGCCTACGTGCACCGGGCCACCCAGGCGAGCCCGGAGCATCCGGTGCTGATTGACCGGTTCCTCGATGACGCGATCGAGATCGACGTCGACGCGCTGTTCGACGGGGACGAGCTGTACCTCGGCGGGGTGATGGAGCACATCGAGGAGGCGGGGATCCACTCCGGCGACTCGGCCTGCGCGCTGCCGCCGATCACGCTCGGGCACGAGTACATCGACGCGGTCCGGCGGTCCACCGAGGCAATCGCCAGGGGCGTCGGCGTGCGTGGCCTGCTGAACGTGCAGTACGCGCTGGCGGCCGGCGTGCTCTACGTGCTCGAGGCCAACCCGCGGGCCTCGCGCACCGTGCCGTTCGTCTCCAAGGCCACCGCGGTGCCGCTGGCCAAGGCGGCGACCAGGGTCATGCTCGGCGCCACGATCGCCCAGCTGCGCGCCGAGCGGATACTGGCCGCCAGCGGCGACGGCGGTACGCTGCCGCTCGACGCGCCGATCGCCGTGAAGGAGGCCGTGCTGCCGTTTGCCAGGTTCGCCGACGAGAGCGGCGCCGGAGTCGACACGCTGCTCGGCCCCGAGATGCGCTCCACCGGCGAGGTGATGGGCATCGACGAGCTGTTCGGCACCGCCTACGCCAAGTCGCAGGCCGCCGCGTACGGCGCGCTCCCGGTCAAGGGTCGCGCGTTCGTGTCGGTCGCGAGCAAGGACAAGCGTGCCATGATCTTTCCGGTCAAGCGTCTCGCTGACCTGGGCTTCGAGATATGGGCGACACGGGGGACCGGCGAGGTTCTGCGGCGCAACGGCGTACATGCGACGATCGTGCGCAAGCACAGCGACGGCCGCGGCCCCGGCGGCGAGCCGACGATCGTGGAGCGGATTTTGGCCGGCCAGGTGGACCTGGTGGTCAACACGCCGTTCGGCGGGCCGGGCGAGCCCGGCCCGCGGCGGGACGGCTACGAGATCAGGACCGCCGCGGTCCGCCGCGGACTGCCCTGCGTCACGACGATGGCGGGGCTGGCCGCGATCGTCCAGGGGATCGAGGCCATCGACAGGAACGAGGTGGGAGTGCGATCGCTGCAGGACCATGCCGCCAGGATCAGGGGGGCCGGGCCGGATGACGGCTAGCGAGCCCGACTCGGCGCCGGGCGCGGTGCAGGTGCGGGGCACGGTGCTGACCGTGCGCCGGATCGACGCTTACCACGCGATCACCATCGTCGCCCCCGGCATCGCGGCCAGGTTCAAGCCGGGCCAGTTCGTGGCCGTGGCGGTCGGCGGCCCTGACACCTCGATGCTGCTCCGGCGGGCGTTCTCGATCCACGATGTGCGGCCCGATCACGGCGGCACGGTGGAGTTCGTGTTCGCGGTGGCCGGACGCGGCACCCGGTGGCTGGCCGAGCGCAGGCCGAGGGACGTGCTCGACCTGACCGGCCCGCTCGGCCGGCCGTTCCCGGTGCCCAGGGATCCGGTGAGCTGCCTGCTCGTCGGCGGCGGCTACGGCAGCGCGCCGCTGTTTGCGCTGGCCGGCCGGCTGCGCGAGCGCCGCTGCTCGGTGGACTTCCTGCTCGGCGCGGCCAGCGGCGACCGGATCTTCGGCGCGCTGACCGCCCGGCGGACCGGCCGCTCGGCGACGGTCACCACCGTCGACGGCTCGCTCGGCGTCCGCGGGATCGTCACCGACATGCTCGGCCAGGTCATCCACGAGGCGCGGACCGACGTCATCTACGCCTGCGGGCCGATGCCGATGCTCCGCCAGGTCACGGCGCTGGCCCGGCGCTACGACATCCCTGTGCAGGTCGCCGTCGAGGAGGCGATGGCCTGCGGGATCGGAGTGTGCATGACGTGCGTGCTGCCGGTGATCGGCTCCGACGGGATCACCAGGATGGTCAGGTCGTGCACCGACGGCCCGGTATTCCGCGGTGAGCAGGTCAGGTGGGACGACGTGGGCACGATCCCGTTCGACGCGTTCGGCGCGCCCGGCTGGGAGTCACGGGCCCGCCGCGCGCAGCGGCCGGACGAGCACAGCCGCGCGCAGCGGCCGGACGAGCACAGCCGCGGGCCGCGGCCGTATGGGGACGGCCACGCCGCTCCCGACCAGGGGCAGGGCCAGCTGCGCAGGTACGGCCGTGGCGCCTGACCTGCGGACCAGGCTCGGCGGCACCGAGCTGCCCAATCCGATCCTGACCGCGTCCGGCTGCGCGAGCTCGGGCCGTGAGCTCGCGCAGTTCATCGACGTCTCCCGGATCGGCGCGATCGTCACCAAGTCGGTGATGCTCGCGCCGCGTGCGGGCCGCCCCACGCCGAGAATGGCCGAGACCAGCAGCGGCATGCTCAACTCGATCGGCCTGCAGGGCCCGGGCATCGACGCCTTCCTGCAGCGGGACCTGCCGTGGCTGCTCTCCCGCGGCGCCAGGACCGTGGTCTCGATAGCCGGCGGCACGGTCGACGAGTACGCCGAGCTCGCCTCGCGGCTGTCCGACGCGGCCGGGGTGACCGCGATCGAGGTCAACATCTCGTGCCCGAACGTCGAGCACCGCGGCCAGGTCTTCGCGTGCGACGACGCCGACGCTGCCTCGGTGATCGAAGCGGTGCGCGCCAGGACCAGGTATGACGTCCCGGTCTTCGCGAAACTGTCGCCCGACGTGACCGACATCGTGTCGATCGCGCGGTCCTGCGTGTCGGCGGGCGCGGACGGCCTGTCGATGATCAACACGCTGCTCGGCATGGCAATCGACACGGACACCATGCGCCCGGTGCTTGCGGGCCTGACCGGCGGCCTGTCCGGCCCTGCGATCAGGCCGGTGGCGGTGCGCTGCATCTGGCAGGTGCGCCAGTCGCTGCCTGACGTCCCGATCATCGGGATGGGCGGGGTGATGACCGGCAGGGACGCTTTGGAGCTGATGCTGGCTGGCGCGTCGATGGTGAGCGTGGGTACCGCGATCTTCCACGACCCGTCGGCGTGCGCCAGGATCCTGCGCGAGCTCGACGACGAGCTGGCTCGGCGGGGGATCGAGCGGGCGTCCGAGGTCGTCGGGCTGGCGCACGAGGTGCGGGCGGCCAGCCGGAGCCGGGTAAGCGGGCCATAGCCGGGGAGGGACAGATCATGACCAGCCGAGCTCCGATCGCCGTGGCGCTCGACGCGCCCGACCTGAACACGGCCGCGCAGTGGGCCGCCCAGGTCACTCCGCATGTCAGCACGCTCAAGATCGGGCTTGAGCTGTACCTGCGGTTCGGCCCGGATGCCGTGGCGTCAGTTCGGGGTCCGCGCGGCGTGGACGTGTTCTTGGACCTGAAGCTGCACGACATCCCGGCAACCGTCGGCGGCGCGGCGAGGGCGGTCGCCAAGGTGCGGCCCGACCTGCTCACCGTGCACGCCGCGGCGGGCACCGCCGCGATCAAGGCCGCCGTCGCCGCGCTGCCGGACACCATGATCGTCGCGGTGACCGTGCTCACCTCGCTCAGCGACGGCGACCTGCGCCAGATAGGGCTGGCCGGGCCGGTGAGCGACGCGGTGCGCAGGCTCGCCGCGCTGGCCGTCGCCGCCGGCGCGCGCGGGCTCGTGTGCTCGCCGCGCGAGGTGGCGGCGGTGCGCGCCGAGGTCGGTCCGGACGTCACGCTCGTCACGCCTGGTGTACGCCCGCCCGGCCAGGAGAGCCACGACCAGGCCAGGGTGGCCACGCCGCAGGACGCGCTGGCGGCCGGCGCCGACCTGCTGGTGATCGGGCGCCCGATCACCGGTGCCGCCGATCCAGGCGCGGCCGCGGCTGCGCTCGCTGCCTCCATCCGCCGCTCGTCACTGCGCGCGGGCCCGAGCAGGTCCTGACCGGCTGCCCCGCGAGCCCGCCGCGGCGGCCGAACGCAGCCTGAGCGAACGGCTCCCAGCCGGCCGTTCGCGTGCGCGGCCGTTTCGGCGCGGCGTGAACTGCTCGCGCGGTGCCGTGTGATGGCGTTTGCCGCGATGGCGCGCGGTGAGACGCAGACCGGCACAGCTGCCGCTGCGCCCCTGATACCGGGCCTGACGACCCTCAATTGCCTACGTGAAGTGGTCGAACATGTTCGCTAGGTAGTATTGGATAAATTGTGGCGCGACAAACGGAGGTTTGTGTTGTCCCGGCGAGCCGAACTCGCTAGTTTCCCCTCGCGAACAGAGTTTTTCGATACGAAACCCGAGGTGACCACGCGTGGCTCTTCCTCCACTAACCCCCGACCAGCGGGCCGCTGCTCTTGAGAAGGCCGCTCAGGCCCGTAAGGAGCGTGCTGAGATCAAGAACCGGCTCAAGCACGCTTCGACGACCTTGCCTGAGGTTCTCAAGGAAGGCCAGACGGACGACGTTGTGGGCAAGATGAAGGTGTCGGCACTACTTGAGTCCATGCCTGGCGTGGGCAAGGTCCGTGCCAAGCAGATTATGGAGCGGCTTGGCATCGCCGAGTCGCGCCGCGTTCGCGGCCTTGGTGCCAACCAGAGGATCGCGCTCGAGAAAGAGTTCAGCGAAGTCTGACCGCGCCGCTGACGTCAGGTGCCACGTGCGGGGACGGGGGTGCTGCTCATGACTGGTCCGGCCGACGACAGTCGGCCGGTCGCCGGAGTCCCTGTCCCCGCAGGCCTGACGGTGCTGTCCGGCCCGTCCGCGGTCGGCAAGAGCACCGTGGTGGAGCAGATCAGGCGGCACTGTCCGCAGGTCTGGCCGTCGGTCTCGGTGACCACGCGCCAGCCAAGGCCCGGCGAGATCCCGGGCCGGGAGTACTTCTTCGCCACCGAGGCCGAGTTCCATGACATGGTGGCCGCGGGGAAGCTGCTTGAGTGGGCCCGTTACACGGGCAACTACTACGGGACTCCGCGTGAACCGGTCACCGAGCGGCTCGCGGCGGGGGTGCCCACCCTGCTCGAGGTAGATGTCGTCGGCGCCAGGCAGGTCCGCGCCGCGGTCCCCGGAGCGCTGCTCGTCTTCCTGGCCCCGCCGTCATGGGACGAGCTTGTGCGCAGGCTGACCAGCCGGGGCACCGAGCCGGCCGAGGTGATGGAGCAGCGGCTTGAGGCCGCCAGGGTCGAGCTGCGCGCAGAGAGTGAGTTCGACCTCACGCTGATCAACACGTCCATCCGGGATGTGTGCGCTCAGCTGGTAGCCTTGATGACGGCCCAGCCGGCAGCAGAGCCGGCCGACTAGGGCTCGCGGATCGGGAAGGCAGACGGTGGCAGGGACTCCGGCGCTCGAGGGAATCATCAATCCGCCCATCGACGAACTGCTCGATGTGGTGGACAGCAAGTACGGCCTGGTCATCATGGCTTCCAAGCGCGCCAGGCAGATCAACGCCTACTACGCCCAGCTTGGCGAGGGCCTGCTCGAGTACGTCGGCCCGCTGGTCGAGACCAGGGTGCAGGAGAAGCCGCTCTCGATCGCGCTCCGGGAGATCGCCGAGGGCCTGCTGCACGCCGAGTCGGTCGAGCCCCCGGCGTCCTGATCCCGCGCTGCTGAACGGTCGCCCAGCGGGCGCCTATGCGCATCGTTCTCGGGGTCGGCGCCGGGATCGCCGCCTACAAGGTCTGCGAGCTGCTCAGGCTGCTGACCGAGTCTGGCCATGATGTCCACGTCGTTCCCACCCCTGATTCGCTGCGGTTCGTCGGCGCAGCCACCTGGGAGGCGCTGTCTGGCCAGCCGGTGAGCACCGAGGTCTGGGACGGCGCCCACGAGGTACCGCACGTGCGGCTCGGCCAGCGGGCGGACCTCGTGATCGTGGCTCCCGCCACCGCCGACCTGCTGGCCAGGGCCGCCGTCGGCCTGGCCGCCGACCTGCTCGGCAACGTCCTGCTGACAGCGCGGTGCCCGGTGCTCTACGCGCCAGCGATGCACACCGAGATGTGGCAGCATCCGGCGACTGCCGCGAACGTGGCCACGTTGCGCGCCCGCGGCGCGCTGGTGCTCGAGCCGGCGTCAGGGCGGCTCACCGGCAGCGACTCGGGGCCAGGGCGGCTGCCCGAGCCTGCCGAGCTGTACCTGACCGCGCTGCGGGTGCTGGCCAGGGGCGCCGCCGCGCTGCAGCCCGACCTGGCCGGTCGGCGGGTGGTCGTCTCGGCGGGCGGCACCCGCGAGGAGCTCGACCCGGTGCGGTTCATCGGCAACTGGTCGTCCGGGCTGCAGGGCTACGCGCTGGCCAGGTCGGCCGCCGCGCGCGGTGCCCAGGTGCGGCTGGTCGCGGCCAACACCGGGCTGGCCGACCCCGCCGGGGTCGACGTCGTCACCGTGGTCTCGGCGCGCCAGCTCGCCGACGCGGTGCTCGGCGCCGCGGCCCATGCCGACTGCGTGGTGATGGCGGCGGCAGTCGCCGACTACCGGCCGCTGACCAGGAGCGAGGCAAAGATCAAGAAGACCGGCGGCGCGCCCGAGCCGATCGAGCTGACCGAGAATCCGGACATCCTGCGTGAGCTTTCCCGGTCCAGGCGCCCCGGCCAGGTCGTGGTGGGCTTCGCCGCGGAGACGGACAACCTGGTCGCCAACGGCACGGCCAAGCTCGCCGCCAAGGGCTGCGACCTGCTGGTGGTGAACCAGGTCGGCGACGGCCTGGCCTTCGGCACCGCGGACAACGCCGCGGAGATCCTGGCATCGGACGGCCAGCGGACCTCGGTGCCGCGCGGCCCCAAGGAGACGCTCGCCGACGTGATCTGGGACCTGGTAGCCGCCCGGCTGTCCTGACCCGGCAGGGTCGGGCCGTGCGGGCCGGGGGCGCGTCCGCCGGACCGTCGTCGGCGCGGCGGGCCCGGCTACACTTCGGCCAGGCCCGTCGCTTTAGAAGTCCCGTCGCGTAAGAAGAGGATGCCAAGTGGCCCGTCGGTTGTTCACATCTGAGTCCGTCACTGAAGGCCATCCCGACAAGATGGCCGACCAGATCAGCGACACCATCCTCGACGCGATGCTGAAAGGCGACCCGCACAGCCGCGTGGCCGTCGAGACCCTGATCACGACCGGACAGGTGCACGTGGCCGGCGAGGTGACGACCACGACCTACGTCGACATTCCCGGGCTGATCAGGGAGAAGATCCTCGAGATCGGCTACGACTCGTCCGCGAAGGGGTACGACGGAGCGTCCTGCGGCGTCTCGGTGTCGATCGGGTCGCAGTCTCCCGACATCGCGCAGGGCGTGGCGCACGCCTTCGAGCACCGGGAAGGCGAGGGCGACGATGAGCTTGACCGCCAGGGCGCCGGCGACCAGGGACTGATGTTCGGCTATGCCAGCCGGGAGACGCCCGAGCTGATGCCGCTGCCGATCATGCTGGCGCACCGGCTGTCCAGGCGGCTGGCTGAGGTGCGCCACAACGGCGAGATCCCCTACATCAGGCCGGATGGGAAGACGCAAGTCACGATCGAGTACTCGGCCGAGGAGCCGGTGCGCCTTGACACGGTGGTGGTGTCCACGCAGCACGCTCCCGCCATCGACCTCAAGGCGCTGCTGCTGCCCGACATCAGGGACCGGGTGGTCGAGCCGGTGCTGGCCGGCCTTGAGATCGACAGGACGAACTACCGGCTGCTGGTCAACCCCACCGGCCGGTTCGAGGTGGGCGGGCCGATGGGCGACGCGGGGCTGACCGGCCGGAAGATCATCATCGACACGTACGGCGGCATGGCGCGCCACGGCGGCGGCGCGTTCTCCGGCAAGGACCCCTCGAAGGTCGACCGTAGCGCGGCCTACGCGATGCGCTGGGTAGCGAAGAACGTGGTCGCGGCCGGCCTCGCCGACCGGTGCGAGACGCAGGTCGCCTACGCGATCGGCAAAGCCAAGCCGGTCGGGCTGTTCGTCGAGTGCTTCGGCACCGAGCAGGTGCCGCTTGAGCGGATCCAGGAAGCCGTTCTGGCGGTCTTCGACCTGCGCCCGGCCGCGATCATCAGGGACCTTGAGCTGCTGCGGCCGATCTACGCGCAGACCGCGAGCTACGGGCACTTCGGCCGGGAGGAGCCCGACTTCACCTGGGAGCGCACCAACAAGACCGAACTGCTGCGGGCGGCCGCCGGGCTGTGACCACGCGGCCCGGTGCGGCAGTCGCGCGGCTCGCGGGCGGTCAGCCCGCCGCTCCGCGCGACGCACCGGCGCCGGGTGCCGCAGCGCGGGGATCGTCGCCGGGTGCCGCGGCGCAGGGTTCCTCGCCGGGTGCCGCGGCGCAGGGTTCCTCGCCCGGTGCCGCGGCGCAGGGATCGGCCGGGGCCGCCAGCAGGGGGCGCGTCCGGACCGGGCGCCGGGGGAGCCGGGGCGCGCGGGCGGTGCCAGCGGCGAGCCTGCCGGTCGCGCGGGTGGCCGTGGACGTGCCGCTGCCGCACCTGGACCGGCTCTTCGACTACCTCGTCCCCGAGACGATGTCGGCCGACGCGGTGCCTGGCTGCCGGGTGCGGGTGCGCTTCTCCGGCCGGCTGGTCGGCGGATTCCTTGTCGAGCGCGCCGCGGTCACCGAGCACGCGGGCCGGCTGGCTTTCGTCGAGCGGGTGGTCTCGGCCGAGCCGGTGCTGACCAGCGAGATCGCCGGGCTGGCCAGGGCCGTCGCCGACCGGTACGGCGGGACCATGGCCGACGTGCTGCGGCTGGCGGTACCGCCGCGCCACGCAGCGACCGAGGCCAACGCACTCGGGGCCACGGCACCCGATGGCACGGCACCCGATGGCACGGCACCTGGGCCAGCGCGAGCGCCGGAACCGGAGCCGGAGCCAGGGCCGTGGGCGCGCTACCCGGCAGGCCCGTCGTTCCTCGCCGCGGTGCGCGACGGCCGGGCGCCACGGGCGGTCTGGTCCGCGCTGCCAGGACCCGACTGGCCTGACGAGGTCGCGATCGCGGCCGCCGCCGCGGCGGCGGGCGGCCGGGGCGCGCTGATCGTCGTGCCCGACGCACGCGACCTGGACCGGGTCGACGCCGCGCTGACGGCGCGGCTCGGCCGCGGCCGCCACGTCAGCCTCGCCGCGCAGCTCGGGCCGGCCGAGCGGTACCGGCGCTGGCTTGCCGTGCTCCGCGGCCGGGTCAGCGTCGTGGCGGGCACCAGGTCGGCCATGTTCGCCCCGGTCGCCAGGCTCGGGCTGGTCGTTATCTGGGACGACGGCGACGACCTGCATGCCGAGCCGCGGGCGCCGTACCCGCACGCCAGGGACGTGCTCATGCTCCGGGCGCACCGCTGCGGCGCGGCCGCCCTGCTCGGCGGGTTCGCCAGGACCGCGGAGGGCGCGCACCTGGTGGCCACGGGCTGGGCGCGGGCGCTGGCCGCCGACCGGCCGACGGTCAGGCAGCACGCTCCGGTCGTCCGCCCGGCCGGCGAAGACGCCGAGCTCGCCAGGGACGAGGCGGCGCGTACCGCCCGGATGCCGGGCCTGGCGCTGCGCACGGCACACGACGCGCTGGCGGTGGGGCCGGTGCTGTTCCAGGTGCCAAGAAGGGGATACCTCGCCGCCCTGGCCTGCCAGCACTGCGGTACCCGGGTCAGGTGCGTCAGCTGCGCGGGACCGGTGGCGCTGGCCGGCCCTGGGCAGCCGCCCCGCTGCGGCTGGTGCGGTGCGCGGGCCGGGCCGGCGTGTGCCAGCTGCGGCGGCACGGGCCTGCGCGCGCTGGTCACCGGGGCGCGGCGCACGGCCGAAGAACTCGGCCGTGCCTTTCCCGGCATTCAGGTCCTGACCTCAAGCGGCGCTAGCGTGCTTGGCACCGTTCCGGCCGGGCCGGCGATCGTCATCGCCACGCCGGGGGCCGAGCCGCTCGCGCCAGGCGGCTACGCCGCCGCCGTGCTGCTCGACAGCTGGGCGCTGCTCGGCAGGCCGAGCCTGCGCGCGGCCGAGGAGGCAGTGCGGCGCTGGATGAACGCCGCCGCCCTGGTCAGGTCGGGCCCAGCCGGCGGCAGCGTGATCCTGATGGCCGATCCCGCGCTCGCGGCGGTTCAGGCGCTGATCCGCTGGGATCCGGCGACGCACGCTGAGCGTGAGCTCGCCGAGCGCACCGAGCTGGCCTTCCCGCCGGCGGTGCGGATGGCGGCGCTGACCGGTCCGGCCGATGTGATCGGCGAGGTGCTCGGCTCGGCGTCCCTGCCGGCCGGAGCGCAGGTGCTCGGCCCGGTCGCCGTGCAGCCGCCTGGCCCGGCGGTCCAGGCCGGTGCTCAGCCTGCCGACGACACCGTTCGCTTCCTGGTCAGAGTGCCTTATCCGGCGGGCACGGCGCTCGCCGTCGCGCTGCGCGCCGCGCTGGCCGAGCGCACCGCGCGCAAGGAGCCAGGCTCCGTCCGACTTCAGCTCGACCCAGCCGAGCTGATCTGACGTACCCTCGATGAGGCCGTAAGGTGCTTGAGTGACAAGTTCACGGCAGCGGCGCGGGGCGCCGAGCGATGCGTCCGGCGGCCACGGCCCGTCGGCCGCAGATCGGGTGACCGACCTGATGAGCGGCAGGCACGACATCGCGTCCGCACCCAGGCGGCTGCCTTCGGTGCGGCTGGCCCCCAGGGACGAGCTGGCCGGCCTCGCGAGGGTGGCGCCGCTGCTGCGGGCTGCGCGCGACATAGGCCGGTGGGCCACCGGCAGCGGGATCGCGGCCTCCGGCGGCGACCTGGATCCCGCGGCGGCCGCCGGGGCGGCGGCCGCGCTTGACCTGGCACCGCGCGAGGTCACCGCCGCCTGGCGGGTCGCGATCGCCATCAGCGAGGCCGATCACCCGGCCGCCGGCGGTTCCGTGCTTGCGGACGTTCTGGCAGACGGCGGCACCGAGGCGGTGCTTGACGTCTGGGCCGCCGCGCTCGCAGCCGTGCTCGACTCCGAGGAACTTGACGGCATCGCCACCGCGCTGTACACGGTCGGCGGCCCGGTGGGGATGGACGGGCTGTTCGACGCCTATGCCTCGGCGGCCGGCGACCCGGTGCGCGGCCCCGGCGGGCACGACAGCGGATCCGCGCTCTCGCTCGCCCTGGAGACGCTCGCCGACCTCGCCGTGGTCGAGCTCGGCACCGAGGACGGCGACGGCAGCCTCACCGTGGCGCTCTCGCCGCTGGGGACCTGGGGCGTCCATCGCAGGCTCCGTGCCCAGGGCTGGCACGTGCCGGTGCTCGGCAGCGCGCGCCGTGAGGATGCGCAGGGCCTGCTCGCCGCGCTGGCTAGCTGCGATGCCGAGGACGGCGAAGCCGAGATCGTGAGCTGGCTGACCGATCGGGACCCGGCGGCGGCAGCAGCCGAGCTGATTGACGCGGCGGCCAGCGGCTCGCCAGGCCAGCGCGGCGCGGCGTTCGCGGTGCTCGACCGGATCGGCCTGCCCGCGGCCGACGAGGTGCGAGCCGCGCTCGACCGCCCGCTGCTGCGCGCGCACGCCGCGGTATGGCTGATCGAACACGGCGAGGACGCCCAGCTCGCGCCCCAGGACCGCACCTGGCTGCTCGTCGACCTCGGGGCCGGCCTGCTCGAGGAGGCCGGTGCCCAGGACGTGGTCGCCGAGCTGCTGCCCGACCTGCCCGCCGAGGACCAGGCCGAGATCGTGGCCGGCCTCTGGGAGGTCAGCCACCCGGGCGTCACGACGTTCCTGACCGCACTCAGCGATCATCACCCCGATCCGGGCGTGGCCCGGGCGGCACGCAAGGCCGCGTTCAAGGCGCGCTCGCCCGCCGCCGCGCCCGACTAGGCAGGAGCCGCGTCGCCACCGCAGGAGGCGGAGGGTGGACTGGGGCCAGCGGGCATGCTCGTGATGCGGGCTGGCAGGCGCTGGCTCCGTAAACTGGACGAGCCGCCCCTGTGCGCGGAGCCCCTCAGGAACTGGCTGGAGGCCATGCCGGTGAGTATCAAGACGATCCGCTTCTTCGGTGACCCCGTGCTGCGCACTCCGGCTGAGCCGGTCACCGAGTTCGACGCGGAGCTGCGCAGGCTGGTGGCCGACCTGGCGGACACGATGCAGGACGCGCCCGGCCTGGGGCTGGCGGCTCCGCAGATCGGGGTCGGCCTGCGGGTGTTCACCTACTACGTGGACGATCAGCTTGGTCACCTGATCAACCCCGATCTGGACCTTTCGAAAGACGAGGAGACCGACGACGAGGGCTGCCTGTCCTTCCCGGGCCTCGCGTACCCGACGAAGCGGTCCTACGGCGTGGTCGCCAAGGGCTTCGACATGCACGGCGAGCCGGTCACGATCGAGGGCAGCGGGCTGCTCGCCCGCTGCGTCCAGCATGAGACCGACCACCTGGACGGCATCTTGTTCATCGACCGGCTCGACCCCGAGCAGCGCAAGATGGCGATGAAGGAGATCCGGGCTTCTGAGTGGTGGGGCGAGCAGGCGCCGCTCGTGAAGGTCTCGCCGCACCTGACCCACGGCAAGGCGCTGTAGCCGATGCGGCTGGTCTTCGCCGGCACGCCGGCCGCGGCGGTCGTATCGCTGGACGCCCTGCTCGCCTCGCGGCACGATGTCGCCGCCGTGGTGACCAGGCCGGACGCGCCGGCCGGGCGAGGGCTCAAGGTGGCGGCCAGCCCGGTGGCGCAACGTGCCGAGCAGGTCGGCCTCGACGTGCTTAGGCCTGCCCGCCCGTCGGAGCCCGAGTTCCTCGCCAGGCTGGCGCAGATCGCACCCGACTGCTGCCCGGTCACCGCCTACGGCGCCCTGATCCCGCGCGCCGCGCTTGACCTGCCGCGACACGGCTGGGTCAACCTGCATTTCTCCGTGCTGCCCGCCTGGCGGGGCGCCGCGCCGGTGGCGCACGCCATCCTGCACGGCGACGAGATCACCGGGGCGACCACGTTCAGGCTGGTCGCCGAGCTTGACGCCGGACCGGTGTTCGGCGTGGTCACCGAGCCCATCAGGGACCGCGACACCGCGGGGGACCTGCTTGACCGGCTCAGCGTCTCGGGCGCCGAGCTGCTGGTCGCGACGCTGGACGGGATCGAGTCCGGCGAGCTCGAGGCCAGGCCGCAGCCCGCGCAGGGCGTCAGCCTCGCGCCCAAGCTGCGCCGGGACGACGCCAGGGTGAGCTGGAAGCATCCGGCGCTGGCGATCGACCGGTTGATCAGGGCGTGCACCCCGGCGCCCGGAGCCTGGACGACGTGGGACGGTGCCACGCTGAAGCTCTGGCCGGTCGCCAGGATCGCGCCGACCGGGTTGTCCGGTCGCGGTGGCCCGGATCCTGGCGGCCCGGGCCCCGGTGGCCCGGGCCCCGGTGGCCCGGATCCCGGTGGCCCGGATCCCGGCAGGCCTGGTCTCGGCAGGCGAGATCCCGGTCCCGGCGAGGTGCTCGTCGAGGGCCAGCGCGTGCTTGTCGGGACGGGCACAACGCCGGTACAGCTCGGTGACGTGCAGCCGGAGGGCAAGCGCCGGATGGCCGCCGCAGACTGGGCGCGCGGTCTGCGGCCGGCCGGCCGGACCCTGGTGCTCGACTGACATGGCCAGGCAGACCGGGCGGCCGCGCACGACCCGGCGCCCACGCAACGCGGGCCGACCGGAAGCGGGCCGACCGGAAGCGGGTCGCCAGGCTGACGATGGCTCCCGGCGTGCCAGCGGCACCTCCCCGCGGGCCGGTGGTGCCTCCGGCCGTGCGAGGGTCGGTCCGGCTAGGGCAGAGACGGATCAGGCCAGGCGGACGGCGTACGACGTGCTGAGCGCCGTGACCAGCCGAGGTGCCTACGCCAACCTCCTGCTTGCCGCTTCGCTGCGCGAGCGCGGGCTGAGCGGGCCGGACGCGGCGCTGGCCACCGAGCTGGTCTACGGCACCCTGCGCGGCCTCGGCAGCTACGACGCGATCATCGGCCTGTGCTCCGATCGCGGCCTTGACCGCATCGACGCGCCCGTGCGCGAGGTGCTGCGGCTCGGCGTGCACCAGTTGCTCGGGATGCGGATGAAGCCGCACGCGGCGGTCGCCACCTCGGTCGACCTGGCCGCGGAGGTGGCCGGCCGGCGGCCGGCCGGCTTCGTCAACGCGGTGCTGCGCCGGGTCACGGCGCACGACCTCGCGGCCTGGATCGCGATCGTCGCGCCCGACCGGGCCGCCGACCCGATCGGGTACCTGTCGATCAGGTACAGCCATCCACGCTGGATCGTCGAGGCCATCGCCGAGGCACTGGGCGAGGTCGTCACGCCCGCGCGGGCCGTCGCACCGGCCGCCACGGTCGCCGCAGCCCAGGTCGGCGGCCCGGCCAAAGACGGCCCGGCTGGAGACCGGCTGGCTGGGGACGGTTTGGCTGGGGACGGTTTGGCTGGGGACGGTTTGGCGCAGACGGAGGCGGCACTGGCAGCCGACGCTGACCGGCCCGTGGTCACTCTCGCCGCGGTGCCCGGGCTGTGCCTGCCGGACGAACTGATGGCCGCCGGAGCCATCACGGCCAGGTGGTCGCCGTTCGGCGCGTACCTGCCGCACGGCGACCCCGGCCAGGTGGCCGCCGTCGGCGAGCGCCGGGCCGGCGTCCAGGACGAGGCCAGTCAGCTGGCCGCGCTGGCCGTCACCAGGGCGCCTGCCGCGTCGGACCTGGCCTGGCTTGACCTGTGCGCCGGTCCCGGCGGCAAGGCACGGCTGCTCGCCGGGCTCGCCGCGGCGCGCGGCGCGGTGCTGGTCGCGGCTGACGCGCACGAGCACCGGGCAAGGCTGGCCGCCGAGGCGACCAGCTGCATCAGCGCGGCCCGTGCCGTGACCGCCGACGGCACGGTGCCGCCGTGGCGGGCCGCCGCCTTCGACCGGGTGCTCGCCGATGTCCCCTGTTCCGGTCTCGGCAGCCTTCGGCGGCGCCCGGAGGCCCGGTGGCGGCGCGGGCCCGGCGAGATCGCCGATCTGGCCGCGCTGCAGCGGCGACTGCTGACCGCTGCCGTCGAGTCAGCGCGGCCCGGCGGGATCGTGGCCTACGTCACCTGCTCGCCGCACGTCGCCGAGACCAGGGACGTGGTAGGCGACGTCGTCGGCCGACGCGGCGACGTCGAGGTGCTCGACGCCCCCGGGCTCCTGGCCGAGGTCCCTGACCTGCGCTGCCCCGAGCCGTTCGGCAAGTACGCGCAGTTCTGGCCGCACCGGCACGGCACCGACGCGATCTTCCTCACAGTGCTGCGCCGGACTTCCGCGGCTTAGCCGCGTGCTGTGCGGGACCGTACTGTGCGGGACCGTACTGTGCGGGACCGTGCTGTGCGGGAACGTGCTGTACGGGAACGTGCTGTGCGGGAACGTGCTGTGCGGGAACGTGCTGTGCCGGACCGCCGCGACCCGTTGGGGGATCTCCCGTCGATCTCCGGCTGGCGTTGTGTCCGGCTGGCATTGTCTCCGGCTGGCACTGGTCTCCGGCTGGCGTAGTGTCCGGTCGGCGAAGTCTCCGGCTGGCGTAGGCGGTCCTTCCGCGCGGCGAGACCGGCTGGGGGCAACCGCGGTAGAGCGGTCACCTTGAGCGTCGCGCGGCTGGCCGGGCGACCACGGCGGCCTCGCTGGCTAGATCCTCGCATACCGGCCAAACCGCATGCGATCACCTTAGTGTGCCTGGAATGGATGCCACATCCACTGCGTATTCTGGGACATCCGCCACATCCATCAAGATCATCTCCGGGGACGCGGGTCGCGCCCGATGAAAGGCCGAGCTGATTGCGTGCTATCGCCACTGATGTCGCGCTGGCACCTGCCGGGCCCCGGTTCCTGGTAGCGGAGCGCCTGGAACGTATCCCGGCGCGCTGCCGCCCAGCCAGAGGGAGCGAACCGGCGGCACTGCGCGGGCGGGGGCAGGGCGAGGGGCGAGCGCGCGGGCGGGGGGCGAGGGGCGAGCGCGCGGGCGGGGACGGGCGAGGGGCGAGCGCGCGGGCGGGGGGAGGGCGAGCGACCCGTACGGGCGGGCGCGACCTGTACCGGGTGGGGGCGGCTTGTGCCCGGCGGGTGCGGCCTGTGCCGGGCCGCGGGCCTGTGCCCGGCTGGCGCGGCCGGTGCCTGTGCCGGGCGGGCGGGTGCGGCCTGCGGGGGACCGTCGCGGCCTAGCCGCGGCCCTGCGCTCCGGCGAGGGAGCGGCCACGGGGGCGGGACAGGCGGCTGGTGCCGATGTCGGCGCGCTGTCCCTGGGAGTAGCCGTCGCGGTAGCCGCTGCCGCTGTAGGTGACCCTGGCCTTCCTGGTGACCGGGTACGCGTTCTCGACCTGTCGGCGGATGATCAGCGACCGGTCGGCGAGCACGAGCGCGGTGCGCTCCCCGCCCGTTGCGCCGTACCCGGTGGCTGCTGCCACCGCGCCGTGCTCGGCCTCGCGGACCCTGGCGATCACCGCGGTCGCGAACCCGAGCAGCCAGCTGCGTCGCCAGGCACGCGGGCTGCTGCTCCACTCGGGCACCCGGGCGCCGGCCAGCCCGTGCGACATCTGGATCAGCACGGAGGTGTAGAGCAGGTCGGTGCGGTCGATGTCGGAGATGAAGCCGAACAGGTGCACCCGGCTGCCGGGACGGCTGGAGGCGAGCAGGATGCACTGGCAGCGCAGCGCCGACGCCAGCCCGCTGAGCAGGTGCGCCTTCTCGCGTGCCCACGGGTTGTCAATGTCGAGCACCCGGTTGGCCGGCTGGTCGGTCTCCGGTCGCTCCGCCGCAAGCAGCGCCCTGTCGATGCCGTACTTTGCCATCAGCGCGGCGGCCTTGGCGGTGAACGCTTGGGCCTCGGCCGGGGTGACCGAGTCGTCTTCCGCCTGTGCCAGCAGCTTGCGAACCCGGTCGAGCAGTCGCTCCGGTGCCTCGGTCAGCGGCACATGCCCTCCTTCGGTCGGGGTTCGAATATGTGAGCGAAGTTAGCGAAGGGGTCTGACAGCCGGCGACCGGCTAGCCCGCATGGCCCGGCGGCGGCAGCACCCATAGACTGCCCAGTGACATGACCGTGCAGATCTCGCCAAGCATTCTTGCGTCCGATTACGCCAGGCTGGCCGACGAGGCCGCCGCCGTCGGCGCCGTCGCCGACTGGCTGCACGTGGACGTTATGGATGGGCATTTCGTACCAAACCTCACGTTCGGCCTGGGCACTGTCGCTGCGCTGCTCAAGCACACCGCGGTGCCGCTTGACTGCCACCTGATGATTGCAGACCCGGACCGCTGGGCACCGGATTACGCGGCCGCCGGCGCGCGGAACGTCACGATTCATGCCGAGGCGGCCTCGGCGCCGGTGCGGACGCTGCGCACGATCAGGGGGGCGGGCGCGCGGGCGGGCCTGGCGGTCAACCCGGGGACCGCGGTCGAGCCGTACGCCGACCTGCTGCCCGAGATCGACATGCTGCTGGTGATGACGGTGGAGCCGGGCTTCGGCGGGCAGCACTTCCTCGATCTCGTGCTGCCGAAGGTGCGCCGGGCGCGCGAGCTGATCCGCCGCCACGGCGGTGAGATCTGGCTGCAGGTGGACGGCGGGGTGAGCGAGGAAACCATCGTCCGGTGCGCCGAGGCGGGGGCCGACGTCTTCGTGGCCGGGACCGCGGTCTTCGGGGCCGAGGATCCGGCCGCAGCGGTCGAGTCGCTCCGCGCGATGGCGGCCGCGGCATGGCCAGCCGCGGCCCACGGCCACGGCAGCGATCCGGATTGAAGAGATTCGCGAAGGCCTGTCGAATCCCGCGGCCGTCGTTCGTCGGACTGACGTTGGGTGCGACACGAATCAAGGGAGATGACCATGACCAAGTACGCGATCTTGATCTACGAGGCCGAGAGCGGCTACGCCGAGGGCGGGCCCGACGTCTGGCAGGAGGTCGGCCAGGCGCACGGCCGGTTCTCCGGCCAGGTGGGCGAGAAGGGCGGCAAGATCGAGGGCGGCGAGGCGCTCCAGCCGACCAGCACGGCCACCTCGATCCGCGGTGACGTGGTCACCGACGGCCCGTTCGCCGAGACCAAGGAGGCGCTCGGCGGCTTCTACCTGATCGACGCGCGCGATCTCGACCACGCCATCGAGATCGCCAGGCTTTGCCCGGCCAGGTTCGGCGGCGTCGAGGTCCGTCCGATCATGGACACCACAGGCATGGGCTGACCGCCCAGGTCCGCTGCGGCAGTCGTGATGCAGGAGCACCCAGGCGCACCAGGAGTGGCCGGGGCGCCCGGCGACGAGGCGCGCCGCGCCGTGGCCGAGGCGCACCGGCGCGAGTGGGCCTTCGTGCTCGCCGCCACGGCCCGGGTGACCAGGGATCTCGACATCGCCGAGGAGTGCGTCCAGGACGCCTACGTGGCCGCACTGGACGCCTGGGCCCGGCAGGGCGTGCCACGCAACCCCGGTGCCTGGCTGACCACGGCAGCCAGGCACCGGGCGCTCGACGGGCTGCGCAGGGACCGCACCCTGCGCGCCAAGCTTCCGCTGCTCATCGTGCCGGGGGCCGAGCAGGAACCAGCCGGGGCCGCGGACGGCGCGATCCCCGACGACCGGCTGCGGCTTATCTTCACCTGCTGCCACCCGGCACTGGCCAGGGAGGCGCAGGTGGCGCTGACGCTCCGGCTGGTGTGCGGGCTGACCACGGGCGAGATCGCGCAGGCCTTCCTGGTCTCCGAGCCGACGATGGCCGCGCGGGTCACAAGGGCCAAGAAGAAGATCTCTGCGGCCAGGATCGCCTACCGGGTGCCCGAGGCCGCCGAGCTGCCTGACCGGATCGACGCGGTGCTTACCGTGGTCCACCTGCTCTACACCACTGGCCACACCGACCCGGTCGGATCCGGCCTGGTCCGCGCCGACCTGGTCGAGCGCGCCGTGGGGCTGGCGCGCATGCTGCACGAGCTGATGCCCGACGAGCCCGAGGTCACCGGTCTGCTTGCGCTGCTGCTGATCACTGACGCGCGGCGCGCCGCCCGCACCGACAACGCGGGGAACCTGCTGCTGCTCGAGCAGCAGGACAGGTCGCTGTGGGACTCAGGCGCCATCGCTGTCGGAGGCGCGCTGGTCGCCGAGGCGCTGCGGCGGGGCGCGCCGGGGCGGTTCGCGCTGCAGGCCGCGATCGCGGCGGTACACGCCGAGGCGCCGAGCTATCCGGCCACGGACTGGGCGCAGATCCTGCTGCTTTACGACCGGCTGATCCGGGTCTGGCCGTCGCCGGTGGTGGCCCTGAACCGCGCCGTCGCTGTCGCGATGGTGTGCGGCCCGCAGGCGGCGCTGGCAGAGATCGAAGAGCTGGAGCGGGACGGCAGGCTCGACGGCTACCGCTACCTGCCGGCCACCAAGGCCGACCTGCTGCGCAGGCTCGGCCGCCTGGTGCAGGCCAGGGCCGCCTACGCCGAGGCGCTCGGCCTGGCCGAGAACGCCGCCGAGCGGAGCTTCCTGGCCGGCCGGATCGCCGAGATGTCGCGGCCGACCCAGGGGCCATGACCGGCCGCGTCGGGCACGCCGCCGCCGAACCTTGGCGGACGGCGGCCCGGCGGCCTCGCGGGGCGTTACAGTCTGATCCGTGACGCGCAGGCCCCTTGAGGAGATCATCGATCCAGGCTGGGCGCAGGTGCTGCAGCCGGTGGCCGGCCAGATCGCCGAGGCCGGGGACTTTCTGCGGGCCGAGATCGCCGCGGGCCGTTCCTACCTTCCGGCCGGCGACCTCGTGCTGCGGGCGTTCAAGCAGCCGTTCGATGACGTGCGGGTGCTGATCGTCGGGCAGGACCCGTACCCGACGCCCGGTCATCCGGTGGGCCTGAGCTTCTCGGTGGCGCCCGGGGTGCGCCCGCTGCCGCGCAGCCTGGTGAACATCTTCCGCGAGTACAGCGCCGACCTCGGCTACCCTGCGCCGTCGAACGGCGATCTGACTCCGTGGACCGAGCGCGGCGTGCTGCTGCTCAACAGGGTGCTGACGGTACAGCCAGGCAAGCCGGGATCGCACCGCGGCAAGGGCTGGGAGGCGGTCACCGAGCAGGCGATCAGGGCGCTGGCCGCACGGGACGCCCCGCTGGTCGCCATCTTGTGGGGCAGGGACGCGCGCAATCTCGCGCCGCTGCTCGGCGGCGTCCCGCTGGTCGAGTCGGCCCACCCCAGCCCGATGTCTGCCGATCAGGGATTCTTCGGCTCCCGCCCGTTCAGCAGGGCAAGCAGGCTGCTTGCCGAGCACGGCGGCGAGGAGATCGACTGGAAGCTGCCCTAGCGGTTTCTCCTGGTCTGGGCTGGTCGGTGCGCGTTCGGCGGGACACGACCCGGCGCGGGTAGCGCACAATGTGGGCGTGATCGAATTGCCTGACCACGTCCTGGCCCCGCCGGCAGCCGATCGCGCGCCGCCGGCCGCGTCCGGGGCACCGGTCGTCTCGGCCAGGGGCCTGGCCGTCCGCTTCGGGTCGGTCCGCGCACTCGACGGGGTGGACCTGTCGATCGGCTCCGGCGAGGTGGTCGCCCTGGCCGGGGAGAACGGGGCTGGCAAGACCACCCTGGTGCGCTGCATGGCCGGCGATATCCGGCCGTCCAGCGGACGAGATCCTGCTATCCGGGCGGCCGCTGCCCGGTCCTGCGTGACACTCCGGGCAGCCAGAGCGCGACCAGCTCGAGCTGGTCACCGTGTACGCGGGTTACGCGGCCAGTGCCATCGAGTGTGACCGGCTGCTCGACGAGGTCACCAAGCGCAACCGGGTGCTCGAGACCATCAGGGAGATCCTGGAGACGCTGGCCGGACCGGTCCCGGTGAGCGAGGGGCTCGGGCTGGCGCTGCGGTCGCTCTGCCGCGGCCTGCAGGCCGACCAGGTGACGCTGATGACGTCGCCCGTCAGGCTCCAGGCTCGCGCACCGGGCCGACCACACCCCGGACCGCCAGGAGCCAAACAAGAGACCACCGTAACGCGAACGGCGCTGGGCGCCCTGGCGATGGCAGGACTTTCGGCCCTTGGTGACGAATGTCAAGATGATCTAGCATAGATACCCAAGGGACATGAGTGTTTCATGATGTCCGACCTTCGCTCTATTCGGACGCCTTCGGGCGAAAGGGGTATCGGGATGCGACTGGATAACAAAGGTGAGGGGGGCCGGCGCTCCCGTCCGCGACGCCACGGCCGGCATGCGCGCCTAGCCTGGGTGGCCGTGGTGGCGGTGGGCGGCCTGGTGGCCGCAGCCTGCAGCTCGTCGGGCTCGTCGGCACCGTCCGGCGGCTCGAACACGGTTCCATCGGGGCTGAGCATCAGTTCCTTCACCGTCAACATCTCGTCGACGATGTCCAAGTTCAAGCCGCTGACCAAGTTCGCGACCAAGGGCGCCAATACCCTGCAGGTCGGGGTGATCCTGCCGGACACCACGTCGTCGACGCGGTACGTGGACTTCGACGCGCCGTACCTCAACGATGCCTTTGCCGACGCCGGGTACACCCAGGCGCAGTACCGGATCGACAACGCGCAGGGCAGCGACGCGACCGAGCTTGACGACGCCACCGCCGACATCAACCTGGGCGCCAAGGTCCTGATCATGGACCCGCTCGATCCGCCGACGGGCGTGGCGATCGCGAAACTTGCCGAGTCCAAGGGCGTCACCCTGATCAGCTACGACCGTGCCACCTTCCAGGGCAAGAACACTTACTACGTCAGCTTCAACAATGAGCTCGTGGGCCAGCTGATCGGCCAGGGCTTCGAGTCCTGCGTTTCGTCGTGGCACATTCCCAAGCCTCAGGTCTTCGTCCTGAACGGCGGCGAGGACACCGACCCCAACGCTATTTCCTTCGCCGAGGGTTACAACAAGGTGGTCTGGGGCCAGGAGGCCAAGACGGTCGCCGCTGGCGCGACCAACAGCCTGGGCTTCTCCCTGGTCGGCGAGAACTTCGCGCCAGGATGGGACAACACCAAGGGCGGCACGATCTTCCAGCAGGAGTTCACCGCGCACAAGCAGATCAACGCCACCATCGAGGCCAATGACGGGCTCGCCAACGCGGTGATCACCGACCTCAAGGGCGACGGGGTCAAGCCCGACAAGATCCCGACGACCGGGCAGGACGCCACCGCCCAGGGCATGGCCTGGATCCTCGAGGGCTACCAGTGCGGCTCCGTGTACAAGGCCGTCTACAAGGAGGCCCAGGACGCGGTGGCCATGGCCACGATCCTGCTGGCCGGCGACAAGCCGCCTGCGGGGCTGCTGAACGGGACCACCGTCGACCCGGCCGACCCGAGCATTACCGAGCCGGCGTCCCTGCTGACCCCGGTGTGGGTGACCGAGTCCAACATGGAGGCGACAGTGGTCAAGGACGGCTTTGACCCCGCCGCGGCCATCTGCATCATCGCAGGTGCGGCCCTGTGCGCCAAGGATGGGATTCAGTGATCATGTGATCGGGGAACGCCCGGCGAGAACCTCGCCGGGCGTTCCCCCAGCCGGGTTGGCGGGCCTGCCGGGCAGGCGGGCCCGCCAACCCCGCCTTCGCGAGATGGCTGTGCGGCCCCCGGACCGGCGGAACCCAGACTAGGCAAGGCTACTGACAGGTACTCAGGATGACTCAGGTGAATGAGGCTCCGCCGGGCGCGAGCGGCGGGGACGGGGCGGAGCCCCTGCTGAAGGTGCGGGGCATCGACAAGCACTTCGGGCCGGTGCAGGCGCTCTACGGGGTGAACCTGGAGCTGCCCGCTGGCCATGTGACCGGCCTCTGCGGTGACAACGGTGCCGGGAAGTCGGTGCTCACCCGCTGTATCGCCGGCGTGCACCAGCCGGACCATGGTCAGATCTACTTCGACGGGCGGCCCGTGCACATCAGGAACGCCAGGGACGCCGCCGCGCTGGGGATCGAGACCGTCTACCAGGATCTGGCGCTCGCCGACAACCTCGACATCGTCCAGAACATGTTCCTCGGCCGGGAGCGGCTGCGCCGGGGCATGCTCGACGAGGACTCGATGGAGCGGGAGGCGGCCCAGACCCTGAGCACGCTCCGCGTGACCACCGTGCGCTCGATCCGGCAGCCAGTCGCCTCGCTCTCTGGCGGTCAGCGCCAGGCGGTGGCTGTGGCCAAGGCGGTGATGTGGAACTCCAAGGTGGTGCTGCTCGACGAGCCTACGGCCGCCCTCGGGGTGGTGCAGACCCGGATCGTGCTTGACCTGATCGAACGGCTCAGGGACCACGGGCTGGCGGTGATGGTGATCTCGCACAACCTGAACGACGTCTTCGAGGTCGCTGACCGGATCGCGGTGCTGCACCTGGGGCGGATGGTGGCCGAGGGGCCGGCGGCTGATTTCGACCGGCAGAGCGTGGTGGAGTACATGACGACAGGTAGCTCCGGCGGGCGGCCGTTCGAACCCGCGGGATCCGTCAGTGGCGGGGGCTGAGCCCATGGACCGTATCGGGACGACACCGTGACAGCGGGTCCCGGCGAGGCCCCGGAAGGGACGGCCGATGCCGGGCTGGCGACCGACCTCACCGCCGCCCCCAAGGCCGCCAGTGCCGAAGTCCCGCCCGAACTCCTGGCTCAGTCGCTGCGCCAGTACCTCCGGGCCTGGTGGCTCCGGGTCCGCAGCGGCAACAGCGGTGTGCTCCCCGTGGTCCTGGCCATCGTGATCGTCGCCGTCACCTTCCAGATCCTCACCCCCGAGCACGCCTTCCTGCGGCCGAGTAACCTCGTCTACATCTTCGGGCTGAGCACCGTGTACATGGTGCTTGCGATGGCTGAGACGGTGGTCCTGCTCCTCGGTGAGATCGACCTCTCGGTCGGCGCGGTCGCGCTGGTCGGCGGCGTGATGGCCTTCAAGCTGGTACAGCAGCCCGGTCCGGACTGGCCGTGGTGGGCCGCGGTGCTCGCCACGCTCGCGGCCTGCGGGCTGATCGGCGCCATCCAGGGGACCCTGGCCGCCCGGCTCAGGATCCCGTCCTTCGTCGTGAGCCTGAGCGGGTTCCTGCTGTTCTCCGGCATCCTCATCGTCGTACTCGGCGGGGCCGACGGCTTCGTGGCCGTCAGCACGACGGTGCCCAACCAGCGCGTCATCTACGACATGGTCCAGGGGCTGATCGGCATCGTGGCCGGCTGGGTAGCCCTGGCTGTGGTGGTCGCGGCCACCGCCGCAGCCCTGTGGCGGCGCGCGGCCGCGAGGCGGCGTCAGGGCCTGGTGGCTCCCCCGGCCAGCCTGACACTCATCAGGATCGCCCTGGTGGCCCTGGTCGGGATAGCCGTGGTGGTGATCTGCACGGTCAACCGCGGAACGCCCCTCGTGACGGTGGAGGGCGTTCCCTGGGTGATCCCGATCGTCCTCGTCGTCCTTGGCGTCTGGACGCTCCTGCTGCAGCGGACCCGGTTCGGCCGCTACATCTATGCCATCGGCGGCAACCCCGAGGCGGCCCGCCGGGCCGGAGTCAGCCTTGCCGCCGTCCGTACCTGGTCCTTCGCGCTGTGCTCGGCGACCGCCGGCCTCGGCGGCATACTGCTCGGTTCCTTTTTCTTCGGTGAGTACAGCACCAATACGCAGGACCCTGGCCAGCTCGTCCTGTACTCCGTGGCCGCGGCCGTGATCGGCGGGGTCAGCCTCTTCGGCGGCCGGGGCAAGGCGATCCACGGCGTTCTCGGCGGCCTTCTCATCGGGGGCATTGCCTACGGCGTGTCCCTGCTGAACCTCGGTACGCTGGCGACGCCCTTGGAATACATCGTGCCGGGCTGCGTGCTCCTAGCCGCGGTGCTGGTTGACGTGCTGTCACGTCGCGGTCCTGGGAGCGTGACCCGTGTCTGACATCCCCGTGACCGCGGACCCCGGCGAGACCCCGGCAGGGATCGGGGACGCCGGGACGGCGGTCGATCTCACCGCCGCCCCTGAGGCCATGACGGCCGACGTCCCGCCCGAGCTCGTCGCCCAGTCGCTTGGCCAGTACCTGCGGGCCTGGTGGCTCCGGGTCCGCAGCGGCAACAGCGGCGTCCTGCCCGTGGTCCTGGCCATTGTGGTGGTCGCCGTCACCTTCCAGATCGCGAACTCGCAGTTCCTGTCGTCGCTGAACCTGGTCAACCTCTTCGAGCAGAGCACCGTCTACATGGTGCTGGCGATGGCTGAGATCTTCGCCCTGCTACTCGGGGAGATCGACCTCTCCGTCGGCCTCGTCATGGCGTTCGGCAGCGTCGTGGTCGCCGAGCTTGTGCAGCCGACTGGCGCGAACTTGCCGTGGTGGGCGGCCGTCATAGTGGCCTTGCTCGCCTGCTCCGCTGTCGGCCTCATCCAGGGATCGGCCGTGGCCCTGCTGAGGATGCCCTCGTTCATCGTCACTCTCGGCGGGCTGCTGATCCTGGAGGGGGTGGGCATCATCGTCCTCCGCGGGTCGCTCGTCGGCATCGGCAACTCCCGGTTCACCAACGAGGTCATCCTCTACGACATCTGGTACGGGCGGTTCGGCCCGGTGGTCGGCTGGATCTTGCTGGCCGTGTTGCTCGGAGCCGCCGCCGCGGGGCTGTGGCTGCGGGACGCCCGCAAGCGCCGCCACGGGCTGGAGACCCCGCCGCGCAGCCTCACCGCGATGAAGATCGCGCTCATGACGGTGGCGGGAGTCGCCGTCGTCGCCCTCTGCAACGTGAACCGGGCCCACTCTGGGACGATCGAGGGGGTGCCCTACATCATTCCCATCGTCCTTGTCGTGCTCGCTGGCTGGACGGTCCTGCTGCAGCGAACCCGCTTCGGCCGCTACGTGTACGCCATCGGCGGCAACCCAGAGGCGGCGCGGCGAGCGGGGGTGAGCCTATCCACCGTCCGGATCTGGGGCTTCGTCCTCGCCGCCCTGACCTCGGGGATCGCCGGCGTGCTGTTCGCCTCGTGGCAGGTCTCGCTGACCACCAACATCATCAAGACGGCCAACAGCTACGTGCTGCTTGCGGTGGCCGCGGCCGTCATCGGCGGCACCAGCCTCTTCGGCGGACGTGGCAAGACCATCCACGGCGTACTCGGCGGCCTCGTCATCGGCGGCATCTACAACGGCCTGTACCTGATAGGCGTGTCGAGCCAGTGGATTGACGTCGTGGTCGCCGGGGTGCTGCTCGCGGCCGCGATCATCGATGTGCTCTCCCGCCGAGGCGCGCCTGGCCAGGCGTGACCGCAGCGGCGGCCGCTTCTTTGGCCGGCGCCGTCTGGCGGGCCAGGAGCGAACAGGCGCGTTACAGTCTGATCCGTGACGCGCAGGCCCGCTTGAGGAGATCATCGATCCTGGCTGGGCCGAGGCACTGCGGGCCGGTGGTCGGCCGGATCGCCGAGGCCGGCGACTTCCTGCGGGCCGAGATCGCGGCCGGGCGGTCGTGCCTGCCGGTCGGCGACCTGGTGCTGCGGGCATTCACGCAGCCCTTCGACGATGTTCGGGTGCTGATCGTGGGCCTGGATCCGTATCCGACTCCAGGGCACCCGGTCGGCCTGAGTTTCTCGGTCGCGGCCTCGGTCAGACCGCTCCCGCGCAGCCTGGTGAACATCTTCCGGGAGTACAGCGCCGATCTCGGCCATCCCGCCCCGGCCAGCGGCGATCTGACGCCCTGGACGGAGCGGGGGGTACTCGTGCTTAACAGGGTCCTGACGGTGCAGCCAGGCAAGCCGGGCTCGCACCGCGGCAAGGGCTGGGAGCCGGTCACCGAGCAGGCCATCAGGGCGCTTGCCGCGCGCCAGGCACCGCTGGTCGCGATCATGTGGGGAAGGGACGCGCGCAACCTCGCGCCGATGCTGGCAGGCGTCCCGCTGATCGAATCGGCCCACCCGAGCCCGATGTCGGCCGACCAGGGATTCTTTGGCTCACGCCCGTTCAGCAGGGCGAGCAGGCTGCTTGCCGAACACGGCCAGGAGATCGACTGGAAGCTCCCGTAGCGCGACGTGCGTGGCGCGCTGCTGGTTGGAGCGTCATGACCGCCGTGGCATACTGGTTGCGCAAGCAAGCGTGCTCCGGGGTCGGTGTAACTCCGAACCGGCGGTGACAGTCCGCGACCCGGCCGAAGCCATCGGCCGGCTGAGCCGGTGAAATCCCGGCACCGACGGTGAAAGTCCGGATGGGAGGCAGCACGCGCACGGCCTGGCCGTGCCCACGCGTCTTGAGCGCGCCCCGGAGCCTGGACAGGCTGGAGGCGCAGTGTTCACCGGAATCGTCGAGGAGCTCGGCAAGGTCACCGAGCTCGGCCGGCTTGCCGATTCGGCCCGGCTGACCATCCATAGCCCGCTGGTAGCGGCCGGCGCCGCTCCGGGCAGCTCGATCGCGGTGAGCGGGGTCTGCCTGACCGTGACCCAGTCCGCCGGCGACGAGTTCACCGCGGACGTGATGGGCGAGACGCTGGCGCGGACCAGCCTCGGGTCGCTCGCCCCGGGCAGCGCGGTCAACCTGGAGCGGGCGATGCCGGCCGGCGGCCGGCTGGACGGCCACCTGGTCCAGGGCCACGTGGACGGCGCCGGGGTGATCACCGAACGGCGCCCGGCCGAGCGCTGGGACGTCGTGCGGATATCGATCCCCGCGCGGCTGTCCCGTTATGTGGCCGAAAAGGGGTCGGTGGCCGTCGACGGGGTCAGCCTGACCGTCTCCGCGGTGAGCCCGCCTGGCCCAGCGGAGGAGACCGGCTGGTTCGAGGTGAGCCTGATACCCGAGACGCTCGCGCGGACCACGCTGGGCTCCAGCGTCGTCGGCGACATGGTCAACATCGAGGTCGACGTGATCGCCAAGTACGTGGAGCGGCTGCTCGCGGCCGGTGACGCCCGATGACGACGTACATGGAGGGCATCGCACTCGACAGCGTGGAGCGGGCCATCGAGGACATCGCGGCGGGCCGGGCCGTGGTGGTCGTCGATGACGCCGATCGCGAGAACGAGGGCGACGTCATCTTCGCTGCCAGCAAGGCGACGCCTGAGCTCCTGGCCTTCACGATCAGGCATACCAGCGGCGTGATCTGCGTCCCGATGCTCGGCGAGGACCTCGACCGGCTCCAGCTGCCGCTGATGACCAACCAGAACACCGAGCGGATGCGCACCGCGTTCACGGTCAGCGTGGACGCCAAGGACGGGGTTAGCACCGGCATCTCGGCGGCCGACCGGGCGAGGACCGTGCGGACCCTGGTCGACTCGGCCACCGAGCCCTACGAGCTGGTGCGGCCAGGGCACGTATTCCCGCTCAGGTACGCCGCGGGCGGCGTGCTGCGCCGGCCGGGGCACACCGAGGCGGCGGTTGACCTGGCCAGGCTGGCCGGGCTTGCCCCGGCCGGGGTGCTCGCCGAGGTCGTCAACGATGACGGGACCATGACCAGGCTGCCTGGCCTGCGCGGCTTCGCCGACACGCACGGGCTCGCGCTGATCTCGATCGCGCAGCTGATCGAGTACCGGCGGCACTATGAGCGGATGGTCGCCAGGGTGGTGCAGACCACGGTGCCGAACGACTACGGGCAGTGGCAGGCGATCGGCTACCTCAACTCGATGGACGGCACCGAGCACCTGGCGATGGTGCTTGGCGACCTGCCGGAGCGCGACGTGCTGGTCAGGATGCATTCGGAGTGCCTGACCGGGGACGTGTTCGGATCGCAGCGCTGCGACTGCGGCACCCAGCTCAACGCGGCCATGGCGGCGATCGCGGCGGAGGGCGCGGGCATCGTGGTGTACCTGCGCGGCCACGAGGGCCGCGGCATCGGCCTGCTGTCCAAGCTGCGCGCCTACCAGCTTCAGGACGCGGGCGCCGACACCGTGGACGCCAACACCGAACTGGGGCTGCCGGTGGACGCGCGCGAGTACTCCACCGGCGCCCAGATTCTCGCCGACCTCGGCGTCAGCTCGCTGCGGCTGCTGACCAACAACCCGGCGAAGATCAGGGGGCTGTCCGACTACGGACTGACGGTGAGCGGCACGGTGTCGCTGCCGGTCAGTGCCACGCCGCACAACCTGCGCTACCTGATCGCCAAGCGGGACAGGCTCGGCCACCTGATCGAGCTTGCCGAGCCAGGCCAGGGCGGGGCCGGCCTGGAGAGAAGCGCACGGTGAGCGGGGACGGACGGCCGCGGCCCGGCGCCGTGGACGCCAGATCGCTGCGGCTGGCGATCGTGGCGACCCGGTGGAACGCCGAGATCACCGACGTCCTGCTCGATCGGGCCGTGGCCGCCGCGCGGGCATGCGGCATCGACAGCCCGTCGGTGGTGCGGGTGGCCGGAGCGGTCGAGCTGCCGGTGGTGGCCGCGGCCCTGGCCGGTCGGCATGACGCGGTGGCCTGCCTGGGAGCGGTGATCCGGGGCGGCACCCCGCACTTCGACTACGTGTGCGACGCGGTGACCTACGGCCTCACCAGGGTCGCGCTCGACACCGGGACCCCGGTCGGCAACGGCGTGCTGACCTGCGACACCGCCGAGCAGGCCAGGGCTCGCTGCGGCGGGCCAGGCAGCGCGGAGGACAAGGGCTGGGCGGCGGTCGTCGCCGCGCTCGACACCGCGCTCGTGCTCGCCGAGATCCGGCAGGCTGACCGCTCGCCCGGACGGGATAGCCTGGCCAGGAAGTAGGGCCGGGCCGAGCCGAGTGTTGGCGCGAGCCGGGTGTTAGGTTAGCCTAACTTCAGAGCCGGTCTTAGGGTAACCTAACTTCCACTTGGCCCCCAGCTCCGGAGGACGACCGCCGATGCTCGCCACGCTCGTGATTTTCCTGCGCGAAGGCGTCGAGGCGAGCATGATCGTCGCGATCCTGCTTGCCTACCTCAACCGCAGCGGGCAGCGCAGGCATTTCAAGGACGTGTACGCCGGGGTGGCGGCAGCGCTGATCCTGGCGGGCGGGGGCGGCCTCGCCGCGTACCTCACCATCCGCACCTACGCGGGTTCCCGGGTTCAGACCATCTTCGAGACGGCCACGTTCCTGCTGGCCACGGTGATCCTGACGTACATGACCTTCTGGATGCGCTCGCACGCCCGCGGCCTGAAGTCCGAGCTGCAGGCCAAGGCCGACGCCGTGCTCGGCGTGCACGGCAAGCAGGCGGCCGGTCCCGTCCCGGTGCCCGTTCCGGTACCCGGCCCGGACGCGGCATCCGACGGGCCGGGCTCGCAGGCGCTCGGGCCGGCCGCGTCCAGGCAGCCCTCCGCCGTGGCGGCTGCCGCGACGGACCCGGCGATGAGCCGTGGCGCCAGGTTCGGCCTCGCGCTGCTCGCGTTCCAGGCGGTCGGCCGGGAGGGCCTGGAGACCGTGGTGTTCACCCTGGCGATCGCGTTCTCCACCAGACACAAGGGCGGCCTGCTCGTCGGCGCGCTGATCGGCCTGGCGATCGCGCTCACGATCGCGTTCGTCATGTACCGGCTCGGGCACCGGATCAACATCGGGCGCTTCTTCATGATCGTCGGTGCGCTGCTGATGGTGTTCGCGGCCGGCCTGCTCGTGGACGCGGTCGAGAACCTGCAGCAGCTCGGCTGGCTGCCCGGCGCTGGCCATCAGATGTGGCACACCGGGTCCATCCTGAGCGAGAACAGCGCGCTCGGCGACATCGCGCACAGCTTCTTCGGCTACGCGCAGAGCCCGACGGTCCTGCAGGCCGTCGTCTACCTGCTCTATCTGGCCTGCGTGCTGTTCGCCTTCTTCGGCGTGCGCCAGCGGCTGCAGCGGTGGGCCGCGGCGCGCTGAGGCCCGCGCAGGCGGCCGGGAATAGCCGAATGCCCGGAATTGCTGCCCGATCACATCGCGGGATGTGACACGTAGGCTGGCTGTATGCGCGAGAAGCCGAGGTGACCGGGCAGTGCGAGACATTCTCGACCAGATCGTGAAATGGTGGGACGCCGATGAGGAGTTCGGCCTGGCCACGGTCGTCCAGACCTTCAGCAGCGCGCCGCGCGAGCCGGGCGCGTCGATGGCCGTCTCGCCCGATGGCGAGGTGGTCGGCAGCGTCTCCGGCGGGTGCGTCGAGGGTGCCGTGTACGAGCTGTCCGGCGATGTCAGGGCCAGCGGGCAGCCGGTGCTCCAGCGGTACGGCATCAGCGACGACGCCGCGTTCAGCGTGGGCCTGACCTGCGGCGGGATCATCGACATCTTCGTCGAGCCGGTCAGCAAGGCGCAGTACCCCGAGCTCGGCGAGGTCGCCGCCGCCGTGAACGCCGGGCAGCCGGTGGCGGTCGCAACCGTGATCTCCGGGCCGGGCACGATCGGAGCCCGCCGGGTGATCTGGCCGGCCGAGCACGACCAGGACGCCGACGAGCACGGGCCGGCCTGCGCGCCGCTGGCGTCGGGCACGCTCGGCTCCGGCGACCGGCTCGACGCGGCCGTGGACGACGACGCCAGGGGCATGCTCGCGCAGGGCCTCACCGGAGTGCGGCACTACGGCGCCGACGGCGAGCGCCGCATGGACGAGCTCTCGGTGTTCGTGCAGTCGTTCGCGCCGCCGCCGCGGATGCTCGTCTTCGGCGCCATCGACTTCGCGGCCGCGGTTGCCAGGATCGGCAAGTTCCTCGGCTACCGAGTGACGGTCTGCGACGCCAGGCCGGTCTTCGCCACCACCGCGAGGTTTCCCGACGCCGATGAGGTGGTGACCGACTGGCCGCATCGTTACCTGGCCGGGATCAGCACCGACGAGCGCACGGTCATCTGCGTGCTGACCCACGACCCCAAGTTCGACGTGCCGGTGCTCGAGGTGGCGCTGCGCGCCCCGGCCGCCTACATCGGCGCCATGGGCAGCCGCCGGACCCACGAGGACCGGCTCGACCGGCTGCGCGAGGCCGGCCTGACCGAGGCCGAGCTTGGCAGGCTGCGCTCGCCGGTCGGACTCGATCTCGGCGCTCGCACTCCCGAGGAGACCGCGGTGGCCATCGCCGCCGAGCTGATCCAGCTCCGCTGGGGCGGGTCGGGCCAGCCGCTGACGCAGACCGACGGGCGCATTCATCACGGCTGAGCGCCTGGGCCGCCGGCGCCCGGCTCGGTGACCGTACGCTGGCACCGTGCACGAGCAGCGCGATCTGCCTGGCGAGACGCCGGAGCGGCACGGCCGCGTGGCCGGCCTGCTGCTCGCGGCGGGCCAGGGGAGCAGGCTCGGCCGGCCGAAGGCGCTGGTCGAGGTCGGCGGGCGGACTCTCGCCGAGCGCGCCGTCACCATGCTGCGGGGCGGCGGCACCGACCCGGTCGTCGTGGTCACCGGCGCCGCGCCGGTAAGCCTGCCCGGCGTGATCACGGTGCACAACCCTGACTGGCCCACCGGCATGGGCTCCTCGCTGCGGGCCGGCCTCTCGACCCTGCCCGCCGGTCACGGCGCCGCAGTGATCGCGCTGGTGGACCAGCCGCTGATCGGCCCCGAGGTGGTCAGGCGGCTGATCGACGCCTACCTGCACGGTGCCGAGGTTGCCGTGGCCTGCTATGAGGGCCGGCCGCGCAACCCGGTGCTGATCGCCGGCGCGCACTGGGCGGCCGCAGCGGCCGCGGCGAGCGGCGACAGCGGCGCCCGCGCCTTTCTCCGAACGCGGCAGGACCTGGTCACCGCGGTCGAGTGCGGCGATATCGCCAGGCCCGACGACCTGGACACTCCGGAGGATCTGGCCCGCATCGCCGGCCTGATCGACGGGCGGGAATGGTTAAGGGTGCAGAACCTCGATGCCCCAGTGGTGCATGACGCTGCCACCCGGGTCAAGCGTGATCCTGTCGTCGCCGCTGGCGAAGGCGTTCGGCGGGCAGGTCATCGGCTCGACGGCGAGCGCGCGCCGGCGCTGGGCGGGGCCGAGCGCGTCGCCGGTGAACACCTGCAGCCAGTCGTAGCCCGGGCCGGCCCACAGGCCCAGTCGTATGTCCCGGCCTGCCAGGGTCACCCTGGCCCGCCCGGTTCCGTCCCTGGCCAGGTCGGTCAGCGCGTGATCGAGCTGGGTGCCGCCGATCGCCCTCGCAGCGCGGAAGTCGTACGGCGAGCCGGCTACGTCCCGCGCCGGGCCCGAAGGCAGGCCCCGGTCATCGGTGGGCAGCCAGCGGCTGGCCGGCACCTGCAGCTCGCAGTCGTCCACGAGCGGCTCGCCGCAGGTCAGGTACGGATGCGAGCCGGTACCGTACGGTGCCGGTCGGGTGCCCGCGTTCGCCGCCGTGACCGTGACGGTCAGGCCGGAGGTGGCATCCACCACGTACCGTGCCGACAGCCGCAGGCAGAACGGGTAGCCCGGGCGGCCGTGCAGCACCAGCCGCAGCGTGATGTCGGCCGCTGACTGGCCGGCCGGCTCCCAGTTCGCCCACCTGGTCAGGCCGTGGATCGCGTTGCCGCGGGCCGCCTCGCTCAGCTCAAGCTGGTAGGAGGCACCGTCGAAGTCGTACCGGCCGCCGTCGATCCGGTTCGGCCACGGCGTGAGCAGCTGGCCCGCCCCGGCCGGCGGCAGCTCGTCGGCGGCGTAGCCGGTGATCAGCGGCCTGCCGTCGAGCAGGAGGCTGCGCAGGCCCGCGCCGAGTTCGGTGACCGTGGCGCGGTAGGGACCGGCCGCGATCTCGTACTGGGCGCCGGTCAGCGGCGTCGTCGTGTCCGCTTGATCGCTCATGACGTCCATCCTTGCGGGTAGGATCGACGGCACCCCGCCCGGCCCCCGGGCCGGTTAGATGAACCGCTGGCGCGGGGCGAGCGCGCCGGTCCGGACAGCGTCGGCCACCAGCACCCCGAACAGGTAGAAGTACGCCGACTCCTCGTCGTCGAAGACCCGGACCTCGTGCCTGGCACCGGCGGCGGAGTTGAACACCTCGAACCCCTCATCGGTCCGCACCAGGCACATGGCGCCGTCGACATCCTCGCCGATGGCATAGGCGCTCGGCGGTATCGCCGCCTGGGTGGCTAGGTCCGAGAAGATCCGCTGAGTCGGCAGCCTCCGCCTGGTGGCGCGTCGGCGCCTGCCGATCGTTGGCCCGTGCGGCGGCTCGGCCCGCCCGCCGACGTCACCGTCGAGCATGCCGCCGAGACGGCCATCTGCAAGCTGGTCGGCGAGGCTGGCGGCGGCCAGGCCGTCGCTGACGACGCCATTCGCGGCCCGCTCGGGCTGGGCTGCGTCGGCGACGTGGGGCGGCTGCGCTGGCGGGGCCGACCGCGCTGACGGGGCTGGCTGAGCCGACTGGGCTGGCAGGGGCTGTGCTGGCAGGGACTGTGCTGGCAGGGGTTGTGCTGGCAGGGGCTGGGCCGGCGGGGCCGACGGAGCACCGGCCGGGGCCACCGGCGCTTCCGGCGCGGCGACGGCGGCTTCTGGGACACCGGCAGCCTCGGGCGCGGCGACTGAGGCCTCGGCCGCGGCAACGGTGGCTTCGGGCGGGGTGACCGGGGCCTGGGGCAAGACAGCGGTGGCCTCGGCGGGCGCGAGCACGGCGGCGAGGGTCGGCGTCACCGGCTCGGCCGCCGCAGGGGACTGGACCGGCGGTGCGGGCATCGGGGCGGCCTGCACGGTTACCAGGGCGGGCTGAGCCGGCATCGGGGCGGGCTGAGCCGGCTCGGCCAGAACGGCCGCGATCGGGCCCACCTCGGCCGGCGCAGCCGGGCTGACGGACCCAGCCGAGCCCACCAGCGCGGCTGCCTTGCTCTCGCTCGAGACAGCGGCAGGCGCGGGAGGTGTCGGAGTCTCGGATCGGCTCGGCTCCTTGCTGCCCGGCGCGGGCTGGGCGTCCGCGAGCACCAGAGCCGCGGGCCTTGGCTGTGCGGGTACGGCGGGCTGAGGTCCGGCCAGAACGACACTGGCCGCGGGCAGCGGGCCAGCCGACGACGACGCACCCTGCATCGTCTCGAACGGCCCGCTGTGCGGACCGTCGTGCGTACCGTCGAACGGCACGGCGGCCACCGGGAGATCGGCGGGCGTAAACGTCGGAACGGGCCGCGGCGCATCGGTCGGCGGTGCGGCCGGACGGTCGACGTGCACCGCGACCGACTCGCCGGACGGCGCGGGCGGTGCCTGCGGCGGCACGGTGGCGTGCTGGGGCGGAGCCTGAGGGGTCCACGACGGCACGGCGCTGGCGGGGTCCGACCCGCGCTGGGCGGCGGTCGGGGGCTCCGAGATTCCGCCCGCCAGGGACGGCGGCTCGGACGGGGACGGCGGCACGGACGGGGACGGCGGCACGGCAGCAGGCCCCGGCTCCAGCGTGGTCGCGGGGTAGGTCGGCGCCGGGTACGGCGCGGCCGCTGGATCGGCCGGCTGTGCCTTCTTGCTCCGCCTGGTGGCCGCGGTGGCGGCACGCATCGCCTCGGCCTCGAGCGGCAGTGGCTGGTCGACCGGAGGAGCCGGGAGCCGCACATAATCGATCGGGCCGCTCGGCAGGTAGCCGGGCCGGACGTGCTGCCCGCTCTCGCCGCGCAGCGGGAGCGCCTGCCTGAGCTCGACGACGTCGGTGACCTCCTGGCGCGGCGTGATCAGCTCGAAGACGCCGCGGTCCACCTCCCAGTAGCCCAGCTGCTCGGCCCGGTATGAGTCGTGGCCCAGGTAGACGATGTGCAGCCGGTCGCCGAGGTCATCGAGCACGATGCACCGCTCGCCGCGGAACACGCCGACCGGCCGTGACTCGTACAGCGTCTGCACGTCGGACCTGCTGACCAGCTTGCGCCAGTGGCCGGTGGCCGGCTCGAAGCGCAGGTCCTCAGGCGGCGGGCACGCGGCGAACAGCACCACCCCGTCCTCGTCGGGGCCGACTCCGGCCTCGTAGGGCGCCCCCTGATAGCTCGCAAGCAGCCGGTATCGCATCTCTCAGACCCCCTCAGCAGGGCGAAGCCAGACTTGCCCGTCGTAGCGCGCGATGAAGTCTGCCTGACCCTGAGTTATCCGGAATATCTCGGTGCCGACCGGAATCGGCATCAGGTCCACGTAGAACTCGGGGATCGGCCGGCTCGGCCACGACGTGTAGCCCGTGCCGGTGAAGGGAGGCTTGCCAGTCCAGTCGCCGCCGCGGTCAGGTGAGTACGGCACCTGGTAGAAGTCAGGCGCAGCGGCGAGCCAGCGGAGCAGGTAGAGCTCGGCCATGTCGGGCCGGAACTCCGAGCCGTCGTAGCCGAGATCCAGGGCGAGATAGAAGTCGGCAGGGGAGCCGAAGGGGGTGTCGGAGGCGCGGTAGACGAACCCGGCGATCACCGTCCGCCGTCCGGTGAGATACGGCTCGACGAGCCGCGGCGGAATCGGCTTCTGCATGAGCGTTCCCGTCTCGATCAGAGACGGTGCCTGAGGGTTGTTCCGCACATGCTCCCCTGTGGTCCTGACTTGCATGCAGTTCAATGAAACTCTCAAATCGCAACTTGCGTACGTAAGTTCCGGTGATATCTAGAACTGCGTCGGGCGTCAGAGTACTCGTGTGTGATCGGCCGCTGCCGCCATGAGTAGAGGAAGACGCCCGATCGCCACGAGGGGGCCGTCCTGCCAGGTCTGCCCCAGTCAGGCGCAACTACAGTGGGGCGGATGCCCGAGATCACCGGGGGCGACCCCGCGTTCCGCTCCGACGACGGCACGGCCGACCCGGCCGTGACCGCGGCGCTCGACGCCTTCGCGGCCGGTGAGTGCGGCGAGACGGCGGCGCTCGCCGCGCTGGCCGTGAGCCGCCTGCTGGTGCCCGTGGTCGCCGTGGCCGCCGATCTGCTCGACCAGGACGAGGCCGAACGGCGGGCGGGAGAGCGGACCGGGGAGAAGGCCACCGAGATGGCGATGCCGACCCTGATCGGGCTCGACGGGCGGCGGGCCGTGCCCGCGTTCACCTGCCTGGAGTCGATGCGGCGCTGGCAGCCGGGTGCCAGGCCGGTTCCGGTGGCGGCCGCGCACGTGTGGCAGGCGGCCGCCGGCGACGGCTGCGCGGTGGTGGTGGACGTCGGCGGCCCGGTGCCGATCGCGGTCGAGGGCGCCAGGCTCGACGCACTGGCCAGGGGCGAGCCGGCCCCCGCGCCGTGCTGCGACCCTGACGTGCACGACATCGTCGCCGGGGTGCTGTCCGGCGAGCTGGCCATCGCCGGATTCGAGCTGCACCCCGGCGACGCCGACCGCGACCTGACCATCGCGCTGACCCTCGCGCCCGGCAGCGCCGGCCGGGACGTCACCGAACTGGCCGCCCAGGTCGGCGCCGAGGTCATGGAGCGACTCGGCGCCAGGCTGCGGCGCGGCGTCGCGATCTGGCTTGGCGTGCCAGGCCAGCCCGGCAGGTAGCCGGCCGCCCTGCGCCGCATGGGAAGATCGTCAGCATGCTGCGCTGGCTGACCGCCGGGGAATCGCATGGCCGTGCACTGGTGGCCATCTGCGAGGGCTTGCCCGCGGGAATCGAGATCACCACTGCTGACGTGGCCGCCGCGCTGGCCCGCCGCCGGGTCGGCTACGGCCGCGGCGCCCGGATGAAGTTCGAGGAGGACGCCGCCGAGATCACCGGTGGGGTCAGGCACGGCAGGACGCTGGGCGGCCCGGTGGCGATCCAGATCGCCAACACCGAGTGGCCCAAGTGGCAGACCGTGATGTCGCCCGACCCGGTCCCGGCCGACGAGCTGGCCGGGCAGGCGAGGAACGAGCCGCTCACCCGGCCCCGTCCCGGCCACGCCGACCTGGCCGGGATGCAGAAGTACGGCTACGACGACGCCCGTCCTGTGCTTGAGCGGGCCAGCGCCAGGGAGACCGCGGCCCGGGTGGCGCTCGGCGAGGTGGCCAGGAGGTTCCTGGCCCAGGCGGTCGGCGTCCGTGTCCTCAGCCACGTGATCGCGATCGGAGCCGTGCGTGCGTCGGCCGGAACACTGCCCGGCCCTGACGATCTCGCCGCGGTGGATGCCGACCCGGTGCGCTGCCTGGACCCGGCCGCCAGCGCCGCCATGGTCGCCGAGATCGACGCCGCCCGCAAGGACGGCGACACGCTCGGCGGCGTGATCGAGGTGGTGGTGCACGGGCTGCCCCCAGGACTCGGCAGCCACGTGCAGTGGGATCGGCGGCTGGATGGCAGGCTGGCCGGGGCGATGATGAGCATTCAGGCGATCAAGGGCGTCGAGATCGGCGACGGCTTCGAGACGGCCGCGCGGCGCGGATCGGCCGCGCACGACGAGATCGAGCGTGCGGACGGCGGGCTGCGCAGGATGACCAACCGTGCGGGCGGCATCGAGGGCGGGATGAGCACCGGCGAGCCGGTGCGGGTGCGTGCCGCGATGAAGCCGATCTCGACGGTGCCTCGTGCCCTCGCCACGGTCGACGTGCGCACCGGCGAGCCGGCCAGGGCCATCAACCAGCGCAGTGATGTCACGGCGGTGCCCGCGGCCGGCGTCGTCGCCGAGGCGATGGCCGCGCTGGTGATCGCGGACGCCGCGGTCGAGAAGCTCGGCGGCGACAGCGTCGCCGAGGTGCGCAGGAACCTGGCCGGCTACCTCGATGCGCTGGTAATCCGGTGAGCGATCAGGCAACCACGATCGTGCTGATCGGCCCGCCGGGCGCGGGCAAGACCACGGTCGGCGCGCTGCTCGCCGCCCGGCTCGGCGTCGCCTTCACCGACACCGACGCCGAGGTCGAGGCCGTGGTCGGCAAGCCGGTCGCCGACATCTTCGTGGAAGACGGCGAGCCAGCCTTCCGCGCGCTCGAGCGGGACGCCGTGGCACGCGCGCTTGACGACGGGGCCGGCGTGGTCGCCGTCGGCGGGGGAGCGGTGCTCGACCCGGGGACCCAGCAGCGGCTGGCCGGGCGGGCTGTGGTCTACCTGGAGACCGGGTTCGCCACCGCCGCGAAGAGGGTCGGGCTCGGCCAGGCCAGGCCGCTGCTGATCGGCAACCCGCGGGCCACCCTGAAGATCCTGCTCGACCAGCGGCTCCCGGTGTACCAGCGGCTGGCCACGATCACCGTCAGCACCGACGACCGCGACCCCGATGACATCGCCGCCGAGGTGGCCGAGCGCCTGGCGCAGCGGTGAGCGCGACCACGATCCGGGTCACCGGCGATCAGCCCTACGACGTGGTCGTCGGACACCACGTCGCCGCCGAACTGCCCCGGCTGGTCGGGGAGCGGGCAAGGACGATCGTCCTCATCTACCCCGAGGGCCTGCGCTCGCTGGCCCGCCCGGCCATCGGCGCGCTGACGGTCGCGGGCTACCAGGTGCACGCCGAGGCGGTGCCGGCCGGCGAGGCGGCCAAGGACATCGGCGTGGCGGCGGGCCTCTGGTCGAGGCTGGCAGCACACCGCGTGTCCCGTTCGGACGTCATCGTGGGAGTCGGCGGAGGAGCAGTCACCGACCTGGCCGGATTCGTCGCGGCGACGTGGCTGCGCGGCGTTCGGGTCGTGCTGGTGCCGACTACGCTGCTCGCGATCGTGGACGCGGCGGTCGGCGGCAAGACCGCGGTCAACATCGCCGCCGGGAAGAACCTGGTCGGCGCGTTCCACCCACCCGGCGGGGTGCTGGCCGACCTGGCCGCGCTCGGCACGCTGCCGCGCCGCGAGTACGTCAGCGGCCTGGCCGAGGTGATCAAGGCGGGGTTCATCGCCGACCCGGTGATACTCGACCTGATCGAGCAGGACCCCGCGGCGGCGTCCGCGCCGGGCGGCCCGCACGAGCGCGAGCTTGTCGAGCGCGCGATCCGGATGAAGGCCGAGGTGGTTGCGGCCGACCCGCGCGAGGCCGGGCCGCGGGAGATGCTCAACTACGGCCACACCCTGGGCCACGCCATCGAGCGGGCCGAGAACTTCGCGATCCCGCACGGCGAGGCCGTCGCGATCGGGATGATGTTCGCCAGCGCGGTCGGCCGGCTGTCCGGTCGGCTCGACGAGCCGACCGCGCGGCGGCACGGCGCGGTGCTTGCCGCGGTAGGCCTGCCCACGGCCTACCCCGGCGGCAGCTGGCCCGTCCTGCGGGACACCATGGCCATCGACAAGAAGACCAGGGGCGAGCACCTGCGGCTCGTCGTGCTCGACGGGCTGGCGCGGCCGGGCATACTCGCCGACCCGCCCGAGGACCTGCTGGCCAGCGCCTACCAGGAGGTGTGAATGCGCCGGGTACTGGTGCTGAACGGGCCGAACCTGGCCATGCTCGGGGTCCGCGAGCCAGACGTCTACGGCACCGCCACGCTCGCCGATCTGGAGAAGGCATGCGCCGCGACGGCGGCCGAGCTTGGCCTGGCCGTGGACTTCCGGCAGACCGACGATGAGGCCGAACTGCTCGCATGGGTGCATGAGGCGGCGCAGCAGCGGATCCCGGTGGTGCTGAATCCGGCCGCGTTCACCCATTACTCCTACGCGCTGCGGGACGCGCTCGCGATGCGGACGGCGCCGCTTGTCGAGGTGCACATCTCGAACCCGGCCGCCAGGGAGGAGTTCAGGCACCGGTCCGTGGTCGCCGCCGTGGCCGACGGGACCATCGCCGGGTTCGGGTTCGGCTCCTACCTGCTCGCGCTCCGCGCGATCGCCGGCCTGCTGGCCGATGACCGCGATTAGCCAGGCAGTTACGATGCACTCGTCCGCTCCATGCCGCCATCGGGGAGAACACCTTGCGCATCGGAATGTCACTCAACTACTCGGGCGGCTTCGCCGAGACCGTGGTCGAGCTCGCCGACTACGAGAAGGCCGGCCTGGACATCGTGTTCGTCCCCGAGGCCTACAGCTATGACGCGGTCAGCCAGCTCGGCTACGTGGCGGCGAAGACCGAGCGGCTGCAGCTGGCGTCGGGGATCATGCAGCTGTACACCAGGACGCCGACGCTCACGGCGATGACGGCGGCCGGCCTTGACTACGTGTCGGCCGGCAGGTTCAACCTCGGTATCGGAGTCTCCGGGCCGCAGGTGATCGAGGGGTGGCACGGCGTCCCCTACGACGCCCCGATCGGTCGTACCCGCGAGACCATCGAGATCTGCCGCGCGGTGTGGCGCCGGGAGCGGCTGACCTACGACGGCAGGTACTACCAGATCCCGCTGCCCGCCGGGGAGGGGACCGGCCTCGGCAAGGCGCTCAAGCTGATCAACCACCCGGTGCGGGACCGGATCCCGATCATCCTCGCCGCGGTGGGGCCGAAGAACACCGCGCTGGCCGCCCAGCTGTGCGAGGGCTGGCAGCCGATCTTCTTCTTCCCCGAGAGGGCCGGCTCGATCTGGGGCGCGGCGCTGGCCGACGGCGGGGCCAGGCGCGATCCGTCGCTGCCGCCGCTCGACGTGATCGCGCAGGCCACGCTCGCGATCGGCGACGACGTCGCCGACCTGGTGGATCTCGGTCGGCCGGTGCTCGCACTGTACGTGGGGGGCATGGGCGCGAGGGGCCAGAACTTCTACACCAAGCTGGCGTCTGACTACGGCTACCCGGACGAGGCGACGGCGATCCAGGACGCCTACCTGGACGGCCGCAAGGACGAGGCCGCCGCGCTGGTGCCCAGGTCGCTGCTTGAGGGGATCTCGCTGATCGGGACCAAGTCGCAGGTGGCCGAGCGGCTCGCCGCCTACCGGGAGGCCGGGGTCACCACGCTGAACGTGCAGCCGGTCGCCGCCACGCACCGCGAGCGGGTGGCCCTGATCGAGCAGATCAAGGACCTGGCCGGCTGAGCTCAGCGCCAGCGGGCGAGCTGGTCCCTGGCCCTGGCCACCGCGGCCGCGATCTGTGCTGAGTCGCTGTCCGGGCCGAGCAGCGATCCCGGCGGGAAGGCCACCTGCATCGCAGGCTCCTCGGTGTCCCGCTCGTACACCCGCACGGTGACCTCGCAGAGCAGCGCGCCACGGCGGCTCGCCCGGTCAGCCTCGCGCCGGTCCGCCCACTCGCGCACGTCGGGCGGCAGGTGGTCCTTGCCGCCGGGACCACCGGAGTAGGAGATCCAGCCGCGCGGCCCGCTGTCGTGTTGTGCCACGGTTCGACCCTAGCGGCGCGAAGCTCCCTTCGAGCGAAGCAAATGGCCGGAAGGGCCGCGGGTACAGTCAAGTTATGGCGGTGCGGGACGCTGGGGACATCAGGGTCGTGGTGGCGGGAGCGGGGTTCGCCGGCCTGAACGTGATGGAGCGGCTCGGCCGGGCGCGTCGCGGCAGCGGCCGGGCGATCGAGGTCACGCTGATCGACCGCAACTCCTACAGCATGTTCCAGCCCCTGCTCTACCAGGTGGCCACGGCCGGCCTGACCTCGGCCGACGTCGCCTACCCGGCCTGGGCCGCCGCGCGCAAGTCCGGCGCCCACTTCCGGATGGGCGAGATCACCGGCGTCGACACCGATCGGCGCGAGGTGCTGCTGGCGGACGGCCCGCCGGTCGGCTACGACTACCTGGTGCTGGCGACCGGCGTGAGCGCCGCGTTCTTCGGCGTGGCAGGCGCCGCCAAGCACAGCCTCAGCCTGTACACCAGGCGGGACGCGATCGCGCTGCGCGACCGGCTGATGGCCGAGCTTGAGCGGCGCAGCGGCACCGGCGACACCAGGGAGCTCGCGATCACGGTGGTCGGCGGCGGCGCGACCGGGGTGGAACTGGCCGGCACCCTGGCCGAGCTGAGGAACATCGCGCTGCCTGCCGCGTTTCCCGAGATCGACCAGGGACGGGTCAAGGTCCGGCTGATCGAGCTCGGCCCGGCCCTGCTCGGGCCGTTCACCGAGAGCCTGCGCGAGTACGCGCGCAAGGAGCTGCTCGACCGCGGCGTCGACGTGCTGCTCGGCACGGAGATCAAGGAGGCGGACGCGGACCACGTGCTGATCTCGCGGCACGGAGGCGAACCAGAGCCGATGGCCAGCGACCTCACGGTCTGGGCCGCCGGGATCACCGCCCCTGACTGGATCGCCAGGCTCGGCCTGCCCACCGGCCAAGGCGGACGCCTGGTGACCGAGCCCGACCTGCGGGTGCAGGGCCAGGAGCGGATCTTCGCGGCCGGCGACATCGCACTGCCCGGCGGACAGCCGCTGCCGCAGCTCGCCCAGCCGGCCATCCAGGAGGGGCGGCACATCGCGGCCCAGATCCGCCGGCTGGCCGGCAGCCGTCCGACGGTGCCGTTCGGCTATAAGGACAAGGGGATCATGGCCACGATCGGCCACCGGTCCGCGGTCGTCCAGCTGCCCGCCCGGGTACGGGTACGCGGCACCATCGCCTGGCTGGCGTGGCTGGCCCTGCACCTGATCACGCTGCTGGGCCACCGCAACCGGATCTCCGCGCTCGTCAACCTCTCCTGGCGGTACCTGACCTGGAGCCACGGCGGCGGCGTGATCATCGGCGACGATCCGCCCCAAACCTGACCGCGCCGGGGCGACGGCGGCGGCACGATCTGGCACTCTTGGCGCATGCTGCTACGCGCCGAGGTATCGGCAGCCCGCCGAGGAGTCAGCCGGCGTGGCCCGGCGCTGACTGACCGGCCACGCCCCGCCGAGCCCGCCGGCACCGACGGGCTCCCTCAGATCAAGCACATCGTGATCTTGATGATGGAGAACCACTCCTACGACAACTACCTGGGCATGCTCGCCGGCCGCGGTGACGGATTCGCGCTCGGCCCTGACGGCCAGCCGACCGCGACCAATCCCGCCGGCGACGGTCACCGGGTCGGCCTGCGGCATCTGCCGACGACGGCGCAGGTGAAGTACGTGCCCACGCAGAGCTGGGCGGCCAGCCACATCCAGTGGAACGACGGCGCGTGCGACGGCTTCGTCCGGAGCATCGAGCAGACCGTGCCCGGCGAGGACGCGAGCGTGTCCATGGGCTACTGGACCGGCGCCGACCTGCCCTTCTACGCGGGGCTGGCCACGACCTTCCCGCTGGCGACCCGCTGGTTCTCGTCGTGCCTCGGGCCGACCTTCCCGAACCGCCGGTTCATGATCGCCGGAACGGCGCACGGGCTGATCGACGACCTGCCGTTCGGCATGGTCGACTACCCGCCGCACGGCACGATCTTCGACCTGCTGACCGCGTACCGGATCAGCTGGATCAACTACCACATGATGTCGCCGATCAGGGTCGGCTGGCGCCGGCTGTCGCACGCGCGCGGGCTCAACTTCCTCCGCCTGCTCGGCGGCATGCTCGGCGCCCTGATTCCCGCGCTGTGGCCTAGGATCATCGGCAAGATACAGTTCACCGCCGACCTGTACCCGCTCGGCATCCTGCGCTCGATCAACCACGTGCGGTCGATGGACGGCTTCTGGCGAGATGCGAAGGCAGGCACGCTGCCGGCCGTGAGCATCGTCGACCCTGACTTCAAGTTCTGCTCGGAGGAGAACCCGCAGGACGTGGCGGCGGGCGAGGCGTTCGCGGCCGAGGTCATCAACGCGGTCATGACCGGCCGGGGCTGGCCGGACACGCTGCTGATCTGGTTGTATGACGAGCACGGCGGGTACTACGATCACGTGCCTCCGCCGCAGGCCGTCCCGCCGGACGACGTCCCCGGCGTCGGCTCGTTCGAGCGGTTCAGCGTGCTGCGGATGCTGCGCAGCACCGGCATCGGGCGCGACATGGTCCGCGCCGACGCCGGCCCCGTGAGCTACGACCGGCTAGGGTTCCGCGTTCCCGCGGTGATCGTGTCCCCGTACGCCAAGCCCGGGTACGTCACGGACCAGGTCTACGACCACACCTCCGTGCTCAAGCTGATCGAGCGCAAGTGGAACCTGCCGCCGCTGACCCCTCGGGACGCCGCCGCCAATGACCCGCTCGACGCGCTTGACCTGGCGGCACCGCCGCACTTCCGCACCCCGCCGCGACTGCCGGATCCCGCGCTCCGGCGGGGCGGCGATCCGGGAGCGGTCGACTGACAAGTTCCCGGCGCCAGGTCTCGGGAATGCGGCCGGCGCGGGCCTGGGGCGCCAGGCCCGGCCATCGTACAGTTCGGATATGCCGCAGATGCATGCGCTACGCCGGGAGCGAGCCGCCGCTGCCGCCTCCGGGCTCGGCGCCGATGCCGTCCTGGTCACCGCGGGCGTGAACGTCCGTTACCTGACCGGCCTGGTCAGCTCCAACGCGGCGGTGCTCGTGCCCGCCGACGGGCCGGCGGTGCTGGCCACCGACTCGCGGTACGCGGGGACCGCCGAGCGGCAGTGCCCGGACGTGGAGCTGGTGGTCGAGCGGTTCGTCGAGCCGGTTCTCGCCCGTCGCTCGCTGGCCGACGGCCGCCGCGTGATCGCGTTCGAGGATCGCGAGATGACGGTGCAGCGGCACCGCGACCTGGCCGTCGTGCTTGGCGTGGGCCAAGAGCCCGGTCCGGGCGAGCCCGGCCCTGGGCTGGTGCCCGCCGGGGACGTCATCGACCAGCTCAGGCTGGTCAAGGACGAGACGGAAATCGAGCTGCTGGCCAGGGCGTGCGCGATCACCTGCGACGCGTTCTCCGCGGTGCTCGACCGGCTGCGGCCTGGGGTGACCGAGCGCGACTACGCGCTCGCTCTCGAGCGGGCCATGGTGGACCTAGGCGCGGAGGCCGTTGCCTTCGACACGATCGTTGCCTCGGGGCCGAACGGAGCCATCCCGCACCACGTCCCCGGCGGGCGGGAGCTTGTCGCGGGAGACCTCGTGACGATCGACTGCGGGGCCAGGTTCGGCGGCTACCACGCCGACATGACCAGGACCGTGGCCATCGGCATGCCCACTGCCTGGCAGCGGGAGATCTACCTGATCGTCCAGCAGGCCCAGGCCGCCGGCGTGGCCGCTGCCCGGCCCGGCGCGGACGTCGGCGACCTAGACGCGACAGCGCGGGAGGTGATCGAGGCCGCCGGTTACGGCGGCTGCTTCTCGCACGGGCTCGGCCACGGCGTGGGCCTGCAAGTCCACGAGGCGCCGATCATTGGGTACGACCGGACCGGTACACTACAAGACCGGGTTCCTATCACCATCGAGCCCGGAATCTACCTGCCTGGCCGGGGCGGCGTCCGGATTGAGGACACGCTCGTCGTCCGTGCAGGTGCCGGGGCGGCGGGGTCGGCTCAGTCGCTCACCACGATCACCAGGGAACTGCTCGTCCTGTAGGCGCCCGCCGAGCCGGGCGCCGGTCAGTCCGCGGCGGTCCCGCCCGCATGCAGGAAGAAGCAACCAACGTGGCCACCACGAACGATCTCAAGAACGGCATGACCCTCAGCATCGACGGCCAGCTCTGGAACGTCGTGGAGTTCCAGCACGTCAAGCCTGGCAAGGGCGGCGCGTTCGTGCGGACCAAGCTGAAGAACGTAATGAGCGGCAAGGTCGTCGACCGGACGTTCAACGCCGGCGTCAAGGTCGACGTCGCCAACGTCGACAAGCGGGAGATGCAGTACCTGTACCGCGAGGGCGACGACTTCGTCTTCATGGACACCCAGGACTACGACCAGCCGCGCATCCCGGCGCAGACCGTCGGCGACGGCGCCAGCTACCTGCTCGAGGAGCAGACGGTCACGGTGGCGTTCAACGACGGCGTGGCCCTGTACGTCGAACTGCCGCCCGCCGTGGAGCTGACCGTCAGCCAGACGGAGCCAGGGCTCCAGGGCGACAGGTCCACGGGCGGCACCAAGCCGGCCACGCTGGAGACGGGCGCCCAGATCCAGGTCCCGCTGTTCATCACCACCGGCGAGAAGGTCAGGGTCGACACGCGGACCGGCGACTACCTCGGCCGCGCGTGAGGATGACCGGCGTGCGCCAGCCACGCGGGGACAGCCGTGGCAGCGCGCAGTAAGGCGCGCAAGCGCGCGCTCGACATCCTGTTCGAGGCCGAGATGCAGCGTGAACCGCTGCTCGCCATGCTCGAGGCGCGCACCGCGCGGGCCGACCCGCCGGTCATGCCCTACGCGCGCGAGCTGGTGCAGGGCGTCCAGGCGCACCGGGAGCGCATCGATGATCTGCTCGCCGAGCACTCCCGCGGCTGGACGCTCGACCGGATGCCGGCCGTGGACAGGAACATCCTGAGGATCGCCACGTACGAGCTGCTCTGGCGCGACGACGTCCCCGACGCGGTGGCGATCAGCGAGGCGGTCGTGCTGGCCACCGACTTGTCCACCGACGCCTCGCCGGCGTTCGTGAACGGGCTGCTGGCCAGGCTGCTCGAGCTCAAGCCCGAGCTGGTCGCTGACGAGCCGGCGGGTTCAGAGCCGGTGAGCCCTGATCCGGCTGACTCGGATCCGGTGTCCTCCGACGCGGCGGGCGATCGCGGCTGTCCGTAGCCGCGGCTACGCTCGGACCGTGAGGGTCCGCGCGGTGACGGCGGCCGACGACACGGGCTGCCACATCCTGCACATCGACATGGACGCGTTCTACGCCAGCGTCGAGATCAGGGACCGGCCCGAGCTGGCCAGAAGGCCCGTCATCGTCGCGTACACCGGCGGCCGAGGCGTCGTGCTGTCGGCAAACTACGTGGCGCGGGGGTTCGGCGTTCGGTCGGCGATGCCGGCCAGCCGGGCCCAGCGGCTCTGTCCGCACGCCGAGTTCGTCATGCCACGGCACCAGCTCTACAGCGCCGTCTCGCGTGAGGTGATGGCGATCTTCCGGTCGGTGACGCCCGAGGTCGAGCCGCTCTCGCTGGACGAGGCCTTCCTCGACGTGTCGGGCGCGATCCGGCGGCTTGGGCCGCCTGCCCAGATCGGAGCCCTGATCAGACGGCAAGTCAGCGAGCAGCTCGGCATCACCTGCTCGGTCGGCGTCGCGACCACCAAGTTCGTGGCCAAGCTGGCCTCCGTGCACTGCAAGCCGGACGGCCTGCTTGTGGTCCCGGCAGACGGCGTGCTCGACTTCCTGCACCCGCTGCCGGTCTCGGCGCTGTGGGGCGTCGGCCGGCAGACCGGCACGGTGCTGGCCAGGCTGGGACTGCGGACCGTGGCCGACCTCGCGAACGCCCCGCGCTCCACGCTGGAACGCGAGCTCGGCCGGGCCACGGCCGCGCACTTGTCGGCCCTCGCCTGGGGGCGGGACGACCGGAGGGTGACCACGGGAGTTCAGGAGAAGAGCATCGGCGCGGAGGAGACCTTCGCCGCCGACCTCGGCGACCCTGACCTGATCCGGCGCGAGCTGCTGCGGCTCGCGGGGCGAACGGCACGCGGGCTTCGTTCCTCCGGCTACGCGGCCAGGACCATCTCGGTCAAGCTACGGCGCGCGGACTTTACCACCATCACCCGGGCCCGCACCCTGGCCGAGCCGACCGACGTCGCGCAGAAGATCTACGCCACGGCCTGCGAGCTGTACGGCGCGTCCGGCCTGGCGGGCGTGCCGCTCCGGCTGGTCGGAATCCGGGCCACCGGCCTAGCGCCGGCCGAGAGTACGGGCACGCAGCTGGCACTAGGCGAGCGGCCAGATTCCTGGCGCGAGGCAGAGGGTGCGATGGACAAGATCACCAGGCGATTCGGGGCCGGAGCGGTCGGTCCTGGCACGCTCCTGCCGCCTGCTGGACAGCCTGGATTGCACGGCGATGGGGCCTGAATCACCGTCCCCTTCCGCAGAACGCGCTGGCACTCGTATTCTGGAAGGTAGCCAGGACATCACAGCAGAGTCACAAGGTCCGGCGGGCGCGATCTACTGGGAGGCCCCGTGCCGCTGTCTGAGCACGAGCAGCGCCAGCTCGAGCAGATCGAGCAGGCGCTTTATGCCGATCATCCGCGGTTTGCCCGAGCCGTGCGCTCGGCAGACCCGCAGGTGCACTACAAGCGCCGGGTCGTCTACGCGGCAATCGGGTTCGCGCTCGGTGTCGCGCTGCTCCCGGTCGGGGTGTCCACCTATATCGCGATCAGCCTGGCCGGCTTCGTCATTATGCTGGCCTCCTGCTACTGGGCCGCGATCAGCTACCGGCGGATGAACGGCATCGCGACTGGGAAACTGCCGGTCAAGGACCGCAAGGTCGGCCGCAAGGTCGGCCGCAAGGTCGGCCGCAAGGACAAGCGCAGCGGGAGGCGCTCCGGCTCCGGCCTCGGCGAGCGTCTTGAGGAGCGCTGGCGCCGCCGCCAGGAAGGCGACGGCTAGCTCCGAGCGAGTTTAGCGGCGGGTCGTGGCGGTAGCCGCGGCGGTGGCGGCGCGCACGATGGCGTCGAGCCTCGCGGCGTGGGCGCCGCGCCAGTAGACCTTGCCGCAGTCGCGGCACCGGGAGAAGTCGCGGTAGGTGCGGCGGGTGCCCGGTCGCAGCAGCGGGTCCACGCTGGCCTTGCTGACCGCGGCGAGCGGGCCGTTGCACGCCGGGCACCTGGTCCACGGCGACAGCGGCGGGGCGAATCTGTCCAGGACGTCGGCGAGCTGGTCATCGGGGCGGGCACCGCAGACGTAGGCGCCCGCTCGCAGCATGCGGCGACAGAGCAGGCCACGGTCCTGGGTGAGCAGCAGCCGCTGCCCGGCGTTCGCCTGCTCGACCAGCGCATCGTCGTCGGCCTGGGTGCTGTACGCGGTGTCGACGCCGAGCAGCCGCAGCCGCCGGGCCAGCGTGCCGAGGTGCACGTCGAGCAGGAAGCCGGCCGCCGCTGGCGGCTGGGGACGGCGCACCGGGCTGACCTGCACGACGTCACCGTCCTGCGGCCGGTAGGTGGTCGGCGCCGCCGCGCCATTGACCGCCAGGCCGCCCACCTCGGTCAGCGGCACCCCGAGTGACTGGACCACGTGCCCGAGCGTCGACGTCCCGTCGCAGCGGACCAGGACCGGACCGATGCGGCACCGCGGCCGCAGCAAGAAGCGCAGTTCGCCGGCCACCAGCACCTGCGCCTGCCCAGCGCTCACCGGCCCAGCATTCCACGCCGGCCGGGAACGCAGGCGGCCCGGGGTCAGCTGGGGGTGGGCTCGCGGGCGGTGGGCGCCCAGCCGGTCAGCAGGCCGAGACCCTGACGGAGCGCTTCGGACAGCGGCCGCAGGGTGGATGCCGGTGCCAGCCTGGCCCGCCACCGGATGAGCCTGCCCGAGCCGCGGGCCAGCGACCGGCGGACCGCGGTGACGTCGGCCCTGATGGCCCCTGCGGCCTCGGGCCGCGGCGCGTACCTGGCCCGCTCGACGACCGTCGCGATACGGCCGATCGCCAGCCTGGCAGGTTCGTCCAGGTTGACCATGCTCGATACCCGCCGCGCGACCATTCTCGGCGACTCGCTCACCCCGCAGGCCAGCCCGTAGTCCTCGAGGTCGGCACAGAGTTCCTGCCAGGCCGCCCTGGCCAGCGACGCGTCGTCGCCGGCCGCGCGCCAGTGCCGCCGCCTGGTGATCAGTCGCAGCGTGCCCGGCGTGGCCGCCGCGAGCACGAGCAGCGCCAGCACGGCCAGGCCGATCGGGGCGGCGCCGCCGCGGCGCGGGGAGGCCGTAGTACCCGGTTTGCTCCCGTCGTCGAGCTGCTGCAGCCGACGCTCGATGCCGGGCTGGCTGGCACCGACCGACGGCGCGGGCGACACGCTGGCGCCGGGGCTGGTTCCGCCCGACGGATGCGAGACGACGCGGGAGGCGGTCGTCACCCAGGATGGCTGGAATGCGGTCGCCTGGCCGCCCTGGCCGCCCGGCGTCGGCTCGAACCTGACCCAGCCCGCGCCGCTGAAGTACAGCTCCGGCCACGCATGCGCATCGCCGCCTGTGACCACCCAGGTTCCGTGCCCGTGCTCCTGCCCGGCGGTGAAGCCGATCACCACTCGCGACGGTATGCCGAGCAGCCTGGCGAGCACGGCCATCGCGAAGGCGAACTGCTGGCAGTAACCCTGCCGGTTGGTGGTGAGAAACGAGACCAGTCCTTGGGCCGTGTCCGGGATGCCGGTGGAGTTCACGTTGTAGCTGAACAGGCCGGAGTGGAACCACGCCTCGAGCGCGACGGCCTTGGCGAACGCGGTGGTCTTGCCCTCGGTAACGGACTGTGCGATGGCCTTCAGCCTGCCGGTCCGGGATGATCGGAAGCCGAGGTAGGCCTTCTTGATCGAGGCCGGGATCGTCTGCGGCAGGGAAAGTTCCTGCGGCGTCGGATCGATGTCGCCGTCGGTGACGGCATAGCTCTGCCCGGCGTGATTGGCCTGATCAGAGTAGAGCATCAGGGTGCCGTCAGCCTCGTGCCATGTGCCGCTGATCTGGAGCTTGACCGGCCAGTAGGGCGCGGGCAGGAAGAACGCCTGCCCGGTGTAGCCGGCCGTGACGTCGCCGAGCGTGACGTGCGTCGTCACCAGTGTCTCCGGCGTTTCCCCGGTGAGACCGGGCGGCGCCTGCAGCGTGATCGGCTGCGACCCCTTGGCCGTGATCGTGGTGCTGCGCTTGGGCTGGATGATGGTCCAGTCCCCGAGCCCGCCGTTGTAGTTGAGCACGAATATCTGGAAGTACTGCGGCGGGCCGTTGGTGCGGTAGGTGAACACCGGCTGGTTGGAGCTCTTGGTGAGCAGCCCGTGCAGCTGGTCCACCGGGTCAGGCAGCGTGACCGCGCCGCCAGGCCCGCTGCCGTTGCCACCGCCGAAGAGCTTGTGCGGGCTCAGCGTGGGGAGCAGCAGCGGCACCACGAGCGCCGCGCACACCGCGGCGAGGCCGATCCTGCGGCCGGTGGCCGTCAGCGCGCCGATGTCGGCACCGCCGAGTCGCTCATCCTCGCCGGCGGCGTGCCAGACGGTGACCACCCGGCCCCAGCTGCGCAGCCTGCTTCGCCCGTCAGAGGACAGCAGGGCCAGGTAGCCGGTCGCGGCGAGCAGGAAGGTCGCGGCGCCGCCGAGGCCGCCCACGTGCGCTGCGGTAGCGATCGGCGCCAGGTAGATCACCAGCAAGGGCAGGCCGGCGATGGCCGGCTTGCGCAGCCGGACGGCGATGAAGTCGACCACGATCGCCGCGAGCCCGATGCTCCCGGCCGCCAGCAGCTGGATGCCGTGACTGCTCCCGTCCACCGGGGGCGGGTTCCTCGCCACCACGAGGCCGGAGTTGGCCAGGGCGACCAGGTGGTGCAGCGAGGATCCAGTCGGGATCAGGCCGATGATCGAATGGCTGCCTGCCAGCAGCGCGTTGACGTAGAGCAGCAGGGCGGCGAGATAGGTCACCGGGCAGGCGATGGCCCGCAGCGGCCGCAGGCCCGAGGCGCTCGCCGCGCAGACGATGATGACGACGCCGGCGGCGGCCTTCCAGTACGGCGACTGGGCGGCCAGCAGGGGAGCGCTCGCCGCGCCGGCCAGCAGCGTCGCGGCGACCGCGGCAGGGACCGGGCTGAGCCTGGTCAGGGTGCCCGCGACAGCGGCCACGAGCGCCGCGCCCGCGGCCTCGACGAGCCAGGCGGCCCCGTGGATCAGCGCGAACTCTGAGACAGACGCGAGGACGACCGCGACAGCGGCTGCGGTGGTCAGCCGGTGGTTCATGACGCTGCCGCTCCGAGATCGAGGTCCTCCTCGCTGCCTGGCGCCCGCCGCGCCTGGCTGGTCGTACGGCCGGTTGAGACCGGCTGGCTAGCCGCCGGGAGCGGGCTTGCCGCGTCGCTGTAGCCGCCCGCCTTCGGCAGCCGCTGCCAGGCGACGGCGAGCGGAGTGCTGGCGTCCACGGTGACCACGCGCCAGCCGGCCGCGCGGAACACCGCCGCGGCTGCCGCGGTGTCGCCGTCGCCGGTCGTGCCGCGACCCGCCGCGCGGCCCTCAGAATCCGCTGACCAGGCGTCCATGTCGCTGCCGTTCTTGCCGTTGCCCTTCCTGCCAGGCCCGCTCGGGCCCTGGCCGTCGGCCGCGGAAAGCTCCCGATAACCGTCAGGACCCTGGCCGTCCGCGGCAAGATCCTGGTGGCCGTTCCGGCCCTGGCCGACCTTGCCCTGACTGCCCTTGCCCTGGCCGGCCTGGCCAAGCTGGTCACCCTCACCAGCCACGCCGGCGGGCCCGTCCGTCCCCGCAGACTGACCGCTCCGGCTCGCATGGCCGACCTCGCTGGGCTGAGCCGCCCAGGTCGAGACGGCAAGCAGGATCGCGATCCCCTGCCTGCCGTGCCGCCTGGCCGCGGCCACCTCTCTGGCGGCCGCGACCGAGAGCTGGCCGGCCACCAGGACGAGAAGCCCGCCTTCGATCGTGCTGAGCGCGGCGGTCGTCCTGGCGAAGTCGTAGTTACGCGACATCGTGACCACGGAGAGCGCGTCGAGCAGCACGTCCTCGAACATCGCCGACCCGGCCAGCGGGCCTGCGTCGGTGAGCAGGTGGCCGTCCAGCCCCGACCTGGCCAGGTGCACGCCGATCGACGCGGCCGCGCTGACCGCGAACTCGAAGGACGAGCTCGGGCCCGATCCGGCGTGGGCGCTCCGCCTCGTGTCCAGGATCACCACGGCCCGGTCCTGCCAGCGCTGTTCCTCGCGGCGCACCATCAGCTCGCCGTACCTGGCGGTGGACCGCCAGTGCACTCGCCGCAGCTCGTCGCCGTCCCGGTAGGCGCGCGGGATGACGTCGTCGTCCCCGGCCGCCGCCGTCATCCTGGTCCGGCCGTCGCCGTCGCTCGACCAGCTGCCGGTTGTCGAGCCGCTGACCAGCCGCACCACCTTGGGCGTCACGGTCAGTGTGTTCTGGGTGGCGAAGTTCGCGGTGAGCTCCACGAGCCCGAATACGTCGGCGATCCTGACCCGCAGCGGTCCCACCACGAACTTGCCCCGCAGGTCGGACCTGAGCTGGTAGCTGACCTCGCGCGACCCGCCGCGCTCGATACCGTTCAGCACGTACCTCGGCCGCGCTCCCAGCGAGTAAGGGATGCTGTCCTCGGCGAGCAGCAGGCCGGTGGCCAGCCTGCTGACGTTCTCCAGGCGCACGGTGACCGTGGCCGGCTGGCCGGGCGCCACCCGTGGCGGAACGATCCTGCGGTCGCAGCGCAGCTGGTACCTGGCCCGGCGTGCGGTCAGCGCGGAGAAGACCGGCAGGCCGATCAGCATGACGCCGACGCTGATCATCGCCTCGCTGCCCAGCGTCAGGCCGGCCAGCACGCCGACGATCCCGGCGGTGAGGAAGGACATGCCGCGAATGGTGAACCAGGCAAGAACGGATCGCACTATCGCCTCCTTCCCACCTGCCCTGCCACTGTATGTCGTTGGCCCTGGTCAGCCCAGCGCGGCAGTTACCTGCCGGGCAGCGGCACCCGCTGGATGATCCTGGCGAGCACCTGCTCGGGCAGCTCACGGCCGACGACCGCCTCGGCCGTGGGCAGCAGCCGGTGCGCGAGCACCGGTCCGGCCAGTGCTTGGACGTCGTCGGGGATCACGAAGTTCCGGTCCTCGAGCGCGGCGTAGGCGCGGCTCGCCCGCATCAGCTGAAGCGCCGCCCGCGGCGAGGCGCCGAGCCGAAGCGCCGACGCGGACCTGGTGGCCCCGATCACATCGACGATGTACTGCCTGACCTGGTCGGCGACGTGCACCTCGCGGACCGCCGCGATCAGCGACCTGACGTCACTGGCGTGCGCGGCCGGCTTGAGGTCATCAAGCGGCGAGTGAGTCCCGTGGGCGTCGAGCATCGCGAGTTCGGCGCCGACGTCGGGGTAGCCGATCGAGATCCTGGCCGTGAACCGGTCACGCTGGGCCTCGGGCAGCGGATAGGTGCCCTCCATCTCGATCGGATTCTGCGTCGCGATCACCATGAACGGCGACTCAAGCGGGTAGGTGACGCCATCGACGGTGACCTGGCGCTCCTCCATGCTTTCCAGCAGCGCCGACTGGGTCTTCGGCGAGGCTCGGTTGATCTCGTCGCCGAGCACCAGGTTGGCGAAAATCGGCCCGGGCTTGAACTCGAACTCGCGCAGTTCCTGATTGAACGCACTGACCCCGGTGATGTCACTGGGCAGCAGGTCGGGAGTGAACTGGACCCGCCGCACCGAGCAGTCGATCGACCTTGCCAGCGCCTTGGCCAGCAGCGTCTTGCCCACGCCCGGGACGTCTTCGATGAGCGCGTGGCCCTCGGCGAGCAGCACGGTCAGAGCCAGGCGAACAGCTTCTGGCTTCCCGACAACCACGGTATTGACCGCATCGCTGATCCGGTGGGCGACCGGAATCAGCTCGTTGAGCGTGCGCTCCGCCTGCCCGGCTTCAGCAGACACTCGTCCTCCTTAAGTCCCGCCCTATACCGGACTGGGTATGTCCATTGCGGCGACGCCGCCCGCCGTGACCATTCCGTTGCGCCTCGACAGTACGTGCAGCGACGCCTCGATGCGACAACGGATTGGGAATCACTGCATAACAAGCATTCCCAGGGCGCGGCGCGGCTAGCCGTGCCGACCCGCCGCGGATCAGCCCTGCTGACGTGCCGCGACCAGCGTCCGGCTTCGGGGCGATCACTCCCGCCTCCGCTCCACTCCGCTCCACCACCTTGACCACGTGTTCCGTGGGGGAAGTGGTTCGCCGACCGCCGTCCGATCATTGACGGTGGTGGAATGTGGAGTACAGTGGTGCGCGGTGGGGAGAATGGTGGCCCTGCTGCGCGCCGTCGTGGGGGACAGTGGAGGTGAGGAGCCGTTGTTTCTCGGCACCCACACACCTCGGCTGGACGACAAAGGTCGGATATTCCTCCCGGCGAAGTACCGCGACGAGCTGGCGGAGGGACTTGTGCTGACCAAAGGTCAGGAGCGCTGCCTGTACGTGTTTCCGCAGGCGGAGTTCGGCCGGATCACCGAGGCCCTGCGCACGGCGCCGGTCACCGCCAAGGCCGTCCGCGACTACAGCAGGGTTTTCTTTGCCAGCGCCTCCGACGAGGTGCCCGACAAGCAGGGACGGGTCACCATCCCGCCTGCCCTGCGCGAGTACGCGGCACTGCAGCGTGACTGCGTCGTGATCGGGGCCAACACCCGCCTGGAGATCTGGGATGCCGCTGCCTGGGAGTCCTACCTGGAGCGGCAGGAAGACGCCTTCTCCGACGCGTCCGAGGAGGTGCTGCCAGGAGTTCTGTAGGCGGGCTCCGCGCCGCGGAGCCCAGTGCCCGGCGAGGTCTCCACCCGCGCTGGACGGCCCTCAGGCTGACGCCTCTTCCCCGGCGCCAGGCGGATCGGGAACCGTCGGACCGGCGCGGATGGCGACCTGGCCGGGCACCCGAGCGGCTTCGGCAGCCCTGGGGAAGCAGGGCGGCAGATCGCAGGGCAGCAGATCGCAGGGCAGCAGATCGCAGGGCGGCAGATCACAGGGCACCAGATCACAGGGGAGCGGGAGGAGGGGACTCGATGACCACAGCGGCAGCCGGGCACGTGCCCGTGATGCTCGACCGGGTCCGCGGCATCCTCGCCCCCGCGCTCGCCGCGGACGGCGCCGTCCTGGTGGATGCGACGCTGGGCCGGGCCGGCCACACCAGGGCCCTGCTCGGCGACCATCCCGGCCTCACGGTCATCGGCATCGACGCCGACCAGGCCGCGATCGACGAGTCGCGGCAGCTGCTCGCCGCCGACCTGGCCAGGGTCACCCTGGTGCAGGCGGTCTACGACCAGATCCCGGCGATACTCGCCGACCTCGGACACCCCAGCGTGCAGGGCATCCTGTTCGACCTGGGCGTCTCGTCGCCGCAGCTTGATGACCCCGGCCGCGGCTTCTCCTACTCACAGGACGCCCCGCTGGACATGCGGATGGACCGGGCGGGCCAGCTCACCGCCGCCGAGGTGGTCAACACCTACCCGGCGGCGCGGCTTGCCAGGGTCTTCACCGAGTACGGGGAGGAAAGGTTCGCCCGGCGCATCGCCGACGCCATCGTCCGCGAGCGCGAGCGCGAGCCGCTGACCTCCACCCTGCGGCTGGCCGAGATCATCAGGAACTCGATCCCGGCCCCGGCGCGGCGCACCGGCGGTAACCCGGCCAAGCGCACGTTCCAGGCGCTGCGGATCGAGGTCAACGACGAACTCGGCACCCTGCGCCGTGCCGTCCCCGCCGCGCTCGACGTGACCGCCGTCGGCGGCCGGGTCGTCGTGCTCTCCTATCACTCGCTCGAGGACCGGATCGTCAAGCGGGCATTTGCCGCCCGGGCCACGGACACGACCCCGCCCGGGCTGCCGGTGCCGCTCGAGGCCGCCAGGCCCGCGTTCAGGCTGCTGACTTCGGGTGCGGAGCGGCCTGACCAGCCTGAGCTTGACGTGAACCCGCGCGCGGCGTCGGCGCGGCTCAGGGCGGCCGAGCGGGTGAGGGCGGCATGACCGGCCCGGCGAACGGCCCGGGGAACGGTCTAAGGGACGCACGGTGAGCGGCCCAAGGAAGTGCACAGCGAGCAGCGCACCGAACGGCAGGGCGACAAGCGCGGCGACCAGCAGACGGATCAGCGGCGGGACGATCGACACGCGGATGGGTGAGCGCCGATGAGCACCGACCTCATGACACCGGCCACGGCCGGCGACACGCAGGGTTCCCGGCCGAGGCAAGGCCAGGAACCGCCGGCCGCGACCCGCGGCCCCGCGCAGCGTGGCGAGCCTGCGGGGCAGGCGTCCGCACAGCGTCGCGGGCAGGCCGGTCGCGGGCAGGCGAGTCGCGGGCAGGCGAGTCGCAGGCAGGCGGACGGACAGTCATCCGGCCAGCGCCGTGGCCAGGCTGACGGGCAGCGGGTCGCCCAGCCGGGCCGGCCGAACCCGGACGCCCGTCGTCCCACGCGGCCGGCGAGGCGGCCGAGGCCGGACCGGCCGGCCAGCCCCGTTCTCCCGGCGAGCCCGGTCCGGCCGAGCAGCCCCGTCCGCCCCGCCGGGCCAGGACGGCCCGGCCGTACCGTGCGGACCGGCGGGCCGGCCAGGCAGGTGCTGCCCGCCGACGTCGCCCCGTCAGCAGGCGCCAGCCGCGCCGCGGGTCATCTCGCCAGCCCGGCCGGCCGTGCCGCCAGGCAGGCAGGCCGCATCGGGCGCACCTCGTTCGTGCTGCTCGTGCTCGGCCTGCTGGGCGGCGGCCTGGTCTGCCTGCTGGTGGTCAACACCACGCTCGCGGCTAACTCGATCGAGATCACCAACCTCCAGCAGGCGAACGCGGCGCACAGCCAGCAGGTGCAGCAGCTTGAGCAGCAGGTCACCGCCGCCCAGTCGGCCGCCGTGCTCGAGAAGGAGGCGCTCAAGCTCGGCCTGCGCCCTGACCCCAGCCTGACCTTCCTCGACCTGCGCACCGGCTCGGTCCGGAACGGGCAGCGATCGGGCCGCCATCCCAGGGCCCCGGCCGGAGCGCGCCGGTGAGCTCGGACGAGGAGGAGGTCGGTCCGCGTCCGGTGCCCGGAGACGGCCGCGGGCTGCCGCCCGACGGCCCGCGGCAGCCTGGAGGGCCAGCCCAAGCACGGCCGCAGCCTGCCCGTTCGCACCCTGAACGTCCGTATCCAGGCCGCTCGCACCCTGGCCATTCAGGCCAGGCCCGCTCGCATCCAGAACGGCCGCACTCCGCCCGGCCGCAGCCCGCCCGGCCGCGTCCGGCTCGCCCCGCGGCCGCCTGGCCACGCAGGAAGCTGCACCGCACCAGCTCAGTCCGCCGCCTGAACGCCACCATGATGTCGGTCGCCCTCGCCATCATGATCATCCTCGGCCGGCTGGTCCAGATGCAGGGCGCCGATGCGGCGCGCTACCGCGAGCTGGGTCAGAAGGAGCGGGTGAGGGCCGAGTCCATCCCCGCGGTCCGGGGCGAGATCGTGAGCAGAGACGGCACCGTGCTCGCGCTGACCGTGCGCACCGACACGGTCTACGCCGACCCGTACGAGATGACCCACGTCCCGCTGGCCGTGACCGCGGCCAAGCTGGCCGGCCCGCTGCGGATGAGCCAGGCGCGGATCCTGTGGCTGCTCGGGCATCCGAGCTCACCGCAGTACGTGGTGCTGAAGAACTCGGTCATCGCGTCAACCGCCGCCGAGATCGCCAGGCTGAACCTGACCGGCATCGGCCTGCATGCCAGCTACGTGTCGGCCTATCCGGGCGGCGACCTGGCCGCACCGCTGCTCGGCTTCGTGGACACCAGTCCCAAGACCGGGGTGATGACCGGCGAGGCCGGCCTTGAGCAGGTGTACAACGCGCTGCTGGCCGGGAAGCCAGGCACCGAGGTCTTCGAGGCGGACTCGGCCGAGCTGCCCATCCCGGGCACCGTGTCGGTGGTGAAGCCCGCCATCCCGGCGGGCAGCCTGCGCCTCACCATCCAGGCCGACATCCAGTGGGAGGCCGAGCACGAGTGCGCCATCCAGGTGGCCGCAACCAAGGCGCGCAACTGCACCGTCGTCGTGATGCAGCCGAGCACGGGCCGGATACTGGCGCTCGCCCAGTACCCCACCTTCAACCCGGCGTCGCCCGCCAGCTTGGCAGCGACGACGGACATCGTGGTCGCCAACATGTTCGCGCCGGGCAGCACGGCCAAGGTCATGACCGCGGCCGCCGCGTTCCAGGACGCCGGCCAGACGCCGCTGACCAGCTACCTGGTGCCTGACGACATCTTCTGGCACGGGGCCTGGTACCACGACGCCGAGCCGCACCCGACTCAGCGGTACACGATCGCCGGAATCATCGCGCACTCGCTCAACGACGGGATGATCCAGGTGGCGGCCCACGTCACCCCGCAGCAGCAGTACGCCATGTTCCACGCCTTCGGCATCGGCTCGCCGTCGGGCCTGAACCTGCCGGGCGAGAACCCCGGCCTGCTGCCGCCGCCGTCGCGCTGGACCATCGCGTACGGCTACCAGAACGAGCGGTACCAGATCTCGTTCGGCCAGAGCGTCGGGGTCACGGCCATCCAGATGGCCAGCGTCTACGCCACGATCGCCAACGGCGGGGTCCGGGTCACCCCGTCGGTGGTGGCCGGGCATACCACGAGCACCGGGCGCTACATCCCGGCGCCGAAGCCGTCGGCCCGGCGGGTGATCAAGGCATCGACCGCCGCCGAGCTGATGAAGGTCCTCGAGCAGGTGCCGATCGTCTACGACCAGGCGGGGGAGCCGTGGGGAATCATCCACGGTTACACGGTGGCCGCGAAGACCGGCACCGCGCAGGAGCCGGGGAACACCTACGGGTCGAGCCTGATCGGCATCGCGCCGGCGTCGCGCAACGGCCTCGTGGTAGCCGTCAACCTCCAGGACCCGCGCAAGGGCAGCAACTTCGGCATCGACGTAGCTGGCCCGGTCTTCAACGCGGTGATGAAGTTCGCGCTGGCCGCGATGAAGATTCCGCCCGACGGAGGCCACGTCCCATATGTCCCGCTCACCGTTCCGTGAAGCAAGGTAGCCTCAGCCCGTGCCAGCGGCCCTGCGTCCCAGACATGTCCCGGTGCGTTCGCTCACCGGGCTTGCCGCGCTGCTTGGCCTCCGGCAGCCCGACGGTGACTCCTCCTTTATTCATAACGAACTCCACGGGGTCACTGGGATCACCCACGACTCGACCGCCGTGCAGCCCGGTGACCTGTACGCCGCCCTGCCAGGCAGCAGGCACCACGGCGCGGCGTTCTGCGGGCAGGCCGCTGCCGCCGGCGCCGTCGCGGTGCTCACCGACCACGCGGGCCGAGACCGGGCGATCCTCAGCGGGCTGCCGGTGTTCGTGGTCGGCGACCCGAGGGCGCGGCTCGGCGAGGTCGCCTCGTGGGTCTACGGCGACCCGTCAGGCCGGCTGCTGCTGATCGGGGTGACCGGGACGAGCGGCAAGACGAGCACGACCTACCTGATCGAGTCGGGGCTGCGGATGGCCGGCCACGTCACCGGGCTGATCGGCGGTGTGGAGACCAGGGTGGGCACGGTGGTCGAGCCGAGCAAGCTCACCACCCCGGAGGCCACCGACCTGCAGGCGTTCCTCGCCGTGATGGCCGAGCAGCGGGTGAGCGCGGCGGTGATGGAGGTCTCCAGCCACGCGCTGGCGCTCGGCCGGGTCGCCGGCACCAGCTACGAGGTGGCCGTGTTCACCAATCTGTCGCAGGACCACCTGGACTTCCACCCCGACATGGACGCCTACTTCGCCGCGAAGGCGGAGCTGTTTACCTCGCGATACTCGCGGTCGGGCGTGGTCAACATCGACGACCAGCGCGGCCGCGAGCTCGCGCAAGCCGCCGCGATCCCGATCACCACGTTCTCGGCCTCCGGCCGTGCCGAGGCGGACTGGCGGGCCGCCGACGTGCGGTGCGGCGCGGACGGGTCGACCTTCCAGGTGGTCGGCCCTGGCGGGGTGCAGGCCGACGCCTGCGTCACGATGCCCGGGCCGTTCAACGTGGCCAACGCGCTCGGCGCGATTGTCGCGCTTGTCGAGGTTGGCGTGGGCCTTGCCGCGGCGGTGGCCGGGGTGGCCGCCTGCCCAGGGGTACCCGGCCGGCTGGAACGGGTCGAGGCGGGGCATGATCTGACGGTGCTCGTCGACTACTCGCACAAGCCGGGCGCTGTCGAGGCGGTGCTCGGCGCGCTGCGGCCGGTGACCCAGGGGAGTCTGCGGATCGTGCTCGGCTGCGGCGGGGACCGTGACACCGCCAAGCGGCCGCTGATGGGCGCTGCCGCCGCCAGGCTCGCCGACGTGGCCGTGTTCACCAGCGACAACCCGCGCTCGGAGGACCCGCTGGGGATCTTGACCCAGATGCTCGACGGCGCGCTGTCCGTGCCGCAGGGCGATCGCGCGCACGTGGTCGTCGAGCCTGACCGGGCGGCGGCGATCGGGCTCGCGATCGGCGGTGCCGCCAAGGGAGATGTGGTGCTGATCGCCGGCAAGGGCCACGAGCGCGGCCAGTACGTGGCCGGCCAGGTCATACCGTTCGACGATCGCGAGGTGGCGGCGCACGCCGTCGCCGACCGGGCGCGGGCCGAGCGGGCCCGCGCCGCCCTGGCCAGGGCAGAACTGGCCAGCGACGCGCTCACCGACGGCCTGGAGGACGAATGACCCCGGACTGCCGCGCAGCGGCCGGCCGGCCGGCCGGCCGGCAGGAGGCCGCGTGATACCGCTCACGATCGCGCAGATCGCGCAGGTCACCGGTGCCGCGATGGACCAGGTGGCCGACCCGGCCGCCGTCGTCACCGGCCCGGTGGTGACCGACTCGAGAGAGTGCAAGCCCGGGGCGCTGTTCGCCGCGCTGCCGGGCGAGCGCACGGACGGCCACGAATTCGCGGCCAGCGCGGTGGCCGCGGGGGCGGTTGCCGTGCTCGGCACCCGGCCGACGGGAGCGCCGACGCTGATCGTCGCCGACGTGCTTGCCGCGCTTGCCGCGCTGGCTCGCGCGGTGGTGGACCGGCTGCCCGGCCTCACCATCGCCGGGATCACCGGGTCGGCGGGCAAGACCACCACCAAGGACCTCGCGGCTCAGCTGGTCAGCGCGCTCGGCCCGGCCGTCTGGCCGCGGAACTCGTTCAACAACGAGATCGGGCATCCCCTCACCGTGCTGCGCGTCGGCCCGCAGACCCGGTACTTGATCGCGGAGCTTTCCGCCCGCGGCCCCGGGCACATCGCCACCCTCTGCCAGATCGCGCCGCCACGGCTCGGAGTCGTGCTGTGCGTCGGCAACGCGCACGCCGGCGAGTTCGGCAGCATCGAGCAGATCGCCGCGGCCAAGTCCGAGCTGCCGCGGGCGCTGCCGCCGGACGGCGTGGCGCTGCTGAACGCCGACGACCCGCTGGTCGCCGCCATGGCCGGCGTGACGCCCGCGCGGGTCGTGACGTTCGGCCGGTCGGCCGCCGCCGACGTGCGGGCCAGCGAGGTGAGCGTGGACGAGCTGAGCAGGCCGCGGTTCACGCTGACCATGCCGGACGGATCGGCGCAGGTCCGGTTGCGGCTGCACGGCGAGCACAACGTGACCAACGCGCTGGGCGCCGCGGCGCTGGCGGGCCAGCTCGGAATGGAGGTCGGCGCGGTGGCCGCCGCGCTGTCCGAGGCGAGCGCGCTGAGCAGGTGGCGGATGGAGGTCACCGAGCGGCCGGACGGTGTGATCATCGTCAACGATGCCTACAACGCCAGCCCGGAGGCGGTCACGGCCGCGCTGGCCGCGACCGGCGTTATCGCAGCGGGCAGGCGTGCCTATGCTGTGCTTGGCCGGATGGCCGAACTTGGCGAGCGATCGCGGGAATTCCATGAGCAGGCTGGCGTGACTGCCGCGCGTTCCGGGCTGTCCGGGATCATCGCGGTCGGGCCAGAGGCCGCCCCGATCCTGGCCGGAGCCAAGTCCGTGCCGGGCTTCGCCGGCGAGCTGCTCGCGGTCGACGACGGCGAGGCGGCCATGGCGGCGATCACCGAGCGGCTGCGGCCGGGCGATGTCGTGCTCGTCAAGGCCTCGCATGCGGTCGGCCTGGAGACCGTGGCGCTGGCGCTGGCCGGGCAGGAAGGTGCCGCCCGATGAGGACGATCATCGTCTCGGCCGGGGTCTCGATGATCCTCGCGCTGTTCGGCACGCCGCTGGCGATCAAGCTGTTCAGCCGCCGCGGCTACGGCCAGCTGATCCGCGAGGAGGGGCCGGCCGCGCACGCGACCAAGCGCGGCACCCCGACCATGGGCGGCACGGTCATCGTGGTCGCCACGCTGGCCGGCTACGTGGCCGGCCACGTCGTCACCAAGGACACGATGTCCACCTCGGGCCTGCTGATCCTCGGGCTGATGACCGGGCTCGGGCTGGTTGGTTTCATCGACGATTTCATCAAGATCTACCGTCAGACCAGCCTCGGCCTGCGGGCCGGCGCCAAGCTGGCCGGTCAGTCGGTGGTGGGGGCCATCTTCGCCGTCGAGGTGCTCAAGCATCCGGACGGGTACGCGCTGACGCCCGCCGACCCATCGCTGTCGTTCCTGCGCGATTTCGGGCCGGCCATTGGCGTGCTGCCGTTCGTGCTGTGGATCGTCATCATGATCGGCGGGGCGTCGAACGCCGTAAACCTCACCGACGGGCTTGACGGCCTCGCGACTGGGGCGGCGATCCTGGTGCTCGCCGCCTATGTGCTGATCGCGAACTGGCAGTACCGCAACGACTGCACCGTCACCCTCGTGCCCAACTGCTACGTGGTGAAGGACCCGCTCGACTGCGCGGTCGTCGCCGCCGCCGTGATGGGCGCGTGCTTCGGGTTCCTGTGGTGGAACGCGCCGCCAGCGAAGATCTTCATGGGCGACACGGGCTCGCTCGCGCTGGGCGGCGTGCTCGCCGGGCTTGCCGTCTGCACCCATACCCAGCTGCTGCTTGCCATTCTCGGCGGGCTGTTCGTGATCATCGCGCTGTCGGTGATGATCCAGGTCGGGTCATTCAAGCTGACCGGCAGGCGGGTGTTCAGGATGGCGCCGCTGCAGCACCACTTCGAGCTGATCGGCTGGGCCGAGACCACGATCGTGATCAGGTTCTGGCTGGTCGCCGGGCTGTTCGTGGCGCTCGGGCTCGGCATCTTCTACATCGAATGGCTGCCAACGTAATGACCGCCGCCGATGCTGGCGACTTCGCCGCCGGCCTGGTCGGACGGCGGGTGTGCGTGGCCGGCCTCGGCGTCAGCGGGCCGCCCGCGGCCAGGGTGCTCGCCGCCCGCGGCGCTCGGGTGACCGCGGTGGACTCTCGCGACGACGATGACCAGCGCGCGATCGCGGCCGAGCTTGCCAGGCACGGGATCGCCGTCGCGCTCGGCGGCGACGCCGCGGCCGCGCCGCCGGCCGGCACCGACCTCGTGATCACCTCGCCGGGCTGGACTCCGGGCTCGCCGCTGCTCGCGGCCGCCGCGGCCGCCGGGGTCGAGGTGATGGGCGACGTCGAGCTCGCCTGGCGCCTTCGACCCTGGCTGGACTCCGGCCTGCGCCAGCAGTGGCTCGCGGTGACCGGGACTAACGGCAAGACGACCACCGTGCGGATGCTGGCGCTGATCCTCAAGGCGGCCGGGTACCGGGCGCTCGAGGCAGGCAACGTGGGCACCTCGCTCGCCGAGGTGGTGACCGACCCCGAGCCCTACCAGGTCGTGGCCGTCGAGCTGTCCAGCTTCCAGCTGTACTGGAGCTCGACGATCGCGCCGCAGGCCGCCGCCGTGCTCAACGTGGCCGCGCACCACCTGGACTGGCACGGCACGTTCGAGGCCTACGCGGCAGCCAAGTCGAAGATCTTCGCGGCAGGCACGATCGCGATCGGCAACGCCGACGACGAGCGGTCGGCCGCCATGGTGTCGGCGGTCAGGTCGGCGAGGGCGGCCGGGTCGGCGCGGGCGGCCGGGTCGGAGGGGGCGCCGGCGACGGCCCTGTTCCGGCTCGGCGAGCCAGGTCCCGGCGAGCTAGGCGTGGCCGGCGGGTTCCTGGTGGACCGGGCGTTCTGCGGCGGGTCGGGCGGGCCGGGCGTCCGGCTGGCACCGGTCGCGGACCTGGACCATGGCGCGGGCCGTGCGCCGGCCCCGCATATCGTCGCCGACGCTCTCGCCGCGGCCGCCCTGGCCAGGGCCTATGGCGCGCCGCCGGCGGCGATCGGCGCCGGGCTGCGCGGCTTCCGGCCTGACCCGCACCGGATCAGCCTGGTCGGCAACGTTGCCGGGGTGGACTACGTGGACGACTCCAAGGCGACGAACCCGCACGCGGCCGCCGCCTCGCTCGCCGCCTATGACCCGGTGGTCTGGGCGGCCGGCGGCCTGCTGAAGGGGGCCGATGGCGACCTTGACGACCTGGTAGGCGCGGCGGCGCCGCGACTGCGCGGCGTGGTCCTGTTCGGCGCCGACCGCGGCAAGATCGCCGCGGCTCTCGGGCGACACGCGCCGAAGGTACCGGTCATCGAGGTCACCTGCACCGACACTGGTGCAATGGACAACGTTGTCAAGGCCGCTGCCGGGCTGGCCGAACCTGGCGATACCGTGCTGCTTGCGCCGGCCGCCCAGTCGTTCGACATGTTCCGCGACTACCCGGCGCGCGGCGACGCGTTCGCGGCCGCGGTCCGGCGCCTGGCGGCGCGGTGAGCAGGGCCCGCCTCCAGCCGCGGGCGGCCGCCGTTCTCGGGCCGCTCGACCGGCCGCTGACGTCCTATTACCTGCTGCTCGGATGCACCGGCCTGCTGCTGGCGATCGGCCTGGTGATGGTGCTGTCCACCTCGTCGGCGATCCAGCTTGTCGCTGGCCAGTCGCCGTACTCGGACTTCGTCAAGCAGATGGGCGGCGCGCTTGCCGGGCTGGTGATCATGTGGGTGCTCTCCAGGGCGCCCGCGCGGCTGTTCCGTGTCGCTGCCTATCCGATGCTGCTCGCCGCGATCGCCAGCCTGCTGATCGTGCTCGCCTTCGGCAAGAGCGTGGCCGGGGCCGAGCGCTGGATCGTGATCGCGCACCAGCAGGTGCAGCCGTCCGAGTTCGCCAAGTTCGCGTTCCTGGTCTGGGGCGCCGACCTGCTGGCGCGCAAGGAGCAGCTCGGCCAGCTCAACGACTGGCGGAGCCTGCTGATCCCGCTGCTGCCCGGCGCGGCGGTGATCGCCATGCTCGTCATGCTCGGTGACGACCTTGGCACCACGTTCCTGCTGCTTGTCATCCTGCTCGCGCTGCTGTGGGTGGTCGGCGTCCCGGCCAGGATGTTCCTCGCCATCCTCGGCCTGATCGTCTTCGCGCTGCTCGTGCTCGTCGTGGTCGGCAGCTACGGCGGCGGCCGGATCTCCGGGTTCCTCAATCCGGGGGCTGGCGGGCCGACCGGACCTAATATGCAGAGCATCCAGGGCCAGCGGGCGCTCGGCTCGGGCGGGCTGTTCGGCGTGGGGCTCGGCAACAGCCTGGAGAAGTGGGGCTGGGTGCCGTACGCGAACACCGACTTCATTTTCGCGATCCTCGGCGAGGAACTCGGCCTGGTCGGCACCGCCTGCGTGGTCCTGCTCTACGGCGGGCTCGCCTACGCCGGCCTGCGGGTGGCGCGCCGGGTGGCCGACCCGTTCATGCGGTTCGCCGCAGCGGGCGCCGTCGCCTGGATCGTGGGCCAGGCGCTGGTCAACATCTGCGCGGTCATCGGGCTGCTGCCGATCACCGGGGTGCCCTTGCCGCTGATCTCGCAGGGGCTGTCCTCGGTGATCGCGACGATGGCCGCGGTCGGCATGCTGCTCGCGTTTGCCCGATGCGAGCCTGGGGCGCGGGAGGCGCTCGCCGCTGTGGACCGGCGGCTGCGGCCGAGGCTGCCCGCGGCGCTGCGGCACGCGACGCCGCGCACCGAGAACCCGCGCGAGCCTGCCAGGCAGCGGCCCGCGCCCCGTGCCCTCCCGGTGCCAGGCCTGGGGACAGCGGCACAGCGGGCCAGGCCGGGCCGCGGCCGGCGGCAGGCGCCGTCTAGGCTGGCTGATCCGGGCGGCAGGCCGGCGCCGCCTGGCCGAGGGCTCCGGCCGATCCCCGTTCCCGTCCAGGCCGCGGCCCGCGGACCGATGGCGCGCGAGCCCGGGCCGCGCGCAGTTCCGAGGGCGGCTCTCAGGACTGCCCCTGGCGGCCAGGGCACGCCGGGACCGCCTCGGCGGCCGGGGCCGCAGGGACGGCCGGGCTAGCAGGCCCGGACCAGCGGCCCGGTGAGCGGCAGGCGATCGGTTCGACGGCAGCGATCGGTTCGACAGCGAGGTGCGACTATGCGGAGCGTGGTGATAGCGGGCGGCGGTACCGGCGGCCACATCGAGCCTGCGATGGCGCTGGCCGACGCGCTGCGCAGGATGGACCCCGAGGTCAGGATCACCTGCCTGGGCACCGAGCGGGGCCTGGAGACCAAGCTGATCCCGGCGCGCGGGTACGCGCTCGACCTGATACCTGCCGTTCCGCTGCCGCGCTCGCTGACCCCGGCGCTGCTGTCGGTCCCCGGCCGGATGGCCGGGGCGGTAAACGCCGCCGTCGAGGTACTCGACCGGGCCGAGGCGACCGTGCTTGCCGGCTTCGGCGGGTACGTGGCGACCCCTGGCTATCTCGCGGCGCGGCGGCGCCGGGTGCCGATCGTCGTGCATGAGGCGAACTCGCGGCCTGGCCTGGCCAACCGACTCGGGTCCCAGCTGACCACGCACGTCTTCACTGGCCAGCGTGACACCAGGCTGGCGCACGGGAGCTACCTCGGGATCCCGATTCGGCGCGAGATCGCCGGCCTGGACCGGCTGGCGCTCGCCGACAAGGCACGCGAGCAGTTCGGCCTGCGACCCGACCTGCCCGTGCTGCTGGTCACCGGCGGCTCGCAGGGCGCTGCCTCGCTGAACAGCGCCGTGCTCGGCGCGGCCGAGTCCATCCTGGCGGTCGGGGTGCAGGTGCTGCATATCATCGGCCCGCGTACCGGCCAGGGGGCGCCGGTGCCGACCGGCGCGGTGCCTTACGTGGCCGTCGAGTATCTGGACAGGATGGACCTGGCGTACGCGGCTGCCGACTTCGCCCTCTGCCGGGCCGGCGCGATGACCTGCGCCGAGCTGACCGCGGTGGGGCTGCCCGCCGCCTACGTGCCGCTGCCGCACGGCAACGGCGAGCAGCGGCTGAACGCGTTGCCCGTGGAACGGGTCGGCGGCGGCCTGATCGTCGACGACGCGAGCCTCAGCCCGGAGTGGATCAGGGCCGTGCTGCTCGGCGTGCTGCTCGACCATGAGCTCGTCGCCTCCATGTCCAGGGCGGCGGCCAGCATCGGAAGCAGAGACGCCGACATTGCGCTGGCAGCGCGGGTGCTTGAGGTGTCCGACTCCCGCGGGCGGCTGGCGGGACCATGGCCAGTGAGCGGCCCGGCAGGCCAGCCCGGTCCGTTGGGCCCGGCAGGCCCGGTGGGCCAGGGCGGGCCAGGCGACGCCCCGGCGGACGGTGGAGCGCAGGGGCAGCCTGGTCGGCGCCGCGGCAGTCACCGCAGCCGGTGACGCGGCAGCGCTGAGACGATCACGAAGACGCAGGCGACGGGAGGACCGCGAGGATGGGCCTGGTGAAGCCGGTCGATCCAGTGCCGCTCGCCGAGCTCGGGCGGGTGCACTTCGCCGCCATCGGCGGCGCGGGCATGTCCGGGATCGCGCGGATCATGCTGGCCAGGGGAGTGCCGGTATCCGGCTGTGACTCAGCGGCCTCGGCCCAGCTCGACGAGCTCGCCGCGCTCGGCGTGCGGGTATGCGTCGGCCACTCGCCCGATCACCTGGCCGACGCCGACACGCTGGTCGTCTCGACCGCGATCCGGGACGCTAACCCCGAGCTCGCGCGGGCCCGCCGACAGGGCATGCGGGTGCTGCACCGGGCGGCCGCGCTGGCCTGTCTGATGCTCGGTCGGCAGGGGATCGCGGTGGCCGGGACCCATGGCAAGACGACGACCACGTCGATGCTCACCACCGTGCTGCTGGCCTGCGGCGCCGATCCGTCCTACGTCATCGGCGGCATCCTCGCCGCGACCGGCCTCGGCGCCGCCGACGGTGCCGGCCAGGCGTTCGTGGTCGAGGCCGACGAGAGCGACGGGTCGTTCCTGATGTTCGCTCCGCAGGCCGCGGTGATCACCTCGGTGGAGGCTGACCACCTGGACAACTACGCCAGCATGGCCGAGATCGACGCCGCCTTTGCCGCGTTCGCCGCCAGGATCGCCCCTGGCGGGCTGCTGGTGGTCGGTGCCGACGACGCGGGAGCGATGCGGGCGGCCGCGACGCTGACCGGGGCGACTCATGCCGCGCGGGTAGTCAGCTACGGCGTGTCGGCCGGCGCCGACTACCAGGTGACCGGCGTGACCCCGGCGGGGATGGCGACCGAGTTCGAGGTGACCGCCGGCCCGCGGACGGCCCGCCCGGCCGGGCCGGTCGGGCTGGCCGTCCAGGTGCCCGGCAGGCACAACGCGCTGAACGCGGCCGCCGCCTACGCCACGGCCGTCGAGCTGGGCTACCCGCCGGAGCAGGTGGCGGCTGGCCTTGCGGCCTACCGGGGCGCCAGGCGGCGGATGGAGCTCAAGGGCGAGGCCGACGGGGTGCGGGTGCTCGACAGCTACGCGCACCATCCGACCGAGCTTGCCGCCGACCTCGGCGCCGCCCGGGACATCGCGGCAGGCGGCCGGGTGATCGCGATCTTCCAGCCCCATCTGTTCAGCCGCACCAGGATCTTCGCCGCGCAGTTCGGGACGGCGCTCGCGGCGGCGGACGAGGTGCTGGTGCTCGACGTCTACGCCGCGCGGGAGGATCCCGAGCCCGGCGTCACCGGCGCCCTGGTGGCCGATGCCGTGCCCGGCACGAGCGCGGTGTTCTGCCAGGATCGCCGCGTCGTTCCCGGCGTGGTCGTCGACCTCGCCAAGCCCGGCGACGTGGTGCTGACCATGGGAGCCGGCGACGTGACGACTCTCGGCCCGCAGATCCTCCAGGCATTGGCGGAGCGGACGGGCGGCGGCGCGTGAGCCGGGCCAGACCCGGAAAGACCGCCGGGTCCGCCGGGCCAACCGGCCCTGCTCACCCGACCGCGCCTGCTAGTCCGACAGGGCCTGCTAGTACTGCCGGGCCTGCTGGACCAACCGGGCCTGCTGGACCAACCGGGCCCGCTGGTCCGACAGGGCCTGCTAGTACTGCCAAGCCTGCTGGTCCAACCGTGCCTGCTAATACTGCTAATACTGCTAATACTGCCAAGCCTGCCTGGCGGCACTGGCGCGACCGCTGGAAGGCGGCCTTCTTCGGCCTGGCGGCGGTGGCCCTGGTGGCGGGCGTCGCCTGGGCCCTGCTCGGCTCGAGTTTCTTCGTGGTCCGCTCGGTACAGACGATCGGCGGAGGCGACATCCCGCGCTCGCAGGTACTCGCGGCGGCCGGGATCGTGCTGGGCACGCCGCTGATCCGGGTGGACACCGGCGCGGTGGCGCGCCGGGTGGAGCGGATCACTGAGGTCCAGGTCGCGAGGGTGTCCAGGTCCTGGCCGGACGCCGTGGTCATCTGGACCAAGCGCAGGACCGCCGTGTTCGCCGTGCCCGACGGGTCCGGCTTCGACCTGATGGACCCGTTCGGCGTCGTGCTTGGCAGCGCCGTCCGGCCGCCGGCCGGGCTGGTGGTGCTGCGGTCGCCGGACGGGCCGCCCGGCGACCTGCGCGGCAACCCGGCCGTGCGGGCGGCAGGGACCGTGGTGCAGGGCCTGCCGGCCTGGCTGCGGCACCGGGTCACCGCGGTGCGCGCCTCGGGCACGGCGGGCGTGACCCTGTTCCTGCGCGGCGGCGTCACGGTCGTCTGGGGCGGCACCGGCCGGGCTGCGGACAAGGCGCACGAGATGGCCATCCTGCTCCGCAGCGGCGCGAGCTACTACGACGTCAGCGATCCGGCCACGGCCGTGACTGGCACCGCGGGAAACGCGAGCGAATTACGGCACAGATGGTGATGGTGCTTGCGCCGCAGGCGATTCGCCGGTTCGGTCACGGCGAGGCTAGTTGACCAGCGCTACCGCGCAACTCTACTGTCCCTATCAATCGGCAGCTTGACATAACTCTAAATCTCAACCTGAGGGTGAGACCCGAAGCGAGACTGAGAGTGGGATGAAGATGCGGATCGCGGGAACCTGCCGTGCCTTCCGGGGGAGTCTCTTGGTGAACGGCATCGCCGCCCGCCTGGCCCCGGTCCGGTGACGGCTCGCCGGCCGGCTCGGCGCGTTCCGCGATAGGCAAACGAACGGGAAGGCCCCTCCGTGGCAGCACCGCAGAACTATCTCGCGGTCATCAAGGTCGTCGGCATCGGCGGCGGCGGCGTGAACGCCGTGAACCGGATGATCGAAGAGGGACTCAAAGGCGTCGAGTTCATCGCGATCAACACCGATGCCCAGGCGCTGCTGATGAGCGACGCCGACGTCAAGCTGGACGTCGGAAGGGAGCTGACCCGCGGGCTCGGCGCCGGCGCCAACCCTGACGTGGGCAACAAGGCGGCCGAGGACCACCGGGAGGAGATCGAGGAGGTACTCAAGGGCGCCGACATGGTGTTCGTCACCGCGGGCGAGGGCGGCGGCACCGGCACAGGCGGAGCCCCGGTCGTGGCTCAGGTGGCCAGGTCGCTTGGTGCGCTGACGATCGGCGTCGTCACCCGCCCGTTCGGCTTCGAGGGAAAGCGCCGGGCCTCACAGGCCGATGCGGGCATCGAGCGGCTGCGCAGCGAGGTCGACACCCTGATCGTCATCCCCAACGACCGGCTGCTATCGATCTCGGACCGGCACGTCAGCGTGCTCGACGCGTTCAAGGCGGCTGACCAGGTGCTGCTCTCCGGCGTCCAGGGCATCACCGACCTGATCACCACGCCCGGCCTGATCAACCTAGACTTCGCCGACGTCAAGTCGGTGATGTCGGGAGCCGGGTCAGCGCTGATGGGGATCGGCTCGTCGCGGGGCGACGATCGGGCCGTGGCGGCCGCCGAGATGGCGATCTCCAGCCCGCTGCTCGAGGCGAGCATCGACGGCGCCCACGGCGTGCTCCTGTCCATCCAGGGCGGGTCCGACCTCGGGCTGTTCGAGATCAACGAGGCCGCCCAGCTGGTAGCCAACTCCGCGGCCCCGGACGCGAACATCATCTTCGGCGCCGTCATCGACGACGCGCTCGGCGACGAGGTCAGGGTCACGGTGATCGCGGCCGGATTCGACGAGGCCCAGGGCCGGTCGCGGCCGAGCCGCCCGGTCGCCGCCTACCAGCCGTCTCAGGGCTCGGACACCTTCGGCGCGCCGTGGCGGCCGGTGACGCTGCCGGCGATCAGGGACCAGTCCTCCCACTCCGGTCATGCCGCGACGAGCCAGCCGGCCGCCAGCGCGGGGGGTGGCACGGCGGCTTCACCTGTGCCCGACGGCCACGGCGCGGACCTGGCCGACCAGCCAGGGCACGGCGCCGCGGGCGCCCTGCCGGACGCCGTCCCGCAGCCGAGGACGGCGGACGGGCAGGTCGCGGCGGGCGGAGGTGCGGACGGCCCGGTCGGTGCTGGCCGCGGCGACGGTGCTGGCACCAGACGCAAGTCGGTCGTGTTCGAGGAGGACGACGAGCTCGACGTGCCCGATTTCCTGAAGTGAGCGGGACGGGCGGGCCCGTCGGCCTGGGGACGGCCGCCGCGCTGTCGCGTCCCGCCGAGCTGTGCCCAGGGGTGCGCGTCCTGTTCACCGGTCGGCCGGGAGGCGTGAGCGGCGGCTCGTTCGGCACCCTGAACCTCAGCGGCCGGGTCGGCGACGACCCTGCGGCCGTCGCGGATAACCGCGGGCGCGTGCTGCGCGCCATCGGCCCCAGGCCGCGGCGGCTGGCCTGGATGCGCCAGGTGCACGGCGCCGGCGTGGCCTACGTTGCAGCCGTGCCGGTCGGCGGCGCACCTGGCCAGGAGGGCGAAGATGCAGACGGGCAGCCGGAGGCCGATGCCGCCTTCACCGACTCGCCCGAGGTGGCTGTCGGCGTTCTGGCGGCGGACTGCGCACCGGTGCTGGTAGCCGATCCGGCTGCCGGGCTGGTGGGCGCCGCGCATGCCGGGCGTCCTGGCATGGCCGCCGGCGTCGTGCCCGCGCTGGTGGCGGCCATGGCCGAGGCCGGCGCCGACCCGGCGCGGATGCACGCGATCATCGGGCCGTCGATCTGCGGGCGGTGCTACGAGGTGCCAGCTGCGATGCGGGACGAGGTCGCCGCGGCGGCGCCAGGGTCGGCCTGCGAGACCAGGAAGGGCACGCCGGGCCTGGACCTGAGGGCCGGCCTGCGCGGCCAGCTTGCCGCGCTTGGCGTGAGCCGGCTGAGCGACGACCTGCGGTGCACGGCCGAGACTGCCGAGCTGTTCTCCTACCGCCGCGACGGGCAGACCGGGCGGTTCGCCGGGCTGATCTGGCTCGCGCCATGATGAGCCGATGACGGGCGGCGCCGACGCAGCGGCCAACGAGCTGGCGGCCAGGCGCGCCGAGCTCAGCCACAACCTGCTGGCGCTGCGCACCAGGATCGCCGCCGCGTGCGAGGCAGCAGGCCGCGCGGCCGACGCGGTCACGCTGATCGCCATCACCAAGACCTTTCCCGCCTCAGATATCCGGCTGCTCGCCGGGCTCGGCGTCACCGAGGTGGGGGAGAACCGCGACCAGGAGGCTGCGCCGAAGGCCACCCAGTGCGCCGACCTGCCGCTGCGGTGGCACTTCGTTGGCCAGCTCCAGGTGAACAAGTGCGCGAGCGTGGTCAGGTATGCCGACGTGGTGCACTCGGTGGACCGGCCGCGGCTGGTCGCCGCGCTCGGCAGGCGGGCGCGGGCGGCCGGGCGGACGGTAACCTGCCTGGTCCAGGTCAACCTGGACCCCGCCGTGCAGGGCGCGCCAGATGACGGCGAGGCGCACCGGGGCGGTGCGCTGCCCGCCGACGTGCTCGGCCTGGCGGGCGCGATCGCCGCCGAGGGCGGCCTCGAGCTCGGCGGCGTGATGGCGGTCGCGCCGCTCGGCCTGCCCGCCCGCCCGGCGTTTCGCCGGCTGGCCGGAGTCGCCGCCGAGGTACGGTCGGCTCATCCGGGCGCAATCATGATTTCCGCGGGCATGACCGGTGACCTGGAGGAGGCCATCGCAGAAGGTGCGACACACGTGCGTGTCGGTACGGCGTTGCTCGGCGGCCGGCGCGCCTTCGTCAGGTAATGTCCGACGCGTAGCACACGGAGCAGCCGACCAAGCGCGAGCCGTGTTGCACCGATGCTTGCTACCCAGCGGCGCGACGGAGGACTGACGATGGCCAGCGCGATGCGCAAGGTGGCGGTCTATCTCGGCCTGGTAGAGGACGACCACGGTTACGACGACCCTTACGCCGAGGACTTCGGCGACGGAGACGATTACGGCGGGTACGTCACCGAATACCCCGATCACCCCGACCTGCGTGACGCGCATGCCGGCTATGTCGCGGACAACGGGCATGACACCAGGGTCAGGACGGAACGCCGGGTCGATGACGAGCCGGTGCGGACCACCGACCTGACGCGGATCACGACGCTGCACCCGCGCACCTACAACGAGGCCAGGACAATCGGTGAGCATTTCCGCGAGGGCACACCGGTTATCATGAACCTGACCGAGATGGTCGATAGCGATGCCCGCAGGCTCGTAGACTTCGCAGCAGGACTGATCTTCGGGCTGCACGGCTCGATCGACCGGGTCACCAACAAGGTGTTCCTGCTCTCCCCGGCCAACATCGAGGTTACCGCCGAGGACAAGGCCAGGATCGCGGAGCGGGACTTCTTCAACCAGAGCTAGGCAGGCTCTGCGGCCAGAGGTAGAGCCTGCCTCGGCACAGAGCAGGCCGTCGGCAAGAGTAAGGATCATGCGACCAAGCAAGGTGAGCACGCCGCGTGGCGGCAGCGCGCGGACCGACGCCGGGGTGCTGCCGTGACCATCTTCCTGGTCGTGATCTACTACATCCTCTGGCTGTACCTACTGATCCTCATCGGCCGGCTCATCATCGACATGCTGCAGATGTACAGCCGGTCCTGGAGCCCGTCCGGCGTCCTGGCGATGGTCGCCGAGGTGCTCTTCACGCTGACTGACCCGCCACTGAGATTGCTAAGGCGCTACATTCGGCCCGTCAGGCTCGGTAGTGTTGCCCTAGACCTCAGCTACACGCTGTTGTTTCTCGTGATCATTGTGTTGCTAGCGGTCGTAAGCAGGTTGTGATCGGGTAGCCTGCCAGGCATACCCACCGCGCCAAGGAGATAAGGACATGCCACTGACGCCCGCGGATGTGCGGAACAAGCAGTTCAGCACGACTAGGCTCAGGCCTGGCTACGATGAGGAAGAAGTGGACGCCTTCCTGGACGAGGTCGAGGCTGAGCTCGATCGGTTGATCCAGGAGAACGAGGAGCTCAGGGCGAAGCTTGCCGAGGTGCTTCGTGGCGGCAAGATGAACCAGCCGCTGACCTCGCCGCACATGGACGGCCCTGAGCTGATGCAGCCAGAGCCGAAGCGGATCGAGCCGGAGCGTCGGCCCGAGCCGATGTCGATGATGAAGAAGTCGTCGGCAGAGGACAACATGGACACCGCGGCCCGGGTGCTTGCCCTGGCACAGCAGACCGCCGACCAGGCGATCGCTGATGCGCGCCGGGAGGCCGACGAGACGCTGAGCCGTGCCCGCCGGGAGGCCGACGACCTGCTCACTAAGGCGCGCCGGCAGTCCGAGCAGGTGATGAGCGACGCTCGGGCGAGGGCCGAGAGCCTGGAGCGCGACGCGCAGGAGCGGCACCGCCAGGCGATGGGCTCGCTCGTGCAGTCGCGCGAGGAGCTTGAGCGCCGGGTGGACGACCTGCGTGCCTTTGAGCGCGAGTACCGCAGCAGGCTCAAGGCGTACCTGGAAGGCCAGTTGCGCGACCTTGAGGCCGGGGCCGCCGACAGCGGTGTGTTCCCTGCGGTGGCCGCCACGGGCCCGCAGCCTGCCGTCCCGGTTGGCGCTGGCCACATGCGCAGTGGGCCCACCAGCACCCCGTTCACTGGCATGGAGCCGATGGCGCACAACGGCGGTGGATACCACCCCGCCGACACGGGTCAGCACGACCGCCGCTGAGGCGGTGCGCTCGTCGGTCTAGCTTCGCGAGCGGAGTTGGTGCGTGATCCGGATCGGCGCAGTTCTTTCTGTAGTGGTCGTGGCATTCGGGCTGCTGGCGGCGGGAGTCGTCGCCGGCAGCCTGATGCTTGTCGTGGTATCGATTGGCGTCGCGGCGCTTGCGTTCCTGATGCTGCTTGCGGTCGTGCTGATCTGGCGCCGGGAGATCTTCGGCACAGCCGAATCCGCCGTTCAGGACGCCGGGTTCGCCGCGACGCCGGCCGCGCTCAGGCTCGCAGCCGCGGGGATCGCGCGGTTCTCTGGCGCGGCTGGCGCTACGCAGGGCGCCGGGGCTGCGCAGGCGCGCGGCGGCAGGGCCGCCGCCTCGAAGGGCGGCCATGCCCTGGAGGCAGCGAGGGCTGGGGCCGCTGAGGCGAATGGGGTCGGCAAGTCCGCGGATTTGCCGGGCGGCAGGGCCGCTGAGCCACTGGACGGCCGGGTCGCGAGGCAGGTGGCGCGCGCGGAGAAGGCGGAGGCTGCCCGCGCCGCGAGTGAGGCGGCCCTGGCCGAACGCGAGGAGCAGGCGGCCCGAGCGGAGAAGTCAGCACAGGCCGCCGCCAGGGCAGAGCAAGCCGAGCGGGCTGCCAGGGCAGCGGAAGCTGACCAGGCCGCCAGAGCTGACCAGGCCGCCAGTGCCGAGCAGGCCGCCAGAGCCGAGCGAGCGGGCAGGGCGGAACAGGCAGCGCGGGCAGCCGGACGAGCCGAGACTGAGCAGGCGGCGCAGGCCGAGCGTGCGGCGGCAGAGCGTGCGGCAGCTGAGCGTGCGGCAGCTGAGCGGGGGGCGGGCGAGCTGGCGGGCAAGCAGGTTGCGGCCGAGCCTGCGGCGCAGCAGGGCGGCGGGAGCGCAGCGCTAGACGCCGGAGCCGAAGCACAAGATGCCTGGTCCTTCGAGCCGACGGCACGATCGGCGAGGCGGGCCGAGAAGCAGGCCGCGAAGGCCCAGAAACAAGCGGCGAAGGCGGAGCGGCAGGCCGCCAGGGCCAGCAAGTCAGCGGTCCGCAAGGGCGGCACAGACTGGGGTGGCTGGCCGGGCGAGGCCGCGGGCCGCACCGATGGCGAGCCGGCCGGCGTTCTGCACGGTGCGGGAGCCCCTGGCGGGGGAATTCCCGCCGGTACCACGGCGGGCCACGCCGCCTCCGGCCCTGCCGCTCCCGCGGATGCTTGGCCCGCAGGTGCTGTGCCTGCAGGTGCTGTGCCTGCAGATGCCGTGCCTGCAGCGGCCGGGTCCAGCGGCGACAAGCCCCAGGCGCGAGGCCCGGCAGATTCCGGCGCGGCAGCCGCGCCGTTGGCGGCGCAGGAGGCGGCCCAGGATCCGGCAGCCCAGCAAGGGGCGCAGCAGGGCCCGCGCGCTACGGCCCCGGCGGATGCTCAGCCCGACGAGCGCGTGTCGCCCGCCGTCAGGCTCATAGACGCGGCGTCGGCGCGGGCGCAGGCGGCGGCGAAGGAGTCTGTAGCTGCCGACCGTGAGGCGCAGCGGTACCGGCCATCACCACGTTCCGATGGCGGGTCGCGGCAGGACAGTGACCGGACAACGTGGTTCGAGCCGACCGGCCGTCCCGGCGGGATCGGAACTGACCCGCTCGGCGCAGATCGTCGCGGCGAGAGGGGCCAGGCGGCGGAGGTTCATGCCAGCAGGCTCGAACGCGAGTCCGCCCGGGCTGCCCGCGCCACCCGGGAGAGCACGGCCCAGGGCGCCCCCGCGGCCAGCGCCGCAGCGAGCGCGGGCAGTGCGGGCGCGGGCAGTGCGAGCGCGAGCAGTGCGGGCGCGAGCACTGCGGGCGAGGCTGGCGGCGGCGAGCAGGGCAGCGGCCAGCGCGGGGTCGGCCAGCCCGGCACAGGCCAGCCCGGCACAGGCCAGCCCGTCCCAGGCCAGCCTGGGACGGCAGCCAGGCCTGCTCAGGCACCGGTTACCCCGGCCCGCGCGGGGCAGGCGGCTTCGGCCGCTACGGCCGGTCCGGGGCGCGAAGGGGCACCTGCGCCGGCTGCAGCTTCAGCGGGCGGGACGGCCGCGGCTGCGGCCAGGCCAGCGACGACGCCAGGCATTGCCCCTTCGGTCCCGGCGGGTTCCTCGGGCGCCACGGTGCCGTCAGGTTCCACCCGACCAGGTTCCACCGCGCGGCCAGGACCTTCAGCCTCGTCGGGTTCAGTCTCACCGGGTTCCTCGGTCCCACCGGGTTCCTCGGTCCCACCGGGCTCCTCAGTTTCGCCGGGCTCGTCCGCCTCGCGGCCGTCGTCGGTTCCTCCTGCGTCGGCTTCGCCATCTGTGCCCTCGTCCGCCTCGCGGCCGTCGTCGGTTCCTGGTGCGTCGGCTTCGCCGTCTGTGCCCTCGCCCGCCCCGCGGCCGTCGTCGGCGCCGCCTGAGGCGTCGGCCGCTCGCTCGGCGTCGACGCCTCCAGCGTCGGCCCCGCCGTTTGTACCCTCGCCGCCCCCGCGGCCGTCGTCGGCGCCACCCGCTCCGCCAGCGCCCGGCCAGCCGGTCAGACCCGCCCAGGCGTCCGGGCAGTCGCCCGCGGCCGCAGCGGCCTCCGCATCGGGACGACCTTCCCCGGCCGCCCAGCCGGAACCGCCCAGGCCAGCACCGCCCAGGCCAGCTACCTCCGGGCCGGGCACGTCCGGGTCGGCGGCGTCAAGCGCGGCGGACGC